>JBKPTA010000095.1:0-19175 GCA_046735295.1 Actinomycetota bacterium | reverse complement strand
TATCCGGGCGCACCCTGGCCGGACCACGGTCCCGTGAGCGGCCTGCGCAGCAGGCCGCCATGGCCGAAGGTCAGGTAGCGCCCCAGGCCGCGGTCGATGACCTCGGGGATCTCCTCGTCTTGCTCGCGGAGCCATCCGCGCAGGTGGTCGGTCAGCTCGTCCGGTGTCCGCCAGGCGTCGGTCGCGAAGTGTTCGGTGGCCCGCCAGAGATCCTCCACGTCGGAGTGCCGGAGCTTCAGCTGACGCACCCAGATCGCGCGTTGGCCGACCCGGGTGGTCGCGTCCAGAACGGCGTGGTGGTCGGCGGTCGAGGTGTGCACCGTGCCACGGATCGTGCTGCCTCGCACGATCCCCCACGACTCGTACGCCGCTGTGACGGCCTCGTGGGTGACTCCCGGAAGGCGCGCGCCCAGCGCGACGTACGGCGAGCGGGCGGTCTGGGACTGGATCGGCCCGATCCGCCGGACGGTCTCGACCACGGTGTCCGGCCCCGGCTGGCCGACGTCGGGGAACTGGCGACCAAGACTGAGCGCGCACAGCTCGTCCCAGTCGTAGGAGCTCACGGGTGCACGGTAGGCCCGACCACCGACGGAGGCGTACCGGAATGGCCCGGAGTGACTATCCGGAGCGGACGTCCGGCCGACGTTGCGCCAAGCTCCGGTGCGCCCGCTGGTGTGGTGCCACGATGCCGGTATGCCCTTGCGTTTCGAGGACGACTCCACGACCGCGCCGGCGGTGGTCCGCACCTTCGCCGACGGCGAGGAGTTCGTGCGCACCTGGGAGCGCCTGCGGCGCGTGGAGTGGCGGCTCCCTGCCGGGCTGGTCCATGCTGCAGGGCTCGACGGAGACGCCGCCCTGTGCGGGACACCGCTGGCGTCTCTGCACGCGTTCGGGCGGAGCCGGTACCCCTTCGAGCGGATCCCCCGCGAGCAACGCTGCCCTGACTGCGACGACGCCGCGGGCCGCCCGCAGGTCTGACGGCGGTTGGCGCCGGCCACCCGCATGCCACGATGACGGGCATGACGATCGTGCTGCCCGAGGGGCTCGACGAGCAGCGCGAGCTCGGTCCGGACTGGCGGGCCTGGCTGGACCGTCTGCCGCGCCTGGCCGGGAACATCCTCGAGGAGTGGGGCCTCACCCGGGACGGCGACGATCTCTGGCACGGCTACTGCTCGCTGGTGGCTCCGGTCATCGCGCCGGACGGGGCGCGGGCGGTCCTGAAGATCACCTTCGACGGCGACGACGAGTCGCTCCACGAGGCGCTGGCCCTGCAGCACTGGCACGGCGGCGGCGCGGTTCGGCTGCTCCGGGCAGACCCGCGCCGGCGCGCCATGCTGCTCGAGCGTCTGGAGCGGCGCGACCTGACCGGGGTCTGGGACCTCGAGGCCTGCGAGGTCGTGGCTGGGCTCTACCCGAAGCTCCATTGCCCGGCGCCGCCCCAGCTGGCCACCGTGACGTCGTTCGTCGCCCGCTGGCTCGACGACCTGGCCGCCCAGCCCACGGACATCCCCATCCCGCTGCGCTACCGCGAGCAGGCGCTGTCGCTGGGTCGCGACCTCGTCGTCGACCCGGAGAGCGTCGGCCGGATCGTGCACGGCGACCTGCACTACGAGAACGTGCTGGCGGTGCCGCCCGGTCAGGACCCGGGGCGGGGGGAGTGGCTGGTGATCGACCCGAAGCCGATGTCGGGGGACCCGCACTACGAGCCGGCACCGATGCTCTGGAACCGGTTCGAGGAGCTGACGGGCGACGTACGCAACGGTCTTCGCCGGCGGTTCCATACGTTGGTCGACCACGCCGGGCTCGACGAGGAGCGGGCCCGCGACTGGGTCGTGGTGCGGATGGTCATCAACGCGCATTGGTCGGTGCAGGACGCCCAGCGCGCGGGACGCGACCTGCGCCCGGACGAGCTCGAGTGGATCACGCAGTGTGTCGCGATCACGAAGGCGGTCCAGGACTGAGCCCGCTCACTAGAGTGTGACCGTCGCCGAACGAGGGAGTGGAACGGGTGGCCATCGACCCCGTGGTGATCGACAAGCGCCCGCGGTCACTCGTCCACATGTTCCTCGACCGCGTCGAGGAGACTCCCGACGACGACGCGTACTACTACCCGGTGGAGGGTGGTTGGCAGGAGTCCACCTGGGCGCAGACCCACGTGCTCGTCGAGGGCCTGGCCGCCGGGCTCCTGGCACTCGGGGTCCAGCCCGAGGAGCGGGTCGCGATCATCTCCTCGACCCGCTACGAGTGGGTGCTGGGATATCTGGCGACCCTGTGGGCCGGTGCAGCCGTCACTGCCGTCCCGCCGGGCGCCGACGACGCCACGATCGCGGCAGTGCTGGTCGACTCCGGGGCGCGGGTCGTCCTCGCCGAGAGCTTCGACGTCGTCCACGCGCTGTGGCGCATCCGGGGCGTCATCCGCGACGTGACCAAGGTCGTGCAGATCGACGGCGACTATCCCGACGACCGGGTGCTGCCCCTCGAAGGTCTGCTCGCGCTCGGGCGCCAGCACCTGGCGGCGCAGCCACGCGCACTCTCCCAGCGGCTGTACGCCGTGCGCCGGCAGAACCTGGCAGCCCTCCCGTACCTCACCGACGCGATGGGCCCTCGCGGCGTACGCCTGAGCCACGCCGCCCTGACCTACCACGCCACGGCCCTGGCCGCGCTGGGCCGACTCTCCGCCACCGACCTGCTCTACCTGCCGCTGCCCCTGACATCGGTCTACGCGCAGTCGGTGATCGGGCTCCAGCTGGTGGCCGGCTTCCCGCTGGCCCTCGAGGGACGCCAGGACCGCGTCGTCGACTCGCTGACCGTGGTCCGGCCCACCGTCGTGACCGCGACGCCGGCTCTGTTGCAACGGGTGCGTGCCACGGTCGAGGACGAGCAGCCGCGCCGGCTGCTGCGCCGGCAGAAGGCGATGGACAAGAAGGTGCGGAACGACGTCCGCGAGACCTTCGGAGACCGGCTGCGGTTCGTGGTGTGCGCCGGCGGAGGCATCGACGCGGGACTTGCCGACTTCTACGAGCTCAACGGCGTGATGGTGCTCGAGGCCTACGGGCGAGCCGAGACCGGAGGTGCCGTGGCGGTCGAGCTGCCGGAGGAGGCGAGCAGCCGCACGGCGGGGCGGCCGTTGCCCGGTACCCATGTCCGAATCTCCGGGGGCGGAGAGATCCTCGTGTCCGGACCCGGGGTGATGGACGGCTACCACGCGCGGCGCCCGACCGCGCCGCCCCAGGCCGAGCCGGGCTGGCTCCGGACCGGTGACGCCGGGGTGCTCGACGCCGAGGGACGGCTGCGGGTCCTCGGCCGGTACGTCGATCGTGCGTCCGACTGAGCCTGGCCGGTCCCGGCATGTTGACCTGCGGTGCCCGGGCTCGTTGGCTACCCGGAGGTAACCCCGTCAACTAGATTTGACGGCCTCGGGTCGCCCGAGCCCCGTTCCGTCGTCCAGGAGACAGCGTGCCCGCCGTTGATGCCAGTCTCGACCAGATGGTCGCCAACGTTGCCCTCCAGTTCCTGGACCGGGTCGACCGCAGTCCCCGCCGCGAGGCGTTCCGGTACCCCGTCGACGAGGGCGATGGAGAACGGTGGGTGTCGGTCACCTGGGCGGAGGCCGGTGAACAGGTCTCGCGCTACGCGGCGGGTCTGCTCGCCTTGGGTGTCGAGCCCGAGCAGCGGGTGGGGATCGCCTCGGGCACGCGCTATGACTGGATCCTGGTCGACCTCGCCGTGATGTGTGCAGCCGGGGCGACGACGACGGTCTACCCGTCCACGAACGCCGAGGACACGGCGTACATCATCGGCGACTCGGAGTGCCGGGTGGTCTTCGCGGAGGACGACGAGCAGATCGCGAAGCTGAAGGGCCACAGGTCGGAGCTGCCGCACCTCGCCAAGGTCGTGACGTTCGACGGGACCACCGATGGTGACTGGGTGATCGGGCTGGAGGACCTCGGCTCGATGGGTGACACCTACCTGGCCGAGCACCGGGACGCCATCCGCGAGACGGCCGAGAAGATCCGGCCGGACCAGCTCGCAACCCTCATCTACACGTCGGGGACCACCGGCCGGCCCAAGGGCGTGCGGCTGCGGCACAGCTCGTGGGTGTACGAGGGGTCGGCGATCCAGGCGCAGAACATCCTCGACGAGAAGGACCTGGAGTTCCGCTGGCTCCCGATGGCGCACTCGTTCGGGAAGGTGTTGATGTCGACCCAGATGGCGTGCGGGTTCGCCTGCGCGATCGACGGCCGTGTGGACAGGATCGTCGACAACCTCGGTGTGGTGAAGCCGACGTTCATGGGCGCGGCACCGCGGATCTTCGAGAAGGCGCACGCTCGGATCGTCACCATGCAGGCAGCCGAGGGCGGCGCCAAGGAGGCGATCTTCAAGCGGGCCTTCCAGGTGGGCATCGCCCACGACCGCGCGACGCGCGAGGGCCGCAAGCCCGGCGTCCTCCTGAGTGCGCAGCGCGTCCTGTTCGACAAGCTCGTCTTCGCCAAGATCCGCGAGCGCTTCGGCGGCCGGGTGCGGTTCTTCATCTCCGGGGCGGCTGCCCTCAACCCGGACATCGCCGAGTGGTTCGATGCCGCCGGGATCCTGATCCTCGAGGGCTACGGGCTGACCGAGTCGTCGGCGGGGTCGTTCGTGAACCACCCCGACGGCTACCGGATCGGGTCGGTCGGCCAAGTGTTCCCGGGGTCGGAGGTGAGGCTCGGGGAGGGCGACGAGATCCTGATCAAGGGCCCGGGCGTCATGGAGGGCTACCACAACCTCCCGGCCGAGACGGCCGCGACGCTGACCGACGACGGATGGCTGCGCACCGGCGACAAGGGCGAGCTGGACGCCGACGGGTTCCTGCGGATCACCGGCCGGCTCAAGGAGCTGTTCAAGACGTCCGGCGGCAAGTACATCGCCCCGCCGGCGATCGAGTCGAAGTTCAAGGCGATCTGTCCCTACGCCAGCCAGTTCGTCGTGTTCGGCAGCGAGCGCAGCTTCTGCGTGGCCCTGGTCACGCTCGACCCCGAGGCCGTGGCCGGGTGGGCCGAGGCGAACGGCGTTCCTGGCGACTACGCGTCGATCGTCGCCTCACCCGCCTGTCAGCAGATGGTGCAGGGGTACGTCGAGGAGCTGAACCGGCACCTGAACCGCTGGGAGACCATCAAGAAGTGGAAGCTCCTCGACCATGACCTCTCCGTCGAGTCCGGCGAGCTCACGCCGTCGATGAAGGTCAAGCGCAACGTCGTGGAGGACAACTACGCCGATCTGCTCGACTCCCTCTACTCCTAGCCCGCCACTCTTCGGCCCTCCACCTTTCGGCCTCCACCTCTCGGGTCGTCCGCCTCCCGTGGGCTGGAGCCACACCTGGGCGGATGACCTGCCAACGCCGACGCGGAGGAACCTGGCGACCCGTCGGTCGGGGCCGTGGATGGACCAGGCACATCCGCACGAGGCGCCGCTCGCCGAGGGAGCCGGAGCCCGTCGACGACGTACCCGAGCGTGGCCGCGAAGCAGCTCGTCCGGGCGTCACGGCGGCACCCGCTCGACCTCGGCATCGAACGCACGCGCGGAGCGAACGGCAGTGCCTCGGCAGACGGGACTCTCAGACCGCCGGCCGGTGTCGTCAGTCGAGGAGCTCGACGGGCTGCGCGACCACGTCGACGAGTGCGCCGTTGCGGAGCACCGTGATCTCGACCCGGCTGCCGATGGCATTGTCGAGGAGCAGGCGCTGGAGCGATCCGGCGTCGCCGAGGGGGCGGCCGTCGACCGCCAGCACCATGTCGCCGCGGTGGAGTCCGCTGGCCGCCGCTGGACTGCCCTCGACGACCTCCGCGACCTGGAGTGCGGCGCGCTGACCACTGCGCGCCGACCAGGCGGGGGTGAGGGGGGCCGGTGAGGTCACCAGTCCCAGGTAGGCGCGACGGACTCGCCCGTCGTGCAGCAGGGAGTAGATGATCCGGTTGGTGGTGGCGTTCATGGGGACTGCCAGGCCGAGGCCGACGCCCGCGACGGCGGTGTTGATCCCGACGACGCGCCCCTCGGCGTCGGCCAGCGCGCCGCCGGAGCTGCCGGGGTTGAGGGAGGCGTCGGTCTGGATGACGTCCTCGATCAGACGGGCGGTCGTACGGCCGCGCGCCGGCATGCTGCGGCCGAGGGCGCTCACGACGCCGGCGGTCACGCTGCCGGCCAGCCCGAGCGGGTTGCCGACGGCGACCACGAGCTGGCCGACACGAAGACCGTCGGCGTCGCCGTAGCGGGGCGGGGCGGGCAGGTCTCGGTCGGCACGGAGAACGGCGAGGTCCGACAACGGGTCGCGGCCGATCACGTCGACGCGGGCGATGGTGCCGTCCGCGAACGCCGCATCCCCGGCGGTCGCCTCTCCCACGACGTGGGCATTGGTGACCAGGTGCCCCTCGGAGGTGAGGACCACGCCCGACCCGGTCGATGCTCCGCGTCCGCTGCCGACGCGGAGAGCGGCCACCCGCGGCGTCAGGCTCTCGGCGACACGGACCACCGCCGCGGAATAGGCGTCGAGCGGCTCGCCCGTGGGCTCCTCCATGGCTGGCACAACGCCACGGGGGACGCTGACGTTTCCGCGTTCGCCGTGGGCGGAAGGCGCCGGATCCCTCTGCTTGGATGATCCCGTGCCGTCCGCGCTGCCCTCCGGCGACCCGGCCCCCACCGACGGGTCACTCCCTCCGGTGGCTCTGGCCGAGCTCGGCAGCCGCCCCTTCGGCATCTACGTGCACGTGCCCTTCTGCACGGTCCGCTGCGGCTACTGCGACTTCAACACCTACACCGCCGCCGAGCTCGGAGACCAGCGAGGCGCCTCCCGGGCGACGTACGCCGAGGCGGCGATCGCCGAGATCAGGCTCGCGCGCCGGGTGCTCGGTGAGTGCGACCTGCCGGTGGACACTGTCTTCTTCGGTGGTGGTACGCCGACGCTGCTGTCCGCGGCCGACCTGTCCTCGATCCTGGCTGGGGTTGCAGCGGAGTTCGGGCTGGCCCCGGCCGTCGAGGTGACCACCGAGGCGAACCCCGACAGCGTGGCCGCGTGGGACCTCGCCGAGCTCCGGGACGCCGGTTTCACCCGGGTCAGCTTCGGGATGCAGTCGGCCGTGGACCACGTGCTGCACACCCTGGACCGCACGCACGACCCGCTCCGCGTGCCGGCGGTCGTGGAGTGGGCGCGCGAGGCCGGCTTCGAACAGGTGAGTCTCGACCTCATCTACGGCACACCGGGCGAGTCGCTCGCGGACTGGGCGACCTCGGTGGAGGTGGCGCTGGGCTGCCACCCCGACCACCTGTCGGCGTACGCCCTGGTGGTCGAGCCGGGCACCGCGCTCGCCCGGCGGGTCTCGCGCGGCGAGCTTGCGGCGCCGGACGACGACGACCTGGCCGACAAGTACCTGCTCGGAGACCAGCGGCTGGCCGAGGCGGGTCTCGAGTGGTACGAGGTGTCCAACTGGTCGCGCGACGAGGCCTCCCGGTGCCGTCACAACGAGCTCTACTGGACCGGCGGTCACTGGTGGGGCGTCGGGCCCGGGGCCCACAGCCATGTGGGCGGAGTCCGGTGGTGGAACGTCAAGCACCCGACGGCGTACGCCGGCCGGCTCGCGAGCCAGGAGAGTCCCGCGGCCGCCCGCGAGGTGCTCGACGCCGAGACGCGCCGTGTCGAGCGCGTACTGCTCGAGGTCCGGCTACGAGACGGCCTGCCGGTGCTCGCGCTCGACGCCCACGGTCGTGCCGCCGTGGCCGACCTGGTGAGCCGCGACCTGGTCGAGCTGCACGCCGAGCGTCTCGTGCTCACCCGGCAGGGTCGCCTGCTCGCCGACGCGGTCGTCCGGGACCTCCTTGCCTGAGCCGGCCCGGCTCACCAGTCGGCTGGTGCCCTCAGCAGCTCGAGCTGGCTCGAGCGGTGCTCCACCCGCCAGCCCTCCTGGTGCTCCAGCGAGTACGCCAGGCCGCTGGTGGGGTCGAGGACGGCCAGGGTGACGCCGGTGCTGCGCAGCTCGGCCACCCAACCGGGCTGAAGCCGGAGGATGTCGTCGTTGCGCTGCAGCTCGGGCACGGTGAAGGTGTCGCCGTACCCGTGGGCCAGAAGGTCCAGCTGGGGATGTGCCCACATCAGGTAGCTCCCGTCCTGGTAGGACGTCAGCACCGGGGTCCCCGCCGGCAGCGCTGAGAGGGTGGGGTCGACCCACGCGCCCACAGCCGGTGGCTGGTCGGACGTCGTCGGGACCATCGCCGCGAGGAGAACCAGCGCACTCGCCGCTGTCCCCACCGTCGCCGTCACCTCGATCCGACGCAGCGGCAGCGGTCGGGTCGAGACCAGGGTCTGCGCCGCGTCCGCCGCCAGAGGAAGCAGGATGATCGCCGAGATCGGCAGCGTGCGGTAGCTCTGGACTGCGCAGGCGAACGCGACGAGCAGGAGCAGCACCGAGGTCCAGGTGCGACGGCGGGCGCGCAACATCAGCACCAGGGTGACCGGGAGGAACACCGCGAGCGCCCTCGCCGAGAGCTCGTGTGAGAAGCTCGGCGACTGCCACTCGGAGAAGAAGCGGGCGCGGTCGCCGACCCCGAGGACCGCGCCGTAAAGGCCGGGTCCCACGGGAGTGAGTGCGGCCACCACGGCGGACGCCACCGGGACGGCCGCGGCGCGCAGGAGCCCGCGGCGGTCCGTGACCCGGTCCAGGGCCAGGCCGCCGACTGCGACCAGGCCGAGCGCGATGCCGACCGGCCACATGCCGTGGCACATCGCCCACAGCCAGGTCATCGGCACGAGCCACCATCGGGCACGGCCGTCCTCCTGGGTCCGGAGCCAGGCCGCGACGGTCAGCGCGACGAACACGTAGCTCAGCACCTGGGGTCGTGCCGACAGCCCGAGGAGGCAGGCCAGCACGGTCGGCCAGAGGAGAGCGACCACGACGAGGGGCTCGGCGAACCGCCGCGCCGTCAGGTAGAGCACGGCCACGAAGACGATCTGCTGCAGCCCGGACAGCCAGGCGACGCCGGCGAGACCGAACCAGTCGTAGAGCTGGGCCATGACCTCCTCGGGCAGCCACTGGGTCGGCAGCCAGTGCTGGGTGGCGAAGGTGCTCACGGAGCCTGGATCGCGCAGCGTCCAGTGCCGGTGGAGGAACTCCTCCCCGAAGCGGAGGTGGAAGTAGGTGTCCCGGTTCGACAGGGTCGTGGCGGCCGTGCTGACCAGGACGGTGAGCAGGAGGCCGAGCAGCACCGCCGTCGCGGCCAGGCGCCTGGGCGAGTACCCCGACCTGCCGACCGCACCGAGGTTGGTCCCGCCGTCGGAGGTCACGATGCCTGGCCGACGGGCGACGGGGTCCCCGGTGGAGATGGTCGTCACCCCACCGCCGTCCACCTCAGGGCGCTCCCAGGAACGGCCGAGCGCAGCGACGGCGCGGCCGAGCTCGGGACCAGCGTGTTGCCCGCCCGGTCCTTGATCCTGCTGGCCACGAACACGACCAGGTAGCTGCCCGGCTTCAGCGCGTGCGTCGGGTCGAGACGGCCGACCTTGCCCTTCTTGGCCGTCGAGACGACCGCGTCGATGCGCTTCTTCTTCTGGCCCTTCAGCTTGTACAGCTTCATGGACTTGCCGGAGACACCCTTGACCCGTTCACTGAACGTCGCCTTGATCACCGACTTCGGCTTCAGCGTCGACGGCGTGACCGAGATGACCCGCGGCGGCGTCCCGTCGACCTTGAAGTCACGCGTCGCACTCGTGCCGAGCGAGTGCCCGCCAGCGTCGAGCGCGATGACTCGCCAGGTGTACGAGCCGTCCTTGAGCACGGTGAGCGGAGCGTACGCCGTCGCCGGCGTCGTGTACTTCGCGGTCGACGCCCCGCCGAAGACGAGCTGGTACGACGTCGCCCCCGGAACCTCGGTCCACTCGAACACCGAGCTCTTGGCCCCGGCCCACACGCCGTCGTTCGGCCGTACCAGGGTCGGCGCCGTGCCGGTGGAGTAGAACGTCTGCGGGTCGGACCAGGCGCCGGCGTTGCCGGAGGCGTCCACCCGGCGGACTCGCCACAGGTAGTTCGTGCTGTCTGCGGGCAGCGGTGTCGTCGGGGCGTAGGCCGTGGTCTTGAGCGACACCGACACCACGCGGTTGGTCGAGCTGAAGGTGTGGTCGTTGTTCTTGTACACCTCGAGCTTGTAGGACGCTGCGAACGGCGCGGCGTCCCAACGGAACGGCGTCATGCCGGACACGTGCGCGCCGCCGACCGGCGACGCCGGGTTCACCGCCGGGCTCGACTTGGTGAAGGTCTGCGGCGACGACCAGGTCTGACCCTGGTTCGCATCATCGACGGCCTGAACCCGCCAGTAGTAGGTGCCGTCCGGGTACAGGTTGTCGTGCTCGGTGTACGTCGTCTGGTCGACGGTCTTGGTGTCGATCGGGGAGGCGAACGACGAGTCGTTGTCGACCTGGATCCGGTACTGCCGGGCCGTCTGGTTCGACGTCTCACCGTTCCACGTCGTGCCGAGGTTGGTGCCGTAGTAGTCGTCCCAGCTGAAGCTGATCTCGCTGGAGTTCGGGTTCGAGCTGGACAGCCCGGTGACGGCGGGCGACGCCTTCCGGAAGGACCGGGTGTCGGGCAGCACCGACTGGCTGGACTCCGGGTCCGCCGCACAGCTCGTGAGCGCCGTGGATGTGCACGGCCGGATGTGCCAGTAGTAGGCACCCCCGGCCTGGCTGTCCGGGAGTGAGTTCAGGCTGTCGCCGACCTTCAGCTGGAGGATCGTGTTCGCCGTCAGCGGGACGTTGGGGATCTCGGTGGTCGTGAAGCTGGCGTCCTGCCCGTAGTAGACGAGGTAGGCGTGGGCGCCAGGCACCGGGTCCCACGACAGTGTGGGCGTCGTCGGCACGCCGCTGCAGATGTCGCCCACCGTCGCGCCGGAGCAGCCCTTGAGGTTGGTCGTGGCTCCGGTGCCGTCGATGCCGATCTTCAGGCCGGTCACCTGGACGTTCGGGTCCCAGCTGCCCGCGGGGTCGGCCGGCGGGGTGTAGGTGAAGGCCTGCGGGTCCGAGTAGATGCCGGGAAGTCCGTTGGGGTAGGGACGGTCCATGGCGCGCACACGCCAGTAGAAGACGGTGGACCCCGAGGGGAACAGGCAGTCGTTGCTGCTGATGTTCCTCGGCGTGTACGTGGTCTGCGCCGTGGTGCACACCTTGGTGACACCGGGGGAGAAGTTGGCGTCGGTCGACACCTGGAGCTCGTACTCGGAGGCGTGCTTGACCGGCGTCCACTGGAAGAAGGCCTTCGTCCCGCTGATCGCCGAGGGGGTGCCCGGGTCACCCACGGGGTAGACCGCCTCGGGCTGCTCGGACCACTGGCGCTGGAAGCCGTTCAGCGACGCCGTCCAGGGGGTCTCCTGCCCCGCCGCGTCGACGGCCCTGACCCGCCACCAGAACTGGTCGTTGTTCAGCGTGGTGGCCGGGGAGTAGCGGGTGCTCTTGATGCCGGTGACGTCCAGGGAGAGGTTGTTGAAGTCCGCGTCCGGCGAGACCTGCAGGTCGTACGTCGTCGCTCCCGGAACCGGCGTCCAGTCGAGCACGACGTCCTCCAGGCTCTGGTTGACATCGTCGACCGGGTAGGTGATGTCCGGTGCCGCGAGCGGGTCGATGACGAAGCGCTGCACGTCGGACGGCAGGCTGTTGAGACCGGTGCCCTTGCTCGCCGTGACCTGCCAGTACCAGTCGCCGACCGTCAACGGCACGGGGACCACCAGGGACGTGCTCTTGGTCGTGTAGGTCTGCGCGCCGATCATGTCGGCGTCCCCGTCGACGGCAACGGTGTACGAGGTGGCTCCCTGGACACCGCTCCACTGCAGGAGAGGCGGGTGGTCCGGCTGGCTGAGCTCCTCGTCGTTCTGAGGGGCCAACGGCTGCGGGGTCGCCACCGGGTCGGCCGTGAACGAGCTCGTGGCCCAGCCGGAACGGGTGCTGCCACTGGTCGAGCGGACCCGCCAGAACAGCTCGCCCTCCGGCAGGGACTTGGTCGGCACCAGCGTGGTGTTGACCGTCGTCGCCAGGTAGTCGGGGGAGTCGAACGCGCTGTCGGTGTCCACCTGGACCTCGTACGTCGCGGCCTTGGCCACACCGTTCCACGACAGCACGAACGTGGCCGAGTTACGGGTGTGCTCGCTCAGGCCGGAGGGGGCGCCGAGGGCGTGGGCAGCCGGCGCGACGAGCAGCGAGGCGCCGAGCGCCGCCGCTGCGACGAGCGACGCGACGACCGTGGTGCGCGAACGCGCGGAACCGGAATGACCGTGCACGAGGAGTCCCTCTCGAAAAGACCGACGAGGCACCATACGAGGGAAGGGAGCTCGTTTTCGGGAGATTGCCGAAGTTGTGACCGTTCGGCGGGGCGGGGTCTCCGGGCTAGGGGTGGCTCAGTCGACGCCCACGGCGAACGCGGACTCGAGATCGTGTCGCGAGTAGGCACGAAAGGCGATGTGCGTCTCGGTCGAGAGGACGCCGGGGACCTTGTTCAGGCGGTCCGCCACCACCTGGGCGACGTCGTCGTGCTGACGCACGCGGACCAGGGCGATCAGGTCGATCTGCCCGGTCACGGAGTAGACCTCGCTCACGCCCTCGAGGTCGGCGATCGCCTCGGCCACCTCGGGGATCTGCGCGACGTCGGCCTTGACGAAGACGATGGCGGTGATCATGAGGGCGACTCTAGTGGCCCGGTCGGCCGACCTACCGGGTCGGACGGCTCGCCACGGGCAGCTCGCGACGCTCGTCGAACGGCACCAGGTCCAGCCGGGACTGGTGGACCGCGTCGTGGAGCGAGAGGTGGCGGGTGGCGCCGCCCACGGGGCAGGTCCACTCGCCGTCGACCTCCACCAGGCGGATGCCCGGCGCCTCGAGCCACCGTAGGATCCTCTCGGTCTCCTCGGCGGTCGCCGCCGGGACCGGTCCGGGCCCGCCCGGCACCGTCTCGGAGCTCGCGACCAGGTCGGCGACGTACTGGTGGGCCTCGCCGCCCGGTGGGATGACCCCGGCCGCCGCCAGCCGGCCGTGCCGGACGACGTGGACGGCCCACTGCCCGCGCAGTCGCGAGCCGACCGGGGCGGCGTCCTCACGTCGTGCGGCGACCAGGTGGGGGATGGAGGTGAGCGCGGCCAGCCGCTGGGTGCGCGAGACCGCGCGGACGAACGCCGCCAGGCGGTCGCGGTGGACGCCGGCCTCCTCGTAGCGCTCGCCCTCGGAGAGCAGGGCCATCCGGCGGGTGATCAGCTCGACCACGTCGTCGGGCCGGCGGAGGAGGTTGTCGCGCAGCTGGCGCACCACCGCGGCGTACGTCGTCTCGTCGACGCTGCCGTCACAAGGGGACAGGCAGCGGCCCATCTCGGCGAGCACGCACGGTGACCCGGACGGGTGCCGGGCGATCCGCTGGGAGCACTGACGAACGGGAAACGTGTCGTGGAGCGCGGCCAGGCACTTCTCCGCGGACCGCTTGCTGGAGAACGGCCCGACGTAGTCGGCGCCGTCGTCGGTCACCCGGCGGACCAGGGACAGCCGCGGCCACGGCTCGCGGGTGAGCTTGAGGTAGTGGACCTTCTCGGGGAAACGGGAGCGCCGGTTGTACCGAGGCTTGTGCTCGGCGATCAGGCGCAGCTCGCGAACCTCGGCCTCGAGCGGCGTGGCGCACTCGATGCCCGACACCGACTCGGCGATGGCCACCATCTCGCCGATGCGCGAGCGGGTCTCGGAGGCCGTGAAGTAGGACCGCACCCGCGTGCGGAGGTCGCGCGAGGTACCGACATACAGCACCCGGGACTGCTCGTCACGGAAGAGGTAGACCCCCGGAGCATGGGGGAGGCCCTCGGCGAGGTGGCGCTTGCGGCGCTGGGTCGTCGAGACCTTCGCGCTGAACGTCGACAGCTCCTCCAGGGTGTGGACGCCGAGCCCGCCCAGCCGCTCCATCAGGCCGTGGAGCACGTCGACGGTCGCACGGGCGTCGGCCAGGGCACGGTGGTTGGGCGTGGTCGAGGCATGGAAGGCGCGCGCCAGCGAGGAGAGCTTGCAGTTGGGGGCGTCGTCACGGGTGATGACGCGCCGCGCGATCTTGGCGGTGTCGAGCACCTCGAAGGCCGGCCAAGGCACACCCTGCCGGGCGGCGAACCACTGCAGGAACCCGACGTCGAACGGCGCGTTGTGGGCGACCAGCACGGAGCCGGACGCGAACTCGAGGAACGCCGGCAGCACCGACTCGATCGACGGCGCCTGGCTGACCATGGAGTTCGTGATGCCGGTCAGCACCGCGATGAACGGCGGGATCTGGGTATGGGGGTTGACCAGGGTCTGGAACTCGCCCAGCACCTCGCCGCCGCGGACCTTGACCGCGCCCACCTCGGTGATCATCGAGCCGCCGTCGGCGGACCCGCCGGTGGTCTCCAGGTCGACGACGCAGAACGTGAGGTCACGCAACGGCCGGCCGAGCTCGTCGAAGCTGCGCTGGACCTCCCAGCGGCTGCGGGGGTCTGTCGCGCCGGACACGGCCCTGAGGTGCGCAGCGGACGCGCCGGGGAGGCGGAGCGGCGCGGTGGTCACGTCCTCGACGCTAGGACGGCGCGCCGACAACGAGGTCCGACACGCCCGAGCGAGGCCGTTGCGATCCGACGGAGTCGGAGCGCAACGGCCGGAGCGAGACCGAAGCGAGCGTGCTCGCGAGGTGCCTGTCTGGTGGGGTCTTGTCGTGGCGATCCGACGGAGTCGGAGCGCAACGGCCGGAGCGAGACCGAAGCGAGCGTGCTCGCGAGGTGCCTGTCTGGTGGTGCCCGTCTGATGCTGCCGGACTGAGGGTTTGCCGGACCTGTCGGGGGCGGCCGGACCCACTGTCGGTGGTCCGTGCGACCGTCGGTGACATGACGACGAGAATCGACTGCGACACCTGCCTGGTGCGGGGGCAGGCCTGTCACGACTGCGTGGTGAGTGTGCTGCTCGGGCCGCCACCCGAGCTGACGCTGGCCGACGAGGAGTGCCAGGCCCTCGACACTCTCGCGGCCGGCGGGCTCGTGCCTCCACTGCGCCTGGTCACGCCGGTCGACCCGCCGGTCATCGAGTCCGCGTGACCACCACGCGTAGAAAGGAGGAATCCTGTCACTTCTGATGCTGATGTGGTCTGTGTGACACGTCGGCGCCGCGGGTGACGGAAATGTCACGACCGTCCGGGGGAAAGTTTGGCGGACCCCGAAGGGTGTGGTTAGGGTGACCGCTCAGATGCCCGTGCCGATGGACCAGTCCGGTGTCCATGCGGGTGTCGCGCCGAGTCATCGAGGTGGCCACTCGGGGTCATCACGACGAGCCGGGGAACCAACCCCCACCTGGGGTGAATCACCGCCCAGGCGCCGGAGCACCGAAGGTGCTTTCGACGAGGAAGCGGTGTAGGGCCTGTCGTGCCCGAACCCGTCAGCTCACCCGGTAGGCGTACGACAAAGCAAGGGAGTTCTTCCGCTCGTGCTCAACGGCCGGAGAAGCCTCGTCACGCTCATCGCCAGTTCCGCCGCCGCGGCCGTCGTCTTCGTCGGGTCGGTTCCCAGCGGCACGGCGGAGGCCAAGCCCACCATCCAGGACGTCCGCCATCGCGTGGACACCCTGTACCACGCGGCCGAGCAGGCGTCGGAGCGCTACAACACGATCCACGTGCAGCTCCAGCAGATGCGCGACGACGTCGCCGCCCTCCGAGCGGACCAGGCGCGCCAGCAGCGGCGTACCGAGCAGGCCCGGCAGATCGTGGCCGACTCCATCGTCCAGCAGTACGAGGGCGACTCGCTGTCCGCCGTCGGCCAGGCCGTGGTCTCCAGCGATCCGAGCGCGTTCGTCTCCAAGCTGACCACGATGTCGGCGTTCAACTCGATGCAGGCGGGGCAGTACTCCTCCTACCTCACCGAGGCCAAGGCGCTCAGCATCCGGCAGCAAGCCACCCAGGACCAGCTCGCCCGGGTCGCGGCGCTGGAGCGGCAAGCCGCCCAGGACAAGGCGACGATCGACAAGAACCTGGCCGCCGCCAAGGAGCTGCTCGGCAAGCTCAAGGCGCAGGCGCGGGAGCGTCTTCTCGCTGCGTCGCGCAGCAGCACCACGGTCCCGGTCTCGGTCTCGGACATCCCGGCGTCGGGCCGCGCCGCCGCTGCGGTGCGCTTCGCGATGGCCCAGGTCGGCAAGGCGTACGTGTACGGGGCCTCCGGCCCGAACGCCTACGACTGCTCCGGCCTCACCATGGCCGCCTGGGGCGCCGCCGGGGTCGGCCTCCCCCACTCGTCGAGCGCCCAGTACGGCTCCGGAACCCACATCTCCGCCAGCCAGCTGCAGCCAGGGGACCTCGTCTTCTACTACCAGCCGATCAGCCACGTGGGCATGTACATCGGCCACGGCATGATCGTGAACGCCGAGAACCCGTCGACCGGCATCCGCGTCACGGGTCTCTACTCCATGCCGTACGTCGGCGCCGTCCGTCCTGGCTGACCCGGCGCCCCGAGCGCGTCGAAGGGCCGACCGCCCCCGTTGGTGGGTGGTCGGCCTTTCGCTGTTCCTGGCTCTGGCGGTCGGGGTCGTCGCCTGGGTGAGCACCCGGCACACGACGTACCACGCGCCACTGGCCGGCCGCCCCGCGCCGCAGGTCGACCAGACCGGCGCGACCACCCTGCTCGACGACCTGCAGTCGGCGGTGCGGCGTCGCGACGCGGCGGCCGCGCGGGGTCTCGGTGACGACCGGAGATCCCGAGCGGAGCTCGTCGGGGTGGTCCGGAACGCGCGCGCTCTGCACGTCACGGACTTCTCGCTGCGCTACATCTCCTCCTCGGGCGCGGTGGCACCGGACGGCACGTGGTCGGCGGACGTGGCGACGACCTGGCGGTTCGCCGGGTATGACCGGAGGGACGTGCGGCTGGAGGTGCGGGTCCGGTTCGCGCTGTTGCACGGCAGGCTCCGGGTCGCCGGCATCGGCGGGGGAGCCCGCCGGTCACCGGTCTGGCTGTCGGGGCGGGTCGCGGTACGTCGTGGCGGGCACAGCCTGGTCCTCGTCCACGGCAGATCCGCGCAGGCGGACGACCTCGCCGGCCTCGCCCGGCGCGCCGTTCGGCAGGTCCGGCAGGTGCTGGTGCACTGGCCAGGCGGACTGGTGGTCGAGGTGCCCGCCTCAAAGCTCGGCCTGGAGGCCGCGCTCGATGCCCGCCCCGGCCAGTACGACGGGATCGCGGCGGTGACCACCACCGTCGACGGCTCGCGCTCGCGACGCTCCCCGAGCCACGTCTTCGTGAACCCCTCGGTCTTCCTGCCGCTCAAGCCGCGCGGTGCCCAGGTCGTGATCACGCACGAGGCGACCCACGTCGCGATGAACGCGTCGTCCAGCCCGGCTCCGATCTGGCTGGTCGAGGGCTTCGCCGACTACGTCGCCCTGCGCTCCCAACGCCTGCCGTTGGCCACCGCCGCAGGCCGGGCCATCGCCCTGGTCCGCCGGTCTGGGCCGCCACGCCACCTGCCCGGGCACGGTGACTTCGCCGCCGGGACGCCCCATCTCGAGGCTCACTACGAGAGCGCCTGGCTCGCCTGCCGGCTGCTCGCCCGCGACGGCGGTACCCGAGCCCTGGTGGCCTTCTACCGCGCCATGGACGAGGGCGGTCGGCTCGGCCCGGAGCTCCATCGGTACTTCGGCCTGGGCCCTCGCGACTTCGTCCGGCAGTGGCGGAACCTCCTGTCACACTTGCCGGCGTGAGCGAGCGCCGCTGGTCCCTGGTCACCTTCCTGGTCGCCACCGCCGCCTTCGTCGTCGTGGCCGCGCTCCTCATCCCGTGGCACCCGGTGCCCGGCGGCACCCCCGCCCCGGTCCCGGAGTCCGCGGTGTTCAGCCCCGCCGAGATCGCCCGGGCCAACGCCTACAGCGACCCTGCGCGCCACCTCGCATGGGCGTCGCTGGGCGTATCGCTCCTCGTCGCACTGGTGCTCGGCCTGACCCCCGTCGGCCGCAGGCTCGCCGGTCGGCTCCGCGGCTGGTGGTGGCTTCGGGTCCTGCAGGCGGTGGTCGCGCTGGCGCTCGTGGGGCGGCTGGTGACCCTGCCCTTCGCGATCATCGGGCACCACCGGTCCGTCGCCTACGGCCTCAGCACCGAGGCGTGGGGACCGTGGACCGTCGACCTGCTCAAGGGGCTCGTGCTCTCGGTGATCATCTCCAGCCTCCTGCTCCTGGTCCTGATCGGAGCGGCCCGCCACTTCCCCGGGGCCTGGCCGGCCGTCGCGGGGACCGTTCTCGGCTGCCTGGTGATGGTCGGGTCGTTCGTCTACCCGGTGCTCGTGGAGCCCGCGTTCAACCACTTCACGCCGCTGGCGGACGGGCCGCTGCGCACGGGGATCCTTCGGCTCGCCGACCGCGAGCACGTCCACCTGGACGACGTGCTGGTGGCCGACGCCTCGCGTCGTACCACGACTCTGAACGCCTACGTCTCGGGCTTCGGGAGCACGCGGCGGGTGGTGCTCTACGACAACGTGGTCCGCGACCTCCCACGGGCGCAGATCCTGTCCATCGTCGCGCACGAGCTCGGCCACGCCCGCCACGACGACGTGCTGGTCGGCTCGGTCCTCGCCGCGCTGGGAACGACGCTGGGCGTCGGGCTCCTCGGCCTCGCAGTCGCGTTGGTACGCCGTGGGCCGGGAGCCGTGCAGGACCCCACGGTGGTCCCGCTGGTGCTCGCCCTGGTCGCGATCGGCACGTTGGCCTCCAGTCCGCTCACCAACGGGCTGTCCCGTCTGATCGAGACCCGGGCGGACGTGGACTCGCTCGAAGCGACGCGCGAGCCGGTGGTCTTCGAGAAGATGCAGCGCGAGCTCGACCTGCACGCGCTGAGCGACGACCCGCCGGCCTGGTCCGAGTTCTGGTTCGGCTCACACCCGACGACGCTGGAGCGGATCGCCATCGCCGAGCAGCTGGGACGTCGGATGGGCGTGACGACCACGGCACCTCCTGCCGACGACCGTGCCCCGCACCTGTGAGCCGCACCTGTGAGCCGCACCTGTGAGCCGCACATGACGAGGGCCGCGGATCCCCCATGGATCCGCGGCCCGTCGTCGTGAGCGCGCTCAGCTGGAGCAGGTTCCGTTCCCGGAGTTGGTGCCCAGGGAGTCGCACGTGTCGTCGAAGACGCTGACGAGCACGTGCCCGAACGCG
>JBKPTA010000094.1:0-29560 GCA_046735295.1 Actinomycetota bacterium | reverse complement strand
CGACTCCACCCCACCGACGGTGCCGACGCAGCTCGCTGTGAGCAGCCAGACGGCGACGACGGTCACGTTGACCTGGCAGAAGTCGACCGACGCCGTCGGCGGCACCTTCTACGAGATCCTGCGCGATGACCGACCGATCGCGGCCACCCCAGGCAACGTCAACACGATCACCGTGCCTCTCGGGGGAACAACCGCTTCTTCGTCCGGGCCCAGGACAAGGCCGGGAACTACTCGGCCAGCTCCCCGGTGCTGCTGGTGCAGTGACATCATCGTCCGTCCCTGATCGGAGGGAAGGAGGGCAAGCGAGCCTCGACTCCACTCCCGGAGCACGAGTCAGACGCACGTTGCCGGCGCGCATCTCCCTGCGCCCGCTGGGATAGAAGCCACGGTCTGATCGTTACGAACGCCGCTCACGAGAGTCGCAGAAAGGAACCGCGAAATCCCGTGGCCCATTATCACCAGGGAGAATCTCGTGGCCCATTATCACCAGGGGTCGTCGAAAGGCGTGCCCGATTCGGCCGAGAGAAGGCAGCCCGGTGTTGGTCGGTGTGCTCCACCACGTCCGGTGGAACCTCACCCTTCGCCATCCGATGCCGTCGCCAGCTCCTGGGATCGGCTGGACGCGCATCGCTGGCGCGTGGCCGGACGAACCCGGATCCACCACTGGGCAGAGTCGACCTTGCTCCGCGGAGGAGGGTCGAGAATGGCATCCGACTCGCGAATTTTCGGCGTCACCACTGGAAGCTGCCGAATCTGCTGTGAAAACCCTTGGCCGACTCTCACCAGTTGGGGCCAATACATGCCCCAATTGGGTGGCGATACGGACACGCAAATCCCGCGAATTGGGTACGCCCCGCCACGTCCTGATGATGAACGATCAGACGGGGGGACGGCACTGAGTCGCGCGAGCCGGTGACGGACCTCTGGAGCAGACGGAGAAGGCAGCGCCAACACAGCTTCGGGGGGAGCTCAGATGAGTACACCCATAGACGTGCGTCTACCCGGGATGGAGGTCGCCGCCTCTGGCATCGTGACCGCCGCGGGCGGGCCGCTCGACGCAACCGAGAGTCCGGCTGACGGCCCTGCGCAGTACTTCCCGCGAGCCGGGCTGTTCGGTGCCCGGGCCAGTACCGTCGAAGCTCTGTTTCGGCTTGGCTCGGACGCGGCGGCGCTGGGGGTGGCTATCTCCTTGATCCGGCCGGCCGATGGACTGGCGGTCCTGTGGGCCCTGATCGTGCTGGTGAGCTTCGCAGTAGCCGGGTTGTACGGCCACCATCTCCGGCTCTCGGCCTTGGACGATGTGCCGGCGATCCTCGCCGGATCCGCTATGGGACTGACGGCGATCTCATTGGCCCATGGCCCTGAGTTCACTCGGGCGGTGGTCGGAGCGGGGGTCGCCGGAACCCTGGCCGTCTGTGGCCGCGCCTGTGTCTACGCGGTGCTCCAAAGCTGGAGGTCTCGTGGTGTGCTGAGGCGCGACACCGTCCTGGTCGGTACAGGGTCGCACGCGGCTGAACTGGTCACGAGGATCCACGAGCACCCGGAGACGGGCCTACGCGTGCGTGGGGTGCTGGGCGGCGCCGCCCGCCCCTCCGACCCTTACGGTCTCCCGCTCTCCGGCGACGTGAGAAACCTACTGGGCCTGATCAGGTCCGGCGCCGTCGACACCTTGATCGTGGGTGATGCCTCGTCGGAGGAGGAGCAAGGCGTCATCGAGGCGCTGCGAACCTGTGGCGCCTCGACCGAGATCTTTGTGCTCCCGCGCCTGTCCGAGCTATCGAGATCGGCGGACGATGAGGTCTGGGGCGTCCCGCTCCAACGGCTCAAGCGGGGCGGCCGATCCCGGATGCACGTGAGGGTCAAGCGTGGCGCAGATGTGACGATCGCCGCGGCTGCGCTGCTTGCAGTCAGTTGGCTGATCGGGGTCGCTGCCCTGGCCCTTCGTCTCGAGCTGGGTCCCGGAGTGATCTACCGGCAGGAGCGAGTCGGGCTCAACGGCCGGCGGTTCCAGCTGCTCAAGCTACGCTCGATGAGCCCGCTGCCCCCTGGGAGCTCACCCGAGTGGGCAGCAAGTGCGGACCGGACCGGCCCCGTGGGTGCGTTCATCCGCCGGTACTCCATCGACGAGCTGCCACAACTGGTCAATGTGCTTCGGGGAGACATGAGCCTGGTCGGTCCGCGGCCTGAGCGGCCGGAGTTCGTCGAGAAGTTCGGTGACGAGATACCGTCGTACGTCCACCGGCACCGGGTGATGGTCGGCCTGACCGGCCTGGCGGCGGTGGAGGGCCTGCGCGGTGACACCTCGATCACGGATCGGGCCTATTTCGACAACTGGTACATCGAGCACTGGTCTTTGTGGCTGGACCTCAAGATCATGGTCCGCACCGCCCGAGCCCTTCTGAAGGCTACCGGTCGCTGAACCAGGTGGGTCAGCGGACGCTGGACTCCAGGATCACGCCCGTGAACCAGTCGGCCTCCGTCCCACCTTCGGCCTTGGCGCCGATCGAGAGCGGAGCCGAGTTGCTGATCGTCCCGGTTGAGCCGGCCTTCGTTCGGGGGGCCAGGTTGTCGACGACCACCGTGACTCCGGCGCTGGTGCGGGTGCAGGTGATCGTGTGCACCTGACCGTCCGTGAGATTGGTGGTGCCGCGGATCTGCAGCACGTGCTTCGCGGAGTCCTTGACCAGGCAGAGGGCACGGGCCTTGCCGTTGGCCTGGAGGATCTCCATCTTGTACTCACCGCCCGAGGTCGTAGCGAGGCCCTTGCGGAGCAGGTCGTAATCGAGGCCGGTACCGGGTGCCACTGTGGACCTGAAGGTCACAGAGAAGGAGAACGCCGCGGTCCCTGGGTTGAGTGAGGTGGACGTGGGCACGATGACCTGAGAGCTGCGGCCGTTGAACTCGTAGCCGCTGCCGTTCATCACGACGTTGTACGCCGTGCCGTCGTTCATGTTGCCGGACGAGTCGAACGCAGTGCTGCCCGAGGTCTCATCGAGATGCCAAACGGCGCGCTCAGTCGCGGCGATGGCCGGCGCGGGGAATGCGACGACGCCCACGGCTGCGCTGATCGCCGCAGCGGCCGTGCCCGCGAGTGCCGCGAGGCGACGTGGCCGATGCCTGGCTAGGCGCTGGAACTTCGGATGCTCGGCCATCTGCCCCGCCCTGCTTCTTGGATTAGGAGCCGTCACCTCGAGGAGCGCTACCCCATCTGAGATGCCCGAATCTACGAGTGTGCGAGGTGATCTTCAACCATGTTGCGGAAATCGCCCGACGCCCAAGGCCACGGGCGAGTCCTGCCCAGAACCCGTAGCCCCACCCGACATGCATGGCCGCGAACGCCGTTGGCAAGTGCACCCAGTCCGCCTCATCGTCAAGGGCGCGGCGGGTCTGCCGTGTCGCGACGGCCACTCCCGCGACATACGGCGTGACCATCGCGAGGGCCTGCCACGGGTGTCGGGAGGCGCGTAGAGCCGCCAGGCCCAACCAGGCAACCAGGGCCGGCGCGGCGACGTGCCGGGGTGAGAGGGACGTCGGGTGGAGCAGCGCGACATCTGCCTTGCCCTTCCCGTAGCGGACGTATTGCCGGTAGAGCTCGGGCACCGATTGGCGGCACTGCCAGGCGATCACCACGCGTGGGTCGAGCAGCAGCCGGCCGCCGCGCCGGCGGAGCCGGTAGTCGAGCTCGTAGTCCTCGTTGGCGACCAGGCTCTGGTCCCACCCGCCCACCTCCCGCAGGAGCTCGACCGGATAGGCGCCGAAGGGCAGGTGGTCGACCTCGAGCTCGGTGGTCGCGTAGTGGTAGCGGCTGTTGCCGACGCCGAAGCGGCTGCTCATTGCGGCCGCGATGGCCCGCCCGGCGGGGGTGATCCCCACACCCGGCTTGATGCCACCGACGCCGGCCCAGGGGCCCTCGCGCAGGCGTGCGACCAGATCGGCGACGTACGTCGGCGGCACCGTGCAATGGGCGTCCACCCGGACCAGCCACCGACCACGGGCGGCGGCGAGCGCCAGATTCAGCGAGACCGGGATGCTCGGCAACGGGTTGGTGAGTATCTCGACCCGGGGGTCGCGAGCCCGTCGCTCCTCGACGATCGAGCGGGTGTGGTCTGTCGAGCCGCCGTCGATCACCACGAACTGGAGGTGACGGTAGGTCTGGCCGAGCACGGAGTCGAGGGCGGCGCCGATCCAGCGCGCCTCGTTTCGGGCAGG
This sequence comes from Actinomycetota bacterium, assembly GCA_046735295.1. Classification (GTDB taxonomy): domain Bacteria; phylum Actinomycetota; class Actinomycetes; order Propionibacteriales; family Nocardioidaceae; genus Nocardioides. The sequence continues at coordinate 25,351 of JBKPTA010000094.1, read as the reverse complement.
CATGATCACGGTCACGAGCTCGTCCGTGTGCTTCCCCCCGGTCGCTGGCACACGAGAACGGTAGTCCGAGCGGGGGGAAACCACGCGCGCTCCGGGAAGTCTTCACCGATCGTGGGGGTGCGGGCCGAGTCGTGGCCGGTACCGTGATCGCGTGCGCCTGGGCCAGAACCTCGTGAGGCTCCGCCTCCACCTACGGCGCCCCGTCTCCCGGCTGCCCTACGCCTGGGACGCGACCATGTACGCGCGGGCGGACAAGCGCGCCACCCTCGCCCGGACGGGTACAGCCCTGGTGATCGAGGGCTTCCCGCGGTCGGGCAACACCTTCGGCGTCGCGGCCTTCCGCATCGCCAATGGCCCCCAGCTGCATCTCGGGCGTCACCTTCACGGTGCTCCCCACCTCCTGCGAGCGAAGCGGCTGGGGATCCCCGCTATTGCCCTGGCGCGGGCGCCGGAGCAGGCCGTGCCGTCGTACCTGGTGCGCCGTCCGGGACTGCACGCCGAGGACGCCCTGGTGGAGTACCTGGACTTCTACCGGACCGCCTGGTCGGCGCGGGACGCCTTCGTGGTGGGACTCTTCGACGAGGTCACCAGCGACTTCGGCACTGTGATAGACCGGGTCAACCAACGGTTCGGGACGTCGTTCGCTCGGTACCACGCAACCCCGAGCAACGACGCGGCGGCCTTCGAGCTTGTCGAGGAGATGAACCGGCTCGAGTGCCGCGGCGAGGTAGTCGAGACCCACGTCGGCCGGCCCTCCGACGAACGGGAGCTGCGGAAGGCTCAGATCGCCGCGTCGCTGCGGCGTCCGCGCGCCGCGAGGCTGCTCGGCCGCGCTCAGGAGCTCTATGGGCAGTACGCCGCGCTGGGGACGGCCGAGGGGCACGGACCGTGAGCCGGGTGCTGCTCGTCGGCAAGGGCTATCCCGACCGGGGCGGGATCCCGAGTTTCCTCCACACCCTGCAGAGCGGCGAGCTCGGGAGGCGGCACGAGATCACGTTCCTCAACGTCGCCCACTTCGGCACCCCGGAGGGCGGCGAGATGACAGCGGGCAACATCGGCCGCACGCTGCGTGACGCGGTCAGCGTGTTCCGGATGGCCGAGGGCCAGGACATCGTGCACATCCACTCGGCGCTCGCGCCAGCCGTCACCCTGCTCCGGGCCGGGCTGCTGGCCCTGGCCGGCCGGCTACGGGGGGCGCGCGTCGTGATGCACGCCCATGGCGGCAACATCGAGACTTGGCTGACCACCAGGCGGACGAGGACCCTGATGCGATTGGCCATGCTGCCGGCCAGCCATGTCGTGGCTGTGTGGTCGGCCGGGGAGCGGACGCTGCGGCGGGCGCTGGGTCCCGGCAGGGTCAGCCTGATCGACAACGGCGTGGACACCGACCGCTTCGTGCCCACCGAGGTCGATCACCAACCGCCGCGGATCCTCTATGTCGGCCTCCTCACGCCCCGAAAGGGCGTGCTGGACCTGCTGGAGGCCTCCCGTCGCCTGCACGAGGAGGGGATCGATCACGAGCTCTTGCTCCTCGGCGGTGTACCCGACGAGGGTCCCGGGGCCGCCGAGCCGGTACTGGCGGCGGCCGAGGGAGTCGCCCGGATTCTCGGCACCCGGCCCCCCGAGGAAATGCCCGCGGCGTACGCCGAGGCCGACGTGTTCTGCCTTCCGTCCTGGTGGGAAGCGATGCCACTGTCGGTACTCGAGGCGATGGCGGCGGGGCTCCCGGTGGTCGCCAGCGATGTCGGAGACGTGTCGCGGCTGGTCACGCCGGACTGTGGGGCGGTAGTGGGGGCGAGGGACCCGCGCCGACTGGCACACGCGCTTCGGGATCTACTGGTCGATCCCGGGCTGCGGCGGCAGCAGGGCCTGGCCAGCCGGAAGCGGGCGGTCGAGGCGTTCTCCAGCACCGCCACGGCGCGGGCGATCGACCAGCTGTTCCATGATGTGAGACACGGCGACCGCGCCTGAGCGAGGTACGGGCTGGCTTTGTCGACTTGCAATCATCCCGTGACCTTTGCCTTACTCCTCGGATCGGATGCCCCCCACCGAAGGTACCCCCGCATGCTCTTGACTCTCAGGCGCCTCCGCCCACCCCTGCTCTTCGTCGCGAGCGCCGCCCTCCTTGCCGGTGCCGCCGCCCTTCCCCAGGGCCTCGGCATTCCCGCGCACGGCGCGACCCCGCCGTCCGTCTACGCGCGGGAGGTCACCGGCCCCCGGCCCTTCCAACCCACGGGCTACTGGAACACCAAGCTCGGGAAGGCGCCGCACAGCCCCTACAGCGCCGCGTGGATCCGCGACTCGCTCGACGCGTCGCACACACAGAACTACCTGAAACTGGTCATCGGCGACTGGGGCATGCCGGTCTACCGTGCGCACTCGTCCGACCCGCTCGTCCGGATCACTGCCAACGGACACGCCGTCCGCGTGCACATCCCCGCCAAGGCCCGCCCGATGGCGACGCAGGACGCGGCGCTGACGATCATCGACCGGGCCACCAACCAGGTCGTGGGTCTCCATGACGCTTCCTACTCAGGCGGCCGCTGGACCGCCACCGGCCTGTCCCGGTACAAGTACCAGTCCAACGGCGTGGCCGCCGGACTCCCGGGCGGCAGCAGGGCCAACTTCGGCCACCGTGGCATCCCTGCCTCGGTCGCGGCCGTGACCAAGGCCGAGATCCGGCGCGGCAAGATCCGTCACCGCCTCGAGGTGTACTGGTGGGAGACCGCCTCCTCGACGCCCGAAGGCAAGAGCGCCTACTTCCCGATGACCCGCTCAGAGTCTCGCCACACCGGCGTCGTTCCCGAGGGTGCCGTGGTCCGGCTGAGGCGGAGCGTCGACCTCGACGCCCTCCACCTGTCGCCCGCTGCCCGGGTCATCGCCCGCGCGCTGCAGAAGTACGGCGCGGTGGTCGGCGACAACTCCGGCACGGGCAACAACCTGAAGCTCCAGTCCAACGTCGACTGGTCCGGGATCTTGAACAAGGACTCGCTGAAGCACCTCCCGTGGACCGACTTCGTGTTCGTCAAGGGCGGCTTCCGCCCCTGAGCGAGGACGGTCCGACGAAGCCGGAGTGGGCGACCGCCGCGGACGGCGTAGCGTGCTGCGCAAAGCCGCGTCGTCGGAATCCGGCAGCGATGCCCGGTGCCTTCCGCCAGCGGCCATAATGGCGCGTATGGATGAGGGACCGGTCTTCATCGTCGGCTCGATGCGATCGGGCTCCACCATGCTGCGCCTCATCCTGGACAGCCATCCGCGGATCGCGATCGGTGCCGAGACGGGCTTCATGGGAGCGCTCCTCGCCAACCGACGCATCCCCGGCTGGAAGCACGGGGCGGAGTGGTTCGTTCGACTGGGCTGGACCGAGCAGGAGCTCGACGCGCGCCTCCGCGAGTTCTACTCCGGCATGTTCGAGCGCCACGCGCGGTCGCAGGGGAAGGTCCGCTGGGGGGACAAGACTCCGTTCCACACCGCCCATATGGACCAGATGGGCCGAGTCTTTCCCGACGCCGTCTTCGTGGGTATCGTCCGCCACCCGGGGGCGGTGGCGGCCTCGCTGCACCGCAGCTTCCACTACGCGTTCGACGAGGCCGTCGCGTACTGGTGCGAGGTCAACCGCCAGATGCTCACCGCGGCCGGTCATCTCGGTGACCGGTTCACACTCTGCCGCTACGAGGACCTGGTCAGCGACAGCGAGGAGGTGCTTCGCGAGCTCATGCCGGCGATCGGCGAGGAGTTCGACGCGGTGCTGCTGCACCACCACGAGGTGCAGCGCGCGCAGAGGGCACCGAGGCTCACCGACGGCAGCACGAGCTCGCGCGACCCGATCGACGCCCGGCGGGCCGAGAGATGGACCGACGAGGTCACCGCGGCCCAGCGCGAGGCGCTGACCGACGCCGCGCCGCTGGCTGCGGTGTTCGGGTACACCGAGAGCGGGACCCGGCCGTTCCCCGCTGGCGCCCGCAACCGGACCGCGAGCGGCAAAGAGCTCGCCGTGCGCTGCGCCGAGCATCCCGGCGTGCTCGAGACGGGTCCCGCGGCGCAGCTCGCTCTCGACGCCGACCCTGTGGAGCTGAACCGCCGCCTGACCCAGGCCGAGGCGGCGCTGGCCCGGACCAGGGCCCGGCGCGCGGTGAGGTTCGCGGACGCCGCCCGCCGGGTGCAGCAAGGCCGCACCTGGGCCGACCTGAGGGCGGCGTCGGCGATACTGCGACATGACGGTCGCTCTTGATGGCGGAGCCGGCGGGAGGTCCGGCTGACGGGCCGGCTGAGGCGGTCGACTTCGACCTGCACGGCCTGGTCGGGGTGCGGGTGGTGGACGGCTCGCCCGCCGATCTCGCCGTCGTACGCCGGCAGCTCGGCCGCCCGGAGACCACCCTCGGTCGGGATCCGGACCTGACCGTCCGCTTCGTCGACCGTCTTGCCCCAGGTCCGCTGACGCTGGTCGGCGTGGGCGAGAGCGGGTACGACGACGACTTCTTCTACCTGCTCCAAGGCAAGGGCGGCAGCAGCCGACGGACCAGGCTGCCGTTCGACCGGCTGGGGTCTGGTGCCGAGATCGTCTGCGAGCACGGGATCCCCGCCGTGCCCCACCTTCTGGCCGTGGTGAACCTGATCCTGCTCACCCGGGACGTGCTGCCCCTGCACGCGACTGCGCTCGAGGTGGACGGTGCGGGGATCCTGGTCACCGGTTGGTCCAAGGGCGGCAAGACCGAGGTCCTGCTGGCCGCGACGCGGCACGGCGCCCGCTACGTCGGTGACGAGTGGGTCCACCTGCCGCCCGACGGCCGGATGCTCGGGCTGCCGGAGCCCATTCGGCTGTGGGCCTGGCAGCTCACCCAGCGGCCCGACCTGCTCGCCGCCCGCACCGCCTCCGAGCGTCGGCGGCTACGTGCCTGGGCGACCGTCTCCCGGCTCGCTGACGGGGTGGCCCAGCGGTCATGGAAGGGCTCGGGGCTGGTACGGCGGGTCGCGCCCGCGCTCGGTCGCCAGGCCTATCTCCAGGTGCCTCCGGCCGACCTCTTCGGGGCCGACGGCATGGTGACCAGTGCACCGCTCGACGCGGTGGTGCTCGTGCTGAGCCACGAGGCACCACAGACCGTCGTCCACACCGCGCAGCCCGGCGAGGTCTCCCGCCGGATGGCTGCCTCGCTGGCCGAGGAGCGCGCACCGCTGATGGTGCACTACCGGCAGTTCCGCTACGCCTTTCCCGACCGGACCTCGCCGCTGCTCGAGTCGGTAGGCGAGCTCGAGGCCCGGCTCCTCGCTGAGCGGCTCGACCACGTGCCCTCGGCCAAGGTCACCCACCCGCATCCCTGCGACATCCACGTGCTCGGCCGCGCCGTCCTGGAGGCAGCGGCGAGGAGCGGTCCCCGGATTTGAGGAAGTCCGGCACCTATTTCGGCCGACCTCGACCACTGGACCCTCGGGCGCCATACCCTGGGACTTCGCGCATGGCAAAGGGGGAGGCCATTGGCTCGGTCGCGTCTGACCGTTGCCCTCGTCGGACCCGACGGGGCGGGCAAGAGCACCATCAGTGCTCGTCTCCGGAAGGCGACCCTGCCGGCACCCGTGACGACGATCTACATGGGGGTCAACCTGGAGGCCAGCACGTTGCTGCTGCCGACCACCCGGCTGCTGCTCGCGGCGAAGCGGGCTCGCGGCGGCCGACCGGACCTGGTGGCCAGCGGCCTGCGTGACGTTGAGCCCGACGCGCAGCACACGCCGTCCGGCCGCCTCGCCGCCGTCAGGGCCACCGTCCGGATGTCCGTCTGGATGACCGAGGAGTGGCTCCGTCAGCTCGTGGCCCTGGGTCACCGTCTCCGCGGCCGGATCGTGGTCTTCGACCGCCACTTCTTCCTCGACTACTACCACGCCGACATCGAGGCCCGAGACGGCGGGCAGCCTCGTCGCGGCAGGGCCCAGCGGCTGCACGGCTGGATGCTGCAGCGGCTCTACCCCAAGCCCGACCTCGTGATCCTGCTCGACGCCCCGGCCGAGGTCCTGCACGCCCGCAAGCCCGAGGCCACGGTGGCGTGGCTCGAGCGCCGCCGGCAGCAGTACCTCGAGCTGGCGCCGTTGTTTCCGGACTTCGTGGTCGTCGACGTCGACCGCCCGCTCGACGCGGCCGTCTCCGAGGTCGTGGCGGCCATCGAGTCCACCTGGAAGGCGAAGAACGCATGAAGATCCTGCTGGCCAGCCCGATCGACCCGGCCACCGTCCAGGTTCTCTCCGAGTCGCACGACGTGGTGACGCCCGCCGCATCCACTCCAGCGGCGCTGAAGGACGTGATCGCCGACCGGTGTGCCGTCGTCGTGCGCAGTGGCGTGACGCTGTCGGCGGAGGTGCTGGCCGCCGCGCCGGAGCTCAGGCTGGTGGTGCGGGCCGGAGCCGGTCTCGACAACATCGACCTCGCCCAGGCCCGGCTCCAGGGACTGCGTGTCGTGAAGATCCCGGGGATGTCCGCACCTCCGGTCGCGGAGTTCACATTCGCCCTGCTGCTCGCCCTGGCCCGGAGGGTGACGATGGCGGACCGCCTGCTCCGTCAGGGCCGTTGGCCCAAGCCGAGGCTGGGCGGACCCCTGCTGCACGGCAAGACGCTGGGCATCGTCGGTGCCGGCAACATCGGCGGCCTGGTCGGCCAGATGGGCGCCGCCTGGGGCATGCACGCCATCGGTTGCGTGGCCAATGCCAACGACACGATCGCCCAACAGCTGCTCGGCCGCGGGGTCCGCCTCACCGACTTCGACGAGGTGCTCACCACCTCCGACTTCCTGTGCCTGCACACGCCGCTCGACGAGTCCACCCGGCACCTGATCGGGGCCGACGCGCTGTCGCGGATGAAGCCCGGCTCGCTGCTGGTCAATGTCGCCCGGGGCGGCGTGGTCGACGAGGCGGCACTGCTCGAGGCGCTGACGCGCGGCGACACCGTCGCCGGAGCTGCCCTGGACGTGCACGAGATCGAGGGGGAGGGGACCCGGTCCCGCTTCGCCGAGCTGGACAACGTCGTCCTGACCCCGCACATCGGGGCCATGGCGGTGGACTCGCAGCACCTGATCGGTGAGCGGATCGTCGAGCTGGTGCAGGCCTTCGACAACGGGAAGCTCGACGAGGAGATCCGAGATGGCGAACATGTTCTCTGACCAGCCGCGGCTGGGCCGCGCCGAGGCGAAGCGGATGCGGCTGCGGGCCGGGCTGACCGGTGACACGCCGGTGGTGGCCGTCGGCGCGCACGATGCGATGTCCGCGCGTCTGATCGGCAACTACGACTTCGACGCCGTCTGGGTCAGCGGCTTCGGCGTCTCGGCGATGGCGTACGGGCTGCCGGACCTCAACCTGGTGACGATGAGCGAGACGCTCGCGGTGACCCGGTCGATCGAGAGTGCCACCGAGCTGCCGGTGGTCGTCGACTGCGACAACGGCTTCGGCGGCTTCAGCAACGTGGTCCGCACGGCCGTCGAGTTCGACCGGGCGGGCGTGGCTGCCGTCTGTATCGAGGACAACCTGTTCCCCAAGCGCAACAGCCTCTACCAGGGCCGGTCCAAGCGCGAGCTGATCCCGACCAGGGAGCAGGCACGGCGGCTCAGGGCCGCGGTGGAGGGCAAGGACTCCGAGGCGTTCGTCGTGATCGCGCGAGTCGAGGCGCTCATCGCCGGGCACGGTGTGGAGGCGGCGATGGAGCGGGCCACGTCGTACGCCGACGCGGGTGCGGACGCGATCCTGATCCACAGCAAGGACAAGACGCTGACCGAGATCACCGGCTTCCTCGACGCCTGGCACGCGGAGGGCCGCACCGTGCCTCTGGTCGCCGTGCCGACGCTGTTCCCTGACTACACCGCCGACGAGCTGCACGAGAAGGGCTTCTCGATGGTGATCCTCGCCAACCAGCCGATGCGGGCGGCGGTGAAGGCGATGGAGGAGACACTGGAGATCCTCGACAAGCAGCGGAAGCCGGCGGCGGCGGACCCGACGATCGCATCCGTGGACCACGTCTTCGATCTCGTCCACACCACGGAGACGATCCAGGCGGAGGAGGCGGATGAGGAGGGCTGACCACCGGCGCACATGGATGTCCTCCGCCACGGGCCGGCTGACGGGGAGCGGCCCGGCGGCTGTGGTGGTCGGGCTCGACAACATCACCGGCCTGCAGACGGCGCGGATCCTCGCCGACCGCGGGGTGCGGGTGTACGGCGTGGCCGCGAACCGGCGGCACTTCGGTGCGCGCACCAACGCCTGCGTCGACGTCGTGGAATCGCGGCTGACCGGACCCGCCCTGGTCGACACCCTCCTCAGTCTGGCCCGGCGCCTCGGCCCTGACCCGGCTGTGCTGGTGCCGTGCACCGACGGTGCTGTCTGGGCGCTCTCGCTGCACCGCGACCAGCTGCTGGACCGGTTCCGGCTGCCGCTCGGCGACCATGACGGGATCGACCTGCTCATGGACAAGGTGCGCTTCTCCGACCATGCGAAGATCCACGGCCTAGCCGTACCGCGCACCGAGGTGCTGCGCAGCCGGGCCGACGCGGAGAAGGCGGCGGAGGTGCTCTCCTGGCCGAGCCTCGTCAAGCCGCCGGTCAAGACTGAGACGTGGGTGGCGCACACCAGTGCCAAGGCGATCCGGGTGCGCGACGCCCGTGAGCTGCTGGAGGTCTATGACCGGGTCGCCGACTGGGCGTCGGTGCTGCTCGCCCAGGAGTGGGTGGAGGGACCGGAGGACGCGCTCTTCTCCTGCAACGCCTACTTCGACGCCTCCGGCACCCCGCTGGTCACCTTCGTGGCGCGCAAGCTGCGCCAGTGGCCTCCGCAGATCGGTACCAGCGCCTCCGGCGAGGAGTGCCGCAACGACGAGGTGTGCGAGGAGACGCTGCGGGTGTTCGGGTCCGTGGGGTTCCACGGCCTGGCCTACCTCGAGATGAAGCGCGACTCGCGCACCGGCGCGATGGCGATCATCGAGCCGAACGTCGGCCGCCCGACCGGCCGCTCCGCGATCGCCGAGGGCGGCGGTGTCGAGCTGGTGTACACGGCGTACTGTGACGCGGCGGGACTGCCGCTGCCCGCCGAGCGCACCCAGCAATACGTCGGCACCACCTGGCTCGACGTGCGCCGTGACCTGCAGGCTGCGGCGGTCGGCATCCGTCGCGGCGAGCTGACTCCCCGGGAATGGCTGTCCTCGGTACGCGGGCCCCGCGTCCACGCCATCTGGTCGAGCCGTGACCCGGGTCCCTTTGTCACCGACGTGGCCGACGTGCTGGGTTCCGCCGTCCGGAGGAGGAGATGACCCGAACACCCGCGCGCATGGTTCTCGCCCTGGCCCTGCTCGCCACCGCATTGCTCGGCTGCAGGAACGAGGAGGTCGTCAAGGGGAAGGGAGCGCTCTCGCCCAGCCCCATCCCCTCACCCTCGGTGCCGACCGAGGCGTCGCTGCTGCGCTACGTCAGCCCGGACGGCGACGACGACAATCCCGGCACCCTGGACCGACCGTGGGGCACCCTGGCCCACGCGTTCCGACGTCTCTACCTGGGGCAGGTGCTCTTCGTGCGCGGCGGCGTGTACCACGAGCAGATCGACCACCTCCAGCTCCATCCCGGCACCCCGGCAGCCCCGATCACCGTGCTCGCCTACCCGGGCGAGAACCCCGTACTGGCCGGCACCGTGTCGTTGCGCCGACCGACCTACTGGCTGATCGACAACCTCGACGTGACCGGTGATCGGAGTGCCAAGGGGCAGTCCCCCTACATGGTCAAGGTGATCGGCGGCCACGCGTGGACGTGGCAGGACAGCGAGTTCTCGGGCACGCTCGGCAAAGCCAACGTGATGATCACGGGTGCGGGACTCGGCGAGCCATCGGGGTTCCAGTTCCGCGGCAACTGCATCCACGGTCTCCCCAAGCCGCCGATGCGGTCGACGAACCTGTTCCTCGGCGCCATGGAGCGGGGCGCGCACGGCGTCGTGGCCCGCAACGTGATCTTCAACGCCGACGGCCAGGCCAATGTGCGGATCGGCTCGGGCGCCGGCACCCCGGTCCGGGTCAAGATAGTCCGCAACACCGTCTACGGCGGCAGCCTCGGCGTCGACGTCCGCGGCCGCCCCCGCGACGTCAAGATCGTCAGGAACGTCATCGGTGGCAGTACGGCGCCGGCCATGATCCGGTTACACCCGGTGAGGCTGCCCGGCGACGCTGAACTGACCAAGCGCGACACTCAAGTGAGTAACAACGTCGCAGTGGACGCCGCACAGCTCCTTCGTCCGGAAGTGAGGAAGACCCTTGAATCGAGCGAGCATGGATACGGCAACGTTGTGCTGACCCAGGACCCGGAGTTCTCCGACACCACCAGGTGTGACGGGTTCCACGCGAGACTGGACGCAATGATCCCTTATGGAGCGTTTGCACCGTGAGCATCAGCGACTTCGCAAGTGGACCGCACGGTGACCGGCGGCCACCTACTCTTGGTCCGGTGACCGGGGACCGGAATGAGAACGGGTCGGACCTGTTCGCCACCTTGCTGTGGGGACTGCGCCGTTACGTCCTGCTGGTCCTCGCGACGGTGCTCGTCCTGGGCATACTGGTCCCGCTGATGCTCTCCCGCCGTACCGAGGAGTTCCAGGCAACGGCGCAGGTGGGTCCCAGCGGCCCGCTCCTGCTCTCGAACACCACCCCCCTGCCTCGCTTCGCCGAGTCCGTCTTCAACAACGGCGCTGTCGAGCAGGACGTCCGGGCGCTGCTCCACCAGTCCACGGGCAACGTCATCCCGGCCAAGGTCCGGCTGGTCGCAGGACAGGACAACCTCGTGCTGGACGTCGTCGCCAGCGCGCCCACGGCCGACGAGGCGATGAAGATCGCAAACCAAGCGGCCGCCACCTTCGTGATCGAGCTGAACAAGTACTCCGCGTCCGTGGCGCCGTTCCTGATCCAGCACCGGGCCGTTCTCGCCAAGAAGGTCCCGCAGTTCGGCGGCGGCTACCTCTCGGTGGTCCTCGGGCTCATCGCCGGCCTGCTCGTCGGGGTCGCACTCGTCGGACTCTTGCTCGTGGTCCGCCGTCCCGTCGTGGAAGTCTCCACCGCGCAGGATGTCACAGGGTTTCCCGTGGTAGGTCGGATCAGCCTGCCGCGCAAGGGACCACCGAGGGGGACCGACGGGCGTGCCATCGGGCTGCTCTGCCGCCGGCTGCTGGCGACCTCCGCGTCCACCATCCACGTCGCCGCTCCCCATCACGGGCAGGCCGAGCAGCTCGCCCGATCGATGAACGAGGTCTTCCGCCCGTTGAGGCGCGGCCCTTCGCAGGGGCGAACAGGAACGCCGGGCAGCGGGCTGCACGTGCCCACGGTGCTGGCACCCAACGGCGCGGACGCTTGGATCACCCCTCCGGACGAGCCGACCTACAGCCTCCTGCTCGCTCCCGACGGGATGAGCGCGCGCAAGCTGCGGTTGTTCGCCGAGGGGCATAACACGGGTGCTCCCACGGGCGTCGTGCTGCTCTCCCCGCACCGCCGTCGCATCTTCGACAAGGAGGACTGACATGTCAGCCGTCGGTGGCGGCGAGGTCTAGCAGTCGCTCCGCCTCGGCGCGGAGCCGGTGGTCGGTCAGTGCGGCCGACCGCCGAGCCAGCCTGCCGCGCACGTCCCGACGGCGGTTGTGCAGCATAGCGGTCCACTTGTCCATCAGGATCAGCAGCTGGTAGGCGCGCACCGGTGCGCGGTCCGCAGCGGGGCCGAGGTACGACGCGATGGCGGCCTCCTCGAGAGCCTCGAGAGTGGCCGCGCCCAAGGCCAGCCCGTGGGTGTGGACCTGCTCGCCGATCAGGCGGATGCCGACCACGAACCGGCACAGGTCGTCGTACACGGGCACCTGCCAGCGCGGGAGCGGGTCGATGACGGTGAGCCGACCGTCACGCAGCAGCATGTTGCGGGGAGCGAAGTCACCGTGTCCGACCGCCAGCGGCAGCTGGCGGGGGAGGATTCGGCTGACGAGCGCTGCCCCCGCCTTCGCGACCCGACGCCACTCGGGCGAGCCGAGGAAGGCCCCGTAGGCGTACAACCGATCGACCACCTCCTCGCGGGTGCCCTGGCGCACCGGGCGGTCTGATCCGGCGTAGCGGTCCTGGAAGGTGCGCAGCCAGAGTCCGGCGAGCGTGCAGCCGGCGATGGACTCATCGAGGCGGCCGCGGCCGGGACGCAATCGGCTCGACCCGAGGACGAGACTGCGCAGCGTCGGCGCGTCGACGAACGACATCACGAGCCCCGAGTCGGCGCGCATCAGCAGGAGCGGGCGGACGACACCCAAGCCGGTGGTGCCGCCGCAGGCACGCTCGATCGCCACCAGCCCGGCCCATTCCAGCAGGGTCAGCTCCTCCGCGGTGGTCGCCTGCTGTCTCAACCGCGGACGAGCGCCCGCACCGGCTCCCTCGGCAGAGTTGCGACGCAGCTTGGCGAGCGCCGCCGGAACCCCGGCTCCGTCCAGGTGGATGGTGAGGAGCAGGCTCTTGGGCCGATCGGCCAGCACTCGGACCGTGACCCGGGAGTGCGGCCGGTCCGGAAACCACTCGTGTGTGTGCGGGGAGATGCGCTGCGTGAGAGTCTCGACGACTCGCCCGACCGCCAACTCTGCCCCCGCAGCCTGCCCGGTCCGGGCGGACACGGGCCCCGGAGAAGGGGCTCAGGTTAGCATGCGCGACGGAAGGCACAGGGCTGGAAGTAGTCAGCTCACCTACGCTGTGGTGTAACCCCACTGCTCGGAGACGGAGCGGCCGAGCAGTCCGTCGAGCCCCGACACCTCGTCGGCGAAGCTCTCGCGCAGTTGAGCGTCAAGGGCCGGGTCGAGACGCGGCTTGTCGTCCCGGTACTGCTTGTACAGCGCTGCGCGGACCATCGTGGAGCGCTTGATCCGTGATCGCCAGCGGCGCAGTCCGACCGAGGCGGCCGCCTTCGACGCCCGCTTGCTCAGGGCGACCACGGTGGCGTTACGCGGCCGTCCGGCCGGCATCCGCGCGCGTAGGTCGCCGGTTGACAGCACAACGCGCTCCAGGCCCAGGAAGTCGTAGACCTCGTCGACGTACTCCTGCGCGCCCAACTTGAGGTCGTCGAAGAGGCCGACGTGGATCTGGCTCCTGGGGAAGTGCTCCAGGTAGCGGGACAAGTGAGTGGCGTAGCGCCCGCGGTCGAGCAGCCGCGGATACTCCTCGATGGCCTCGCTGAAGTCCCCAGTGAAGCCGTTGTTCTTGACCAGGTCGAGGAAGTCGGAGAAGGCCCGGTCGACCGGCTCGCGCAGACAGACCAGCAGTCGCATGCTGGGGGAGTACTCCGCGATCCGCGCCGGCGCCTGCGGGGAGGAGAGGTAGGAGTGCGAGAACTCGCCTACCGCGGGCTCGTCGGCGGCCTCGAACTGCTGGAGGTACCAGTCCTGGCCGCGCTCGTAGTGAGCGTCGAAGTAGTAGAGCCCCTTGTTGGACGCCAGCCACACGTCGGGATGCACCGACAAGGCATTGAAGAGCCAGGTCGACCCGGCCTTGCTGGTGCCGATGTAGAGGAAGTCGGGAACCGGGTCAGTGCGCACTCGGGTCATATCCCTTTGGCAGGACGTCCCAGAATTCTGGCGTCAACGGAAGCATACAGAGGTCCTCCGACGTCACCGTCCAGAGCTGCCCGCGACCCTCGGCCCGTGTGTCTTCGAGCTTGAGTGCAGTGGTGCCGCCGGAGTCGCCGAGGTAGACGCCGTACTTCTGCAGCGCCCGCGCGATCACGAGCGCCTGCGGGTGCAGGCGCAGGTGGTGGAGGTCGATGGTGGGCTTGAGGCGCAGCCTGAGTCCTTCGGGAGGTGCACCGAGCCTTGGGTCCGTGACGTCACCGTCGGAGCCGGTCATCGGGAAGACCCAGCGATTGGCCAGCTCCGGCCCGGCGGCGATCTTGAGGACGTTGCGGACGGCACCGGCGCGGACCATGTCGAAGCGGACGTACGACGTGGCGCCGTTGTTGCCGCGGTGGGTTCCGATGTTGCGTGGATCGTCGGACTTGCCGGTGGCTGCCAGCAGGCCGTTGGAGTCCAGGTAGGTGACGGTGGCCCCGGATGCTGACCAGGTGTCGCGGGCGGAGCGGTAGCGGGCGTCAGTCAGCAGCACCACGTAGTCGCGGGAGACGTCGTAGACGGTCATCGTCCTGTCGGAGTTGTGCGCGGCCCGGGCTCCCACGGGTATGCGCAGGTGCCGCGTCTCGGGCGGCGCGCCGGGGCCCAGACCCCGTACGGCGTACTGGGGGTCCCCGGGCTGGGACCAGTACGCCGGCTGTCCCCACCTGTTGTGGCCCGCACCGGCCAGCCGCAGGCAGCCGTGCCCGCTTTCGGGGCCGGTGCTCAGGTAGTCGAGGATCTGCGCCTCCTCGGGGTCGTGGGGCGCGGTCACGGGCACGGGGGTGTTCCACCAGGAGTGGGCACGGAACGGCCGGTAGGGCAGGCCGCGTGCGTCCAGAGGCGCGTCGTGGGACACCGAGGGCGATGCGCTGGGTGTCTTCGGTCGCGGGTGCCCGTCTCCGCCGAAGGGACGCGCGATGCCGAGGATCAGCGCAGCTGCCAGCACCAGCACTACCGGGACGCCGGCGGTGCGCCAGCGGTTGCGGCGCGGTGCGCCATGTGCGCCCGGCGCAACGGAGGCAGGTCGCTCGATCGTCCCCCGGCGTTCACCCACGCTGTCATGATAGGGGGCAGCATGACGAGCCGGCGGAGCACCGGAGGACGCTTCGGACGGATCGGCAGGTCTTCGAGGGGGAGGCGTGGCAGCATCGCGGGACCAGGTCACTGTCTTGTCCGTGGTGGGCGCGGGACGCAGTGGCACCACGATGCTCGCGAGCATCCTGGGCGAGGTGCCGGGCTGCGCAGGGGCAGGAGAGATCCGCTGGTTGTGGCAGAAGGGAGTGCTCGACGGGCGGCCGTGCGGCTGTGGTGAGAAGCCGGCCGACTGCCCGGTGTGGTCCCGCGTGATCGAGCGCTGCCTGTCGACGCCCGGGCCGGACGGGGTCCCGCCGACCGTGCAGAGCATCGTGGCTGCCCAACATGAGCTCGGCGAGACCCGCAACCGGCTGCGGGTGCTGCGCAGCGCTGCCGGCGATGGGGACGACTGGGCCGCCCTGCGGCTGGTCCGTCACGTGACCGGCGTCGCGATCGGCACCTTCGCGGAGATGACTGGCGCGAGGGTCGTCATCGACACGTCCAAGCGACCGCTGGACGCGGCCGTGATGGCTCGGGTGCGGCACGTCGACCACCATGTGCTCCACGTCCTGCGCGACCCTCGTGCGGTTGCGCACTCATGGCGCCGCGCCAAGAGCTTCTCGGTGGGCGAGCAGACCCGCACCATGGGCACTCGAAGGTTGCCCGCAACGGTACGCCGATGGCTCGCCAGTGCCCTCGGCACGGAGGCCCTGCGTCACTATCTCCCGCCCCAGCGCTGGCTCCGGCTGCGCTACGAGGACTTCTGCGCCCGGCCGGCCGAGTCGGTGGACCGGCTCCTCTCGATGATGGGCGTGGTCGAGCGACCGCCATTCGAGGATGCCCGGACCGTGCGCCTGCAGCCCAATCACATCGTCGCCGGCAACCCCAGCCGATTCATCGTCGGCTCCGTCCGGATCCGGGTCGACGAGGAGTGGAAGACCGCGATGAGCCGGCGCGACCAGCTGTTCGTGGTCGCCAGCACCTGGCCGTTGCTGCGCCGCTACGGGTACTCCTGGCGGACCTGAGACAGCCGGCCACGCGCGAGAGGCGCCGAGACGCCTCCCGAGTTGCGTGACGCCTGAGCCGTGACCAGGCGTGACGCCTGAGCCGTGACCAAGGGTCGTCGCTCGCTGGGAAACCCCGTACGCGAGGCGCGGACCGGATAGACTTGGGGTCGGCGGGCACGCATCGCGCGACCGGGGGGTCGGCGGCTCTCCACACGTGTCGAGTACGGGGGGACTGGATGCTGGGACGGCAGTCGACGCCGGGCGCGGAACCCTTCGGTGCACCCGTCGATGACAGTGCCCAGAAGATCCAACGACGTCAGGTGCGAGGCTCGGCGCTGTTGGTTCTCGGGCGCATCCTCGCCCTGCTGCTGAGTATGGCCACCCAGGTGGTCCTGGTGCGTTACCTGCCCAAGGGCGACTTCGGCGCGTTCGCCTACGCGCTGGTGCTGGCGAACTCCGCCCGGGTGCTGCTGAGCCTCGGCCAGGGGCGGCTCTTGAGCCGGTTCATGGCCACCTATGAGGAGCAGCGCGACTATCCCCGGATGTTCGGCGCGATGTTCCTGGCCGTCGGGACCATCTTCGCCACCAGCGTGGTCTGCATCGGCGCGCTGTACCTGTTCAGCGGCCAGCTGATCGGGTCGTCGGTCGAGGACCAGGGGGGCATCCGCTTGGTGCTGATCCTGGTGTTCCTGTCGCCGCTGGAGGCTCTGGACCAGGTCTTCGTCTCGCTGTTCGCGGTGTTCAGCAAGCCCAGGGCGATCTTCTTCCGGAAGTTCCTCATGGCCCCCGGACTTCGCCTGGTCGTCGTGCTCCTGCTCGCGCTGAACGGCGCCGGCGTCACGTTCCTGGCCGTGGGGTATCTCGTCGCGTCGCTGGCCGGGATCCTGCTCTACCTGGCGCTGCTCATCGCCGCCCTCGCGGAGCGTGGTCTGCTCAAGGAGCTCCACCCTCGCCAGATCGTCGTGCCGTACAAGGACGTGTTCGAGTTCTCGTTCCCGCTGATCACCGGTGAGCTCGCGTTGCTGTCGATGACGGTCGGCGGCACCGTGGTGCTGGGTGCCTACCATTCAGCGGCCGAGGTGGCGAACTATCGCGCGGTGTTCAACCCGGCGCGGCTCAACACAGCGATCACGGCCTCGTTCGTGACGCTGTTCCTGCCGGCGATCGCCCGCTTCTACACCCGCGGTGAAATCGACGGTCTGCGCCGGAGCTACTGGCACACAGCCTGCTTCGTTGCCGTCTTCACCTTTCCGATCTTCGCGTTGACCGGCCCGCTCGCACCGGCGACGACGGTCACCCTGTTCGGCGCGAGATACGCCGAGGCCGGCACGGTCCTGTCGGTCCTTGCCGTCGGCTACTACGTCAACGTGATGCTCGGGTTCAACGCCTACGCCCTCCAGGTGGCCGGGCGTATCCGGTATCTCGTCGGGGTCAACATGACTGTGGCCGTGCTCAACGTCGGGCTCTGCGTGGTGTTCGTCCCGGGCCTCGGGGCCGTGGGTGCGGCAGTGGCGAACACCATCGCCCTGGTGACTCAGAACTTCCTGAACCAGTGGGCGCTCCGTGACGCCATCCACACCAGGTTCATCGACCCGGAGTGTTGGACCTGCTACGGGCTCATCGCCGGCGGCGCCGGCGCGCTGTGGCTGTTCCAGCTGGTGGTCGCACCCGGCATCGTGCTCAGCGTGGTTGCCGCAGTCCTGGTGTCCGTGGGAGTGCTGGCCGGGAGCCGCCGGGCTCTGGAGCTGAGCGAGACCTTTCCTGAGCTCCGCCGGATCCCGGTGCTGGGCCGGCTGGTCTGCTGACATGGGCGGGTCCGGCCCGGCAGGATGTCTCAGTCCTCCGCCCGCAGCCACGCCGGGAGGTCCCGATAGCCGTGCGCCGCGAGCGCGCGAGCGGTCTGCTTGGTGGAGTCGCGGTAGATGGCCTGCACGCGCTCTCGCACGTGAGGCGCCATCTCCTCGGGCGGCACGCCCGAGTTCGCCCGCACGTACGCCCGGCGCAGCGGCCCCCGCACGGATGAGGGAAGGAGCCGCATCTGCTCAGCGGACCGCTTGACAGAGTAGGCGACTCGCGCCAGGCGTGTGCTGCGCGGATGGTGGGTCTTGTTGCGGGGTGCCAGGTTCAGGTCTGCGACCGCAGTGGCGTCGATCTCGAGCCAGCGCGCCACACCGTCGAGCACCGCCGCCGGGTCGCGCGCGAGGTCCTCGTTGAAGATCACACGGAGGTCGCGGCCGAATGCATCGAGCCAGAGCGGGATGTAGTTGGCATAGAAGCCGATGTACAGACCGTGAAAGTGGTCGCGGGGAACCAGATCGGTACCGTCCGGGCTGCGTCGCTCGCAGATCTCCAGGTAGTCCCCAAACGATGGGACCCCGGGCAGGTTTCCGAGCTCTCGCTGGAACGTGTAGGCGGACCACAACCGATTCACCGGATCCCGCAGCGAGATGATCACCTTGGCTGAGGGCAACGTGGCCCTGATCGCGTCGATGACGG
This sequence comes from Actinomycetota bacterium, assembly GCA_046735295.1. Taxonomy (GTDB): domain Bacteria; phylum Actinomycetota; class Actinomycetes; order Propionibacteriales; family Nocardioidaceae; genus Nocardioides. Next base: position 7,157 of record JBKPTA010000094.1, on the reverse strand, counting down.
GTCGGCCGCCGTAGGAATAGGTGGGGGTCGCCTCGAACGCGTAGCGTTCGTCGCCGCAGTGGGCGAAGTGCCGACGGTACTCGTCCAGAGGCGGCGGATCTCCTTGGCGCCGCTGCGGGTTGAAGTAGTTGAAGTACCCGACCTCCTTCTCGTCAGCCGGGCAGATGTCAGGGTGCTGGGACAGGTAGGCGAACAGCGAACCGGTGCCTGCCTTCGGGACCCCTGCGACGATGAGGTTGGGTAGGCGCCCCCCGTTCATGCGTGCATCCTTACCTCGAGTGAGTGGGCACAGCCGTCGGAGGACGACCGGGGCCCGACCGGTCCTAGGCATTGGATCACCGCGACGTCGCCCTGTGAAGAACTGTGAAGGAAGGAGGACATATTTGTCTCGTCGCGCTGGCTCGTGTCGCAGCGCCCGCAGCGGATGACGGCAGCGAGTTCTACCCCATTGTCGTGGCGGCATGGTGCGGTCGGCGCCCGTATCATGACGCCGTGGTGCGGTCGGGGGACAGCGGGTTCGACGTGCCGAGGCGCACGCTCGGCGCTTCATCGGCCGTCACAGTCCTCGGGACGTGCATGGGTGCCGTCCTTCCCGCCCTGCTCCCCGGCGTGGTGCTCGCGCGCACAGCGGTCCGCGGCGAGGCGTCCCACTCCGGGCGGTGGCTCCCAGACTCGCCCGGCGCGTCCGGACCCGACTGCGACGGGGTGGCGACGACCCAACGGGTCGGAAAGCGAGGTTGAATGACGATGTGGGTGGCCGTTCTCGCGCTCGCCCCGTTCGGCTTGGCGATGGCAGTGATCTGCATCCGCGAGCCGATCCGCGTCGCCCTGCCGATCTTCGCCGCCCTGATCCCGTTCGGGGAAAGGGTGTCGATCGGGACGTCGAAGTACGGCTCGCTGTCGTCACTGGTCGGCGTTCTTCTCGGGCTCGGACTCATCCTCCGGTTGGCGACCGGCAAGAGGGGGGCACCGCGCCTGTCCGCTGCGGTGCCCGTCTGGCTGTTGTTCTTGGGGCTCGCCATCGGCTCCGCCCTGTGGAGCATCGACCGCCCCACGACGCTAGCGGGGCTCGCGGTGATCGGGAGCCTGATCCTGGTCTTCGTCCTGGTCGCGGTCACCAGGGTTGACAGGGCGGATGTGCGCCGCGTCGAGAACGGTCTGCTCGTCGGTGGCGTGGGTGCAGTGTGCTACGGCCTCTACCAGTTGATATTCCTCGGCGGGTTCCCCGGTGGCCAACCCGGCTCCGGGATCGATCCCAGCGGTCGGTTCGGCAACGACCTGCTCAATCCCGGCATCCAGGCGATCTCCCTGTTGGTGCCCCTCGTCATCGCTATGACCCGCGCCTACAGTGACCGCCGGTGGCGGTGGCGCTATGTCGCGATCGCGGCGCTGATGGTGTGCGGAGTCCTGATGACCGCGTCCCGGGCAGGCACGATCGCGACGATAGTGGAGCTGGCGGCGCTGATCTGGGTGAGCCCGCGCAGGTTTCGGATACGTCTGGCGAGCGCTTGCGCCGTCGGCGTCGCCGTGTCTGCCTTGGTGTGGACCTACCATCCGGCGGGTATCGCGGACCGCACCTTCGCCTCCCCGACCTCCTCGTCGGGCCGCACCGACATCTGGAGGGTCGGGCTCGCTGCCTGCTCGCACTACTGCGCGTACGGTTCGGGCTGGGGCACCTTCCCACAGGTGTACGCCGAGACCCAGTCGTCCGTACCGGGCGCCCGGGTGCTGGTGGGCCCTCAGGGCTCGTACCAGCCGCACAACCTCTGGCTTCTCGCGGTCATCGAACTCGGCACACCCGGTCTGCTCTTGTTCTGCCTCGGGCTGGTGATCGGCTTCGTCGAGGCGATGCGCCTACCGCGGTCGCTCCGCGCACCGCCACTGTGCGCCCTCGCCGGGCTGGTGTCGGCGGTGTTCTTCCTTTCCAGCATGGAGTTCAAGATCTTCTGGATGGTGTTCATTCTGATCGCCCTCGCCAGGAACGCCGCCGACGCCGATCGGGTCGAGGTCGAGTCGACCCGGGAGTTGCCGGGCGGATCGTCCTTCCCCCTCACGCCGTACCGTCGCCTCGGCGTCAGTCCGCCATCTGGCTGACCTCCAGGCGGTGCATCGGAGCCCTCCCGTGGAACCCGGGACGCCTGGGGCCGGCATCCACGCGACCCAGGCAGCTTCCGTTCCGCTCGTTCATGACCAGCGCGTGGGCAGGGCGAGACCGAGCGGCGCCAACTGGCCTGCGAGCCGTTCGTTGTGAGCTCTGTAGAACGCGTCGAGGCGGGCGCGAGAGGCCGCCGACATCGTCTCCGGGGATCCGGCCCGGTTGAGTGCGTAGTAGCCCGCCCGAAGTCCCCGCTTGAGCCGTGGATGGCGGCGGAAGAACCGCTCTCCGCGACGGTTCAGTGCGACGGCGACATGCTGGGCGGTCGGATTTCGGTAGTGCTCCGTCTTGTTCGCCGCCTCGATCCCGTCCGTCGCGGCATCTCCTCGATCGAGCTCGAGCCAGTCGAACAACCCCTCCATGACGTCGCGCGCGTCAGAGACGATGTCATCGAAGAACACCAACGCAAGGTCCCCTCCGAACTCATCGACCCATTCGTCGAACCACGTCGCGTAACAGCCCCCACCGAGACCCCAGTACGCCTGGTTCTCGATCGCACCGTCGACTCCGTCAGCATGCATCTGCTCGCAACGGTCGAGGTAGGTCTCGAAGGTGAGCTCGTTGGGGATGCGCAGTCGACTCTTGACGAACCGAAACCAGGACCAACAGCGCTCCCCGGGCTCACGCAGGCTGAGCACGGCGCGTGGGGAGTCGCAGACCTGACGTATCGCCCGGGCCAGAGGTCTTCCGCCGTAGAAGTACCCTGGCGTCGCCTCCACGGCGTAGCGCTGGTCGGCGCAGTTCCGGAAGTGCGCAGCATACGTCGCCAGCGGCTCGAGAGGCTGTCCGTAGCGCAGAGGTGTGAAGTAACGGAGCTCCTTCACGTCCGACAGGCAGATCTCGGGGTGCAGCCCGAGGTACTCGAAGAGCGATGTTGTACCGGCCTTGCTCACACCGATCACCAACAGGTTCGGCAACCTCACGAGACTCGACTTCACATCAGCCTCCGTCGCCTGGCCGACGTCGTGAGATCCGGACGAGCAGACCGACCCCCGTGCTCGCGCACGAAACTCCAGCGTGGGACAGTGCCGGGGCGGCTCTGCGCAGGCCCTCGCCGGCAGCCGTCACGCCTGGCCCGGTGCCGGGCATGCTGGCTGTGGTGTTCGGACCCCGCGACCATCGTTGCGGCGGCAGCCTTCATCAGCCGATGGGGTAGGCAGCGAGGTACGGCTTGTGGTTGTTGCTGCCATTCTGCATCTCACCCGTGAAGTCGCCGCCCACCCAGAGCCTCCCGACCGTCGAGGTGAGGGCCCAGACGCCGGGGTATGACGTGTAGAACTTCGGCGTCCAGCTCGTGTCGGCTTGTCCGGTGCTCGTGAACACCGCCGCCACCAGGTTGGTGTTCTCGGTGCCCCCCCAGATCGGGTGTCCGAAATGACCGCCCACATAGAGCCGGCCATTCCCGGGCAGCCAGACAGCCTGGATGTCGCCGTCGGCCTTGATGCGTGGCCATGGCTGGGAGCCGGTGACCAGGTTGTAGGCACCCGCAGCGTTTCCGTGGGCCGCGACGTAGGCGTTTGTACCGTCGGTCTGGACGTCCCAGTAGCGGGTGCAGATCGAGCACAACCGGGCCGGGGCCCACGTGGTCAGCGAGTTGGTGGACAGGTCGATGGCGGCCAGCGACGCCCGCGCGGAGCCGTTGATCTGGGTGAACGCTCCGGCGACAACCAGGCGGTTCCCGGCGAGCGCGAGGCCGTAGACATCGGCGTCCGCAGCGAAGGCGAATGTGGTGTCGCGGCCCCCCGTGGTCGCGTCCATCGCGCCCAGGCCCATCTGCGCGAAGCCATCCACGGACGTGAAGCGTCCGGCGAGGTACAGCGTGCTGCCCTGCACCAGGAGGTCGCGGACCTGGCCGGCCGCCTTGCCATTGAACGTCGTGACCACGCTGTGGTCCGCCACGTTGATGGCCGCGACGTGCCGGTGGGTCTGCCCGTCCACGTTGAGGAACGAGCCGCCGGCAAAGAGCCGGCTGCCGTCGGGCGAGAGTGCGAGCGCGCGGACGTCGCCGTCCGTGCCGATCATCCACCGTAGGTTGCCGCTGGCGGCGTCGATCGCGGCGATGCCGCCCGTGCCGTCGAGCTTGCCGCCGACGTACACCGTCCCGTCGAGCCTGACGCTGCTGTGCACTGGCCCCGCGGGGTGCCAGCCCAGTGAGACCGGCTCCGTCGTGCTGGAAGCGTTCGCGGGTGCGGCGAGTCCGAGCACGGTCATGGCAGTGGCCGCGGACATGGTCAGCGTCCCCAGCCTGTGAGTCCAACTCATGCGGCCCCCAAGGATCGACTGGATCCCTTCGAAGCATAGGTGCGCGATCTACGCGAGTCGCCGGTAGAGGACGCCTTTACCCAATCTTGCGGAAGTGCCCGGTCAGGGGGACTCGCCGGGTAGGCCCCCCTTAGCTGCCAGACGGGGGCGCCGGAGGCGGAGGCGACGTGGAGTGACGCAGCTCCTCCACATCCGACAGGCAGACGTCGAGGGCAGCCTCTCGGGTGACGACTCCAGATGGTCCTCCAAGGCGCAGTCCCCGTCATGCGATCAGGACGAGACCAGGCAACACCCGTGATCGGACACGTGGCCACGGGTCCGCCGTGCAGCACCGAACAGCTCTGGGCCATCAGTTGCAGCTGGCTGAACCCGTGTCTCGAACAGATGTGGTCTCGTCAACGAACTGCCAGGTGTACGAATCGTCCGCAAGCGTCAACTTGAGGACCCCGAATGCCTTGACCCGCTTCTCGCTGTTGGGTTGGACATGTGGGAAACCCACGAGGTTGCGGCCGCCCGTACCGACGACGAACTCTCGGACGCCATCCGCGGCAGCTATCCCTTGTGGGTCCATCGGCGCGAACCGTTCGTAGTTGTGCGTGTCTCCCGCAAGCACGATGTCCGCATGTGCGGCGTAGAGGTCCTGCACGAACGGGTCGAAGGATGCGTCACCTGGAGCCTTCTTACCCGATGTCCAGCGAGGTTCGCCCCAATAGGCTGCGACGCAAGCGGAGCTGTTCGCACCGAGATCGGCCTGAAGCCACTGCTCTTGCGCCGACCCGGCCGAATGGTCGACTTCGGAATTCAACGAGATGACATGCCAGGCGCCCACGTCGAAGGAGTAGTACTGCGGGCGACCGAAGTAGCCGTAGTATCCAGCGGCGCTCTTGCCGTAGTCGTGATCACCCGGCGTTGGGAACGTGATGCCCTTGTACTGGCCCCAAGTCGGGTCGTAGGAGGCGACCAACTGCTTGGCGGTCGAGACGGGATACACGTGATCCCCTAGCGTCCACACAGCGTCGGAGCCAGCAAGGAGTCTCGAAGTGTACTCTTGATGGCACTCGGTCGCTGTGCCGTCTCCGTTGTTATAGGCGGAGACTGTGGTTCCGCATGCGATGTCTCCTGCTGCGGAGACCACGACAGGTGGTGGCGTGTCGGCGCGAGCAGTCTCGGCCAGCGGCGAGGCACCGACGGCGGCAGCGGCGGCGCACGATGCCGCAGCCAGGACGAGTCGCGCCGTGTGCCTCGAGTGAATCACGTGTTCCCCCCGTGAGCCGCGACGGCGGCTCGGATGAACGACCAATGAACGCCGATTGCGTCGCCCCGGCGTCCCGGACCATTGAGAGCATAGGTATGCGATTCATCCCCGTCGCCGGCTCGGAACCTTTTACCCAATCTTGGTCAGATGCCTGTCAAGGGGCCCCCCGGGGTGGCACCCCACTGCGTGCGAGGAGGGAGTGCCGGACGTGGAGATAGGGTCGCTGCGCCTTGATGGCCAGGGTCCGAGTGCTGTTGCCGCGATGGATGCCGACCCGTGGTACGGCGAACTCGTGGACCCGCTCGGGACCTTCAGGAAGGGCGAACCCGTGGCTGTAGCCGGCGCGGCGTGCCGCTCGGCGAACACCCTCGTCATGGAGGCCGCGCGGGTAGGCCAGGAGCGGCACCGGGGCGTGAAGCAGGTCCTCGAGGAATTCACGGCTCCGCCGCAGGTCACGCTCGCAGGCATCCTCGTCGAGCTCGGGCAGGTCCAGGTGGGCCCAGCTGTGCGACTGGAGGTCGACGCCGAGGTCGTGCAGGTGCAGGACCTCGTCGACGGTGAGCGTGCTGAGCGGCCACGGAGGAGGGGTGCGCACCCACCAGGCATCGAGACCCTCCTCGGTCAGAGTCTGTGCCACGAGGAAGACCGTCATCGGCAGGCCGTGGCGTTGCACCTCCGGCAGAGCGTGCTCGAGCACGCCGGTGAAACCATCGTCGAAAGTCAGCGCCGCTGTCCTCCGCGGCAGCCGGCCCCTGCGGTCCAGGCGGGCGACCGCTTCGCCGAGCGGCATGACGGTGCGTCGCCGGGCCAACCAGGCCGCGTGCCGGGCGAACTCGCCGGGTCGCATCGCCAGCGGTGACTCCCAGGCGGGATCGACGGTGTGGTAGCAGAGGATGGTCACGCTGACTCCTGCGGTTTGAGGACTCGGTGTGCTCGCCACCGTAACGGCCCGGGACTCAGCGATCGCCCGAGCCGACAGATGGAGCGCGGCCAGGCTAGAACCCGTCCGGGAGCGTCTTGACCGACGGTCCAGCCGATGACTGTGCCGATCACATCGAGGACGGGGAGAAGGCGTCCGAGACTTGAGAGGGAGTCAACTGTTGTCCGTGTTTTTCGGGATGCGCGCGGCCCCGGCGCACCTGGGAAAGGCAGGCACGTGGCTCCCCGGGCAGGAGTCGAACCTGCGTCGCTAGTCCTGATTCAAAGTCAGGCGGGCCCTGCCGGCAGACCAACCGGGGATCAACCGCCGACCCTACGACAGCCAGGTCTTTCGGGTCGTGTGCCTGAGCCCGCGCTTCGACGCGGTCTCGGCCACACGACCGGGTCGATCCCGTCGCGCGAACGGCTTCGACGCGGCGAGTCGGACTCGCCCTCGCCATGTTCGTCGCACCGTGGTTCATCGTCCTGGCCGAGACCGGCCACGCCGTGATGACCGCCCACGGCCCGGACGACCTCGAGCCCGAGGGGTCGCTCACGGTGGCAGCC
>JBKPTA010000093.1:0-28518 GCA_046735295.1 Actinomycetota bacterium | reverse complement strand
CTCGACCGACGGAGGCTCGCTGCCTCCCAGCAGCAGGTAGAGCACGGCCATCCGGACGGCCACGCCGTTGGTGACCTGCTCGACGATCACCGACCGTGCCGAGTCGGCGACGTCGGCGGTGATCTCCATGCCTCGCACCATCGGACCCGGGTGCATGACGATCGTGTGGTCCTGAAGGGTGGCCATCCGCCGCCCGTCCAGGCCGTACCGCCGGCTGTACTCGCGAGCCGTCGGGAAGAACCCACCGCTCATCCGCTCGCGCTGGACGCGCAGCATCATCACGGCGTCCGTCTTCGGCAGCACGCCGTCGAGGTCGTACGACGTCTCCACCGGCCAGGTGTCGACGCCCACCGGCAGCAGGGTCGGCGGCGCCACCAGCGTGACCTCGGCCCCCAGCGTGTGCAGGAGCAGTGCGTTGGACCGGGCGACCCGCGAGTGCAGCACGTCTCCCACGATCGCGATCCGCTGGCCGTCGAGCGTGCCGCCGTTCCGCGGCCCGAGATGGCGCCACATGGTGAACGAGTCGAGCAGGGCCTGGGTCGGGTGCTCGTGCGTGCCGTCGCCGGCGTTGACCACGGAGGCGCGCACCCAGCCGGAGTGCGCGAGGCGGTGCGGCGCACCGCTGGCACCGTGCCGGATCACCACAGCGTCGCAGCCCATCGCCTCGAGGGTCAACGCGGTGTCCTTGAGCGACTCGCCCTTGGACAGCGACGAACCCTTGGCCGAGAAGTTGATGACGTCCGCCGAGAGCCGTTTGGCTGCCGCCTCGAACGAGATGCGGGTGCGAGTGGAGTCCTCGAAGAACAGGTTCACCACCGTCCGGCCGCGCAGAGCCGGCAGCTTCTTGATCGGCCGATCGGCCAGCGACCGGAGCTCCTCGGCGGTGCGGAGAACCAGCTCGGCGTCGTCGCGGGTGAGGTCGCCGGCCGACAGCAGGTGCTTCTTCATGACGCGGCTCCCTCGATGACCACGGCGTCGTCGTCATCGACGTCGGTGAGATGGACCCGCACGCGCTGCACCAGCGAGGTCGGGAGGTTCTTGCCGACGAAGTCGGCGCGGATGGGCAGCTCGCGGTGACCCCGGTCGACGAGAACGGCAAGCTGCACGGCGCGCGGACGACCCACGTCGTTGAGGGCGTCGAGGGCGGCACGGATCGTGCGTCCGGAGAACAACACGTCGTCGACCAGGACGACGACCTTGTCGTCGATGCCACCGTCCGGGATCTGGGTGGGGAGCAGGGCGCGGGCCGGCTTGAGTCGCAGGTCGTCGCGGTACATCGTGACGTCGAGCGAGCCGCTGGGAACGGCGGTGCCCTCCACGGCCGCGATCCGCTCGGCGATCCGCTCGGCGAGCGGGACCCCGCGTGAGGGGATGCCCAGCAGGACGACGCCCTCGGCGCCCTTGTTGCGCTCCAGGATCTCGTGCGAGATGCGGCTCAGTGCCCGTGAGATGTCGCTCGCGTCGAGAACCGTGCGGTCCGGGATTCGGTCGGGCACCCCGGACGATGACGCTGTCGTGGCTGGCGCAGGCATCTGCGGCCGGACCTCCTTCTCCGCCTCACCGGACGGCTCGTTAAAGGATGTCGATCGCAGCCGACCCTAGCAGGCGGAGTCGCCTCCGCCTGCCAGGGCAGCCACGTGGTTCAGCCCGTTCAGCTCAACGGGATCTTGACGACCTCACCGTCCCCGGGGAAGATCGCGCCGGTGCTGACATAGGCGCTGTGCCCCTTGAAGGCCACACCGTAGGGAACCGTCAGAGGCCCGGACACGTTGCGGGTCTTCTTGCCCGACTTGTCCGACGCGACTCGCCACAGGGCACCCGGAGAGTCGGTCAGCAGGCCCCTGTTGGAGATCTGGACGGCGTACAGCCGGCCGTCCGGACCGAAGGCGATGCTGGTGACGTTGGTCAGTCCCGAGGCCCAGACGTGGGCCTTGTGACCGGGCACCATCCGGTAGATGCTGGCTGCGCCCTGGACGAACGGGAAGCCCGTCAGCTCGCAGATGTACAGCGCACCGTCCGGGCCCACCACGACGTCGGTGGGGACCGCTTGGACCTTGCCCGCCGAGGTGGACACGTCGTGGAACACCTTGACCAGCCGAACGTGGTGATGCTTCACCTTGACCAGGTCGTTGGCACCCGAGTCGGTCACGTAGAACTTGTGGCCCCACTTGAACACACCCGTCGGGTCGGTGTTCGGGTCGTGGATGGGATTGTGGTTCCCCTCGAACCGGGACAGGTCGCCGAGCACCGAGAGCTCGTCGGTGGCCCTGTTGAACCGGAGCAGCTGGCCGAAGTGGTTGGCGGGCTCGGCCAGAGCCGCCCGCGCCGCCGGGTCGAACCCGAAGCCGATGCTGATGGCGAGCTTGCCCTTGCCGTAGGGGACCACGTCCGCGGGGCCGAGCGCGAAAGTCCCGGCGCCCTGGTCGGCGTAGGACGGGAGACCCTTGACGACCCGATGCTGGTGCCCGTGCGAGACGACCGTGACGCTGCCGGTGGCGCCCCAGCAGACCATGCCGCCCTCTCCTCCGGTGACGCAGTCGTTGGGACCGCCTCTGCCGGCCTCGGTGATGTAGAGCTTCCCGCTCTTGGAGAAGTTGAGCTGGCGTGGGTTGTCGAGCCCCGTCGCCACCTTCTTGAAGGCCGCCTTGGACGCCGCCTTGGCGATCGTCGTCTTGTGCACCGGCGGGCTCGTCGCGTCGGCCGGCACGCTGGCGGCGACCGCCACCAGCGCCGCGGAGGCGACCGCGGCTGTGATCAGAGTTCTTCGCATTCCGTATTCCCCCTCATCGGTTCGGTTCACGAACTCCGTGAGTCTCACCGGTCACAGCCGAGACGGCAAGGGCCTGCCCGGCCACGGGGCAGCCCGCCACGACGGGATCCGGTTCCCCCCGGACCGCGGCGGCCACGCGGACGGGTGGGTCGACCCGGTCACCGTCCGCCGAGCTGGGCCCCGAGGTCCTTGAGCACCGTCTCGTAGGCGCGGTGGTACGTCGGGTAGGCGAAGTGCTGGTGCAGCAGGGTCGCGACCGGCACCTCGGCGTGGACGGCCAGCTCGAGCATCGACATGATCTCGCCCCCCGCGGGACCGACCACGACACCGCCGACCAGGACCTCCCGCCGCCGATCCGCGACCAGCTTGATCAGACCGTCCTCCTGGGTCATCCAGCCCCGGCCACCGAGGTCGCCGACCGCTGTCACGACGTCCACCCCGGACTCGCGGGCCGCCTTCTCGGTCAGGCCCACGGACGCCACCTCGGGTGCGGTGTAGGTGACCCGCGAGACGGCGCGGTAGTCCGCCCAGGGCCCGTCGCGGCCGAGGAGGTCGTTGAGCACCACGGCTCCCTGGTACATCGACACGTGGGTGAACGCACCCTTGCCGACGATGTCGCCGATCGCCCACACCCCGTCCGCCACGCGCATGCGCTCGTCGGTCTCGAGCGCGCGCGAGTCGGGGTCGAGACCGACCTTCTCCAGGCCGAGGCCCTGCAGGTTGTTGCGTCGTCCAGCGGCGACGAGCAGCTTCTCGACCGTGAGCTCCTGGCCACCGAGGTCGAGGGTGAACTGCCCGTCGGCGTAGGACACCGATGCGATCGACGCCCCCGTCAGGACCTGGATGCCTCCCTCCGCGAACGCCTTCTCCAGCGCCTCGCTCGCCTCGGGCTCCTCGGGAGCGACCAGCCGGTCGGCCACCTCCACCACCGTGACCCGCACCCCGAACAGCGACATCACCTGGGCGAGCTCGCAGCCGATCGCCCCGCCGCCGATCACGGCCAGGGACGACGGGAGCTCGGTGAGCTGTACCGCGTCGCGGTTGGTCCAGTACGGCGTGTCCCCTAGGCCGGGGACCGGCGGAGCCGCCGGCGCGGTCCCGGTGTTGACCACGATCCCCTTCGTAGCGGCGTACGTGGTGTCGTCGACCACCACGCGGCCGTCGCCCGCCAGCACGCCGTGGCCCCGGACGAAGGTGACCCCGGCGTCCTCGAGCCGCTTCACCGCGACGGTGTCGTCCCAGTCGTCGGTCGCCTCGTCGCGGATCCGCGCGGCCACCGGGGACCAGTCCCGGGTCACCGTGGCGGACCCCGCCATGGTGTTCACCCGGCCGGCCTCGCGCAGGGTGTGGGCGGCCGCGATCATCATCTTCGAGGGCACGCAGCCGAAGTACGGGCACTCCCCGCCGACCAGCCGCTCCTCGATCCCGAGCACGCGCCACCCGGCCTCCCCCAGCTTGATGGCGACATGCTCGCCGCCGGGACCGAGTCCCACCACGATCACGTCGAACTCGGTCGCCGCGTGCTCCCCCGCTGTCTGCGTCATGACCTCACCCTTCCATGCAGGCCACGCGGACGGGAGGGCCGCGGCCGGCGGACACAGGTGGGAAGCGGGCACCGAGGTCCGGTACAAACGGGGGGTGCCCGAGACGCCACTGGTGGGGAGACGGGAGGAGCTGACCGAGCTGCTCCGCCTGCTGGCGGACGCCGTGGCCGGTCGCGGGTCACTGGTCGTGGTCACCGGAGAAGCAGGGATCGGCAAGTCCCGGCTCCTGCGCGAGCTCGAGGAACGTGCCCGTGCACAGGGAACGGTCGTGCTCAGGGGTGCGGCCGTGGCGGACGGACCGGCGTACCGGCCGGTGGCCCAGGCGCTGGTCCCGGTGCTGCGTCGGCAGCAAGTCGACGTCTCCCCGGCCCTGCGTCCCTATCGGAGCGCGCTCGGGCACCTGCTCCCCGACTGGGCCGACCACGACCCCCCACGGGTCGGGCGACCCGACCGGGTCGAGCTGGACCCGACGCTCGTGCTGGGCGAGGGCGTGCTACGGCTCCTGGACGGCGCCGCGGAGCGTGCCGGGTGCCTCCTGGTCCTCGAGGACGCCCACTGGGCCGACCCCGACTCGGTCGCGCTGCTGCGCTACCTCGGCCCGGCGGTCCACGACAGCCGGGTGCTGGTGGCGGTCTCGGTGCGGGACGACGGCCCCGGCGCGGGGCTCGCGGGTCTGCTGGGAGCGGGGCCGGGCGTGACCGTCCTGCGCCTGGCTGCGCTGGCGCCGGCCGAGGTCGAGGAGCTCGCAGCCGCCCAGGCCGGCGGGAGCCTCGCGGCCGAGCTGGCGGCGTACGTCGTGGCCCGGGCCGACGGTGTCCCGCTGCTCGTCGAGGAGCTCACCAGGTCCGTGTCCGCCTCCGCCGGGCTCCCCACCGACGTCGACGCCACCGCTCCGGTGCCCGCGAGCGTCGCTGCGGACGTGCACCGCCGGCTCGACTCCCTGTCTCCCGTCGGCCGAGCGGTGCTCCGAGCCGCCGCCGTACTGGGGGGCGAGCCCGACTGGTCGCTGCTGCCGGCGGTCACCGGAGACCACGCCGACGAGGTGTGGGCGGGTCTTCGCGAGGCCGCCGCCGCTCACCTGCTGGTGCAGGACACGGCGGAGCTCCGTTGGCGACACGCCCTCACCCAGGAGGCCGTCGCCGAGGGGCTCCTGCCGCCCGAGCGCGCGGCGCTGGCACGCCGTGCGGCGCACGCGCTGCTGGAGAGCGGCCGACCCGAGCACGACGAGCACGCGGCTCGTCTGCTCCTGGTGGCCGGCGAGACGCAGCAGGCGGCCGAGGTCGCCCTGCGGGCGGCGGTCCGCGAGCGGCGTCGGTCGGCGTACGCCAGCGCCGAGCGGCTGCTGGCCCTGGTGGACGCAGCAGGGGATCCCGACCGGGGCGCGTCGGAACGCGTGCTGCTGCTCACCCTCACCGGACGTCCCGTCGCCGCACTCGAGGCCGGCGTGCCGGCCCTCGAGCGGACGACCGGCGCCGACCATGCCGAGCTGAGCCTCCGGCTGGCCCGTGCGGCCATCGACGACCGGCGGTGGGCCGAGGCCGAGGAGTACGTCGACCGCGCCGGACGCCCCGACGACCCACGGTCGGCCACCCTGGCCGCGGACGCCGCCCACGGCGACGGTCGGGTGCACCAGGCCGAGGTGCTGGCCGCCCGGGCCGTCCAGCTCGCCGAGTCGCGGGACAGCCCAGAGCTGCTGTGCGAGGCGCTGTGCGCCCTCGGCCGGATCGCCCGGATCAGCGACGTGGCAACGGCCCGGGCCGCGTTCGCACGCGCCGCCCAGGTCGGCGCCGAGCACGGCGTCACCGCTGCACGCGTCGAGGCGCTGCTCGGGCTCGGCACCCTCGAGCTGCTCGACGGCACTGGGTCCTCCACCTTGCGCGCCGCTCGGGAGCTCGCCCTCGACCTCGGCCTCCTGTCGACCGCGCTGTCGGCGGAGCTGCTGCTCTGCGACGAGCTCCTGCTCGAGGCCGGTCCGCAGGCCGTGCGCGAGCGCGTCGCCGGACTGGTGCACCAGGCCGGAACGTTGCACCTGCACGGGCTCCGGGCGATGGCCGCCACCATGCTCGCGCTGTCGCACGCCGCGACCGGCGACCTCGCGTCGATGGAGGACACGCTGGCCGTCGTCACAGCGGGGCCGGGTCCGGACGCGCTGGCGATGGCCGAGCTGGCGCGGGCCCACGCCGCGTTGCTGGCCCACGACCTGCCGAGCGCCGACCTGCTGCTGGACCGCAGCGTGCCGCTGCTGATGCAGAACGCGGCCTCGGCGCCGCTGCACGTGGTGGGCCTGTGGGCGCTGCTGCGGACCGTCGCAGGGAGCGCGGGCGACGGCGGCCGCGACGCACGCGACGCGGTACGCCGTGCTCCCGCAGTGCGGCGTGCCGCGAACCTCGCCGCCCTCCGGTACGCCGACGCGGTCGCGGCAGGACGGGCCGGCCGTCCCGACGAGGCGGCGGAGACGTTCGCCGAGGCCGACGCCCTGCTGTCCCGCACCGCCTGGTGGCGGCGGGTCCTGCGACTCCTCGCCCTCGAGCGCGCTGTCGTCGACGGGTGGGGTGACCCGGTGCCCGCGCTGCGGGCCAACCTCGCCGAGCACGAGGCCTCCGGCGAGGACCGGCTCGCGGGCACCTGCCGCGACCTGCTGCGGCGGGCTGGCGCTCCCACCCGACGGGGCCGGGGCGCCGGGCCGGTCCCGCCGCAGCTGCGTGCGGCCGGCGTGACGAGCCGCGAGCTCGACGTGCTGCGGCTCGTCCGTGACGGCCGCAGCAACGCCGAGATCGCCGAGCGTCTGTTCCTCTCGACCCGGACGGTCGAGACGCACGTCGCCCACCTGCTCGCCAAGTCCGGAACCTCCGACCGGTCGGACCTGGCCGCCTGGTCACGCGGCCTGGACGACGTGACCTAGGCGGCCCGCGTCGTCACCGGGTGGTCGTAGCGCCTCCGGATGCTGGTGCCGGTCTGCCGCAGATCGGCGCCGTAGACGTGCAGCGACACCGCCAGGTCGTCGCCGCCGTTGCGCACCAGGTGGATGTCGCCGGGCGGCAGCGCGATGCTGACCTCACCGCCGGGGTTGACCAGCTGGTCGGTCACCGACAGCCGCCCGTCGACGAGGGCGTAGCGGATCTCCTCCTCCTCGCCCTCGTGGACGCCCACCACGCACCAGCACACGTGGTCGTGGACCGGGGTGGCCTGGCCGGGCAGCCAGACCAGCGCCACCAGCGAGAACGCTCCGTCGTCGGCCACGTGCAGCACGTGCTGCCGGTAGCGCTCCGGGTCGCCCTGGCGCTGGTCCGAGGTCAGCAGGCCCTCGGCACCGAGGTACGGCGCCAGTGCCCGCGCGACGGCGGCAGCAGTCGCGGCGTCGGATGGGTGTCCGCGCACCGCGCGGTCGAGGTCGGCGGTCAGGTCCGCGAGTGCGGCGCGCCGCGGGGTCTGGGTCATCGTGGTCATCTCGAGCTCCTGGGTTTCGGGTGTTCGCTGACGACGATCCGCCCTCCGCAGCATCGAGACATCGGTGGTGACCACGGAGTTTGGCAGCACCGGTCCGGGCCCGCCAGTGCCCCGCTATCTCCGCAGCGGCCACGGATGTGGGGAGCGCCCGCTCACTCGCATGCTGGCCGCCGACACCCTTGATCCCTCGAAGGAGGAGCATCGTGATGACCACCGACCACGACCTGGACGTCGACGTCCTCGTGGTGGGAGCCGGCCCGTCCGGACTCACCGTCAGTGCCGCCCTGGCCCGGGCCGGCATCCGTACCCTGACCGTCGACCGCCACTCCGGGACCTCGATCTTCCCGAAGGCCACGGGAGTGCGGCTGCGCACCATGGAGATCCTGCGCAGCTGGGGCCTCGACGACCAGCTGCCCGAGCGCGACACCGAGGTCCGCCTGGCGATGTCGGTGTCCGCCACCCTGGCCGCTCCGCAGCTGCAGGAGGTCCCTCTCGGCGTCCCGGAGGGCGCCCACACCTCGGCTCTCAGCCCGAGCCGGTTCGCGTTCTGCGCCCAGGACCAGCTCGAGCCCGTGCTCCTGCGCCACGTGCGCGAGCAGGGCGGCGACGTCCGGTTCGGTCTCGAGCTGACGTCGCTGACGGTCGGGGGCAGCGGCGCCACCGCTCGGGTCCGAGCCCTGCCCGGTGGCCCGTCGTACGTCGTGCGGGCGCGCTACGTGGTCGGCGCCGACGGCGCGACCAGCACCGTACGTGAGCGCGCCGGCATCGGATGGCGCGTCCTCGGCTCGGAGGGCCACCACCTCTCGGTGCTGTTCCGAGGCGACCTCTCGCCCGCCGTGGGCGATCGGCCCTTCGCCCTGTACGCGACCGTGGCGCCCGGCGCGGAGAGCATGGTCGTGGCCACCGGCGAGCCGGACCGGTGGGTCCTCGACGTCGAGTGGGAGCCGGGCCGGGGCGACTCGCTGGCAGACTGGACGCAGGAACGCCTGCGCGCCGCCATCCGCGCGGCGACCGGCCTCCCGGGACTCGAGCCACGCGTCGAAGGTCTGTTCCCGTGGGAGTTCGGCGCCGCCGTCGCCGAGACCCAGCAGGCGGGGCCTGTCTTCCTGGTCGGCGACGCGGCGCACCGGACGACTCCACGACGCGCCACCGGCATGAACACCGGCATCGCCGACGCGCACAACCTGGGTTGGAAGCTCGCCTGGGTCCTCCGCGGCTGGGCCGACCCGAGGCTGCTCGACAGCTACGACGCCGAGCGCCGCCCCGTCGGCGTGGCCAACGCCCACCGGTCCCTCGAGCCGGCCGGGGGCGACGCGGAGCCGGTCGACCTCCTGGTCGACGACCTCGAGGTGACCTACCGCTCCACGGTCATCGACGACGACTCCCCGCACCCGAGTCACGGCGTACGGCCGGGAGCCCGGGCGCCGCACGCCTGGGTCGAGCGCAACGGCGACCGGGTGTCGCTGCTGGACCTCTACGACGGCCGGTTGACCATGGTCACCGGCCGGGGCGGCGGGGCCGCGTGGCGCGACGCTGTCTCAGATCTGGCCGCGACCGGGCTCCCGATCCGGGTCGTGGAGCTGGGGCACGACGTCGGCGACGATGGCGGAGAGGCGGCGACTCGCTACCGGATCGACGCAGCCAGCGCGGTGCTGGTGCGCCCCGACGGGCACGTGGCCGGCAGGCTGTGCGGTGCGCCCCGCGGGTCGGCCACGCTCCTACGCCGTGTCGTGGACCGCGCCCTGGGCTGGAGCGCCGGGAAGGAACAGGACGCCATCGCCGGATGACCCGTCCCGGTTGGGGTCAGCGCTGCGCGGACAGGTGACGCGCCCGGGCGAAGCAGAAGAGGCCGTAGCAGCCGATCCCGAGCGAGATGGCGATCAGCAGCACGGGGCCGAAGGGCTGGTGGAGCACCTTGTGCAGGGCCTGGTCGAGGCCGCCGGACTTCTTGGCCGAGTGGTCGATCGCCGCGTAGACGAACAGCAGGCCGATGACCCCGATCGCGATGCCCTTGGCGATGTAGCCCACCTTGCCGAAGGTCTTGTAGGCCTTGCCGGCCTCGCCGCTGCGACCCTGGGCATCGAGGTGCTTGAGGAACTTCTCGCTCCAGCCCCGGTAGGCGAGGTAGACGCCGTACCCGATGATCGCGACCCCGATCAGCCCCACCAACCAGCGGCCGAACGGCTGGTCCATGAGCTTGGCGGTGTAGTCGGAGGTGTTGCTCTTCGACTTCGACCCGGTGGCGACGCGGACGGCGCTCACGCCGAGCGTGCCGTACACGATCGCCTTGAACACGTTGCTGGCCGGCTTGAGGGCCTTCTTGGCGCCGTCCTCGAGACTGAAGTCGATGAACGCCTCGAGCAGCTTCCAGATGACCAGCAGGAACATCCCGATCGCGACGACCCACACCACGACCTCGCCGAACGGCTGCTGGGCCAGTTGGGTCAGGGCCCCGTTGCGCGACGCGGAGCCGCTGTTGTTGCCGAGGGCGAGCTGGATGCCCAGCCAGGCGATCGTCAGGTGGACGATGCCGTAGGCGACCATGCCGACGCGCACCGCGCGGTCCATCCACTCGCTGCTGTCCGCCTGGCGCCCGAACTGCTCCGCCTGGTCGCTCACGTTCGCCATGACGCAGAATGTAGTGGCAAGTCTCGGCGCGCCGATCCCCCTAGAGGGTGAGGGTCGCGCGGTCGCGCAGCATCGCCCCGAGCACGCCGTTGACGAACGCCGGCGAGTCGTCGGTGGACAGGTCGCGGACCAGGGCGATCGCCTCGCTGACGGCGACCGCGGCCGGGATCTCCTCGGCGTAGAGCAGCTCGAAGGCACCGATCCGCAACGCCGTACGGTCGACCGCCGGCATCCGGTCCAGCGTCCAGCCGTGGGCGTACTCCCCGATCAGCTCGTCGATCCGGCTGCGATGCTCGGCCACGCCGCGGACCAGGGTCTCGGTGTAGGCGTTGGTCGGTCCCTCCCCGCGGGCCACGGCCGCCTCGAGTGCCTCGACGACGCCCTCGGCGCGCATCTCCGCGGCGTAGAGGATGTCGAGCGCGCGCTTGCGCGCCTTGCTGCGTGCGGCCATGGGACGGGTCGGCCCTCAGGCCTTGACGCGGCCGAGGTAGGAGGAGTCGCGGGTGTCGACCTTGACCCTCTCGCCCTGGGTGATGAACAGCGGAACCTGGATCTCGTGGCCGGTCTCGAGCGTGGCGGGCTTGGTCCGCCCCGTGGCGCTGTCGCCGACGACGCCCGGCTCGGTGTAGGTGATCTCGAGCTCAACGGAGGCGGGCAGCTCGAGGTACAGCACCCGCCCGTCGTTCGACGCGACGATCGCCTCCTGGTTCTCCAGCATGAAGTTCTTCGCGTTGCCGACGATGTCCGGGCCGATCTCGACCTGGTCGAACGTGCCGGTGTCCATGAAGACGTACGACGTGCCGTCGTTGTAGAGGTACTGCATGGTCCGCTTGTCGACGTTCGCGACCTCCACCTTCACGTCGGCGTTGAAGGTGCGGTCGACGACCTTGCCGGACTCCACGTTCTTCAGCTTCGACCGGACGACCGCACCGCCCTTGCCGGGCTTGTGGTGCTGGAACCACAGGACCTGCCAGAGCTGGCCGTCGAGGTTGAGCACCATGCCGTTCTTGAGGTCGTTGGTCGTGGCCATGCGGGAGTGCCTCTTCCGATGGGAGACGGTGGGCCCGACCCCGGCAGAGGTCCGGGCGGGCGACCGCCGATTCTAGTACGCCGCTCGCCTCGGCCCTGCATCGTCGCCCTCGGCTCCCCCTACGACTCGGCGGGCGGCGCGTCGGGCTGGCGCGGCCGGCGGAACCGGCGCACCACCAGCCAGGCCGGCAGCCCGACCAGTGCCGCGGCGACGGCGAACGGCAGCACGGTGCCGAGGGCCACCAGCAGCCCCACCACCACGGTCACCAGAGCGTCCCACCCGTGCCGGAGACCGCCGACGAACCCACCGGTCGAGCGCTTCGCGGGCGAGGGTGCGACGTGCCGCGCGATGTCCACGGTGATGGTCGCCAGGCTGGTGCGGTCCGCCAGGTAGGCCCGCTGCTGCAGCAGGGACTCGAGCTCGGCCTGTCGAGCGGTGAGCTCACGCTCCACCGCGAGCAGGGCCGGCAGGTTCGCCGCCCGCGAGACGAGGTCGCGCAGGCGCCGGACGCCGGCCCGCTCTGCCGCGATCCGCGCGTCGGTGTCGATGACCTCGGTCGTCACGTCCTCTGCCTTGCGTACCGAGCTGCGCAGCGTCGCGACCCCCGCCAGCCCGTCCATCGAGTCGTCGAACCGGCCGCTCGGAACCCGGAGGACGAGGTGGGCGTGGGTCACCGTGCCGCGGTCGTCGGTCGTCGTGTGCTCGTCCGCGATCCGGCCGGCCTCGCGCGAGAGCACGGCGTCGACGCGGTCGCGCGCGGCTGCGACGTCGTCGCTGGTCAGCTCGACCTGGCCGGTGGAGATCACGGCGCGTTGCTGGACGTCATGCCGAGCCGACGCTCCCGAGCCCGAGCTGAAGTCCTGAGCCCGCGCAGGCGCGGGCTCTGCTGCGGCGACGCTGTCGACGCCTCCGACACCGCCCGCAGTCGTGCCTCCGGACGAGGACCCGCCGCAGGCGGTCGCGGTGAGGGCGACGGCGGCGAGGAGCGGACCTGCCAGCAGCATCGCCTGACGGCGACCGGACATCCGGGCCCGGCTCATCGGAACGACCACACGATCTTGACGGTGACCGCGAGGCGGTCCTTGCCGGCCCGGATCGGGAGCGCCTTGCCGACTGTGGCCATGTCTCGGCTCTGGAAGGCGACCCGGTGCGTCACCGGCGGGGTGGCGTGGACCTCACGCAGGGAGAGCACCGGGCCGAGGTCCTGGCCGGTGGCGTCGGCGTACTGCTGGGCCTCGGCGGTGGCCTGCTTGACCGCCTCCTGGCGCGACTGCGCCAGCAGCGTGTCGGTGTCGGCGATGCGGAGGCCGATGTCGCCGACCCTGACGTCGTTGCCGCCGGCGTTCACGGCTGCGGTGACCGCTCGGCCGCCGCGGGCCAGGTCGCGGACGAGCACCTCGGCACGCTGGGAGACGCGGTAGCCCCGCAGTGTCGGCGGGCCGTAGGCGTGGTAGTCGTACACGGCGTTCATCTGCAGGCCCGTCGTCTGCACGTCCGAGCGGCGGACGCCGAGCTGGTCGAGCCGGGTCAGCACCCGGTCCATCGTGGCGTTGGCATCGGCCAGCGCCGTGCGCAGGTCGGGGCGGACCAGTGCCACCGCCAACGAGAACGTCAGCTCGTCCGGCACGCCGACGGTCTTGCCGGTGCCGGTGGTCACCAGCGTGCGTGGCCTGGCGTCGGTGGACCCGGCGGACGCATTGGGCGACGCCTGGGCCGACCCGCCGCCCGCCCCCAACAGGTAGGCGACGACGAGCGCGAGTGCGACCACGGCCGCGACGAGCATGCCCTTGGCACTGACGGTGACGGAACGATCCATGGCGCACTCCCTGAGGTCCGGCGAGATCGGGATGTGCCGATCGGACGGCCGGCGGGCTCCTTCGGTTCCGCTCGCTCCGCTCGACCCTGGTCGTCCGGGGCTGACGTGGTGCTCCGGCACCACGTCAGGCGGACGACCCGATCAGCCGGAGTGCCTCGCGGTAGCCGTCCACGCCGTGGCCCGCGATGACCGCGACCGCGTGCGGGGTGACCACGGAGTGGTGACGGAACTCCTCCGGCCGCTGGGCCGGGTCGCTCAGGTGCACCTCGACCAGTGGGGCCGACAGCTGCGCGCACGCGTCGTAGAGCGCCAGTGAGTAGTGGGTCCACGCACCGGCGTTCAGCACGACCGCGGTCTGGTCGTCGGCGGCGGTGTTGAGCCAGTCCAGCAGCTCACCCTCGTGGTTGGTCTGGCGCACCTCGACCTCGAGCCCGAGCTCGCGCCCCCAGTCCTCGCAGAGCGCCACCAGCTCGGCGTACGTCGTGGAGCCGTAGATCTCAGGCTCGCGGCGGCCCAGCCGGCCGAGGTTCGGACCGTTCAGCACCAGCACCCTCATCGTGCGCCTCTCACCATGACGTCGTACGCCGCCCGGAGGTGGTCCTCGCCCGGGTCGGCCAGGATGCGCGGGTGCGCGAGGTCGTCGAGCACGACGAACCGCAGCGTGGAGCCCCGCGCCTTCTTGTCCACCGACATCCGGGCCCGCAGGTCGTCGTACGACGCCCCGTCCCAGCCCGTGGGCAGGCCCAGGCGGTCGAACGCCGGGCGGTGCCGGTCGGCGACGTCGTCGTCGAGCAGGCCGGCGGCACGGGCGAGCTCGGCGGCGAAGACGCAGCCGATGGCCACGGCCTCACCGTGCCGCAGCGCATAGTCGCTGGCCTGTTCGACGGCGTGGCCCATGGTGTGCCCGTAGTTGAGCACCTCGCGACCAGGCTCGGCGCCGTCACCCCGTGACTCGCGCAGGTCACCGGAGACGACCGCGGCTTTGACGCGGACCGCGCGCTCGACGAGCTCACGAAGCGCGGGCGCGTCAGGCGCCAGGTCGTCGGGCGACGCGGTCTCGACGACCCGCAGGATCTGCGGGTCGGCGACGAAGCCGCACTTGACGACCTCACCCAGGCCGGAGCGGAGCTCGGCCTCGGGCAACGTGTCCAGCAGTGCGAGGTCGCAGAGCACGCCCGCCGGCTCGTGGAACGCGCCGACCAGGTTCTTGCCCGCGGCCGTGTTGATGCCTGTCTTGCCCCCCACCGCGGCATCGACCATGCCGAGCAGCGTGGTGGGCACGTGCACGACGCGGACGCCGCGCAACCACGTCGCCGCGACGAAGCCGCCGAGGTCGGTCGTCGCCCCGCCGCCGACCGCCACGACGGCGTCGCTCCGGGTGAAGCCGGCCCTGCCCAGGGCCTCCCAGCAGGAGGCAGTCACCTCGGCGGTCTTGGCGCGCTCGCCCGCCGGCACGGGCAGAGCCACCACGTCGTACGCCGCCCCCAGGGCAGCCACCACCGCCTCGGCCGGACCCGTGAGGTCCTCCGGACGCACCAGGCCGACCCGGTGCACGTCGCGGCCGAGAAGGGCGGGCAGCCGGTCCAGGAGATCCTGCCCGACCACCACGTCGTAGGGCGCGGCGCCCTCGACCCGCACCACCGACGGCTCAGACACCGAGCGCCTCCTCGACGAGGAGGGCGACCTCGTCCGGCGTCCGTCCGTCGGTGTCGACGACCGACGTGGCCAGCTCCTCGTAGACCGGACCCCGCTCGTCGAGCAGTGCCTTCATGGTGCCCCGGACGTTGCCGAGCAGCAGCGGGCGCGACGTACCGAGCCCGACCCTGGACGCGGCGTCGGTCAGGCCGACCCGCAGGTAGACGACCCGGTGGCCCGCCAGCGCCGCCCGCGTGTCCTCGGCCAGCACCGCACCGCCACCCACGGCGAGCACGCCGTCGTGCTCGGCCAGCGCCCGGGAGACGGCGGCTCGCTCGAGGTCGCGGAAGTGCTGCTCACCGGACTCCACGAAGATGTCGGAGACCGTGCGCCCGTCGAGCGCCTCCACGTCGTCGTCGGTGTCGCGGAACCCGATGCCCCCGCGATCGGCCAGGATCCTCCCGACCGTCGACTTCCCGGCGCCCATCGGACCCACGAGCACCACCCGCGGTCGCGTCACCTGAACCTCAGGGTGTCCAGGTATGCCGCGACGTTGCGCCGGGTCTCCGCCACGGCGTCGCCGCCGAACTTCTCCAGCACCGCGTCGGCCAGCACCAGGGCCACCATCGCCTCGGCCACGACGCCGGCAGCCGGCACGGCGCACACGTCTGAGCGCTGGTGGTGGGCGACCGCCGCCTCGCCGGTCCCCACGTCGACGGTGCGCAGGGCTCTCGGGACGGTCGAGATCGGCTTCATCGCCGCTCGCACTCGCAGCACCTCACCGGTCGACATCCCGCCCTCCGTACCACCCGAGCGGCCACTGGTGCGCCTGATGCCCTCGTCGGTCGGGACGATCTCGTCATGGGCCAGGCTCCCGCGCGTCGCGGCCAGCTCGAAACCGTCGCCGACCTCGACGCCCTTGATCGCCTGGATCCCCATCAGGGCCCCCGCGAGCCGGGCGTCCAGCCGCCGGTCCCAGTGGACGTGCGAGCCCAGTCCCGGCGGAAGGCCGTGCACGACCACCTCGACCACGCCGCCGAGAGTGTCGCCGTCGCGGTGGGCCTGGTCGACGGCGGCGACCATGGCCGCGCTCGTCCCGGCATCCAGGCAGCGCACCTCGTCGGCGTCCAGTCGGGCGACGTCGTCCGGTCCGGGGAGCACGTCGGCAGGCGCGCGTACGCCGCCGAGCTCGATCACGTGGGACACCAGCCGGGCCCCCGTGGCCTGCTCGAGAAACGCACCGGCCACGCATCCCAGCGCCACCCGCGCGGCGGTCTCGCGCGCCGAGGCTCGCTCGAGCACCGGCCGAGCCTCGTCGAAGCCGTACTTCTGCATGCCGACCAGGTCGGCATGGCCGGGCCGGGGACGGGTCAGCGGGGCGTTGCGGGCGAGATCCTCGAGCACCGAGGCGTCCACCGGGTCCGCGGCCATCACCTGCTCCCACTTGGGCCACTCGGTGTTGGCGACCTCGATCGCGACCGGCCCGCCCATCGTCTCGCCGTGCCGGACGCCGCCGAGGATGGTCACCCGGTCCTGCTCGAAGCCCATCCGCGCGCCGCGACCCCTGCCCAGACGCCGGCGGGCCAGGGCCGCCGACACGTCGTCGGTGGTGACCAGCACATGCGCGGGCAGGCCCTCGAGGATCGCGACCAGGGCGGGGCCGTGGGACTCCCCCGCGGTGAGCCAGCGCAGCATGCGGCCAGTCTTCCATGGGCAGTCGCAGCGACCGGGGAGGTCAGCCGCCGACGAGACCCGACCAGAGCGAGCCGCCCCACAGCAGCCCCGCCACCGCTCCGAGCAGCATGAACGGCCCGAACGGAACGCCTTTCCGCTCCACGATCCTGACCACCGCGAGGAGCCCACCGATCACCCCGCCGAGCAGGAAGCCGGCGTACACGCCGACGAACACCTGACCCCATCCGATCCACCCGAGCGCGACGCCCAGTGGGCCCGACAACCGCACGTCGCCGAACCCGAGTCCCCGGGGATGGACCAGCCACAGCAGGAAGTAGAAGCCCCCGCAGGTCACCAGACCGAGGCCCGCGCGTACCACGGCGTGCGCGTCGCCGGTCACCGCCCAGCCCAGCAGGACGAGTGCCACGAGCGCCACGAGGGTGGGCGCGATGAGGTACGTCGGGAGCAGCCGGGTGCGCCAGTCGATCACGGCCAGCGCCAGGTAGACCGGGACGAACGGTACCCACAGGAGCCAGGCCCACTCCCACCCGGCCCCAGCACCCACCACCGCACCGGCGACGGCTCCGGCGAGCGCGCTCTTCCAGGCCAGCCCGGGCAGCGCGGCGATGTCGGCATACGGCTCAGGCGGCTCCTCCTGCGCGGCAGAGCCGCTCCGGGTGCCGGTCGCGGTCTCGGTCGCGAGGGCGGGCTCGTTCGGGGCGTCCGCTGGGGCCTCGACGGCGTCGACGGTGGCGTCGCCCTCCGCCGGGGGCGTCGGCTCCCAGGCGGGCACGAGCGCGATCAGCCGTGGAACCAGGAGGCCGCCCGGCCCCGCCACGCCCGCGCCGAGGAGCGCGGCCGCGACGGTCGAGTCCATGCTCGCAGACCCTAGCCAGAAGCACGCGCCTACCGACGGCGTTCGGTCAGACCCGCCTCACCGGCGCGTCGCATCGCGTCCACCGGCACGTCGAACCGCCCGGTCATCGCGCGCACCTGGTCGACGGCCTGCCAGAGCAGCAGCTCGAAGCCGCCGACCACCGTCCGGCCGTCCCGGGCGGCTGCCGCGAGCAACGGCGTCGGCGAGGGGTCGTACACCACGTCGAACACGACGGGGACGTCCGCCACGGCGGCCAGCACGGCGCTCGTCTGCGCCGTCGCCGGGATGGTCGAGACGACGATGTCGCCCTCCCCGCGCCGGAGGTCGCCCAGCGAGACGACCTCCAGCACCGGGGGCCGCGGGTGACGGCCGACCGCCCTGACCGTGCCGGTCGCTCGCGCGGGCTCGCGGACGACCACCGTCGCGCGTTCGAGCCCGCGCTCGGCGAGTGCCAGCAGCACCGACGTCGCCGTTGCACCGCCGCCCAGCACGACCGCCGTGCGGAGCCGCGAGTCCGTGGCCCGGGACAGGGCGGCCTCGGCTCCGGGAACGTCGGTGTTCAGCCCGTGGCGTCCGGCGTCGTCCAGCAGCACGGTGTTCGCCGCGCCCGAGATCTCGGTCCAGGCGTCCCGGGAGGTCAGCAGCGGCACCACCTCGCGCTTGAGCGGCATGGTCAGCGACAGACCACGCCACTCGCCGTCGAGGCCCTCGACGAAGGCGGTGAGCCCACCGGCTCGCACCTGCACGGCGTCGTAGCTCCAGTCCAGCCCGAGCTCGGCGTACGCCGCCCGGTGCAGCACCGGCGACAAGGAGTGCTCGATCGGGTCACCCAGGACCGCACAGCGCCTCGGCATCGCGCTCCTAGCAGCGGCTCGACGTCGTGCAGTACTGCGCGTACTCCTGGCGGAACTGCAGGAAGTCTGAGTAGGTGGTGCCGAACTTCGTCTCCCCGGTCCTCAGGTTCACGGTCAGGTAGTAGTACCACGGTCCGTCGGCGGGATGCAGGGCGGCCTTGATCGCCTCGTCACCCGGCGAGTCGATCGGACCGGGCGGCAGACCGGCGTACTTGTAGGTGTTGTAGGGCGAGTCGGTGTTCTCGGTCTCGGCGGTGGACACCGCCACCACGCCCTTGCGGTGCAGGGCGTAGTTGACCGTCGCGTCGATCTGCAGCCGGCCGTTGGTCCCCTGCTGGTCCCCCGGGCCGTCCAGCCTGTTGTAGATGACCCGCGAGATCTTCGGCATGTCGCTGCCGCGACCCTCGGCCTGGATCAGGCTGGCGATCGTCATCACCTCGGCGGGGGTCCTGCCCACCTTCTTCGCGCCGGCGACCAGCCCGTCCTGGACCGCGGCCTGCTTCCACCGGTCGACCATGTCCTTGAGCATGTCGACCGGCTGCTCGGTCGGACCGAAGGGGTACGTCGAGGGGAAGAGATAGCCCTCGGGGTTCCCGTGGGCGTACGCCGGCAGCCCGAGCGCCGCAGTGCTCTGGAGCGCGTCCTCGAAGTCCTGCTGGGAGTACTTCGTCTGCTGGGCCAGGATCGCCACGATGTCGACGACCCGCAGGCCCTCGGGGATCGTGACCGTGTCCTTGATGATGTTGTCGGGGTTGTCCAGGACGCGGAAGGCGTCCGCGGCGGCCATCTTCTTCTTCAGCTGGTAGAAGCCGACCTGGATCGTGTTCTTGCCGTTCGACGCCTCGATGAAGGCGTCCACCGACGCCACCACGCCGTCCGCCTTCAGGTGGCGGCCGATGGTCGATGTCGAGTCTCCCTGCTTGACCTCGAACACCACCTTCCCGTGCCCGGGTCCGTCGTAGTCGGCGGCGTGGGAGAGGTGGTCCTTGAGGAAGTGGAAGCCCTTGGTGCCCGCGATGTAGGCGCCGCCGACCACGACCGCCAGCGCGACCAGCACAGCCAGGCAGCCGGAGAAGCTGCGCTTCTGCTTCTTGCGCGCACCGCCGAGGTAGGAGGGCTCGTAGTCACCGTCGAGGTCAGCGCCGTCGGGGTCCGCCACCTGCGGGTCGTAGGTGTGACCGGGTTCGACGCCGTCGTCGGCGTGGTCGTTCATGACTCTCCTGTCACGGTCTCTCCCCGTACGATCTCGCCGCGTGGGCGTCCGGTCGCCCGCTCGGTGTCCAGGGCGTGCTGCAGGATGAGCACCGCCGCAGCCTGGTCGACCACGGCCCGCCGTTCGGCACCCCTCTTTCCCCGGTCGCGCAGCATAGCCTCCGCGCTCACGGTGGTCAGACGCTCGTCCTGGAGACGCACCTCCACCGGCGCGATCCGGGCCGCCAGCCTGGCTGCGAAGTCACGGACCTTCACCGCGGCCGGCCCCTCGCCGCCCGACAGCGAGCGGGGCAGCCCGACCACGACCTCCACGGCCTCCTCGTCCCGGACGATCCGGGCCAGCCGGGCCAGGTCGCCCTTGCCGCGTCGTACCGTCTCCAGCGGTGTCGCCAGGAAGCCGGTGGGGTCGCTGCGCGCGACGCCGATCCGCGCGTCACCGGGGTCCAGCCCGAGGCGTACGCCGTGGCGCATGGCCGTCCTAGGCCGGCCCGGAGGCCTCGGCCACCGCGGAGCGTGCGGCCGCCAGTGCCTCGTCGACCCGCGACGTGTCGCTGCCGCCGCCCTGGGCGACGTCATCCTTGCCGCCGCCGCGACCCTCGACCAGGGGCATCACGGCCGCGAGCACCTCGTGCGCCCGGACGCCCCGCTCACGGGCGCGGTCGTTGGTGGCGGCGACCACCGCCACCTTGCCGTCCTTGACTCCGATCAGCACGGCGGCGCCGGGCTGCTCCTGGCTGAGCCGGCTGCGCAGGTTGAGCGCCATGGTGCGGATGTCAGCGGCGTCGGCGCCGTCGACCCGCAGGCTGACCAGCCGGACGCCGTTGACGTCGGCGGCGTCCGCCGCGAGCTGTGCCCCCTCCGACAGCAGCCGGGCGATCCGTGTCTGCTCCAACGCCTTCTCCGCCGCCCGAAGTCGCTCGAGCATGTCGTTCACGCGCTCGGGCAGGTCCTCCGGTCGCGCCTTGAGCGCCTCGGAGAGCTGGGCGACGAGGACGTGCTCCCGCGCCAGGAACCGGTATGCGTCGGCACCCACCAGAGCCTCGACGCGGCGTACGCCGGAGCCGATCGACGACTCACCCAGGAGCTTGATCACTCCGAGGTGGCCCGATCGCTCCGCGTGCGTGCCGCCGCAGAGCTCACGCGCCCAGTCCCCCACGGAGACCACGCGCACCTGGTCGCCGTACTTCTCGCCGAAGAGCGCCATCGCGCCGGAGCGCACTGCCTCGTCCTGGCTCATGATCTCGGCGTGCACGGCGAGGTCGGAGAGCACCAGGTCGTTCACCCGCGCCTCGACGTCCTCCAGCACCGCCGTCGGCACGGCACCGGTCGCGGAGAAGTCGAACCGGAACCGGCCTGGAGCGTTCTCGGAGCCGGCCTGCGTCGCGGTCTCGCCGAGTGCCTCGCGGAACGCCTTGTGCACCATGTGCGTCGCGGTGTGCGACCGCGAGATGGACTTGCGACGCTCGACGTCGACCTCGGAGTGGGCGTCGAGCCCGGGCGTCACCTCGCCACCGAGGACACGCGCCGTGTGCACGATCAGCCCGGTGATGGGCGACTGCACGTCGCGGACCTCGACGCGGGCGCCGTTGCCGAGCTCGATCACGCCGTGGTCGGCGAGCTGGCCGCCGCCTTCGGCGTAGAACGGGGTGCGGTCCAGCACCAGCTCGACATCATCACCCTCACCGGCGGACGTCACCACTTCGCCGTCGCGGACGATGCCGCGGACACGGCCCTCGCTGACCACCTCGCGATAGCCGGTGAAGGCCACCGCCGCACCGAGGTCGTCGGCCACCTGCCGGTACGCCGCGGTGTTGGCGTGCGCGCCCTTCTTGGCCGCCGCGTCCTCCTTGGCCCGGCGCCGCTGCTCGGCCATCAGCTCGCGGAAGCCGACCTCGTCGACCTCGAGCCCCTGCTCCGCGGCCATCTCGAGGGTCAGGTCGATCGGGAAGCCGTAGGTGTCGTGGAGCGCGAACGCGCGGTCGCCGCTCAGCGTGGTGCCGCCCGACCGCCGTACGTCGGAGACGGCCTGGTCGAAGATCGTCGTCCCGGCCCGCAGCGTCTGCCGGAACGCGTCCTCCTCGGCGTAGGCCACCTGCGAGATGCGCTCCCATTCGCGGTGGAGGTCCTGGTAGGTCTCGCCCATCTTGTCGCGGCTCACCGGGAGCAGCTCGGGCAGCACCCGGTCCTCACACCCGAGCAGGCGCATCGACCGCACCGCGCGGCGCAGCAGGCGACGCAGGACGTAGCCACGCCCTTCGTTGCCCGGCGTCACGCCGTCCGCGATCAGCATCATCGAGCTGCGCACGTGGTCGGTCACGACGCGCATGCGCACGTCGTCGACGTGACCCGACTCCCCGCCGGCGCCGTACCGGCGACCGGTCAGCTGCTCGGCGCGCTCGATCACCGGGTACATCACGTCGATCTCGTACATGTTGTCGACGCCCTGGAGCAGGTAGGCCACCCGCTCGAGCCCCATGCCGGTGTCGATGTTCTTGCGCGGGAGGGGGCCGACGATGTCGAAGTCCTCCTTGGACCGCACCGCGCTGAGCTCGTCCTGCATGAAGACCAGGTTCCAGATCTCGAGGTAGCGGTCCTCGAGCTTGGCCGGCATCACGAGCCGGTCGGTGAACTCGAACTCGCCGTCGGGACCGTGCTCGGGCCCCCGGTCGTAGAGGATCTCCGAGGAAGGTCCGCCGGGACCGGGGACGCCCATCGACCAGTAGTTCTCCTTCGGGCCCAGCTTGATGATGCGCTCGCTCGGCAGCCCGGTGACCTTCATCCAGATCTGGAGGGCCTCGTCGTCGCCGTGCAGGATCGAGGGCCACAGCCGGCCCTCCTCCATGCCGAAGCCGCCCTCGCTCTGCGACCTGGTGACCAGGTCCCAGGCGAGCTGGATCGCCTCTTCCTTGAAGTAGTCGCCGAACGAGAAGTTGCCGCACATCTCGAAGAAGGTGCCGTGCCGGGTGGTCTTCCCGACGTCCTCGATGTCGGGAGTGCGTACACACTTCTGGACGCTCACGGCGCGGTCGAAGGGCGGGCTCTCCTGACCGAGGAAGTAGGGCTTGAACGGCACCATGCCGGCGTTGACGAACAGCAGCGTGGGGTCGTCGAGGATCAGGGACGCCGAGGGCACGGGCGTGTGCGCGGCCGCCTGGAAGTGCGCGACGAACCGACGCCGGATCTCTGCGGTGTCCATCAGGCCTCACCCTCTCGGTCGGCGTCCGAGGTCTCCGGCACGGGGCGCGCACCGGTGTGCCGCGGCGCTGCTGCGGGGGCCGAGAGCCCACGGGGCCCGACCGCGCTCAGCTGGGGCCTACCATGAGGCACGAGACCGAACCGCTCGCGCAACTGCGTTTCGGCCTCCGCCTGCCCCTGCGCGACCTCGTCCCGCAGCATGCGAGCCCCGAGCGACAGTGCCTGCCACCGGTCATGGAGGCCGTCGCGGGTGAACGCCTCCTGCAGACGGCGCACGCGAGCCATCGCGTACACACCGGCGCCGGCTCCGGCGACGAACCAGAGCCCACGTCTCATGAGGCCTCCTCCGCCAACGCCGCACGCTGCCGTGCGTGCAGGTCGCGTTGAGCGGCCTTCAGGTCGGCACGCCGCTGCTTGCGCGACCGACGGACCTCCTGCTTCATCTCGAAGCGGATGCGGTTGCGGGTCGCCGGCGCGAGACCGCGGCGTACGCCGTGCGCGAGGGAGGCGGCCCTCACCACCGCCTCCTTCACGACGATGTCGGCGAACGCAGGGGCGTCCGGGCGAGCCGGATCGGATACGGCGTCCTCGCGTCCGAGGTCGGTGATCACGAACTCCGCCGGCGCGGACACCGTCGCGGCGCCGGCCGGCGTCGCACCCTGCCGCCCGCGCTCGACCTCGTCGAGCCGTTGCTGGAGTACGGACAGGTCGCTCCGGAGGTGCGCCGCAGCGGCCCGGAACCGCACCACCGCGACCGCCAGCACCGCGCAGACCGCGGCGAGCCCGCCGAGGGCGAGCAGCACGGCCTGGTCACTGGTCACAGTGGACGACCCTATCGTCCGCGCACCAGCCGACGGATCCGCTCCCAGCGCTCCTTGACCGCTCCTTCGGCCCCGAGCGAGGTCGGCCGGTAGTACTCGGCATCGACCACGACGTCGGGTGCGTACTGCTGCTCGGCGATGCCGAACGGCTCGTCGTGGCTGTAGGTGTAGGAGGTGCCGTGGCCGACCCGCTTCGAGCCCGGGTAGTGGGCGTCGCGGAGGTGCGCCGGCACCTGGCCGATCTTGCCGGCGCGCACGTCGGCGCTCGCCGCCTCGATCGCGGTGATCACCGCGTTGGACTTGGGAGCGACCGCCAGCGCGATCGTCGCCTGAGCGAGGTTCAGCCGGGCCTCGGGCATCCCGATCAGCTGGACCGCCTGGGCCGCGGCGACGGCCGTGGTCAGGGCCGTGGGGTCGGCAAGACCGATGTCCTCGCTGGCCAGGATCACCAGCCGCCGGGCGATGAACCGCGGGTCCTCCCCGGCCTCGAGCATCCGCGCCAGGTAGTGCAGCGCGGCGTCGGCGTCGGAGCCGCGGACCGACTTGATGAACGCCGAGATGACGTCGTAGTGCTGGTCCCCCTGGCGGTCGTAGCGGACGGCCGCCCGGTCGACCGCGGTCTCGGCGGTGGCCAGGTCGATGGACGACCGCTGCGTCGCCCGGGCGGCGCCCGCTGCTGCCTCGAGGTAGGTGAGAGCCCGCCGGGCATCGCCGCCGGCGAGACGCACGAGGTGGTCACGCGCGTCGCCCTCGAGCGTCAGCGCGCCACCGAGGCCGCGCTCGTCGGAGAGCGCGCGGTCCACGACCTCGACGACGTCGTCGTCTGTGAGCGGGTCCAGCTGCAGGAGGAGGCTGCGCGACAGCAGCGGCGAGATCACCGAGAAGAACGGGTTCTCCGTCGTCGCGGCCACCAGGGTGACCCAGCGGTTCTCGACCCCGGGCAGCAGGGCGTCCTGCTGGGCCTTGCTGAAACGGTGGACCTCGTCGACGAACAGGACGGTCTCGCGCCCGCGCCGGGTGAGGTCGGCGCGGGCCCGGTCGATCGCGGACCGCAGGTCCTTGACTCCCGCAGACACGGCGGAGACCTCGACGAACGCGCGGTCCGTCTGCCCGCTGACGATGGCCGCGATGGTGGTCTTCCCGGTGCCGGGCGGCCCCCACAGCAGCAGGGACATCGACTGGCGGCCCTCGATCAGCTGCCGCAGCGGTGACCCCTCGGCCCGGAGCTGGGGCTGGCCGACCAGCTCGTCCAGCGTGCGCGGCCGCATCCGGACGGCCAGCGGTGCGGACGCATGGGTGTTGGCCTGCAGAGAGCCCGAGCCGGGCACGTGGGAGCGCGCGGCAGGCATGCCCTCGGTCTCGAAGAGCATGTCCTGAGGCGTCGAGGAACGACGCGTGTCGGAGGGCTCGTCCTGCACGGGTGCAGCGTACGGCGCGGGGAGGACGACGCCGGTCGCCGGGCGGACCCTCAGCAGGTCAGCGGGACGTGACGCTCTTGGTCTTCAGGTCATACCACGTGTCGGCGTACCCGGGCTGGTCCTCGACCGGCTCGGTCGGTGTCTGGCCGCTGATCGGGTTGCCCTGGTCGTCCACTCCGAGGAGGGACGCCGTGACCGGCCGGTCGGGTGCCTGGTGGATCTCCGCCGCGAAGTGACAGGCCACCTTGTGCATCCTGCCGATCTGCATGAGCGGGGGCTCCTGCTTGGCACAGATCTCCTGGGCCATCCAGCAGCGGGTACGGAACCGGCATCCGCTCGGGGGGTTGATCGGCGACGGTACGTCGCCCTCGAGCCGGATCCGCTCCCGGCGTCCGCCGATCACCGCCTGCCTCACGTCCGGGGCGGCGGACAGCAGTGCCTGCGTGTACGGGTGGTGCGGGTGCTCGTAGATCGTCTCGCGGTCCCCGATCTCGACGATCTTGCCGAGGTACATCACGGCCACCTCGGGGCAGAAGTGGCGCACGATCGCGAGGTCGTGGGCGATGAACAGGAAGGCGATCCCGAACTCCTCCTGCACGTCGCCCAGGAGGTTGACCACCTGCGCCTGGATCGACACGTCGAGAGCCGACACCGGCTCGTCGGCGACGAGGAGCTTCGGCTGCAGCGCCAGCGCACGCGCGATCCCGATGCGCTGACGCTGGCCACCCGAGAACTCGCTCGGGTAGCGGTTGTAGTGCTCGGGGTTCAGGCCGACCACCTCGAGCAGCTCCTGCACCCGCGGCAGCACCTTGTTCTCCGGCACCATGTTGTGGACGCGGAGCGGCGTGCCGACGATCGTGCCGACCGTGTGACGGGGGTTCAGGGAGGAGTAGGGATCCTGGAAGATCATCTGGATCTCGCTCCGGATCGGCATCATCTGACGACGCGTCAGCGGGCCGATGTCGTTGCCCTCGAAGTTGATCTCCCCGGAGGTCGGGTCGTACAGCCTGGTGATCAGGCGCCCGGTAGTGGTCTTGCCGCAGCCCGACTCACCGACAAGACCGAGCGATCCTCCCCTCGCCAGCGAGAACGAGATCCCGTCCACCGCTTGCACGTGTGCCACCGTCCGGCGGATGACACCGCCCGACTTGACCGGGAAGTACTTCTTCAGGTTGCGGACCTCGAGAAGCACGTCATTGCCGGCCGATGCCCCCGAGCTCTCGGGGGCACGCTCGACGTCGGAGTTCGTCACGGTGCTCATCCTGCCCTCAAAGGTCGTCGGGGTCGACTGCCGCGATCTCCGGAATCATCTCACCCGTCTCGGGGTCGATGAGGTCCGGAGAGATCTCGGGCAGCACTTCCTCGGCGTAGATCTCGCCCGGGTTGGCCAGGTGGCAGCGCTTGAGGTGGTTCGCCCCGCGGTCACCCGGCACGAGGTCGGGCAGCGTCGTCCGGCACAGGTCTCCGGGCACCTTGTCGATGTGGGGACACCGCGGGTGGAACGCACAGCCGTCGGGCGGGTTGAGCAGGCTCGGTGGGTTGCCGGGGATCGGGATCAGGCGTGTCTCCGCATCGCCGCTGACGTCCGGCACGCTGCCCAGCAGTCCCCACGAGTACGGCATCTCCGGGTGGGTGAGGATCTCCCGGGTCGAGCCGTACTCGACCGCTCGGCCGCCGTACATCACCATCGTGGTGTCGGCCATCTCGGCGATCACCCCGAGGTCGTGGGTGATGATGATGACTGCGGAGTTGAACTCTCGCTGCAGGTCCTGGAGAAGGTCGAGGATCTGGGCCTGCACCGTGACGTCGAGCGCCGTCGTCGGCTCGTCGGCGATGAGCAGCTGGGGGTCGTTGACCAGCGCCATGGCGATCATCGCGCGCTGCCGCATGCCACCGGAGTACTGGTGCGGGTAGTCGTCGACACGCCTGTTGGCCTGCGGGATCCCGACCCGGTCCAGCATCTCGATGGCTCGTTTCTTGGCCTCGCCCTTCGAGACCTTGTGGTGGATGCGGTAGCCCTCCGAGATCTGGCTGCCGATGGTGTAGAAGGGGTGCAGGGCCGTCAGCGCGTCCTGGAAGATCATCGCGACGCTGTTGCCGCGGATCTTGCGCATCCGTTCCTCGGGGGCGCCGAGCACCTCGACCCCGTCGACCCGGATCGACCCCGACAGGCGGGTGTGCTTGGGGTCGTGCAGTCCCAGCACCGCCATCGACGACACGCTCTTGCCCGAGCCGGACTCTCCCACGATGCCGAGCGTCTTGCCGCGCTCGACGGCATAGGAGAGGTCGGTGACGGCCTGCACCAGGCCGTCGTGGGTCGGGAACTTCACGGTGAGGTTCTCGACGACGAGGAACGGGTCCTCGGGGTTGGCGGGCGCCGCCATGTCATCGGGGCGCTCGGAGATGTCGGTGCTCATACGACTCTTTCGTGGCAGACGGAGGACGACGGGATGGCGACCGTCAGGCGACGCTCACCCGCGGGTCCAGGAAGCTGTAGAGGATGTCGACCAGCAGGTTGGCCACCACGATCAGCACTGCCGAGACCAGCACCGTCGCACTGATCACGTTGATGTCGATCGGCGTCGACAGTGCCTGGAGGCCCCAGTGCCCGATCCCGTCGATGCTGAAGATCTGCTCGGTGAAGATCGTGCCGGCCAGCAGGGTCGCGAAGTCGAGCCCGAAGATCGTGATGACGGGGACGATCGACGCGCGCAGGGCGTGCTTGAACAGCACCGTGTTGGTGCGCACCCCCTTGGCGTTCGCCGTCCGGATGTAGTCCTCGTTCAACGTCTCGACCATCTGGCCGCGGGTGAACCGGGCGTACGACGTGCAGTTGGTCAGGCCGATGACCAGCCACGGCAGGGCCATCTCCGACACGGTCTTCGCGGGGTTCTGGGTGATCGGGTAGTAGCCGGTCTCCGGGAAGATCTGCAACTGCAGCGAGAGGTAGATCCAGGCCAGCAGCGCGATCACGTAGAACGGGATGGACGACACGATCAGGGTCCCGCCCACCAGTAACCGGTCGGCGGACGTGCCTCGCCATCGGGCCGCGAGCGCACCGAGGACGACCCCGAGCACCAGGTACATCGTCGCGCCGCCCACCGCGAGCGTGATGGTGGCGGGGTACTTCTGCTTCAGGTCGTGCCACACCGTGTTCTCGGTGTTGATCGAGATGCCGAGGCAGGGCGCAGGGCAGTCGTAGTACTTACCGTCGTCGTAGACCTTGTCACGGCCGGCGACGACGCCTTTCGCCCATTGGGCGTAGTTGGCGACCAGGGACTTGTCGTAGCCGTACTGGTGCCTGATCGAGTCGAGCTTCTCCGTCGAGCACCTGCCGGGGCCGAGCTTCTCGCAGTAGTTCCGGGCCGGTGCGTCACCCATGCCCTTGAAGAACAGCACGAACACGAACATCGAGGTCAGGAGGACCACGAGCACCGAGCTGAGCAGTCGACGAACGATGAATCCCGTCATCCCTGGCTTCCTAGCGTTGGTGGTGGTGGGTGGTGGGGCACGGCGTGCGCCGTGCCCCCCCCCCCCGATGGCTCCCGCGGTCCGGAGACCGACCACCCGACCGGAGGATCAGCTACTGCACCCGAT
>JBKPTA010000092.1:0-8617 GCA_046735295.1 Actinomycetota bacterium | reverse complement strand
CGGCCAGCGAGTGGATCGCGGTGAGCTCGAGCGCCTCCTCCACCGACAGGTCCGGCAGGATCCCGGGCAGGCGCTCGGCGAGGGACGTCTTCCCCGACCCCTTCGGGCCCGAGAGCATCAGGTGGTGGCCACCTGCCGCGGCCACCTCGAGCGCGTACTTCACGTCGGGCACACCCTTGAGGTCGGCGAGATCATGCTCGCTCAGACGTCGCGACCCGCGCCACTCGATCAACAGGCTCCCCGACATCGGGGCCACCGGCACCGCGTCCGGCAGGGGCTCGCCGCGGAGCTCGGCACGGACCTGGGCGAGCGACCGCAGGCCGAGCACCGTCATCCCGGGCACCATCGCCGCCTCCCGCGCCTGCGGCTCCGGCACGATGACGCGCTGGAACCCGCGCCGCGACGCGGCCATCACCATCGGCAGCACGCCGGGCACCGAACGCAACCCACCGGTGAGGGTGAGCTCGCCGATCACCAGCGTGTCGGAGAGCGCTCGCTGGCTGATGTCGCCACAGGCGGCCAGCACGGCGAGCGCGATCGCGAGGTCGAAGTGGGTGCCACGTTTCACGATGTCGGACGGCGCCAGCAGGATGGTCACCCGCCGCGTCGCCGGCCACGGGACGCCGGTGTTGTGGACAGCCATCCGGCAGCGATCACGCGCCTCGTGCAGTGAGCTGTCCGGGCGGCCGACCAGGGTGGTGCCGGGCGACCCCGGGGAGACGTCGGCCTGGACGTCGATCAGGTGACCCAGTGCGCCGTGCAGTGACACGGTGTGCGCTGTCGCGAGCGCCATCACACCAGCCCGGGAACATGCTCGACGAGAGCCGCGCCGCGCCGTGGCCGGTGGACGGCCACGAGGTCGATGCGGACATCAGCCGGGCGCACATGGTGTGCCTCGGCCCACAGCAGGGCCAGCTGTTTGAGCCGCTCGAGCTTCGTGGACGTGACTGCCTCGTGCGGGTTGCCGCAGGCGTCGGAGGCGCGGGTCTTCACCTCGCAGACGACGAGGACGTCACCGTCGCGCAGCACGAGATCGATCTCGCCCGACTCACATCGCCAGTTGCGGTCGAGAACCACCATCCCCTGCTCGGCCAGATGGCGCGCCGCCACCTGCTCGCCGTAGCGACCGATGGCGTTCCGCCGCCCACGGGGCACGTCCGTCGTCGAGGTCATTCCTCCACGATGCAGGCGGAGGCGGACGCCTGGCATCTCGAACCCACCGCCTGTGGAGGAAGCGGGCTCCGCCTGAGCCTGTGGAGCCAGGGTGGCTCGAGGGTCCTAGCGGATCAGGCCGACCAGGCCGAGCTCCGGCAGCGTCACGGCGGAGTTGGGGTCCACCGACATGGTGATCTGGGCGCCACCGTTGAGCTCGATGCTGGAGGCGATGTACTGGGCGTTCGTGAGGTTGAGACCGGCGCCACCGCTGATGGTGAACGGCTGGGCATTGGGCACCATGTAGACGCCGCGCACGTGGAAGAGGCCGCCGCCGGTCATCTTGTAGAGGGTGTTGGTGTTCGACGCGCTCTCGCTCCACAAGGCCAGGTCCTCTGGACCGTTCGGATCCGCCCAGGCCGTGACCGCACCGGACAGCGGCTTGTTGGTGGCGTCGAGCGTCACGTCCATGGTGTCCGGCGCGGTCCAGTCGATGCCGCCGCCGTTCATCGTGAACTGGCCAGACCCCAGCGTTCCGTTGCACGGGGTGCTGGTCGGCGCCGTCCCAGCGGTCGCGGGCACGCAGCCGTCCGACCGGCCACCCAGCATGAACACCGTGGTGCGGCACATCTGCACCAGACCCCCGGTGCTCTCCTGGATCACGCCACTCTGGACGAACAGCGTGGCCTTGCTGGAGTTCTGGCCGTTGCTGCAGGTGGTTCCCGACAGGTTGGTCGCCTTGTTGTTCATCTGGAACGTCCCGCTTCCGCCGACGCTGAGCGCGTTGGTGTCGGCGGACTCGTTACCGATGTAGACGTGGCTGGCGTTGGGAAGGCTGAGCACCGCGGCAGGACTGACGGAGTTCCGGAAGTACACGGTGCCCGCGTTGATCGTCAGAGGCCCGCTTCCGACGAACGTCTTCGGGTTCTTGGTGCAGTCGATGTACAGGCTGTCGGTGGCGGTGAGGTTCAGGGCATTGACGTCGGCCTGCGTGGGCTTGCACGCGTCGAACGACCCACCGGGGAACTTCTTCCAGCCGCTGATGGGCCCGTTCTTCCCCGCGGCGAACACCGTCGCAGAGCCCGAGATGGCCGCCTTGACTCCGGTGAAGTAGCGCTGGTCGACGAGCTTGCGCGTGATCAGCGGCCGGCCGACGACCTCGTTCTTGGCCCCGGCCGCAGCCGTGTTGAGCCCCGACGCGCCGTACACCCAGTTCAAGCTGTCCCGGACGACGCTCTGCGAGACGCCGTTCGCTGCCGCGACCGAGGTGATGGACCCTGGTTGCGCGGGGTCTGGCGACGTGGGGTTGCCGATCAGTGGGGCGGCGTAGGCGACGATGCCGTCGTTCTGCTCGCCCATGTAGACGTTGGTGTTGTTGGGACAGCCCGTCCCGTCGCTGTCGGCATGGATGGTGCCGGGAGCGGACCTGCTGTTGGGCGTGACCACCCCGTTGGCGTCAATCGAGCTGCCCAGGGCGCCGAGGACGTGGATGAAGGTCCCGGATCCGCCGCCGCTGTTGCCGGTGTGGAGCACCGGGCAGCCGGTCCGCTTCAGGAGGAGCAGCGCCGGGGCGGCGTTTCCAGGCTGCGACTGCACCCGGCCCACGGTGCGGACGTTCGTCCTCAGGTCCGAGGAGGTCGCCAGGCTGCCCAGGCCCGGCTTCCGGCTCTGCTTGATGGTGACGGCCAGCTGGTCACAGCCCTGCTCGGTGGTGTCCGGACTGGAGGCCGGCAGACTGTCCTCCGGCCAGCCCTGCGCATAGGACCCCGCGAAGGAGTAGCCGCTCTGGATGGTGACGTCCAGCGAGATGCCGTCCGACGTACCGGTCCAGTGCCACACCGCCCAGGAGCTCTTGTCGGTGACCGAGCAGGTCCGGTTGCGCAGGGTGACGTCTGTGCAGCCGTTGCCGGTGGCGGCGCCCAGCCCGTTCTTCCACCCGAGGCCCTCGTTGATGCCCGAGAAGCGGTCGTCGTTCGTCTTCAGGTAGCGCACCGCGTTGCAGACGCCGACATAGGGGTGCGGGCTGCCGTCTCCGCGGTTGAGGGCGTGCAACCCGGCGAGCGTGGCCGAGTCGGCGGCCGACTTGTCTGTCTGGCGGTCCACGCGCACGAGCCCGAAGTCCAGGACCATGGCGGAGATGATGATCACCACCACCAAGGAGAAGGCCATGACGATGGCGATGGCGCCACGCTCGTCACGGCCCCGGGCCCGGAGGCGCGCCCTCACTTGGCCGTGCATGTCGTCCCCAGCGTGAGTCCGTAGTAGGCCACCGACTTCGCGCCGATGTTGAGATTGAGGTCGGGAAAGATCAAGAGCTTGATGCTCTCCGGTTTGGAGATCCACACGAGTACGGCGCAGCTTCCGGCTGCCATGGTCGGCGCGGTCGGCTGAGTGCCGCAGTCGGTGCCCGGGTCCGAGGCGATGACCGTCCCAGTGCTGGTGATCAGCTTCGCGCAGATCTGGTTGTCGGTCGGCATCGTCCCGGAGGCGTTGAAGTAGACCTGCTGGACCCGTGTCTGAACCGACGTGGCCCACGTACCGGGGTTGGTGGCGTCCGCGGCGGCGCCGTACCGCGCGCCTTCGCGTACTGCGTTGGTGATCCCCAGGTGATCGGAGTAGACGAGGCCGGCAGTGATCGTGCCGATGAGCAGCATGATCAGGATCGGCACGACGAGGGCGAACTCGACCGCGGCCGCGCCGCTCTCGCCTCGCCTTGTTCGCAACCTTGTCATTCCCGCTCCGCCCGTCGCTCGTCCACGTCGCCCCATGCGGCGTGGGCACAGGTCGCCCCACTGTGCGTGGCCGAGATTAGGGGAGCGCGGCTCACCTCGTGCCCGAATCGGTGAACCTTTGCCCCGTGCGTCGTTCATTGTGACCAGGCACTTGGCACGGCCCGAGTCAAGTCTTTCTGGTCTAGACCACGGCTCGGAGCGGGTGTCAGGCCGAGCCGCAGGCTGATCTCGGCCGGGCCGAGCCCGTCGTCAGCACAGCGGTCGAACGGCGTATGGCTCAGGTCGGACCGGAACGAGGTGGGTCGATCTCCTGCTGGCTGAGCTCCTCGACGTTCACGTCCTTGAACGTGAGCACCTTGACGTTCTTGGCGAACCGCGCCGGTCGGTACATGTCCCACACCCAGGCATCGGTCATGGAGACCTCGAAGAACACGTCACCCGACTCGGTGCGGGCCTTCACGTCCACCTGGTTGCACAGGTAGAAGCGGCGGTCGGTCTCGACGACGTACTTGAAGATGCCGACGACGTCGCGGTACTCGCGGTAGAGCGTGAGCTCCATCTCGGTCTCGTACTTCTCGAGATCCTCCGCGCTCATCCTGACTCTCCTCGTGTCGGCCCCGCCCCGACCCTAGTCACCCGACATGTGCGTGCATCGACCGTGTCGGGATCGGCGGCGACGTCCTCGTCGTCCGCGCTTCCGTCTGGAGCTTCGCTCCAGACGGAACACTCGACCTCGAGGCCGGCCGCCCGGCGTACGTTGACGAACCGCATCCGATGCTGCGGGCAGGGCCCGTGCTCCAGGAGCGCGGCGGAGTGGACGTCGGTGACGTAGCCCTTGTGCGTCTTGAAGTCGTACGCCGGGTGCTCGCGGTCGAGGTCGACCATGATCCGGTCCCGGGTCACCTTGGCCAGCACCGACGCCGCGCTGATGCACGCGGCGACCCGGTCCCCCTTCCACACCGCGAGCCCGGGCACGCCGAGCCCGTCGACCGGGAAGCCGTCGGTGAGGACGTACTCCGGGGTGATCTCAAGCAGGGCGACCGCCCGTCGCAGTGCCTCGACGTTCGCGACGTGCATCCCCAGCCGGTCGCACTCGTCGGACTCGATGACCACGACGGACCAGGCCAGGGCCTTGCGCACCACGCGGGAGTAGACGCGCTCGCGAGCCTTCTCGGTGAGCAGCTTGGAGTCGGCGAGCCCGGGGATCTCACCGGTCCTGCCGGGCTTGAGGATCGCGGCGCCGGCCACCAGCGGGCCGGCGCACGCGCCCCGTCCGGCCTCATCGACTCCGGCGACGAGCTCCATGCCGGCGCGCCGGAGGGCGCGCTCGTAGCCGTAGAGACCGGCGTCGCGCCGGACGGTTGCTCCTGGTGGCAGCCGGCTCACTGTCCGCCGGTGCCGGAGCGAGTCGTGGCCGAGGGCGCCGGGATGCCCGCGAAGTCGGCTGGGCGGTGCAGCACGTGGAAGCGGTCGTGCGGCCACAGCAGCAGGAACACCTTGCCCACGACGTCGTCCAGCGGGATGTACGGGTCATCGGTGCAGTCCGTCTCCTGCTTCTGGCACAGGTGCATCGAGGAGTCGTCGGAGTTGTCGCGGTTGTCGCCCATCACGAACAACGACCCCTGCGGCACCGGCCCCGCCGTCCAGCTGCAGGTGGTGGTCATCGGTCCGTTGCACTGCATTCCGGGGGTGTTCTTGATGTAGCCGTCCTCGTCCAGCGGATGACCGTTGACGAGGATCCGGCCCTGCTTGTCGCAGCAGTGGATCGTGTCGCCTGCGACGCCGATGACGCGCTTGACGAGGTGGCCGCCCGACGGGTAGAGCCCGATCTTGGCCATCAGCTGGCCGAGCGGGTTGGTGGGCCCGGCGTCCTCCTCCGGGCTCAGCCAGCCCCCGGGATCCTTGAAGACCACGACGTCGCCGCGCTGCGGCGTACCGCCGAACCAGTACGACGTCTTCTCCACCAGGATCCGGTCGTTCTTGACCAGCCCCGGCTCCATCGACTCCGAAGGGATGTAGAACGCCTGGACGAAGAACGCCTTGATCACGATCGCCAGCAGGATGGCGATCGTCAGCAGCAGGATCGTCTCCTGCCACAGCGGCAGGTGCTTCTTGGTCCTGTTCACGGAAGGTTCACGCTCGTGCTCGTCGAGGGACGTCGCGGAGCTCGAGTCGGTCACGTGGCGAGCCTAGACGGTGCGTGGTCCCCGGATGCCTTCGACACCGATCCTCAGAGCTCGCGCCGCTCCTTGATCTTGGCAGCCTTCCCGCGCAGGTTGCGCAGGTAGTACAGCTTGGCCCGGCGGACGTCGCCCCGGGTCACGATCTCGATCTGCTCGAAGATCGGCGAGTGGAGCGGGAAGGTGCGCTCGACACCCACGCCGAAGGAGACCTTACGGACCGTGAAGGTCCGGCCGATGCCGGAGCCCTGCAGGCGGATCACGACGCCCTGGAAGATCTGGACGCGGGAGCGGGTGCCCTCGGTGACCTTGACATGCACCTTGACGGTGTCCCCCGCGCGGAAGTCGGGCAGGTCGTCACGCTTGGCGGCGTTGCCGAGGTCGGTGACGGCACCGATGTTGTGGACGGTCATGTCTCTCCTCACGAGTGCCACAGGTCAGCCGTGGTGGGGAAAAGTCGTGTGCAGTTGAGGATCCGTCCGTGCGGCCGGCGGCGCCGTTGCTCCCCCTGTGGCAGGAGACGGTGCGGACCTCCCGAATCGCAGTCGCCGGGACGATCCCTGTTTGGCCGGACGGGCCGAGGGACAAGTCTGCCAGACACGACCTGGCACGGCGAAATCCCGAGCCGCGCACAGCGTGAGACAGCCGGCCGTCGCAGCGTCCGAGCGGGGATCGGGGCGAGCTATCGTCGCCGTTTGGTCATCACCACGGCGCCGGGCGGGCCAGGAGCCGGGCCGTGGAGCCGGTAGCCGGCCTTCTTGTACATCCGGATGTTGTCGACGCTCCTGGCACCCGTGTACAGCTCGTAGGACGTCACCTCCCCCGGTGCGGCGTCCTCGATCATGCGCAGCAGGTAGCGGCCCAGCCCCCGGCCCTGGAGGTCGGGCGCGACCATCACCCTCCCGACGTCCCACACCGTGCCGTCGCCGGTCACGCGGCCGCGGGTGGACCCGACGATCCGGCCGCCGGCGCGGGCGACGAACGTCGTCCACTCGCCGAGGTCCCGGACGGCGTCCTCGAAAGACTCCTCGAGCGCCGGGATCACCACGCCCGGGTTCGCCCACAGCTCCTGCAGCCAGCAGGCCCGGGTGAGCGTGAACAGCTCGCCCGCGTCGGCCCGGGTCGCCAGGCGGACCTCGAGGTCGAGCCCGCCGACTGCGACCGCAGCCGCCGGATGAGCCAGGTCGGGGCGGCGGGTGACGGTACGGCGTACCGACTCGGCCTGACGCCAGGCCGCGATGGCGCGGTGGTCGCCGGAGCGCAGCACCTCGGGGACGTCACGGCCGCGCCACCTGGCGGGCTTGGTGTACACCGGATACTCCAGCAGCCCGTCCTCGTGGGACTCCTCGGCCAAGGACGCGGGGTTGCCCAGGAACCCCGGCAGCAGCCGCACGACCGCCTCGATGATGGCCGCCGCCGCCACCTCTCCCCCGTTCAGCACGAAGTCACCGAGCGAGAGCTCCCTGACCTCATAGGACGTCGCCGCGTCGTCGAGCACCCGCTGGTCGATGCCCTCGTAGCGACCGCACGCGAGTACGAGGTGGTCGACCGCGGCCAGCTCCCGGGCGATCTCCTGGGTGAACCGCCAGCCGCCCGGTGTCGGGACGACCAGGGTCGGGCGCTCGGCCACCGGCCCGGGCGGAAGCAGCGCGTCCAGCGCCTCGCCCCACGGCTCGGGCTTCATCACCATGCCGGCGCCTCCACCGTACGGCGTGTCGTCGACCGTGCGGTGGCGGTCGTGGGTCCAGTCGCGCAGGTCGTGGACCGCGATCGCGAGCAACCCGGACGTCCGGGCGCGGCCGGTCAGCGAGACGTCGAGCGAGCGGAACCAGTCCGGGAAGATCGTGACGACGTCGATCCTCACGAGGACCTCACCGCTCGTCCTCCGGGAAGTCGGTCACCAGGCCGGGGCGGTCGGCCACCACCACTCGGCGCGACGCCACGTCGACCACGGGGACCAGGGCGGTGACGAAGGGGACCAGCGCATCGCGTCCGTCCGGCCTCCTGATCCGCAGCAGGTCCTGAGCGCCGT
Organism: Actinomycetota bacterium; assembly: GCA_046735295.1. Classification (GTDB taxonomy): domain Bacteria; phylum Actinomycetota; class Actinomycetes; order Propionibacteriales; family Nocardioidaceae; genus Nocardioides. The sequence continues at coordinate 521 of JBKPTA010000092.1, read as the reverse complement.
GCAGGACGGCGGTCACCTCGCCGAGAGGTCGGCCGTCGAGGTCCTCGGCGGCGAGACCGACCAGCTGGTGGTCGTAGAACTCGTCGGGGTCGTCGGGCGACACGTCGGGGTCCACGACGGTGTGCAGGACCAGGCCGCGCGCCGACTCCGCGGTGGCACGGTCTGACAGCTCCTCGAAACGCACGAGCAGCGTCGACTGGTGCCACCGGGTGGCCGCGACCGTGAGCGAGGCCCAGGGCGCGACCGAGCCACCGGGCCGCTCGACCCGGACCGTCGTACCGGTGGCGAAGCGGCGCTCGGGCTCGTCGGTGCGGACCTCGACGGTCACCTCGCCGTGCACGCCGTGCGGCTTCCCGACACGCCCGACCACCACCTCGATGGTGTTCGCTCCCTCCACCCGGTCCACGCCGCCAGGCTAGTGGCGGCGTTCGGGCCGACGGAGGGACGGGTCAGCGGCCCTTGTCGACGTCGACGAAGTCGATCCGCGGACCGCTGCGGCCCCCGAGCGCCGAGATGACGGT
>JBKPTA010000091.1:0-17620 GCA_046735295.1 Actinomycetota bacterium | reverse complement strand
CCGGAGGTGGCGCTCCAGGAACTCGACGGCGGCGGGGTAGGCGTCGAGACGGTTCGCGCGCTTGGCGAGACCGTGACCCTCGTCGTGGTAGACCCGGAGCTCGCACGGCACGCCCTTCCCGTCCAGTGCCGCCTTGATCTGGTGCGCCTCCGACAGCGGCACCCGCGGGTCGTTGGCGCCGTGGATCACGAACAGCGGCGCGACGATGGCGTCGAGATGGGTGACCGGCGAGGCGTGCTCGAGGAACGCGCGGTCGCGGGCGAGCGAGCCGTACTCGCGCTCGCGCACCGCCCGGCGGTAGTCGGAGGTGTTCTCCAGGAACGTCACCAGCGAGGAGATCCCGACGATGTCCACGCCGGCGGCCCACAGCTCCGGTTGCATCGCCAGGCCGGCGAGCACCATGTAGCCGCCGTACGACCCGCCCCAGAGAGCCGATCGCGCCGGGTCGAGGCCGACGGACGGGAGCCAGGCGTGGATCGCGGCCAGGTCCGCGACGGCGTCGAGCCGCAGGTGCAGGTCGTCCAGCGACACCCAGCGCTTGCCGTAGCCGGCCGACCCCCGGACGTTCGGCACCAGGACGTCGAAGCCGGCCAGCGCGAGGGCCTGGAACGTCGCAGCGAACATCCGCGTCGCCTCGGCCTCGGGCCCACCGTGGACGTGGATCACCGAGGCCCCGGTCGCCTCGCCGGGCGCGGCGTAGCGGAAGCACGGGATCTGCTCCCCGTCCGGCGTGGGGATGCGATGCACGGTCGGGATCACCAGACGGTCGCGCACCTCGGCGCGCACCCCCTCCCGGCCGTCGACGACGACCGTGCTGGTGCCGGTGCGTGCGTCCACGCGCACGATCGAGCCCGGGTCGACGGGGGACATCGCCGTCACGGCGAACGCCGACGAGTCGGGCGCCCAGGCCAGGCTCACCGGCACCACGGGCTCGAGGTCGACCTCAGCGACCTGGGCGCCGTCGGGCCGGTGGACCGTGAGCCGGTCGAGACCGTCCTGGTGATGGCTGACCACCATCAGGCTGCCGTCAGGCGAGAGGTTCGCGCCGAGGTCGCGCCCGGCCTCCTCGACCAGCGGCGTCCAGGTGCCGTCGCGGTCCAGCCGCAGGACCGCGTGGAACTCACGCTCGTGATCCGACATCAGGACCAGGGCCGTGTCGTCGGACGTCCAGCCGGCCACATGGTGGTCGGCTCGCTCGTCCGGGTCGGTCGCGTCGCGTGACCCGTTCCCGTCGGCCACCACGATCGAGGTCGAGCTGGGCTGCAGGCTGATCATGGTCACCGCGACCGACTTCTCGTCGTGCGAGACCTCGCAGTCGGCGACGTACCCCCCTTCGTCGTAGACGACCCGCTCCTCGCCGGTCCTCAGGTCGCGGACGACCACGTCCATGTCCACGTCGTTGCGGCGGTTGGTGCAGAAGACGATCGAGCTCTCGGTCACGTCGAGCAGCGTGTGCAGGTGGCCGGGGTCGGACACCAGTGGCGTGAGCCCGCCCAGACCGACCGGCGCGGCCGGTGTCTCGGTCAGGTCGAGCAGCGAGAGCTGGTAGTTCTCGTCGCCACCCTGGTCGTGCTCGACGACGATCTGGCGACGGCCGGGGACGTAGCGCCCGCGGCAGCGGGACGGCAGGTCGGTCAGAGGCGTGCGGACGCCGTCGGGCGAGATCTCGACGAGCTGCTGGCTGCCGAGGTCGTCGTGGCCGGCGAGCACCCGGCCGTCCACGTCGACGTCGAGGGCCACCCAGCTCCGGGTGTCGAGGAGCAGGCGGAAGAGGTCCGAGGAGGCGGTCACCGCACCGAGGTTAGACGGTGTGACGCCGGTGGGACGTCAGTCGGACGACGCTGCCAGCCAGGCCAGCACCTCGGATGCGACGTCCTCGGGCGACCGGTCGGTGTTGTCGATCCGCAGGTAGGGGTACTCCGCGATGACGTCGTCGGCAGGGGACGGCGCACCCGTGCTCAGCTGGTAGCGCTCGAGGCTGCGAACGTTCTCGTCGGACCAGGCGAGGTCGCGCTTCGACCGCTTCTCGGCGAGCCGGAGCTCGGTACGGTTGCGCCTGAGCCGGGTCTCGAGATCGGCGCAGAGCTCCACGAGCGCGACCCGCCGGCCGAGCTCCACGAACGGTGCGAGATGACGGCGTACGTGGTCGGCGTCCCGCTGCAGGTCCAGCGCCCACACCAGCGTGAACACCAGATCGATGTCGGCGGCCGCCGCCTCCTCCAGCACGCGCTGGCGGAACTCGCCCATCAGGGACTGGAACTGCGGCGTCTCGAAGTCGAAGACGTCGAGCAGCGGCTCGATCACGTGGTGGTTGTGGAACAGCCGGAAGTCGCTCGCGTCCGCGATCGCCCGCCCGACGGTCATCTTCCCGACCGCCGGTGGGCCGAACACGAACAGCAGCATGCGGGCAAGCGTCCCCGACGCCGGCGGACCGCGCCACCGGATCAGCCCACGATCAGGCGCGCTCGGCCTCGTGCTCGGCGACCTGACGGCGTACGTCGTCCATGTCCAGGCCGCGTACGGCCGTGATCAGCTCCTCCAGCGCAGGAGCCGGGAGGGCGCCGGCCTGCCGGAAGACCAGGATCCCGTCACGGAAGGCCATCAGCGTGGGGATCGAGCTGATCCGCAGGGCACCGGCCAGCATCTGCTCGGCCTCCGTGTCGATGCTGGCGAACGTGATGTCGCCGTGGGTCTCGGAGGCCTTCTCGTAGACAGGGGCGAACATCCGGCACGGGCCGCACCACGACGCCCAGAAGTCCACGAGCACGATCCCGTCCTGGGTCACCGTGTGCTCGAAGCTCTCCTCGGTCAGGGGGAGGGTGGCCATTCACGTACCTTTCCGCCGGAGCGCGCGCCCCGACCTGTCTCGGAGGTCTCCCGCTGCAACGCCCGCCGCCGTCGTGGCATTCCGCTCGGAGCCGGCCAGGGACCGCGATCGGCCGGCGTCCGTGGCCCCGACCCGGGCAGGCCCGGTGCAAGACTGGGGGGTACTGCCGACGCGGGAGCCCTTCTTGCCCACTACCCTCGGGGCGCCGCTTGTTCCGAAGGAGTCACTGGATGTCCCGTTCCAGCACCGCCGACGTGGTGGTCGTCGGCGCCCGCTGTGCAAGCGCGGCGACGGCGATGCTGCTGGCGCGCGCCGGGTACGACGAGGCCCCGTGACCGCGTGGCCGCACGGCGCGCCCGTCGTGGGCCAACGCGCCTCGATGTCGCGGACCGTGGGGAGCGACGACATCGTGCGCTTCACCGAGATGAGCGGCGACCGGAACCCGCTGCACTACGACGCCGAGGCCGCTGCCCGCACCCGGCTCGGCGGGATCGTGGTCCAAGGGGGCGTGACCACCGCGATCCTGAACGCCGTCGTCGCCGAGCGGCTTCCCGGACCGGGCACGGTGTTCCTCGAGACGAGCTGGAGGTTCCTCGCCCCCACCCGTCCCGGCGACGCCATCAGCGGCGAGGTCGAGGTGACCTCCGTCCGTGACGACAAGCCGATCACCACCCTCGCCACCCGGGTCGTGCGCGAGGACGGGGAGGTCCTCGTCGACGGCACGGCCGTCTGCTGGACCTTCGACGTCAGCTGAGGTCGGCCAGCATCTGCAGCACCTCGACCCGGTTGCCGGCACCGTCGTGGGTGTGCAGGCGGCGATACCCCTCGAAGGTGTCGCGCTCGCGCTCGTCCACGTCGAACCCGGCCGCGGCCAGGGCATCGGCGACCGCATCGAGATCGTCCACCACGAAGGCCGGGTGTGCCCGACGAGCCGGGGCGAACCGACTCTCGACGCCGACATGGACCTCCGCGACCACGGAGCCCTGCACGTCGTAGGCCCGGAACCAGGCTCCCCCACGGTTGCGCAGGGCGGCCGGCTTCTCGACCTCTGTCAGCCCCAGCCCGGCTGCGTAGAAGCGGCGCGCGGCGTCCTCACCGCCTGGAGGGCAGGCCACCTGCACGTGGTGCAGGGCGATCATCCGAGCTCGCCGCTCGAGCCCGGGACCCGTGCGACCAGGAAGATCCGGCGGAAGGGCAGCACGACGCGACCGTCGTGCTGCGGGTAGGCCGCGCGCAGCCGCCGCTTGAACTCGTGCTCGAACGCCGGCCGGAGGGCTACGGGCAGCGCCTGGAGCGTGGGGCGCGCGCCGGTGCCGGAGACCCAGGCGTACACAGGGTCATCACCGGTGAGCACGTGGAGGTACGTCGTCTCCCACGCGTCGACTGTGCAGCCGAGGGCCGCGAGGGACGCGAGGTAGACAGCGGGGTCATGGCTGCTGGGGACCGACACGTCTCGGGTGTGCTCGGCGTACGGCGCTTCGGCGGCGAGGTCGCGCCGGATCGTGTGGCTCGGCTCCCCGAAGTTCCCCGGCACCTGGAACGCGAGCCAGCCGCCGGGCAGGACCCGCCCGGCCAGCACCGGCAGGAGCTCGAGGTGGCCGGGGACCCACTGCAGGGCGGCGTTGGACACCAGCACGTCGACCGGGTCGCCCTCGACCGCCCAGGTGCGGAGGTCGGCGACCTCGAACGCGATCGAGGGGTCGGCGAGGCGGGCCTTCTCGATCATCTCGGGGCTGGAGTCGAGCCCCCGGATCTCGGCGTCCGGCCATCGGCGGCGGAGCAGGGCGGTCAGGTTGCCGGGGCCGCACCCCAGGTCGAGGACGGAGGCCGGCGCCTCGGCGCCGACCCGGCCGAGCAGGTCCAGGAACGGTCGCCCGCGCTCGTCGGCGTAGGCAAGGTAGCGCTCGGGGTCCCAGGTGTGCGGCACGACTCCCCTCGATCTCTTGATATCAAGGCATGCGAAGTGTCCCCGGTGAGTCATCTTGATGTCAAGATTCTCGACTGGCTCTAGACTCGCGCTCGTGCGCGACGAGGTGGACGAGCTGCTCGAGGCCTGGGGCCGCGAACGCGCCGACCTGGACCTCGCACCGGTCGCGGTGTTCAGCCGGGTGAGCCGGCTGGCGCGACGTCTGGACCTCGCGCGACGCGACGCGTTCGCCGAGCACGGCATCGAGCAGTGGGAGTTCGACGTGCTGGCGGCGCTCCGCCGCGCCGGCACGCCGTACGAGCTCTCCCCCGGGCGGCTCCTCCGCGAGACGCTGGTGACCAGCGGCACCATGACGAACCGGGTCGACCGGCTCAGCAGCCGCGGGCTCGTCGAGCGCCACCCCGATCCCGATGACCGCCGAGGCGTCATCGTCCGGCTGACCACGGACGGCCGAGAGACCGTGGACGCCGCCTTCGCCGCCCTCCTCGAGGCCGAGCGTGCCCTGCTCGAGGACCTTCCCGAGCGCGACCGTACCCGCCTCGCGGGCCTGCTCCGGACGTTGCTGGCACCCTTCGGAGCGGACTAGGCGCGCGTAGCCGTTCACTCCAGGATCTGCGCCGCCTGGAGCCACTCCGCCTCGAGCACGGCCCGCTCGCCGGCAAGTGCCGACAGCCGGGCGCTGAGCTCGGTGAGCCGCGCCTGGTCGGAGGCGTGCTCGAGCACCTCGTCGTGGAGCTCCGACTCCTGCGCGGCCACCTGCTCCAGCCGCTTCTCGACGCGGGTCAGCGTCTTGCGCGCCGCCCTGTCCAGCGCACTCCCGGGCTTGGCTTTCGGCTGCGACCCCGCCTCGTGACCGGGGGCCCCCGGGCGCTCCGGTACGCGGCGACCGTCGACGCCGACCCGGCGCGCTCGGTCTGCGCGGCGTGCGAGGTACTCCTCGACGCCGCCGGGAAGCAGCGACAGCTGTCCGTCGTCGAGCAGGCCGTAGACCACGTCGGTGACGCGCTCGAGGAAGTAGCGGTCGTGTGAGACCACGACGAGGGTGCCCGCCCAGTCGTCCAGGAAGTCCTCCACGACGTTCAACGTCTCGATGTCGAGGTCGTTCGTGGGCTCGTCGAGCAGGAGCACGTTGGGCTCGGCGAGCAGCAGTCGCAGCAGCTGGAAGCGGCGGCGCTCGCCACCGGACAGGTCGCCGATCCGAGCGGTCAACGTGTCGCCGGTGAACCCGAACCGCTCGAGCATGGCGGTGGCCGTGACGTCGCCCGACGTCGTCCGCGTCACCCGCCGGATCGACTCGAGGGCCGGCAGCACCCGCGTGTCGGGGTCGAGCCGGTCGAGACCCTGGGTGAGGTGCTGCATCGACACCGTGCGGCCGTGCTTCACGCGGCCGGCCGACGGCGCCAGCGAGCCGTCCAGCAGCGACAGCACCGACGACTTCCCCGCTCCGTTCACCCCCACCACTCCGACGCGGTCTCCAGGTCCGAGCCGCCACGTCGCACGTGACAGCAGCACCCGTTCGCCGCGGACGAGGTCGACGTCCTCGACGTCGAGCACGTCGTTGCCCAGCCGCTGCATGGCGAACCGCTGGAGCGCGAGCGGGTCACGCGGGGGCGGTTCGTCGGCGATCAGCGCCTCGGCCGCCTCGATCCGGAACTTCGGCTTCGCGGTGCGGGCCGGAGCCCCGCGCCGGAGCCAGGCGAGCTCCTTGCGGGCCAGGTTGCGACGGCGCACCTCGGAGGCTGCGGCCTGGCGTTGCCGCTCCGCCTTCGCCAGCACGTACGCCGCGTAGCCGCCCTCGTAGGCGTCGACGTGGCCGTCGTGGACCTCCCAGGTGCGCTCGCAGACGGCGTCGAGGAACCAGCGGTCGTGCGTCACCACGACCAGCGCCGAGGGCAACGACGCGAGGTGCTCAGCCAGCCAAGCGACCGCCTCGACGTCCAGGTGGTTCGTCGGCTCGTCGAGGACCAGCAGGTCGTGCTCCCGCAGCAGGAGCTCGGCCAGCGCACAGCGGCGTCGCTCGCCGCCGGAGAGCCCGATCACCGCCCGGTCGAGCTCGACGTCCGCGAGCAGCTCGTCCACGACCGCCCGCGTGCGCGGGTCGGCTGCCCAGACGTGGTCGGGACGCCCGTCCAGGACGGCGTCGCGGACCGAGTGGGTGTCGTCGAGGGTGTCCCCCTGGTGCAGGTAGCCGATGACGAGGCCTCGGGACATGGAGACGCGTCCCGAGTCGGCCGGCTCCTGACCGGTCATCACCTGGAGCAGCGTGGTCTTGCCGTCGCCGTTGCGGCCCACGATCCCGATCCGCTCACCTCCGCCGACGCCGAGGGAGACGTCATCGAGCAGAGGACGCACCCCGTACGCCTTGGAGACGTGCTCGAGGTTGAGCAGATTGCGTGACGGACGCTTCGCGCCGTCCTCGGTCCGAGGATCAGCCATCCGTCACCACGTGCGCGCCTGCCACCGGGCCGTGGGCGACCAGCACGACACGCTGCTCGTCCGCCGCACTGAGCCGGCCCGCCACCGCCCGGGCGTGGTCGGCCGACTCGCACAAGAAGACGCAGGTGGGGCCCGAGCCGGACACCAGCCCACGCACGGCACCGGCGTCGACGCCCTCGACGATGAGCTGGGCGAGGTCCGGCCGCAGGTCGCACGCGGCGTTCTCGAGGTCGTTGTGCAGGGCCCCGGCCAGCCGGCGTACGTCGCCGCTCCCGAGAGCCCGCAGGACCTCGTCGGGCGGGTTCGGGACCAGAGGTGTGTCCGGGTGCAGCTCGTCGTAGTGGCGGTAGACCACGGGGGTGGACAGGCCCTCCCCCGACGGCACCACCACCCACCACCAGGAGCCTCGGTCCTCGGCCGGCGTGACGATCTCTCCGTGCCCCTCACCGCGGGCCGAACCGCCGACCAGGGCGAACGGGACGTCGCTGCCGAGCCCGGCCGCGAGCACGAGCAGGTCCTGGTCGGGGGTGCCGAGCCCGAGCAGCCGGTCCAGGGCGAGGAGCGCCGCGGCACCGTCCGCCGACCCCCCGGCGAGCCCGCCGGCGATCGGGATGCTCTTGTCGACCCGCACCTGCGCCGTCACCACCCGGCCGTGGTGATCGGCGAGCGCGGCAGCGGCCCGGTCGACGATGTTGAGACCCGGGCCGGGCAGCCGGCTCGCGTCGATGTAGGCCGCCACGTCGGTGGTCACGGTGAGCTCGTCCGCGACCGAAGCGGTGACGTCGTCGTAGAGGCTGACCGCCTGGTACACGGTCGCCAGCGCGTGGAAGCCGTCGGGGCGCGGTGCGCCGACACCGAGCGTGAGGTTGACCTTGGCCGAGGCACGGACGGTGATGCTCATGCCAGGCACTCCGTGACCCGGGCGAACTGCTCGACGGTCAGCGACTCGCCGCGCGCCATCGGGTCGATGCCCGCCTTCACCAGCGCCGCCTCCGCCGCCTCTGACGACCCGGCAAGCCCACGCAAGGCTCCGCGCAGAGCCTTGCGGCGATGGGCGAACGCCGCGTCGACCACGGCGAAGACCTCTCCCCGGCTCGCCGACGTGACGGGGGGATCGCGCCGGGTCCAGGCCACCAGCCCGGAGTCGACGTGCGGAGCCGGCCAGAACACGGTGCGGCCGATGACACCGGCCCGGCGGACGTCGGCGTACCACGCGGCCTTGACGCTCGGAATCCCGTACACCTTCGAGCCCGGCCCGGCCGCCAGCCGGTCGGCGACCTCCGACTGCACCATCACCAGACCGCGCTCGAGGCTCGGCAGGAGCTCGAGGAGGTGGAGGAGCACGGGCACCGACACGTTGTAGGGGAGGTTCGCCACGAGCGCGGTCGGCGGCGGCCCCGGCACGCCGTCGAGACGCAGGGCGTCGCCCGTGACCACCTCGCAGCGACCCGCCTGCTCGGGTGCGTACGTCGCCAGGGTCTCCGGCAGAGCGCCGGCCAGGTAGGGGTCCACCTCGATCGCGACCACACGGCGTACCTCGCCCAGCAGGGCGAGCGTGAGCGAGCCGAGCCCCGGTCCCACCTCGACCACGACGTCGTCGGGCCCCACCCCGGCGGCCCGGACGACGCGGCGGACCGTGTTCGCGTCGATCACGAAGTTCTGCCCGCGTGCCTTGCTGGGTCGGATCGCCAGCCGGGTGGCGAGCACACGCACGTCCGCCGGCCCGAGCAGCGTCGGGCCGGCGGACGTCATGCCGGTCAGCCTAGGCGCGGGTCACTGCGGCAGGCCCAGCGCCGCCGAGCACGCAGGCCACGCACCGTACCCACCGCTGGCGTCGCGGACCTTGGTGGCGATGGCGATCTGGGTGAGCCGCGGCGCGTTGCTGGGCAGTCCGCTCCCGCCGTACGCGCGCCAGGTGCCGAGCGAGAACTGCAGGCCGCCGTAGTAGCCGTTGCCGGTGTTCGCGGCCCAGTTGCCGCCCGCCTCGCACTGCGCGAGCCGGTCCCACACGGTGTTTCCGGAGGACGCGTTCGTGGTCGCCACGCTCCTGGTGCCCACTCGCTCGACCTGCGCGACCGGCTCGCGGAGCACGTGCTGCGCCACGACCCTGCGCGCGACCACGTGGCCGTTGCGGAACGTGATCCGGTAGGTCACGGCGCGCAGTCCGTCCCGCCCGGTGCGTGTCACCCTGCTGGCACCCCGTGCCATCGTCGAGTCCTCGCGGGTGACGGTCGCGAACGGCACCGACTCGCGGTCCACGTGTCGTCGGACGACCCGGATCCGGTCGAGGACGATCCTGTCGCCTGCGTGGAGCTGATGGTGCAGACCCGGCCGCACGACGTCGTGCTTGCCGAGCCTCAGATCCAGCGCCCGCAGCGCCTGGGCGACCGTGTACGCCGGCACGGTGTGCCGCTCGGCCCTCTTGCCGCCGATCACGAAGGTCAGCCGCTTGGGGGTGGCGATCGAGATCCGCAGACCGCCCCGCGTGATCGAGGCTCCGCGGCTCACCGACAGGTGAGCCCGGTCGAAGCTGCGGTCGATCTCCGCCAGGGCTCCCCGGACGTCGGTTGCGGTCACCCAGTACGTCGTGGTGTCACCGTCGACGTCCAGCTCCAGCGGCTTGCCGTAGCGGACTGCGATGACGGTGCCGTCGTGGACGGCTTGGCCGACCCCTGGTGCGACCTCGTCGTGCGACCCGAGCGAGATCCCCTGGTCGTGCAGGACCGCGCCGACGGTGTCGCCGGTGGCCGACACGTGCTCGATCCGGCCGTCGACGTTCAGGGTCACCTCCTTGCCCATCGCGGCGTACCCCACCGTGGTGGCGATGACGGCGGCCACCGCGACCGCGACGGCCCCCACGAGGGCGGCCCTGCTCCTGATGACTCGTACCAGCTTCTGGCGCACTGCTCTCCAGACGTCGTACTCCCCGGGCCTCGGGACGACGTCTGGCTCCGGGCTCCGCACCGCGGAGCGCATGGAGGAGGCTGCGTAGGACCTACGCAGCCTCGACGCCGATCAGGCCCGTGCGGGCACCCGATCCCGGCCAACAGCCTCAAGACCATACGGAAGCCGCCGAGGCGTCCCAACTCCTCGCCCGCTCCTGTGACCAGGCTCTCGTGCCCGGGAAGCCGCTGGGTCACCCCGGCGGGTGGGCACACGTCCCATTGCTCGGCACCGGTTCACCAGGCCCCGCCGAAGGCGGTCTCGGTGTTCGCGTCGATGGCCCGACAGAGCCCCTCGAGGTCGTCGCCCCGGATCTCGGCCATGGCCCGCACCGTGACCGGGACCAGGTACGACGCATTGGGTCTGCCGCGGTAGGGCGTCGGGGTCAGGAACGGCGCGTCGGTCTCCACCAGGATCCGGTCGCCGGGCGTGACCAGCAGCGCGTCACGCAGGGGTTGGGCGTTCTTGAAGGTCACCGTTCCGGCGAAGCTCAGATGGGCGCCGCGGTCGAGGCAGGCCCTCGCGAACCGCGGGTTGCCGGAGAAGCAGTGCATCACCCATCGGTCGGGGGCGCCCTCGGCGTCGATGACGTCGAGCACCGCGTCGTGGGCATCGCGGTCGTGGACGACCAGGGTCTTGTCCAGCCGCTTCGCGAGGTCGATGTGCCGGACGAACGACGCGATCTGCTCGCCGCGGCCCTCCGGCCCGGTTCGGAAGAAGTCCAGCCCCGTCTCCCCGACCGCCCGGACCTTGGCATGGGAACGGGCGAGCCGCTCGATCTCCGCCAACGCCTCGTCGAGCCGCCCCTCGGCCGCCAGACGTGGCGCCTCGTTGGGGTGCAGCGCGACTCCGGCCACCAGCGCACGGTGCTCCTGGGCCGCCTGCACGGCCCAGGCGGCGCCGGGCAGGTCGCAGCCGATCTGGACGATGCGGGGCACGCCGACCTCCGTCGCGCGGGCGAGGGCGTCGCCCGTCTCCAGCCAGTCGCCGTCCGAGATGTCGAGGTGGCAGTGGTTGTCCACGACCGGGTGGGGGAGCGGCTCGGGTGGCGGCGGGCGGTCGCGGGCACGCGGCCGGCCGTGCTCGGTGTCGCCGGACCGGCCCCGGGTCGGGCCGTCCGAGGGGACGGTCACGTGTCCTCCCCCACGCCGTGCACCGCGTCGTACACGAACCGCTTCGGTACGCCGGCCCGCGCGGCCACGGCCCGGATCGCCTCCCGTCGGCTGACGCCGCCGGCCTCCGCCTCCGCCACCGCCTCACGGAGCGACGTCCGGTCGGAGAGGAGGGTTGCCGACCCCACCGCCCCCGACACCACGAGGGTGACTTCCCCCCGCACACCCTCGCCGGCCCACGCCGCGAGCTCACCGAGGCCCCCGCGGCGTACCTGCTCGTGCGTCTTGGTCAGCTCCCGGCACACGGCTCCCGGCCGATCCTCCCCGAACACCTCGGCGAGCGCGGCCAGGGTGGCCGGCGTCCGGTGCGGCGCCTCGAAGAACACCAGGGTGCGCTCCTCGTCGGCCAGGGCTGCGAGCCGACGTGCACGCTCTCCCGCCTTGCGCGGCAAGAACCCCTCGAAGCAGAAGCGGTCGACGGGCAGCCCGCTCACCGCCAGTGCCGTCAGCACCGCCGAAGGGCCGGGGACGGCCGTCACCCGGATGCCGGCGGCGATCGCTGCCGAGACCAACCGGTATCCGGGGTCCGACACGCTCGGCATGCCGGCGTCGGTGACGAGCACGACCCGCTCGCCGGCAACCATCCGCTCGACCAGCCCCGGGGTGCGCGCCGTCTCGTTCCCCTCGAAGTACGACGTCACGCGACCCTTGACCGCGACCCCGAGCTGGGCGGCGAGCCGGGCGAGCCGACGGGTGTCCTCGGCGGCGATCAGGTCGGCAGCGGCGAGCTCGGTGGCCAGCCTGGCCGAGGCGTCCCCCGCCTGGCCGATCGGCGTCGCCGCGAGCACGAGGACGCCGGTCGACTCGGAGGCTGCGGCCACGGCCCGATCATGGCATCCCCGTAGAGTTGCCGGTCGTGACGGCCGGAGCACCCGCGACTTCCACGCGGCGCCGCATGACCGGTCTGTCGCACGACGCGGAGGGCTTCCCGGTGCCCCTCGCGCACGAGAGAGCGCGCCCCCGCCGCCATCTCGAGGACCCGTTCGTCGGCTGGACGGCGTCCCTCGCGATCTCGCTGCTGTCGCTGTTCCTGCGGCTCTGGAAGCTTGGCACGCCGCACGCCTTCGAGTTCGACGAGACCTACTACGCCAAGGACGCCTGGTCGCTGTGGCACTTCGGCTACGCGCGCGACTACATCGACAACGACGGCGGCGTCGCCAACAAGCACATCCTGGCGGGGCAATCCACGAACCTGTGGAAGCCGGACGCCTCGATGGCGGTGCACCCGGAGGTGGGCAAGTGGCTGATCGGGCTCGGCGAGAAGCTGTTCGGCTTCACCCCCCTGGGCTGGCGGGTCGTGCCGGCCGTGGTCGGCACGCTGCTGGTGCTGGTGATGATCCGGTTCGTACGCCGGCTGACCGGCTCGACCCTGCTCGGTTGCGTCGCCGGGCTGCTCCTGGGCTTCGACGGGCTCGAGTTCGTGCTGTCCCGGCTCGCCCTGCTCGACATCTTCGTCGCGTTCTTCCTGCTCTGTGCCGTGCACTGCCTGGTCCTGGACCGAGCGTGGTACCGCGCGCGGCTGGCCCGGCTCGTGCCGGACCAGGTCCAGGACAAGGGCTGGGGCCCGGTCCGCGGGTTGCTGCTCCGGCCGTGGCTGCTGGCCTCGGGCGTCTGCTGGGGGCTCGCCTGCGGCAGCAAGTGGGAGGCGGTCTACCCCCTCGCGGCGTTCGCGGTCCTCGTCGTGGCCTGGTGCGCCGGAGCCCGTCGCTCCTTCGGCGTCGGCCTTGCCGGCCCGAAGTCCCTTCTCGTCGACGGCGTACCGGCCTTCTTCCACCTCGTGATGGTGGCTCTCGTCGTCTACGTCGCGACCTGGTCGGGCTGGCTGATGCACTCGTCGCAATACGTCGAGTACCTCTCGGACACCCAGTACACCCACTACGTCTCCGGCGGCTCGGACTGCGGGAAGGGCATCACCTACGACAACTCCCGGCACTGGCCGACCGCCGACCAGCCGGTCAGGCACGGCCTGCCCGGCCTGGTGCAGGGGCTGGAGTCGCTCTGGTACTACCACCACGACGTCTACGTGTTCCATACGCACTTCCTGGACGGGTGCACGCACACCTACGCCTCCATGCCACGTGGCTGGCTGCTGCTCAACCGGCCGGTCGGCGTGGACGCGCAGACCGGCATCAAGCCCGGGACCCAGGGGTGCGACGCCCCGCAGAACAGCGACTGCCTGCGCCAGGTGCTCCTGCTCGGGACCCCGGCCGTGTGGTGGGCCGGCGTGCTGGCGCTGATCGCCGCCCTGTTCTGGTGGGTCGGGGCACGCGACTGGCGCTTCGGGATCGCGGTGGTCGGTGCTGCCTCCTCGTGGCTCCCGTGGTTCCTCTACGACGGACGGCCGATCTTCAGCTTCTACGCGATCATCACCCTGCCGTTCCTGGTGCTCGCCCTGGCCCTGGCGATCGGCAAGCTGCTCGGCCCCACCACGGCCCCGACCCCCCGGCGTACCGTCGGCGTCGTCGTCGGCGGCTCCTACGTCGTGCTGGTCATCTTGAACTTCGCGTGGTTCTGGCCGATCTACACCGACGGCCTCCTCACCCACGCCGAGTGGCTCCAGCGCATCTGGTTCTCGCGGTGGATCTGACCCCCTGTGCAAACTCTTGCCGTTCGGCACCAATCGGCGGCTTTCCTGTGCACTGACCTGCCGTTTGGTGCCAAACGACGGGGCGGAGCGGCGCCCACCCGCGGCGGCGGTAGCGTCGCCCCATGACCCCGGCCGACGTCGTCACCCGGCAGGTCGATGCCTACAACGCCGCGGACCTCGAGGGCTTCCTCGCCTGCTACGCGCCGGGCGTGGTGATCCGGTCCGGTGAGGGGGCCGTGCTGAACGAGGGCCGAGAGGCGATGCGGGCGATGTACGCCGAGTGGTTCGGGTCGCTGCCGGGACTGCACGCCGAGGTGGTCACCCGGGTGGGGTGCGGGTCCTGGGTGGTCGACGAGGAGCACGTGACCGCCCAGGGTCTCGACCTGCGGGCGCTGGTGGCCTATCGCGTCAGCGACGGGCTGATCGACCAGGTCGTGATCATGACCGACGAGGACGTGTCACCGGACCCGGCCGGACATCACACCTAGCGATGGCCGGCGACCGCGTGCGGTAGGTAGTCGGCGCCCAGGTCGGAGATCTCGTCGTCGCTGAGCTCCAGGTCCACGGCCGCGATCGCGTCGTCGAGGTGCTCGGGGCTGGTGACGCCGACGATCGGTGACGTCACCGCCGGCTGCGCCAGCAGCCAGGCGAGCCCGACCCGGGCCGGCGGGACACCCCGTCGCTCGGCGACGGCGATGACCTTGTCCACCACTGCCTTGTCCTCGTCGCGGTACAGGGAGCTGCCGAACTCGTCGGTCTCGGAGCGCGACGTTTGGGTGTCCCAAGGGCGGGTCAGGCGCCCGCGCGCCAGCGGGCTCCACGGGATGACGCCGACCCCCTGGTCCAGGCACAGGGGCAGCATCTCCCGCTCCTCCTCGCGGTAGATCAGGTTGTAGTGGTTCTGCATGGAGACGAACCTGGTCCAGCCGTGGCGCTCGGCGACGTGCTGCATCTTGGCGAACTGCCAGGCGTACATCGACGAGGCGCCGAGGTACCGGGCCTTGCCGGCCTTCACGACGTCGTGGAGAGCCTCCATGGTCTCCTCGACCGGCGTGTCGGGGTCGAAGCGGTGGATCTGGTACAGGTCGACGTAGTCGGTGCCGAGCCTGGCCAGGCTGGCGTCGATCTCCTGAAGGATCGCCTTGCGCGACAGGCCCGCCCCGTTGGGGCCGGGCCTCATCCGGCTGAACACCTTGGTGGCGAGTACGACGTCCTCGCGGTCGGCGTGCTTCCACAGCGATCGGCCCGTGTACTCCTCGCTGGTGCCGGCGGCGTACACGTTGGCGGTGTCGAAGAAGTTGACGCCGGCGTCGAGCGCGGACTTGATCGTCTGCCCGGCGAACGCCTCGTCCTTCAGCCACGGTCGGTCCTGACCCCCGTCGCCCCAGCTCATGCAGCCGATGGTGATCCTCGAGACCTGCAGTCCACTTTGCCCCAGCCTGGTGTACTCCATGCCTTCCTCCTCGGCTCTCCTCGGGCCCGGCGTGTGTCTCCACCCTGCCACTCCCGCGGTGAACAGGCTGCGCTGACCAGACCTGGACGGACCCCGACGAGCGACTCCGGACTCTGGTGGCCCGGACGTTCGTGACCATGGAGGCCTCGCTGCCACTCGGCGCACGCTGATCGAGCTCACCGTCGAAGCTCCGGTACGCCCGGCGACGGCCCCGCCGTGGGCATCCCAGGATCGGCTGGGACCACTGGGGGCGGTGGGGAGGGCCGAGCGCAGCTGACCCCAGCGGACTACGAGGACCTGGGGTCGTCGTCGGCGCTGGTCATCGCCTCCGAGGCGTTCATCGTGCGGCTCGACGTTCGAGGCGCGTCACGCACTCACCGACGGCGGGAGCGGCTCGTCGCAGGCTCGCCGGGCGGGGGACCCGGGGGCCAGGGACACGTCACGCGTGCGTCGGAACGACGCACGCGTGACGCCTAGCCCCCCGGCCAAACATCGGCATCCTAGCCGCGATGGGTTCGGTTGCCGACGGAGGAGAATCTAGTCTTTCGGTTGGTGCGGCATAGTCCTTTGGGGTCAGATCTGCCAAATTTGCCTCCAAAGATCCCCGAGTTGTCACATTTCGTGCCCACGCGGGCGATCCCTCGGCAAGAATCCCCCCATGGACGTCCGGGATGCCGACCTGCTCAAGGAGCTAGACCCCGCTGAGCTCGGGCAGCGGATCCGCGCTGCCCGCGTCGCGAAGGGGTGGACCCAGACCCAGCTCGCGGGGAGCGACATCTCCGTCGGCTACGTCTCGCGCATCGAGTCCGGCCAGCGCCGGCCGAACAGCCAGACCCTCGACGACCTCGCCAACCGCCTCGGTGTGCCCACCGAGCACCTCCTGCGCGGTGTCACCGCCCGCGAGTACGACGAGATCAAGCTGACGCTGGACTTCGCCGAGCTCTCCCTGGAGACCGGCCAGCACCTGGAGGCCGAATCCCAGGCCCGTCAGGCCGTGGACCGGGGCCGGGTCGCCTCACAGGACGAGCTGGTCTTCCGCGGGCGCTACATCATCGCCAGGGCGCTCGAGGGTCAGGGCAACATCGACGACGCCATCCTCGAGCTCGAGGGTCTGGTCTACTCCCGCCAGGGCGGCCTGGTCCGCGTCAAGGCTGCGATCGCGATGGTCCGCTGCCTGAAGGTGTCGGGAGACATCAACCGTGCCATCGAGGTCGGCGAGCGGGTGATGGCCTCTCTCGCCGGCTCGCACATCGACAGCTGTGACGAAGCCGTTCAGCTCACGGTGACCGTGGCCTCGGCGTACTTCTTGCGCGGCGACACGGGCCATGCCGTCCGCATGTGCCGCAAGGCCATCGTGAAGGCCGAGGAGCTCGACTCGCCGGTCGCGCGGGCGTCGGCGTACTGGAACGCCAGCAACTTCGAGGCCCAGCGCGGTTCGGTCGCCAATGCCGTGCCCCTCGCCGAGCGTGCGCTCGCACTGCTGGCCGAGGGCCAGGATGCCCGCAACCTCGCCCGCCTTCGCACCAACCTGGGTCGCATGCAGCTCGAGCTCGACCCACCCGAGGTCCCCGAGGCTCTGCGGAACCTCGTGCAGGCAGCCGAGGAGCTGGCCTGGTCCAGTGCCAGCCGGAGTGAGATCGCGAACAACAACTGCTACATCGCCCGGGCGCACTACCTCGAGGGCGACCTGTCTCGTGCCGAGGAGATGTGCGCCGAGATCATCGCGACCGTCAAGGAAGAAGCCCCACTGCTGGCCGCGGAGGCCGAAGCGCTCTCCGGCCAGGTGGCTGCGGCTCGCGGCGACGCGGACGCGGCCGCACGCGCGTACCGCCGGGCGGTCTTCGCGCTGACCTCGGTCGGGGCGGACAAGGGCGCGGCTCAACTGTGGTTCGAGCTGGCAGACCTATTGGAGGACGTGGGCGAGGTCCAAGCAGCCCGCGACGCATACCGAAGTGCGGCCGCGGCCTCGGGACTGCGGGCTCGGCCGAAGGTGACGGTCGCGACGGGTCAGCTGCTGGAGACCTGAGGAGAGCTCAGCAGCAGTCGTTGTTGGTCCGAAGCGACGTGTTGATCGTCTTGCCGGCATCTGCGCCGGTGGCGGGGCTCATCGCGGCGACTCCGAGCGCTGCCACGAGCGTGGTAGCGAGTGCTGCGACCTTGATACGGGTATGACGTGCCATCTGAGTGTTCTCCCTGTGTGGTACTGGTCCGAGCTCCGAGGAGCAGTCTGGTGCAGGTACTGGCAAATTTGGAAGTCTTGACATGGACGCACGTG
>JBKPTA010000090.1:0-23386 GCA_046735295.1 Actinomycetota bacterium | reverse complement strand
CACACGTGGGCGCCTACGACTGGGACGAGCTGCGAGGCCTGAGCCTGGCCCGCCAGTTTCCCGCCGTCGACGGCGTCGCGGTGGACGCTGTGGCCGAGACCGTGCGCCGGGTCGGGCCGATCCAGTCCCAGACCGCCCGCTCGCCGTACGTCGCGCTGGGCGCGCGCCTTCCGGAAGTCACCCACGAGGCCGTCACAGCGGCGTACGAGTCGTGGGGGATCGTGCGAGGCAGCACGATCCGTGGCACGGTGCACACCACGACCCCCGACCACCACGCCGTTCTGGACGCGACCACCCGGGTCGGCCAACGCGCGATCTGGGTGCGTCAGCTGAAGCTCCGGCACTCCGACGTCGAGGATCTCTGGCGGGCCACCGAGCACTTCGCGACCGACACCTGGCGGACACCGGACGAGCTGACCGACCACCTGCGCGGATGGCTCCGCGAGCACGACGAGGAGATCCCCGAGGTCATCGACCGCGGCCTGGGGCGCTACCTGACCTTCGGCCATGGCGGCCTGCTGCGCAGGCCGCTCACGGGACCGTGGTCCGGCCAGGGTGCGCCCGGATACCGGGCGGCCGCGGCGTTGCTCCCTGGGCGCGAGGCGCCGCAGGATGCCTTGCTGGAGGCGGTCCGGCTCCACGTCGCGTCGTACGGCCCGGCCGGCCGCCGCGACGTCGCCTGGTGGTCCGGGCTCGGGCTGCGTCAGGTCGACTCCCTCCTCGACCGGCTCGACCTGGTCTGGACGAACGGTCCGCGGGGTGTCTCCTGCGCCGACGTCCGCGACGCCCCGCCACCGCGCGACCTGCCCGGGGTACGACTCCTCCCCGAGTTCGACGCGGTGCTCTGCGGCTACGACCCGAGGACGAGGGACCGATTCGTCGATCCGGCCGACCACGACCGGCTGTGGAACAGGCGCAACGGCTACATGCTCGCCCCGATGCTGGTGGACGGCCGGATCGGCGGCTACTGGAGCTTCGAGGGGACCGGCCGCACGAAGGCGCTCGCCGTCAGCTCGTTCGCCGGCACCCGGAAGCCGCGGAAGGTGGAGCTGGAGGAGCCAGTGGTCGCCCTGACCTCCGCCCTCGGCATACCGGTAACGTCGGTCACGGTCGGAAGGATCTGAGGCCCGTGTCCGAGCACACCCTGATCCTGCTCCGGCACGGGAAGTCCGACTGGTCCGGTGACGAGCCGGACCGGGAGCGGCCACTGGCGACACGAGGTCGCCGACAGGCGCCCCAGGCAGGTCGGTGGCTGGCCAAGCACGTTCCCGTGCTCGACCTGGCGGTGGTCTCCCCGGCCGAGCGGGCCCGCAGCACGTGGGAGCTCGTGGCGGCCGAGCTCGGCGCGCCACCCCAGACGCGGGTCGACGACCGGCTGTACGCCGCCTCGGGCACCGCGTTGCTGCAGGTCGTCCGGGAGCTGTCCGACGACCTGCGAACGGTGGTGGTCGTCGGCCACAACCCCGGCCTGGAGGACCTCGCGTCGTCCCTCGTCGGTCACCGGGTGTCGATGCCGACCTCGGCGCTTGCGGTGGTCGATCTCTCCGGCCCGTGGTCCGCGGCCGGGCCGGCCACGGCCGAGCTGAGGAGTGCGGGGCGTCCCCCCGCCTGAGCCCGCCGCGGAGGCTCCGGAGCGGCTCCCGAGCTCACCTGCGGCCGGCCTTCTCTCCCACCGGTCCGGTCGAGAGCGCGGCGATGAACGCCTCCTGGGGCACCTCGACCCGGCCGACCATCTTCATCCGCTTCTTGCCCTCCTTCTGCTTCTCCAGCAGCTTGCGCTTCCGGGTGATGTCCCCGCCGTAGCACTTGGCGAGCACGTCCTTGCGCAGGGCGCGCACGGTCTCGCGGGCGATCACCCGGGTACCGATCGCGGCCTGGATGGGCACCTCGAACTGCTGCCGTGGGATGAGCTCCTTCAGCTTCCCCGCCAACATGACGCCGTAGGAGTAGGCCTGGTCCTTGTGCACGATCGCGCTGAAGGCGTCGACGGGGTCGCCGTGCAGCAGGATGTCGACCTTGACCAGGTCAGCGATCTGCTCACCGGTCGGTTCGTAGTCCAGGGAGGCGTAGCCCTTGGTCCGCGACTTCAGCTGGTCGAAGAAGTCGAAGACGATCTCTGCGAGCGGAAGCGTGTAGCGGATCTCCACCCGGTCCTCGGAGAGGTAGTCCATGCCCTGCAGCGCGCCACGCTTGTTCTGGCAGAGCTCCATGATCGCGCCGATGTAGTCGGCCGGGCTGAGGATCGTGGCACGGACGACGGGCTCCCGGACCTCTTCGACCTTGCCCGCGGGGAACTCGCTGGGGTTGGTCACCTCGTGCTCGGTGTCGTCCTCCATCGTCACGTGGTAGACGACGTTCGGGGCCGTCGAGATGAGGTCGAGGTCGAACTCGCGCTCGAGGCGCTCGCGGACGATGTCCATGTGGAGCAGGCCGAGGAAGCCGCAGCGGAAGCCGAAGCCGAGCGCACCCGACGTCTCGGGCTCATAGGTCAGCGCGGCGTCGTTGAGCTGCAGCTTGTCCAGCGCTTCTCGCAGGTCGGGGTAGTCGTCCCCGTCGATCGGGTAGAGCCCCGCGAAGACCATCGGGTTCGGGTGCTGGTAGCCGCCCAGCGGCGTGGTGGCACCGTGGTGCTGGCTGGTGACGGTGTCGCCGACTCGCGACTGGCGGACGTCCTTCACGCCCGTGATCAGGTATCCCACCTCCCCCGCGGCGAGGTCCCCGGCCTTCACCGGCTCGGGGCTGATCACGCCCACCTCGAGCATCTCGTGCACCGCGCCCGTGGACATCATCTTGATCCGGTCGCGGTGGCTGAGCTTCCCGTCCATCACGCGCACGTAGGTGACGACGCCGCGGTAGGTGTCGTAGACGGAGTCGAAGATCAGGGCGCGCGGCGGCGCGTCGGCGTCACCGACCGGAGCGGGAGTCTGGCGGACGATCTCGTTGAGCACTGCCGCGACCCCGTCACCGGTCTTTGCGCTGACCCGCAGCACCTCGGAGGTGTCGCAGCCGATGACATGGGCGAGCTCCTCGGCGTACTTCTCGGGGTTGGCGCTGGGCAGGTCGATCTTGTTGAGCACCGGGATGACGTGGAGGTCGGCACCCAGCGCCAGGTACAGGTTGGCCAGGGTCTGGGCCTCGATGCCCTGTGCAGCGTCCACGAGCAGGACGGCTGCCTCGCACGCCGCCAGCGAGCGGGAGACCTCGTAGGTGAAGTCGACGTGCCCCGGGGTGTCGATCATGTTGAGCACGTACGTGCCCGGCTCGGCGCCCTGCTCGTTGCCGGGCTGGACCGTCCACGGCATCCGGACGGCCTGGCTCTTGATGGTGATCCCGCGCTCGCGCTCGATGTCCATCCGATCGAGGTACTGCGCCCGGGCACTGCGCTCGTCGAGGACACCGGTCAGCTGCAGCATCCGGTCGGCCAGCGTCGACTTGCCGTGGTCGATGTGGGCGATGATGCAGAAGTTCCGGAGGACCGCGGGGTCGGTACGACCCGGCGCGGGTGCGGACGGGATGGGCACGGCGAACCTTCGCAGGTGCGAGCGGGGCAGGTCGCCTCGATTCTTCCACGCGCGAGGTGCCGACCCAGATTCGCCGGGGCGGCGGCCTTGCGCGTGCAGGACGCCGCACGAGGCGGCCCTGTCCCCTGGACCCCCTCGCTGTGGTCGACCCTCGCCCGAGTGACCGGTCGCCGGTCCCCGTCGCCGGCGCGCGAGACGTCTCCGCGGCCCAGACGACGCTGCGCAGGTCGACGTCGTCGTCACCACACGGCGGCCGGACGTGCCCCTCGACGTCGTCCTCCAGCTCGGCCGGAGGGACGTGACTGCCCGGCTCGCCGATGTCCCTTTCTCCTGGTCCTCGCGGGCCCGGTCGGTGCACACTCCGCCGAGACGGGCGGCCGATCTGCCACGAAGACGACACCACGACGGACGTCACGCCCGGGGCGCCGACGCGGTCCCCTTCACCACGGCGCGGCGAGCCAGGCGATCGTGCCCTGCGGGTGCCGAGGCGATCCTCGGGATGACCGTCCCGGCCGCCGCGATGATGTACTCACCATGTGAGAGTGCCGACTGTGCTCCGGTCGCTCCCGGACAGGGAGGCCAAGCTCCTCCTCCGGGCGGCCAGGACCAACAGCTACTCACGTCGCGACCTGCTCGTGCGGGAGGGCGACGCCGCCGACTCGTTCCACATCGTCCTCGACGGACATGCAGCCGTTCAGGTGACCACCCCCGCCGGGGAGAGCGCGATCGTCAACGTCCTCGGACCGGACTCGCACTTCGGCGAGGTATCCCTGCTCGGTCGCCCCGACCCTCGGCGTACGGCGAGCATTCTCGCCCTCGATCGGGTGCGCACCCTGAGCATCCCGGCCACCGTCTTCCGCGATCTGCACGACCGCAACCCGCGCCTGGAGCAGCTCGTCACCACGATCCTCGCGCGCCGTGTGGACGAGCTCTCGGCGCAGCTCGTCGAGGCGATGTACGACAGCCTGGAACACCGGGTACTCCGCAGGCTCTCCGCCCTCGCAGTCACGTACGCGGGGGGCTCGGCGGAGGTGACGATCCCGCTCACCCAGGACGAGCTCAGCCAGCTCGTCGGCGGAGCCCGGCCATCGGTCAACCAGGTGCTCCGCCGGCTCGTCGACGAGGGGCTGCTGGCGGTCGGCCGGGGTCGTGTCGTCGTCCAGGACGTGGCCCGGCTCCACCGCCTCGCGACCTGAGTGCCGGTGCCGCTCCACGCTCGGGTCCGGTGCCCGGCTCTCGCGCTCGGCGGTGAGGCGCCGCCCGTCTCGTCATCGGCTCGCCGCGACCGTCCGTCCCGCGAACGCGGCGAGCCGCTGGTAGGCGTCGGCGCCATCGGGTGCGCGCTGCTCGGGCTGGAACGCCGCCCCGCGGTTCTCGGGCGTGAGGTTGGCCCGCATGAACGCCAGCCCGCGCTCGGCCACGGCCGGATCGAGATCGCCGGTCGGGTGGCCGATCGCCGCGGCGAGGTCGTAGGTGTGGACCGCGATCTCGGCCGACTGCCAGTCTGGATCCATGGGCGCGTCCCCGTCCGCCACGCCGTGCCAGGCCTCGACCAGGTCGTCGGCGCCAGCGCGGAACGCGTCGGCGCGGTCCTCGCCGACCGGTGGCGTGGCAGCCGCCCAGTCCACCTCCTCGCCCCGCGTCATCCTGGCGAACCTCGCCGGCGCGGCGACGAGGTGGTCGACCAGGTCTGCCGTCGTCCAGTCGTCACAGGGCGTCGGGTTCCTCAGCTCGTCGACGCCCACCGATCCGATCAGGACGGCAGCCTGGTCCAGGCCCGCGACCAGCACGGCGAGCTTGTCCTCGCGGTTCGTCATCCGATCACCGTACGCCCGTTCCGCGGGCGGACAGGTCCGACTGGGACCTGCCTCGTCGACCGCGCACCGACGCTCTCCCGTCGCGCCCCGGCCACGCCCGACCGCGGTGGGGCCCGCCTAGGATGCCGCCATGGGCGACGGCGTGGGCGACGGGGAGCGGTGACCCCGGCACTCGGGCCGATCCCGCACGGGCGGACGGCCCGTCGCCTGGAGTGGCCGCACCTACCGCCGGCGGTTCGCGCAGCGATCGAGCACCGGTGCGGCTCCCCTGTGGTCGAGGCGGTGTCCCAGGGCGGTGGCTTCACGCCCGGCTTCGCCTCGGTCCTCGTCTGCGCCGACGGCACGCGTCACTTCGTCAAGGCCGCCTCGACCGTCGCACAGGGGGCGTTCGCCGACTCCTACCGTGAGGAGGCGCGCAAGCTGCAGGCGCTGCCGGAGACGGTTCCGGCGCCGCGACTGCTGTGGCTCGAGGACGGCGACTGGGTGGTGCTGGGGCTCGAGTACGTCGAGGCGCGCCCGCCGGTGCGGCCGTGGCGGACCGACGAGCTCGACCTCTGCCTGGACGCGCTGGAGGCGGTCGCGGAGGAGCTCACGCCCGTCCCCGACGGCTTGGCCCTCGAGCAGGCCGTCGCCGAGTTCGCGGACTGGCCCTCCCTCTGGGACTCCGTCCCCGACCGGGCCACGCGTCCGCACGTCGTCGAGGGCGCGGCCCTGGCGGCGACGTACGCCGACGCGGTCGGAGGTACGACGCTCGTGCACACCGACATCCGCGACGACAACGTGCTGCTGACCGGCGACGGACGCGCGTTGTTCTGCGACTGGAACTGGCCGGTGGTCGGTGCCGAATGGCTCGACTCCCTGATCCTGCTGATCTCTCCGCGCGGCGACGGGCTCGACGTCGACCGCGTCATCACCGAGCGGCGGCTGCTGCGCGACGTACCCCACGACCACGTCGACCGTGTCCTGGCCCTGCTGGCCGGCTACCTGCTCAGCAGGGGCGCCGAACCGGCGCCGGCGACGTCCCCGCACCTCCGCGACGCCCAGCGCTGGCAGGGCGAGGCGGTCTGGGGCTGGCTCTGCGAGCGCCGAGGCTGGGGATGACCACGCCGCGCGCGGTCGGCGTCCGGACGCCCTACGCGCTGATCCCCGGCCGTGTCCGCCCATGGGTCGACGTGGCTCTCGGAGCATGGGTGACGCTCTGGGAGGACCACGTCGGCGGCGTCGGCCGCCCGGCGGCTGGGATGAGTGCTGCGGCCGACGACCGTCCACCGCGAGTCGCGGCGCGTCGCGGGGTGGGACGAGTGACTCCTCGACTGCCGGGCCGCCGCGGACCCGAACACCCACGATGTCAGAATTTGGGCTGGTCAGAGCGCCGCTGGTAACTTTGTCCCTCGTGTGTGCGGCCGTCCGTGCCCCGCACCACGCTCATTCTCAGCAGTATCCATCCAACGTGACCGAAGGCTAGTCAGTGGCGAACATCAAGTCCCAGATCAAGCGGATCAAGCAGAACGAGAGGCGTCACCAGCGCAACAAGGCTGTGAAGTCCGAGCTGAAGACCCTCGTCCGGAGGTTCCGCGAGGCCGCGGACGCCGGCGACAAGGACGCCGCGCTCGAGGCCAGCCGGGTCGCCGCCCGCAAGCTCGACAAGGCTGTCTCCAAGGGCGTGATCCACAAGAACCAGGCCGCCAACCGCAAGTCGGCCATCATGAAGCGCGCCGCGTCTCTCTGACAACCCACCGCCCCCATCGAGGCGCCGACCCGTCCGGGTCGGCGCCTTCGTCGTTCTCGGATGCGTCACGCACGCTCGTACAGGCCGGTCACCGTCAGCACCAGACGCTCCAACGTGTACGCCGCGTCGCCCGCCGCGCCCTTGATGTCGGCGTCGGCCTGGGCGACGGTCCGGATCGCGCGCGCGATCGCAGCCTCGGACCAACCTCGCGACTGGTCACGGATCGTCCGCACCTTCCACGGAGGCACGCCCACCTCACGAGCGAGGTCGACCTCGCGCATGCCACGCGGGGCCGACAGGTAACGGGCGATGCCGCGTGCCGAGCCGGCGAACGCCGAGGTGACCAGGACCGGCGGCGTACCACCGTCGAGCGCCCAGCGCAGCTCCTCCAGCGCCGGCCGTCGACGGCCCCAGAACGCGGCGTCCGCGACAGCGAACGACTTGGCCTCGGCCCGCCCACCGAAGTATCGCTTCACCTTCTCCTCGGTCAGGGTCTCGCCGGGGAAGTCGTTGGCGAGCTGATCGGCGGCCGCGGCCAGCGAGCGGAGGTCCTGTCCGACCGCCTGCACCAGGGCGGCCGCGGCGTCCTGCTCGATCGTGGCGCCGTGCTGGCGGAACTCGGCGGCCACGAACGCGGGGTACTCAGAGGCGCGCAGCTCCTCGGACTTCAGCTCGATGACACCGGCCAGCTTGCGCAGCTTGGCCAGCACGCCCGACCCCTTGGGGCCGCCACCGTGCACGAGCACCAACGCGACCTCCTCGGCCGGCGCGGCGGCGTACTCGAGCAGGCCCTCGACGGACTCCTCCGGCAGGCTCTCGAGGGCACGCACCACCACGCAGCGCGTGGAGGAGAACAACGACGGAGCCGACAGCTCACCGAGCTCGGCCCGGGTCAGTCCGGCCGCCTGTGTCTCGGACAGCTCGGCCTCACGGTCGTGGCGGCGTACGGCGGCACGTACCGCTGTCACGGTGCGCTCGGAGAGGAACTCCTCCTTGCCCGTCACCAGGGTGACGACTCCGAGAACGTCGTGCACGGAAGGTCCTCGGGCGGCCATGCGGGCAGCCTGCCACAGCCGGCGGACGCTCGGCGTCCTCGTCACTTGGTGGTGACGGCCGCCAGCGCTCCGTCACGCTGGACCACAGCCACACTGCCGTCCTGATCGGTCCTCAGCACCTCCTCCCCCGTCGCCGCGAGACCCGCGATCGTCTCGGGTGCCGGATGCCCGTAGTCGTTCTCGGCGCCGACCGAGATCACCGCGAGTCGAGACCGGAGCGACTGGAGGAACGGCAGGTCCTGGTAGCGGCTGCCGTGATGGGGCACCTTGAGCACGTCGACCCGCAGGCCGGCGAACGCGGCGGCCAGGCTCTGCTGTCCCTCCGGCTCGATGTCGCCGCCCAGGAAGAAGGTGACGCCGCGGATGCGCACGAGGAGCACGACGCTGGCGTTGTTCGCCGTGCTCCCGTCTCCCGGCCCGCGCGTCGGTGAGGTGGGGAGTGGCCAGACGGGCTCAAGCGTGAGGTCACCGATGCGACGCGTGCGTGCGTACGGCGCCACGACCGGGCGCAGCCCTGCACGAGCGGCAGCGTCGCGGACCACGGCGACACCCTCAGGTGGGTCCTGGAGTCGGGAGACCCACATGGCGTCCACCCGGCGCCCGGCGAGCACGCCGGGCAGGCCGTCCACGTGGTCGGCGTGGAAATGGGTGAGGACCACGAGCGGTATCCGGCGGATGCCGAGGTCGTCCAGGCAGTGGTCCATCGTGCGTGGGTCGGGGCCGGCGTCGACCACCACGGCCGTGTGGGGGATGCCGGTGTCGAGCACGAGGCCGTCGCCCTGGCCGACGTCGCACGCGACCATGAGCCACCCGGCCGGAGGCCATCCCGGCGTGGGGACCCGGACCACCACGACGGCCACGGTCACCAGGCAGCACGCCAGGCCGGACCCGCGACGTGCCAGCAGTCGTGGCGCCAGGAGCGCCGCCGCGGCGCACAGGAGGGTGAGTACGGCCAGAGCCGCCGGACCGCTCCCCCATGGGATCGCCGCCGTCGGCAGCGCCGAGCCGCGCTCGGCCACCTCGACGATCCAGGCGACGCACCATCCGGCCGCGCTGCCCACGAGGTGACCCGCCGGCGCCCAGACCAGGGTGACCATCCCGCCGAGGAGACCGAGCACCGTCGCCGGACCGACTGCCGGAGCGGCGAGCAGGTTCGCCAGGACCGCCACCAGGCTCACCTGGCCGGCGATCGCCGCCACCAGGGGCGTGCAGGCCAGCTGGGCCGCTGCCGGGACCGCGATGGCCTCTGCGAGCCACCGCGGCATCCAGCGGGCCAGGGCGTCGCGCCAGCCGGGTGCCAGGAGGAGGATCCCGGCCGTCGCGAGGACGGAGAGGCCGAACCCGGCCGCAAACGCGAGGGCCGGGTCGAGCAGGAGCAGCACGATGGTGGCGACCCCGAGGGCGCGCATGCCTCGGTGGGAGCCGTTGGCACCCATCCCGACCAGCGCGACGGTGCCCATGGCGGCGGCTCGCAGCACGCTCGGCTCCGGTCTGGCCAGGAGGGCGAAGCCGAGGATGCCCACGGCACCCACGGCCCACAGCCAGCGTCCGCGAACGCGACACCAGCGGGCGACCGCCAGGGTGAAACCGACGACCAGCGTGAGGTTGGTGCCGGACACGGCGAGCAGATGGGTGAGCCCTGTCGTGCGGAAGTCGTCGGCCAGAGTCGGCTCCAGGCCGGCGTCGTCGCCGTCCACCAGAGCCGGCACCAGCACCCGTCGGTCGTCTGGAAGCGCTGCCACCGACTCACGCAACGCTGCGCGAAGACGCGCGGCTGCGCGCCACCACGGGCCGGGCCGAGCTCGGATGTCCGGCGGAGCGGACGTGGAGAGGACGGCCGCCACGTCACCGCCGGACGGGGTCGCGAGGTGCCCGCCGACCCGGACCGTCGCACCCAGCGGCACGCCCAGCCAGGGGCTCCCGGCGATCACGAGCACCGGCTCACGCAGGCGGAGAGCGCGACCACCGCTCTCGACCTCGTGCACGTCCACCCGGACCAGGACCGCCTCGCCGAAACGGCCCTGTATCGGGTGCGGGTCGTCGGTCACGGTGCCCGTCAGGACGACGCCCGCCCTCGTCCGCGACAGATCGGTCAGCTCGTTGTGAGTGACACGCTGCGACCTGACCCCGGCCACCGTGGCCACGGCGCCGAACACCACGAGTCCGGCAACCATGGCCAACCCGGCCGCTCGTGCGCGTAGGCGCCAGGCCACGACGGGCCCCACCGCGAGGATGCCTGCGGCCACAAGGGGGCCCCAGGGGCGTTGGACCGAGCCCGCGCAGGCGCCTGCCCACGCGAAGACGGCGAGGAACGCGGTCCGCAGGTCGGGCAGCTCGGGTCGCACGCCATTCAGATCGTCACGTAGGGCATGAGCTTGGCCAACGTGGCGTCACCGATGCCGTCGACGTCGAGGAGCTGGTCGACCGACGCGAACCCGCCGTTCTGGGTGCGCCAGGTGATGATCGCCTGGGCCGTCACCGGACCCACCTCGGGCAGCGACTCGAGCGTCGTCTCGTCGGCGGTGTTGAGGTCGACCAGGCCTGTTCCCGGCGCCTCGCTCGACGATGACGAGGGCAGGGAGCCGGTCGGGGCTGGTTGCCCCACCACCACCTGCTCACCGTCGGTCAGGACCCGGGCGAGGTTGAGCCCACCGAGGTCGACCCCGGGGCGCGCGCCGCCGGCGGCGCGCAGCGCGTCGATCACCCGCGCTCCCGGACGGAGCACCGCGAGCCCGGGATGGCGGACCTTGCCGGCCACGTCGACCACGACCCTGGCCTTGGCGTCCGAGGTGGACGCCGGCACACCCATCAAGGCAGGTCCACCGCCGGTGATGCCGCCGCCGTCCGGAGTGGGGAGGGCCTTCTGCGGGGTCGCGAGCGAGGTGGGCGCCATCACCTCGTGACCAGCACCGCGGACCAGCCACCAGCAGGTCAGGGCGAGGCCGACGACGGAGAGCACCGCCACGACCGCGACCTGCCCCGGGCCGAGTGACACCCTCCCCCACACCGTGCTCGGGGCACCGGCCGTCGACTCTCGAGGCGTACGTCGCGACGCGTGGCGGCCGGGCATCCGCACGGTCGTCGGCGGCGGGCCGACGCCGGTCGTGTCGTGCGCGCCGGGGTCGTCGCCGTCGTCGTCCGCGAGCTCGGGAACCGCCCGGATGCGGAGGGGATCGTGCGGGCTCGACGAGGGCCTCGCATCGACGCGGGTCTCAGGCGCTGTGCCCCGCTCGCCCACGGCCGCGAGCTCGGTGGTCAGCAGCTCCAGGCGTCTGGCCACGGCGGCGTCGTGCTGGGCGGCGAGTGATCGGCTGCGCATGCCAGGACGCTAGGAACCGCCACGGTGCGCGCGTGGCCCGCTCGGGTCCCGTTGTGGACAGCGCCGATCGGACACACCTCTGTGGGCGGCCGGCGGGCGCGAGCGGCCCGGCCGGTCAGCTCCGACCGGGCAGCGGAGCCAGGCAGACGGCCACCATCCCCGGTCCGACGTGGGCCCCGAGGACCGCCCCGAGCTCGCCGCACCACACCTCGCGGCCCGCCAGGTTGTCAGCCAGGCGTTCGGCCAGACGTCCGGCGAGCTCACCGGCCCGCTCGGGATTGGCCAGGTGCGACACGCACAGCTCGACCGGCCCGGTCCCCGCGGCCTCGACGATGAGGTCCTCCATGCGGCTGAGCGCCCGCGCCGAGGTGCGAACGCGGTCGAGGTTGACCACGCGGCCGTCGTCGATGCGGAGGAGGGGCTTGACCGACAGGGCGCCACCCACGAGCGCCGCTGCGGCGCCGATCCGGCCACCCCGGCGCAGGTACTCCAGAGTGTCGACGTAGAAGAGCGCGGTCACCGCCTTGGCGCGCGCCCTCGCGGCCGCGGCGGCGTCTGAGACCGACCCACCTCCGTCCAGCACCTCCGCGGCGCTCAGAACCGCATACCCGGTCCCCACCCCGACCTGTCGCGAGTCCACGACCGTGACCGGCACCGGAGCATCGCGAGCCGCGAGCAGCGCGGACTCACAGGTACCACTCATCTCCGCCGACAGGTGGATGGACAGGATCTCGGTGGCGCCGTCGGCGGCGAGTCGCGCGTAGACCTCCGCGAACGACGCCGGGGCCGGACGCGAGGTGCTCACCGGCCGGAACTCCTCGAGCGCGGCCGCCACCATCTCAGGGGTCGCCCCGCCGGGCCCCTCGTCGTAGACGGCAGCCCCGATCACGACCTGGAGCGGCACCACGACGATGCCGCGTTCCTGCGCCACCTCGAGCGGCAGCGACGCCGTGGAGTCGGTGACCACGGCCGCGCGGGACATGCGCCGAACGCTACTGGAGCAGGGAGTCTCCCGACCCGGGCTACGCCGGTGGTCCGGCAGCTGTCAGCCGACGACGATGTTGACCAGCTTGGGCGCGCGCACGATCACCCGTCGTACCGTCGAGCCGTCGATGGCGCGGACGACCGCGGGGTCGGCCAGTGCCGCCGCCTGCAGGTCGTGATCGGTGATCGAGGGCGACACGTCCAGGCGAGCCCGGACCTTTCCCTGCACCTGCACGATGGCGGTGACCGACTCCTCGACCAGCAGCGCCGCGTCCACGACCGGCCAGCCGGCTCGAGCTACGGACGGCTGGTGGCCCAGCCGCTCCCACATCTCCTCGGCGGTGTACGGCGCGACCAGCGACAACAGGACCGCCACCGCCTCCGCGGCTTCGCGCACCGCCGGGTCGGCCGGCCCCGCGCCGCTGTCGATCGCCTTCCGGGTGGCGTTCACCAGCTCC
Source organism: Actinomycetota bacterium (assembly GCA_046735295.1). Lineage (GTDB taxonomy): Bacteria > Actinomycetota > Actinomycetes > Propionibacteriales > Nocardioidaceae > Nocardioides. The sequence continues at coordinate 10,503 of JBKPTA010000090.1, read as the reverse complement.
ATGGTCCTGGCGACCATCACGTTGAAACGGTGTGCCTCGACCAGCTGAGCGGCCTCGTGCACGGCCTTGTGCGTCACCGAGCGCAGCCCGGCGTCTCCGGTCGTAGGGTCGGCTCCCGGAGCCGACGTGACGTCACCGGACAGCCGCCACGCCCGCTGCAGGAAGCGCAGCGATCCGCTGGGCGACATGTCGGCCCAGTCGATGTCGTCCTCGGGGGGCCCCGCGAAGACCAGGGTCAGCCGTACCGCGTCCACGCCGTAGGCCGATAGTTGCTCCCCCAATCTGACGCCGTTGCCCTTGGACTTCGACATCTTGGCGCCTTGGTTGATGACGATCCCCTGGTTCAGCTGGGCCGAGAACGGCTCACGGAACTCCAGCAGGCCCATATCGGCCAGGACCTTGGTGAAGAACCTGGCGTACAGCAGGTGCAGCACCGCATGCTCGACCCCGCCGATGTAGATGTCGCACGGCCCCCACAGGTTGGCCAGAGCGGCGTCGAACGCCCGGCTGTCGTCATGCGGTGAGCAGTAGCGCAGGAAGTACCACGACGAGTCGACGAACGTGTCCATCGTGTCGCTGTCGCGCTTGGCCGGGCCGCCGCAGCGGGGGCACTCGACATCGACCCAGTCGGACGCCGCCGCCAGCGGCGACACGCCCTTGGGCGTCAGGTCCTGGCCACGCAGCTCGGGCAGGACGACCGGCAGCTCCGACTCCGGGACCGGGACCTCTCCGTCCTTCTCGCAGTGGATGATCGGGATCGGCGCGCCCCAGTAGCGCTGGCGCGACAGCAGCCAGTCGCGTAGCCGGAAGTTCACCGCGCCTTGGCCGATGCCGCGCGCCTCCAGCCAGTCGATGATCGTGCGCTTGGCCTGGTCGACGCCCATGCCGTCCAGCGAGACCGAGTCGTTGTGCGAGTTCACCGCGGGACCGTCACCGACGTACGCCTCCCCTTCCCAGCCGTCGGGAGGCTGCACGGTCCGCACGATCGGCAGGTCGAACGCCGCGGCGAACTCCCAGTCGCGCTGGTCCTGCGCCGGCACCGCCATGATGGCGCCCGTGCCGTAGTCGGCCAGCACGTAGTCGGCGGCGTACACCGGGATCTGGGCGCCGGTGACCGGGTTGGTCGCCTGGACGCCCAGGAACACGCCCGTCTTCGGCCGGTCGGTCGCCATCCGCTCGATCTCGCTGGCCTTGCGCACCTCCTCCAGGTACGCCTCGTACGCCGGGCGCTGCCCGTCGGTGACCAGCTCACCGGCCAGCGCGGCATCGGCGGCCACCACCATGAACGTCGCGCCGAACAGAGTGTCGGGCCGTGTCGTGTAGACGGTGATGTCGTCGTGACCCTCGACCGGGAAGCTGACGTGGGCGCCCTCCGAGCGGCCGATCCAGTTGCGCTGCGCGGTGATGACGCGCTCGGGCCAGGTCGGCGCCAGGTCGTCCAGGCAGTCCAGCAGCTCCTGGGCGTAGTCGGTGATCGCGAAGTACCACTGCGTCAGATCACGCTTGGTGACCTCGGCCCCGCACCGCTCGCAGTGTCCGTCGATCACCTGTTCGTTGGCCAGCACCGTCTGGTCGTTCGGGCACCAGTTGACGGGGCTCTTCTTCCGGTAGGCCAGCCCCCGCTCGTAGAACTTCAGGAACAGCCACTGGGTCCAGCGGTAGTAGTCGGGGTCGCTCGTGTTCAGCGTCCGGCTCCAGTCGAAGCTGGCCCCGAAGCGCTTCGAGGACTCGGTGGAGACGGCGATGTTGGCATAGGTGAAGGTCGCCGGATGCTCGTTGTCCTTGATCGCGGCGTTCTCGGCGTTCAGGCCGAACGAGTCGAAGCCCATCGGGTTCAGCACCTCGTAGCCGCGCTGCCACCAGTAGCGCGCGACCACGTCGTGCAGAGCGAACACCTCGGCGTGACCCATGTGCAGGTCGCCGGACGGATAGGGGAACATCGTCAGCGCGTAGCGCTTCTCCCGGGTGCCCGAGCGCACCACGTCGTCGCTCGCCTTGAAAGGTTCCAGGTCCTCCCAGACCTGGTACCACTTCTCCTCGACGGCCCCGATGTCGTACGTCGCCGCACCGCGCTCGGGCTGGGTCTCAGCCTGCGCGTCCGCGGGATCCTGGCTCATGGTCATCTCTCTCGTCTCGCTCCGCTTCTCGGACAGTCACCGGACATGAAAAAGCCCCTCGCAGGGAGGGGCGGCCGCGCGACGTCGGGAACGTCAGCGCGGCTGTCGAAGAAGCAGGCTGCTCCGCATGGCAACCATCGTAACCGAATCGTGCTGGAGAACGCTCGTCAGTTCCTCCTAGCGTCCGGACATGACCGACCTGAGCAGGTACGCGGACTGGCTCGCCTGGCTGCGCCGACACGGCGAGACCGACGCCGACGTGCGGGTCGTCTTCGTCGGGGGGTCTGCGGTCACCGGCGGGTACGACGAGCACTCCGATCTCGACGTCGAGGTGCTGGCCGCGCCGGGCACCGCGGTCGCGGCGTACCGACGGCTCGTCGACGCCGCCCTGCGTGACTTCGACGTGCACCAGCTCTGGGAGCTGCCCGAGAACGCCTGGCCGGACGGGCGCCAGGCCTTCCTCAACCTCACCGCCGACGCGGGTGACATGTCCCGGCCGACCCGGATCGTCGATCTGCACGTCTCCGACCTGGCCGACGAGCACCGGCTCGTCGACGAGCGCCGGCACGGCGTCCCACACGTCGTCCACGACCCGAACGGGCTCGTCGAGCTGCGGCACGACGACGAGGAGGCGATGGCGCGCGCCCGCGCCGAAGCGGTCGGGCAGATCGCGGCGCGTCGACCGACCGCGGAGTGGCTGGTGAATCGTGCGATCGCCCGCGGGGACGCCGTGGAGGCACACGCGTTCCATTTCGGCTACGGCGTGACCCCGCTGGTACGGCTGCTGCGGATCAAGCACTGCCCCGCCCGCCACGACTTCGGGCTGCGCTACCTGCGCACCGACCTGCCCCCGGGGTACGCCGACCGCGTCGCCGCCCTGCTCGAGGGCGGCGACCTCCAGGCCAGGGCCGACGCAACCTTCGCCTGGCAGGACGATCTGCTCGGCGAGCTGCTGGCCGCGCTCGGCCGCTGACCGGCCAGACCGGGGTCAGGTCAGGCCGAGCCGCCGCGTTCCCTCTCCTCCTGGCTCTCGTCCCGCCTCTCCTCGACGGCGTGGTGGGCCGCCTGCCGCGACTGCGCCGTGGCCTCCTCGATGGCTCGCCTGTCGGCCTCGAGCTGTTCCTCGTCGACCACGATCGGACGCGTGACCGCCCAGGTCACCATCAGCACTCCGAAGACGATCAGGACCAGGCCGACCCACAGGTTGGCGTTGATGCCGTCCGCCCTGGCCTTCTCGGCCTCGGAGGTTCCGAACGACTCCAGCAGCAGGATCACGCCGTACAGGCCCAACAGCACACCGATGATGGTCCGGACGTCGAACAGGGTGGCCTTCTTCATGACGTGGCTCCTAACGGAAGATCAGGTTGAGGATGATGACCATCACGAGTGACACCCCTGCCAGCTTCGTCGGCGAGGTGTACCAGTGCTGGGCGTGGTCGTCGAGCAGGTCCTCCTTGGGTGTCAGCGAGTAGACGAGTCCGCGGAGCTCGGACTCCCTCCTCGGCTCGGTCATCGTCGTGACCACGACGCTCACCGCCACGTCGACCACGAACGCCGCGGCCGCGGCCACGAACGCCGCCCCCTGCCCGCTGAGGTGCAGCACGCCGGTGCTCGCCGATCCGAAGGTGTCCTCGGCCAGGAAGCCGAACAGGACCGCCGCCAGCGTGCCGGAGACCAGGCCGGTCCACCCGGCCGCTGGGGTCATCCGCTTCCAGAACATTCCGAGGATGAACGTCGCGAACAGGGGCGCGTTGAAGAACCCGAACAAGGTCTGCAGATAGTCCATCATGTTCGGGTACTTGCTCGCGAAGTACGACGTGCCGATCGCCAGCACGGTCGCCACCACGGTCGCCGCGCGACCGAACTGGGTGTACCAGTGGTCCGGCTTGTCCCTCTGCACGTAGGTCTGCCAGATGTCGTAGCTCATCACCGTGTTGAACGCCGAGATGTTGGCCGCCATCCCGGCCATGAACGCGGCGAGCAGGCCGGCGATGGCCACGCCGAGCAGGCCGTTGGGCAGCAGCTGCTTGATCAGGAGCAGCAACGAGTCGTTGTAGGTGATCCCGCCGGCGCCGGTCTCGGCACCCTTCTTCTTCATGTCGGCCAGTGGCGAGATCATCACCGCGGCGAGCATGCCGGGGACGATGATGATGAACGGGATGAACATCTTCGGGAAGGACCCGATGATCGGGGCACGTCGGGCGGAGTTCATGTCCTTGGACGCCATCGCCCGCTGCACCTCGACGAAGTTCGTCGTCCAGTAGCCGAAGGAGAGCACGAAGCCGAGGCCGAAGACGATGCCGATCACGGACCAGAAGGACGAGGTGAAGGCGGTCAGGTCCGTCCCGGGCCACGACTTGGTCTGCTCGCCGGTGCCGGCCTTGTCCATCGCGTCGGTGAGCCCGTTCCAGCCACCGATCTTGTGCAGCGCGAGGTAGGTCAGCGGCAGCAGGGCGGCCACGATCACGAAGAACTGCAGCACCTCGTTGTAGATGGCCGCCGAGAGCCCGCCCAGGGTGATGTAGGACAGCACGATGGCGGCGGCGACGAAGGTCGAGAGCCAGATGTTCCAGCCGAGCAGTGCGTTGACGATGGTCGCGAGCAGGTACAGGTTCACGCCCGCGATCAGGATCTGCGCGAGCGCGAAGCTGATGCTGTTGACCAGGTGCGCGGCGGGGCCGAACCTCCGCAGCATGAACTCGGGGACCGATCGCACCTTCGAGCCGTAGTAGAACGGCATCATCACCACGGCGAGGAAGAGCATCGCCGGGATCGCGCCGATCCAGTAGTAGTGGAACGTCGACATGCCGAACTGCGCGCCGTTCGCCGACATCCCCATGATCTCGACCGCGCCCAGGTTGGCGCTGATGAACGCCAGCCCGGTGACCCAGGCCGGGAGCGAACGACCGGACAGGAAGAAGTCGATGCTGCTCGAGACCGAGGCACGCGCAGTGAGCCCGATCCCGAGAACGAACACGAAGTAGAGGGCGATCAGTAGGTAGTCGACCGCACTTGCATCGATGCGCAGGATCGACGACGCCAAGACTTCCATCGAGAAGACCTCCGACTCATCTCATGGCGGGGGACGCTACTCCCGAGCCCCGTTCGGGGTACGGGGCCCGTTGCGTCGTACCCCCTCAAAGGTGAGTCGATGCGCGGCGGCCGTTCCGGGACGTCCTCCACGAGCGTCCGCGCCCGGGCCTGCGCAGGCGAGAACCGTCAGGGCTCGTCCGGGGCGAGCAGCAGGTAGCCGCACCAGCCCAGGAAGAGCACGAGCCCGCCGACGAAGAGCCAGGAGAGCTCGAACTCGAAGCCCGCGGCGACCGCCAGCGCGAGCAAGCCTCCGATGACCGCACGAAGAGAAGGAAGCTCCACGGGGTCAGGCTACCGACTGTGGCTGGACGGCCGCCTTCGCACCGGCGCAGTCTTCGGTGACGTGCCGCTGGCCGGGCTCAGCAGAACGCCGTGGTGCCTCCGCCGGCGTACTGACACGTGTCGACGGTGGTCCCCGAGGCGTTCTTGAGGACCGCCTTGTCGCCGTCGTTGTTCCACTTCGGTGTGCCGCTGCCCCAATAGCGCTTGCCAGGGCTGTTGGTCCCGTTCCCCGTGTAGAGCGTGAGCGTGTGGCCCGCCCCCACCTTGGTCCTGGGGAAGACGTAGTACTGGTGGTCGGTGCTGGGGGCCGAGACGATCTTCCAGCCCTTCAGCTGCACCGCGGACGACGACCTGTTCTTGAAGACGATGTACTCGGTGTCGAGGTTGGTACCGGTCTGGGCGTAGTGGATCTTCGTGATCTTGACCGGACTCGCGGCGAGCGCGGGATCGGCCTGGACGAAAGGCGCGACGACGCCGAGCAGGCCGGCGAGGAGGGCGAGGCTTTTCGACATCGGTGTCCTTCTCAGGTCGTGGTGGGCTCGAAGTAGCGGCGCAGGGTGCGGCGCCAGGGGTTGTCGGGGACGTCGAGGCCGAGGGAGGCCACGCCGACGCAGTACTTGCTGATGACCACGGGTCGCTGCCCGAGCTCGCGGAGCATCCGATCCACCGTGGACGCGTGTCCGTCGACCTTGCTCTCGAGCACCACGTGGTCGGGTCGGAGGGCGGCGCCGTTCTCCTCCCAGCCGCACGTCAGGTCGGTGTCGACGGTGACGCGTGACCGGGTGGCCAGGGAGACCAAGGTCGCCCGCCGGTTGGCGGTGACGACGACCGGATGGAGCGGAGCGACGGGCGCGGTGACTTGCTCGCGGAGGGAGCGAGCGACGAAGTGCTGCCCGTCCGCGCCGAGCTCGGTCTGCCTGTGCGTCGGGTGGGGGGTCCGGTCCTTGACCGTCAGTCCACGCAGCCCCTTGCGCTTCACCTCGAGCATGCAGTCGTCCGAGTCGACGTAACGGCGGACCCGCACCTTGTAGCGGAGGCGACGACGCTGGAGGTGCGCCCGGTAGGTCAGCAGGTCCTCGGTGTCGAAGTACGTCGACGTGTAGCCGAACAGCCGACGGCCTGCGATCTCGAGCGTCCGCCAGTCGTCCTCGAGGGAAGCGGCCAGCCGCTCGAAGATCGTGAGCGGTACGACGTACTTCCGGTCGATCCGGGTCAGCAGCGCGGCCCCGGCCTCCAGAGTGGGGAGGTCGATCGCCGGCAGCAGACGCACGGCGGCGTCCACCCGGTCACCACTCCAGGAGGCCTTGCGGAACCCCTGGGGCACGCTCGGCAGGGCCGTCACGTGATCACCTCGTGCAGGTCGCGTTCGGGCCGCTCGTCCCCTTGCCCAGAGCGATGCACCTTCGTGATCGGGACGTACCGGACGTCGACGACGGTGGTGTCGCGGACGTAGTCCGTCTCCTTGACGAACAAGCGCTTGACCTTTCCCCCGAGGCGCTCCTCCAGGTCGGCGCGCAGGAACCCCTCGTTCGGGTAGACGGTGTCGAGGGTGACCACCTGGCGTCGAGCCCGCGGGGAGACCCAGCGGTTGTCGAGCAGCACCATCACGGCCACGATGCCGACGTCGAGGGCCTTCGCCAGCGGCGCGTTGTGGAACTGCATGCCGTTGATCAGGCCCAGGACGAGGGCCACGAAGTAGTAGGCCCCCTCCTCGGGCGCGATCGGCTCCGACCGGAGCCGGATGATCGAGAGGATGGCGAAGAGACCGAACCCGAAGGCGACCCCGATCTTCATCTCGCTGACGATGAGGACCGCGATGCAGAAGAGGCTCACATTGATCGCGACATAGGCCAGGGCCAGGTCGGCGCGTCTGTTGCGGCGGTAGAAGACGCCGAACGCGACGATCCCGATGCACAGGAGGTCGAGGAGCAGAGCCTCCATGACATGGCGGGTCAGTGGCGTCATCGAGAGCAGCATGGGGGTCTCCGGTCGATCAGGGTCGTGTCGCGGCGTACCCCCCGGTGGCCACTCGTCTGTACATGTCGTCTGCGGAGCCCAGTGTTACGCGTTGTTCACCCAACTGTCGCAGAAACCGTCAGAGCCTTCCCGACGGGTCGGCGTCGAGGCCGGGTCGCGCGCACGACATGCGATGGGGCCGCTTCCCTGGTCTGATGCCCTCAGACTCCGGACTCGTCGTCCATCACGTGCCGCAGCCGGGTCGTCGTTCCCTCTCCGTCTCGGGCACGGGGACATGTGACCGGACGCGACCCGGCGCCGCGCCGGGCCACGGCCCCTCGCCGGCTCGATGCCTCCGTGCGTCCCGACGGCCGGTTCGTCTTCACGTCTCCCGGAGGGTGCCTGAGAGGCTGGGTGTGTTCTACTGGACCTTCCGGGCCCTGCCCGGACGGCCGCCTCGTGGGTGACATGGCGCCTCAACACTCCGCGAGGCGCACGTGCGTCGCGAAAGCCCTCCCGGACCCCGAGGATCTTCGCCGGCATCGCACGAGCCGGCGCCCGACCCGGCCAGCCGGTCCAGCGGCACCCGCGGTGCGGTCAGTCGAGTGTCGTCGCGAGGTCGACCAGCGAGTGTGCCTCGACGTTCGGCGCGAGGAAGTACGTCGGGTAGCCACCTGACGCGCGGTTGATCCACGCCGCAGACAGCCCCGCACGGCGGGCACCGTCGGTGTCCCACGGATGCACCGCCACGAGCATCGCACCGGCAGCAGGGACGCCGCACGTGTCGAGCGCGTGGGCGTACGCGCGCGGTTCCGGCTTCCAGGCCGGTGCGTCCTCGACCGAGAGCATCTGCTCGAACAGATCGGCGACGCCCGCATCGTTCAGCAGCCGCCGCGCGATCGTCGCCGAGCCGTTGCTCAGCGTCACGAGCCGTATGCCGAGGCGGGACAGGGCACGGACTCCCTCGACGACGTCGGCATGGCACCTCAGCTCCGAGATCCCGGCCATGACGTGGTCGACCGCATCAGCACGCTCTCGGGCAAGGGTGACTCCCGCCAGGGTCTGGGACAGGTGTTCGCGGGCCAGGCCGGCGAACTCGGGGTTGACGCCGTTGACCGTCAGCGCGAAGCCGTCCCGGAGGAGTCCGGAGAACCACGTGTCGGCCAGCTCGGGCGCTGCGCCGACGTCCTGGAAGCGGTCGGCGAGCGGCGCCATGTCCGAGAGCGTCTCGTTGACGTCGAAGATCAGAAGCTCCGGCCGCTCCATAGGGCACCCTTCCGGGATCGAGGTCAGGACCGCGTTCCTCACGTAGCCGTCGCTGGTTGGTTCATGCCCGGTCGACCCCCCGACCAGAGGGGATCAGCGCTCCATCATCGCCTTGAGGTTGGCCAGGTCCCTGGTCATCGCCCGCCGCATCGCCCGCGCGATCAATGGCCCGGTCAGGTGCGCGAACCCGGTCGGGTCGCCTTGGTTGCGCAGGCTCATCCGTGTGCCGCCTTCGACCTGCTCCCACGTGTAGGTCGTCTCCATCGGGAAGGGGCCGTCCGCGGTCCGCATGACCAGCCGGTGACCGGGCACCAGCTCGACGATCTCGTAGGTGTAGGCGATCTGCCGCCCCAGGAACCTCGCGACGAAGTCCATTCGCGAGCCCACCGCGGCCGGAGGCGGTGTCTGCCACTCGACGGACCTGATGTTGACGTACCACTCCGGTGCGTGGGTGGGATCGCCGGCGTACGCCGCCACCTCGGACGGCGTACGCGCGATCGTGGTTTCGACTCGGACGTCGACTGTCACGGCATCGGGACGTCGACGAGCTCGAAGACGTCGACTGCGAACTCGGCGCCGGTGCCGTGCAGGAAGGGATGTCCGTCGCAGAATGACGTGGCTGCCGCGAGGTCGGTTGCCTCGACGATCGTGTACCCGTTGAGGTTGGCGGGTGCCTGCTCGTCACCGTCGCCGCCGATCGAGGTGCGGTCGCCGAACGGCGCCCCGAGGTCGACGATGCTCGAGGCGTTCTTCTCCGTCCAGCCGCCCCATTGCGCCATCACCTGCGCACTCTGCTCCTCGGTCATCTGGTCCGGAGGCGTCGCGTTCCCGCGGTACAACAGCATGAACCTGGCCATCTGTCTCTCCTTGCCTGTCCTGACGCTCCTGGCTGGCGCCATTCAAGCTTGCGCTAATGCGTTAGTCAAGACTAACGTATTTGGTGATGACCGACGTCCTCAGTGCAGCGGCGGAACCCCATCGCCGCCGCATCCTGCAGCTGCTCGCATCGGGCCCACGCAGCGTCAACGAGCTCGCCTCGCAGTTCACGAGTACGAGGTCGGCGACTTCGCAGCACCTGTTGGTGCTCCAAGAGGCTGGCTTGGTCTCGGCGGACAAGGTGGGCCGGCGGCGCATCTACCGGGTCCTCCCCTCGGGGCTGAGCAGGCTTCAGGCCGAGATCGACAGGTTCTGGACCACCGAGCTGGACCGGCTCGTCGACGATGCCGAAAACCTCAGGACGACCCTCACGACAAGGAGCCATCGATGACGTACACGAGAACAGCCGAGCTGCCGGTCTCGCCGGACGAGGCGTTCGCGCTGATCACCGAGCCCGAACGGCTACGTCGGTGGAAGGCGGTGTCGGCGTACGTCGACCTGCGTGCCGGCGGCACGACCGCTTCACCATCGTCCCGGGCATCACAGCAGCGGGGACGTATCGCGAGGTCGAGCCGGGACGACGGATCGTGTTCGGCTGGGGTTGGGAAGGGAACCCCGACCTCCCGCCCGACGCCTCCACCGTCATCGTCACCATCGAGCCGTGCGACGGAGGGGCGAAGGTGACGCTGGTGCACGAGGGCCTGGACGCCGACCAGGAGGCCAGTCACGCGGAGGGTTGGAACCACTTCCTCGATCGCCTCGAGAGGCTTGCCGGCACCGGCGACGCGGGTGCCGACGAGTGGGCATGGGCGCCGCAGGTCCTCGACCCGGTCATCGCGGCCGACGCCGTCCTCGCCGGGTTGCAGCCAGTGCTCCGCGGGATCACCGAGGAGGATCGACGCAGGGCCACACC
>JBKPTA010000089.1:0-19908 GCA_046735295.1 Actinomycetota bacterium | reverse complement strand
CTCCTCGCGACCCGCGTCTGAGCGGCTCCCCTGTTTGCGGCTGGTTTGGGTGTGGGGGTCACGGGCAGGATCGGACGCATGACGCCCCGACGACTCCTCGTCCTGGCCGCCGTCCTGCCGGGCGCAGCGCTGGTCGCGACGTCGATGTCCGCCCCGGCATCCGCGCGCTCCTTCACCGACCCGTGCGTCCAGCGCGGGCCGATCCCGGTGCGCGAGCTGAGCATGGTCGACCAGCTCGGCTGTCCCCTGCAGGGCCGCCTGGTGACCGACGGCCGGGTGTCGGTGATGGTGCCGCCCCCGGGAATGACCGTCGCGGGCGAGGGCGTCGGGCGGCACGGCGAGGCGCGTGGTCTCCAGATCAGCAACACGGGCACCGGGGTGCGCGTCGTGGGCACCGGTCGAGGCGGAGGGGGAGGCGATGGCTGGTACCTGGCTCCGCTCACCACGACCACGACGGGAACCACCGCCACCACGCCCACCAGCACCACCGCCATGACGGCGCTGACCAGTACGACCACCGGCGTGACCCCGGTCCTCGTCACGGCGCCCCGAGCGGGCGACCCGCCCGCCTGCGAGGACCGTACGTTCCACCTCGAGCACCACAGGTGGCTCAGGTCGTTGCGCTACCGCGTGAACCTCGCCAGGATGCCCGCCCGGTTCGAGAAGAGGACGGTGATCCGTCAGATCAGGGTCGCCAACGGCAACATGCGCAAGGGTCGCAACACCTGCGCCAGGCCGCGGCTGGGGACGCCGGCGCCGCGCTACCTGGGGCGCACCTCGCGGAGGCCCGACATCTCCGCCTCGGGCACCGAACCGACATGCAAGTCCGGGAACGAGACGAACATCGTCGCCTTCGCCGATCTGCCCCAGGACCTGCTGGGCTGGACCTGCTACTGGTACTACGGCGCTCGCATGATCGGGGCGGACATGCTCATCGACAACGGCCGGAGCCTCGCCACCAACCTGCCGAGCACCTGCTCGAACACGTGGGACTTCGAGGGCACCGTCACCCACGAGTGGGGACATGCCTACGGGATGGCCCACACCGGCCCGGGTCACGGCAACCTGACCATGCAGCACGTGCTGAAGCCCTGCTCGACCTACGCCCGCACCCTGGGCCTGGGTGACTGGCTCGGCATGAAGAAGATGTACGGCGTTCGCTGAACCGTTCCCCAGTAGGGTCACGAGATGCGTGAGCCCCTACCGCAGAGCGACGAGGAACGCGCCGAGACGGCGTACTGGGAGCACCTCTACGGCGCCTGGGAGCCGTTCGACCTCGAGGCCGGCCGCACGTTCTTCGAGGGCTTCGACCGGCCGTGGTGGGTGGTGGGGGGCTGGGCGATCGAGGCGTTCACCGGCGCGCCCCGGCAGCACGAGGACCTCGACGTGTCGATGTTGGCGTGCGACGTGCCGCGGTTCCGGGAGTTCGTCGGCGATCGCTGGCATCTCTGGACGATCACCAACGGCGCGATGTTGCCCCTCACCGACCGCTGGCCCGACCTTCCCGAGCCCGACTGCCAGATCTGGGTGCGCCGGGACGCGGCTTCGCCGTGGCGGCTGGACCTCCCGATCACGCCGGACGTCGACGGCCGCTGGCAGAACAAGAGGTTTCCCCAGCAGGTGCTGGATCTCGACGACGCCACCTGGGTGGGTCCGGACGGGATCCGGGCCCTGCGACCCGAGATCGTGCTGCTCTTCAAGGCCAGGCTCGACCGGCTCAAGGACCGGCGGGATCGTGACCGAGCACTGCCCATGCTGACCGAGGAGCAGAGAGAGTGGCTCCGGGAGTCGGTCGCGACGCTCTTCCCCGGGCACGCCTGGCTCGGCCTTCTCGGCGCTGAGCCGACCAGCGTCACGTCACGGGACGCGTGAGCAGAGCCGTGGTGGGCCAGCACGACCGGCTGACCACGGGGTCCCGAGGCACGGACCGAAAATCGAGTGCGCCACCACCGGGTGGTCCCTACCGTTCTCCGCATGGGTAGCGAGGAGTGACCTCAACCAGGCCCCGACCGGCGGCCTGACGACCGCGTCCCGCCCGGCGGGTCGCGCGGTCAGGACGTCACTCCTGCTCGTCGGAGCCCGCCATGCCCAGCACCGGACCTGCCTTCCCGCCGTCCGCGGAACGTACCGTCGATTCCCTCACGCGCCTGCGCCCCGTCGGCGCGGTCGACGACCACGTGCGCCGCTACTCACGCGCGCGCCGCAACCTGCTGCCTCGCGCCGACCACGTCACCGCCGTCTCTGGCGGCTGGGCGCACGAGGTCGTGCTGGGCAGCGATGCCGACGTCGAGCTCGTGCTCTGGTGTTCGGGCGATCGCTCCCATCCCGAGCTGGAGGCGACCGCCGCCAAGGCGGCACAGCGCGCCCACCACGCGTTCCGCATCTCGGAGCGGACCCTCACCCGGATCCAGCCGGACGCGACGGCTCCGGCCCTGCTCTCGATCGTCCGGCTGCCGCGATGGGAGCCGACGCGCGTCCTGACCGACAAGGCTCGGCTGGTGCTCGTCGCCGACGGGATCGAGTACGCCGGCAACCTCGGCACGCTGCTGCGGACCGCCGACGCCTGCGCAGTCGACGCGCTCCTCCTGACCCGTGCGACGGCCCGGGTGACGCATCCCAAGTCCTTCGCGGCCAGTCGTGGCACGGTCCTCACGACACCGGTGCTCACCTATGACTCGGTCGCGGCGGCGCGGTTCGACCTCGTGTCCGCGGGGTTCACGGCGTACGTCGCCGACCCGGCCGGTGCCACGCCCTACCGCGAGGCGGGGCTGGGCAGCGACCGGACGGCTGTGGTGGTGGGCTCGGAGGGTCGCGGGGTGAGCGACGAGTGGCGGGCCGGCCTGACCCGGGTGGCGATCCCTATGCTGGGCCGGGCGGACTCGTTGAACGTGGCCGCCTCGGCCGCGGTCCTGCTGTTCGAGGCCAGGGCGACGTTGGGCGAACGGTGACCTGGCTACGGTCACCTGATCGAGCCACGGTTAGCAGGTGCTGCCGGAGGCCCGTACGCTGGGCCTGACCATGGACGACGCCCCGCACACCGTCTACCTCGACCACGCCGCGACCACGCCGATGCTCCCGGCTGCGGTCGAGGCGATGACTGCCCACTTGGGTGACGTGGGCAACCCCTCCTCCCTGCACGCCAGCGGCCGCTCGTCACGACGCGTGGTCGAGGAGTCGCGCGAGACGATCGCGCAGGCGCTCAACTGCCGTCCCGGTGAGGTCGTCTTCACCTCCGGCGGCACCGAGGCGGACAACCTCGCGCTCAAGGGTCTCTACTGGTCGCGTCACGACGCAGACCCTGCACGGGTGCGGATCCTGGCGTCCGCGATCGAGCACCACGCCGTGCTCGACGCCCTCCACTGGCTGGCCGAGGAGGAGGGTGCGGACGTCGAGCTGCTGCCCGTCGACAGCCGCGGCCGGCTCGATCTCGACGCCTACCGCGCCACCGTGGAGCGCGACCCCGGCTCGATCGCTGTGATCTCGGTGATGTGGGCCAACAACGAGGTCGGCACGCTCCAGCCGATGGACGCCATCGTCGCGGTCGCCGCCACCCACGGCATCCCGTTCCACACCGACGCGGTCCAGGCCGTGGGAGCCGTTCCCGTCGACTTCGCGTCGAGCGGGGTGGATGCGCTGACGCTGACGGGGCACAAGCTCGGCGGACCCTACGGCGTGGGCGCGTTGGTGCTACGGCGCGAGCTCTCGCTCACCCCGCTGCTGCACGGAGGCGGGCAGGAGCGTGACATCCGCAGCGGCACTCTCGACATGCCGGCCATCGCGGCCTTCGCCACCGCCGTCGAGCACGCCGTCAAGGCGCAGCCCGAGTACGCCGAGCGCATCACCGCGCTCCGAGACTCGCTGATCCGCCGGGTGACCGAGGTCGTCCCGGACGCACACGTCCACGGCGACCGGGAGCAGCGCCTCCCGGGCAACGCCCACCTCGGCTTCCCGGGATGCGAGGGCGACTCGCTGCTGATGCTCCTCGACGCCCGAGGCATCGAGTGCTCCACCGGATCCGCCTGCTCGGCGGGCGTCCCGCAGCCGTCCCACGTGCTGCTCGCCATGGGCTGCGACGAGGAGGGCGCGCGGCACTCCCTCCGGTTCAGCCTGGGGCGTACCACCACCGAGGCCGACGTGGACGCGCTCGTGGACGCGATCGGGCCGGCCGTCGAAAGAGCGAGAGGGGCTCGCATCTGATGCGCGTCGTCGCCGCGATGTCCGGCGGCGTCGACTCGGCGGTCGCAGCCGCTCGCGCGCACGACGCCGGGCACGACGTCACGGGGATCCATCTGGCGCTCTCGCGCAACCCCGCGTCGTACCGCTCGGGCGCCCGGGGCTGCTGCACGATCGAGGACGCCAACGACGCCCGCCGGGCCGCTGATGTGATCGGCATCCCCTTCTACGTCTGGGATCTCTCCGACCGCTTCCACACCGACGTCGTCGAGGACTTCCTGGACGAGTACGCCGCCGGTCGCACGCCCCATCCCTGTCTGCGGTGCAACGAGAGGATCAAGTTCGCGGCCGTCCTCGACCGGGCCCGGGGCCTCGGCTTCGACGCCGTCGCCACCGGCCACTACGCCCAGGTGCGAACCGGCCCGGGCGGGTCCAGCGAGCTCCACCGCGCCGTCGACGCCGGCAAGGACCAGTCCTACGTGCTGGGCGTGCTGACCCACGACCAGCTGGCGCACGCGATGCTCCCGCTCGGTGACACGACCAAGTCCCGGGTCCGCGAGGAGGCCGCGGCTCGCGGGCTGCTCGTCGCCGACAAGCCGGACTCCCACGACATCTGCTTCGTCTCCGGCGGCGACAACGCGGGCTGGCTCCGCGAGAAGCTGGGAGGGCGGGCTCCGAACCACGGTGGCTCGATCGTCGACGCGGACTCGGGGGAGGAGCTCGGCCGCCACCGTGGCACCTACGGGTTCACCATCGGTCAGCGCAAGGGCCTGCGGCTCGGGCGGCCCGCACCTGACGGGAAGCCGCGCTACGTCCTCGACATCGAGCCGGTGACGGGCACGGTGACCGTCGGTTCGCGCGACGCGCTCACCGTCGACCGGATCACCGCAGTCCGCCCGCGCTGGTGCGGAGCCGCCGTCGACGTCCTCCACGGCACGGTCCAGCTGCGGGCCCACGGCGTCGAGCACCGAGCCCGGATCAGGGTCGTGGCGACGGGCCCGGCCGAGGGACACCTCGAGATCGACCTGGTCGACCCCGCCCAGGGCATCGCGCCCGGGCAGGCCGCGGTGATGTACGACGGCACCCGCGTGGTCGGATCCGCCACGATCGCGTCCACGGCTCGGGTCGGCGTGACCGCGTGACGGTCGCCACTGGCGTCGGGTCGTGGCCCGGCAGAACGGACGCGGAGTACGCCGAGGCGGTGCGTCTGGTGCTCGGCGAGGTGACGGAACTGCCGTATCTGCCCGAGCTGCCCGGCCGTGGCGTCCACGCCGGCATGGTCGGTCGCACGCTGGCCACGATCTCCGACCTCGGATTCGACCTGCAGCCGGCGGGGTGGCGGCTGACCGACGCTCCCGGAGTCGACCAGCGCCGCGCGCGCTCGCTGCTCTCGCAGGACCTCGACCAGCTCGAGGACCAGGCCCAGGACTTCCGCGGAGTCCTCAAGATCCAGCTGACCGGTCCCTTGACCCTCGCCGCCACCGTCGAGCGGCCGCGCGGGGACAAGGTGCTCGCCGACCACGGCGCTCGGCGTGAGCTGGCGCAGGCACTGGCGGAGGGCGTCGAGACCCACCTCGCCGACGTGCGCCGCCGGGTCGACGCCGAGCACGTCGTGGTCCAGGTCGATGAGCCCGCTCTCGCCTCGGTCCTGGCGGGGTCGGTGCCCACGGCTTCCGGCTTCGGCAAGCACCGCGCGGTCCGGGCGCCCGAGGCGTCCGAGGCCCTGGCGTGGGTGTTCGAACGCGCCGGGACCGAGCCGTGGGCGCATTCCTGCGCGCCAGGTACGCCATGGGCCCTCCTACGCGGAGCGGGTGCGCGCGGCATGAGCGGGGACCTGTCGGTCCTCGGCGCCGACGAGCTCGACGCGTGGGGTGAGGCCCTCGACGCGGGGGAGCGGGTGGCGCTCGGCGTGGTGCCCTCGGTGGATCCCGACCCGGCGCCGGCCGAGACGTCGCTCACCGAGCATGTCCTGCGCACGCTCGACCTGCTCGGGCTCGATCCCGACGCCGTCGGCGACCGGCTGGTGCTCACGCCGTCCTGCGGGCTCGCCGGCGCCTCGCCGGACTGGGCTCGCCGGGCGACCGCCCTGTGTCGTGACGTGGCACGGAACCTCACGGCCGGGCCGGACGGCGGGACCGCGTGACCGACCTGACCACGCGCCCTACGCTGCGCGGCACGTTCGGGATGACCTCCTCGACCCACTGGTTGGCGTCCCAGGCCGCGATGGCGGAGCTCGAGGCGGGTGGCAACGCCTTCGACGCCGCGATCGCGGGCGCGTTCGTCCTGCACGTGGTCGAGCCGCATCTCAACGGTCCGGGCGGAGAGGTTCCAGCGGTGTTCGCGACCGCCACCGACCCCAGGCCGACCGTGCTGTGCGGCCAGGGGACGGCGCCCGCCGGTGCCACCATCCGGCACTACCGCGGTCTCGGACTCGACCTGGTGCCGGGATCGGGGCTGCTGGCCGCGGCCGTCCCTGGCGCGGTCGACGCATGGCTGATGCTCGGGCGCGACCACGGCACCCGCTCACTGCGGGACGTGCTCTCCTACGCGGCCGGCTACGCCCGACGCGGCCACCCGCTGCTGCCGGGAGCGGCGGCCACGGTAGCGGCGATGGAGCAGATGTTCACCCGGCACTGGCCCAGCTCAGCGGCCCGCTGGCTGCCTGGCGGGCGGCTGCCGCGCCCCTGGGAGCTCGTCGTGAACACGACGTACGCCGACGTCCTCGAGCGGCTGGTCGCCACCGGCGAGGCGGCCGGGCCCGACCGGGAGTCGCAGTACGACGCGGCGCGCCGGGCGTGGTGCGAGGGCTTCGTGGCTGAGTCTGTCGACGCCTTCGTGCGACACCCCGTCCTGGACTCGAGCGGCCGGGCACACGCGGGAGTGCTGACCGGTGCGGACATGGCGGCGTGGAGCGCGTCGTACGAGCCCGCAGCCGTCCACGCCTTCCGCGGCTTCGAGGTCGCGAAGACCGATCGCTGGGGCCAGGGGCCGGTGCTGCTGCAGTCGCTGGCGATGCTCGACCGTCTCCCGGACGGCTCGCTGGACCCGTCGACGCCCGACGGGGCCCACGCGACGGCTGAGGTCCTCAAGCTCGCGCTGGCCGACCGTGAGGCGTGGTACGGCGACGACGGCGACGTGTCGGTCGCCGAGCTGCTGGACCCGGCGTACCTCGCCGAACGCGTCGCCCTGGTGGGAGACACCGCCTCGGCGGAGCTCCGACCCGGGGCACCCGCCGGCCGAACGCCGCGCCTCGCCGAGCATGTGCTCCACGAGTTGTCGGCACCGGAGGCTGCCGGTCTCGGTGAGCCGACCCTGTCCTGGCCCGGCGGGACCTTGGACGGCGACACGTGCCACATCGACGTGGTCGACCGGTGGGGCAACATCATCTCGGCCACTCCCAGCGGTGGCTGGTTGCAGAGCTCGCCGACGGTTCCCGAGCTCGGGTTCTGCCTCGGCAGTCGGATGCAGATGTTCTGGCTGGACGAGGGGCTGCCGTCGTCCTTGGCTCCGGCTCGTCGCCCGCGCACCACCCTGTCGCCGACGCTCGTGCTCCGGGACGGAGTGCCGGTCCACGCTGTCGGCACCCCAGGCGGCGACAAGCAGGACCAGTGGCAGCTGGTGTTCCTGCTCCGCCTCCTCGTGGGCGAACAGGAGCTGCAAGAGGCGATCGACGGCCCCATGTTCCACACCACGTCCATGCCGAGCTCGTTCTACCCGCGGGAGATGAGGCCGGGCGAGCTCGTCGTCGAGGACCGGCTCGGCGACGACCTGATCACGGCGCTGGCCGGACGCGGGCATGACGTCGTGCGTGCCGGCCCGTGGACCCTCGGGCGGCTCTGTGCGGTGTCGCGCGACCCGGAGACCGGCCTGCTCGGCGCGGGGGCCAACCCGCGCGGCAACCAGGGCTACGCCGTGGGTCGCTAGATCCGGCCCGGGCCCGGCCCACTACCGGGCGACGTGCACTGCGCCAGACTGTGCGTCATGGACATCGTCACGCCCGCGATCAGCGACTACCTGCTCGACCACTCCGAGCCCGCCGACGAGGTGCTGCACGACCTCGCCGAGGAGACACATCGCGATCTCGCCCGGCAGTCCGGGATGCAGATCACCCATGACGAGGGCGAGCTGCTGACCATGCTGGTGCGGCTCACCGGTGCTCGGCGGGCGGTCGAGGTGGGGACGTTCACCGGCTACTCCTCGATCTGCATCGCCCGCGGTCTGCCGTCCGACGGGCACCTGCTGTGCTGCGACGTGAGCGAGGAGTACACCTCCGTCGCGCGTCGCTACTGGGAGCGCGCCGGGCTCACCGACACGATCGAGCTGCGGATCGCCCCGGCCGTCGAGACGCTGAGGTCGCTCCCCGCGGAGCCGCACCTGGACTTCGCGTTCATCGACGCCGACAAGACCGGCTACGCGTCGTACGTCGAGGAGATCGTGCCGCGCCTGCGCGCCGGCGGGCTGATGGTGCTCGACAACATGCTGTGGCACGGCGACGTGCTCGACCCGCAGGACGACGACGGACGAGCCGTGGCCGCCCTCAACGATGCGCTGGTGGCCGACGAGCGGCTCGACGTCGTGCTGCTGCCGGTGCGCGACGGGGTCAGCCTGGCCCGGAAGCGCTGAGACGCGGACGAGTCGCGTGCCCAGCACCGCGCCGGAGCGCGGGCTGAGGCACACGACCCGTGTGCGAGCGGCCGATCAGCCGATGTGCACGCCCTGCTCGGGTGCGTCGGTGGCGAGCTCCTCGTGCTCGACGTCGAGGAAGATCCACACGATCGCCGAGCCGGCCAGCATCAGGAAGACACCCACCAGGAAGGCGTGCGTCGCACCGGTCGGGAAGCTGCCCAGGTAGGCCAGGCGACCGGTCAGCTCGGTCGGGGTGCCGACACCGAGCTTGTCCATCAGGCCAGAGGTGATCGCCGGGTTCAACGCGGAGAGCCCGTTCCCGATCGTCGGTGCGATCTTGTCGATGTGGTTGTTGGTGAAGTGGCTGCCCACCGTCGACAGGATCGCCAGCCCGAGAGCGCCGCCCACCTGTTGCATGGTGTTCAGGACGCCCGAGCCGACCCCGGAGTCCTCGGCCCGCACGTGGTGCACAGCGGTGAGGGTCAGCGGCACGAAGACTGCGCCCATGCCCAGGGCCATCAAGCACACGTAGGGCAGGATCTGCGTCCAGTAGCTGACGTCCGAGCCGAGGTAGTGGCCTTGGCTGACCGACTGGAGGACGTCGGCTCCGCTGTCCGGTACGCGCAACCGCGAGAACCCGAACAGCGCCGCCGACGCCATCAGCGTGCCGACCCCGGCGATGAACCGCGGGTCCACCTTGCTGGCGAGGTTCGACACGATCGTGGCGCTGATGATGATGCAGATGCTGAACGGCAGGAACGCGAAGCCGGCCTTCAGTGGGCTGTAGCCCATGACGTTCTGGATGAACAGGCTCAGGAAGAAGAACATCGAGAACATCGCGGCCGGCAACAGCATCATGGCGATGAAGCTCGCGGCGCGCGTCCGGTTCATGAAGATCCGGAACGGCAGCAGCGGGTGCTCCACCCGGAACTCCACCATGAAGAACAGCACCAACATCATGCCGCCGGCCACCAGGGCAGCGATCGTCCAGCCGTCGCTCCAGCCGTACGCCGCGTTGCCGGCGCGGGTGAGCCCGTAGACCAGGGCGAGCAGCCCGCCCGTCCCGGCCAGGGCACCCGGCACGTCGAGCTGACCCGGATGGGGCTCGGACTCGTTGAGGAACCGTGGCGCCAGCAGAGCGGCGACGATGCCGATCGGGACGTTGATGAGGAACGTCAGCCGCCACCCGTCCTGCGGGTCGAACATGTGGACGTCCAGCCCGGTCAGCCAGCCGCCCAGGATCAGGCCGACGGCCGCGCCGGCACCCGACATGGCGGCGTACACCGCGAAGGCGCGGTTGCGAGCAGGTCCCGCCGGGAACGTCGTGGTGATCAACGCGAGAGCGGCCGGTGAGGCCAGCGCCGCGCCGAGGCCCTGGAGGCCTCGTGCTCCCAGCAGCAGCGCCTCGTTCTGGGCGAGGCCGCCGAGCAGCGAGGCCACCGCGAAGACGGTCAGACCGGTCATGAAGATCTTGCGCCGGCCGTAGAGGTCGCCGAGACGGCCGCCGAGCAGCAGCAGGCCGCCGAAGGCGAGTGCGTAACCGGTGACGATCCAGGTCAGGTTCGTCCCGGACATCTGCAGGTTCTTGCCGATGTAGGGCAGGGCGATGTTGGCGATGGTGGCGTCGAGGACCACCATCAGCTGGGCGATGCAGATCAGCACCAAGGCCCAACCGAGGTGCTGCTTCCGGTCGGAGGCGGCGACCTCCGGCTCGGGGGAGCCGAGGGCCTCGGCTTCGGTCAGTTCGGACATGGGGTTCCTTACCTCGTGAGCTCTCATGAGCTTTCGTGAACTTCGTGACGTGACTTCTTGACGGGGCTCAGCCCGGCGGCCTGACAGCCGGCAGGATGACGTGGTCGACTGCGCGCTCGATGAGGCCGGGGCTCGGGGTCTCCCCGAAGACGAACACGCGGTGGAGGACGATGCCCGCGAGGGCGGGGACGACGATGTCGATGTCGAGGTCGTCGCGGAGCTCGCCGCGGTCACGGGCGCGCTCGAAGATCTGGCGAGAGACGCGGGCCTTCGGCTCGACGACCTGGGCACGGAACTCGCGCGCGAACTCCGGGTCGGTGGTCACCGCCGTGAGGACCGCGCCGAGGGAGGCGGTCGTGTCGTGGTCGGTGAGGCCGCCCATCCCGCAGAACGCCGTGAGGAGGTCGGTGCGGAGGTCACCGGTGTCGGGGACTGCGGGAGCGGCTCCCTTGGTCCGTGCCAGCGCCTCGACGACGAGCGTGGCCTTGGAGTTCCAGCGGCGGTAGAGCGTGGCCTTCGACGCCTTCGCCCGGTGGGCGACGGCGTCCATCGTGAGGCGGTCGTAGCCGACGTCGGCGAGGACCTCGAGGGCGGCATCGAGGATGGCCTGCTCGCGGTCGCCCTCGACCCGCGGTCGTACGACGGCTGCGGCTGCGGCCTCGGGAGTCATCTGGTCCTCGCTGGTCGTCACAGGGTCGGGTCTCGTCCCGATCTCGTCGGCGGTTCAGCGACCTCAGCGGTCGAGCGAACCTCGGTCGAGCGTGCCGAGACCCTCCATAGAACGAAACGGTTTCGTTCCATGGACGACCGTAGCGGAGGTCTGCGGATGGAACAACTCCGTTTCATCACGACCCGGGAGGAATGCCCTGGGAGCGGTCCCGGCGTCAGCCCAGGACCCGGCGGACCCGGTCCGCCGCGAAGGAGTTCCAGGCGTGGATTCCGGTCAGCATGTAGTGTCCGCGGTCGCCCATGTCGGTGAACGACGCCGTTGTCGCAACCTCGGCGGCGCGGGCGACGAAGGCCCGGGTGTCGCGGGCCCGGGTGATCCGGTCGCGGCGACCGTGGGCTGCGTGCAGCTCCCTGTCGGCCAGAGTCGCGACCGGGTCGCCGGGCGGTAGCCAGGGCGCGAGCGCGACGACACCGCGGACCAGTGGGTGGTCGGCCGCACGGCACGCGGTGCGGCCGCCCATCGAGTGTCCGACCAGCACGACCGGGATCGAGCCCTGCGAGTCGCCGAGCCGGTCCAAGGCCCAGCGCGCATCGGCGATCTTGTCGGCACCGTCGCCGTTCCAGCCGATGGACCGGTAGCGGAGCAGCCGCACGGCGACGCCCTGGTCATGAAGCCGGCGACCGAGAGCCCGCCCGAGCGCCGCGGCGCGCTGCCACGACAGGCTGCGGCCGGTGACAGGGGCACCCGAACGGTCCTTGCCCCCGTGCAGCACGAGCAGTGCGGCGCGCGGGGTGTCGAGCGAGTCCAGCGTCGTCAGGGCAGCGGCCGGAGCGGGGTCGGGCACGGTCGTCTCCTGTCGGCGGTCGTTGGCAGGATAGACGCCATGGGCGAACCTCGATCGGCCACTCCCGAGGCCAAGGAGCGACACCGTCAGCTGAGCGAGGAGGTCGAGGACGCCCGGTGGCGCTACTTCGTGCGGGACGACCCGACGCTCTCCGACGCCGACTACGACCGGCGCCTGCGCGAGCTGCAGGAGCTCGAGGGGGAGTTTCCCGAGCTGCGTACCCCCGACTCGCCCACGCAGAAGGTCGGCGGCGCGGTGTCGACCGAGTTCACGGCGGTCGACCACCTGCAACGGATGGAGAGCCTCGACAACGCCTTCACCTTCGAGGAGCTCGAGTCCTGGTACGCCCGGATGGCGCGCGACGGCGTTGCCGACCCGCCGCTGCTGTGCGAGCTGAAGGTCGACGGGCTCGCGATCAACCTGCTCTACGAGCGCGGCCGGCTGACCCGGGCGCTGACCCGCGGCGACGGCCGCACCGGTGAGGACGTCACGCCCAACGTCCGCACCATCGACGCGGTGCCCGACCGCCTCGACGGGGCCGGCGAGCTGCCCGTGCCCGACCTGGTCGAGGTGAGGGGGGAGGTGTTCCTGCCGGTCGAGGCGTTCGAGCGGCTCAACGTGGCGATGGGGGAGGCGGGCAAGCCCGTGTTCGCCAACCCACGCAACGCCGCCGCCGGTTCCCTCCGGCAGAAGGACCCGCGGGTCACGGCGTCCCGCGACCTCGGGATGGTGTGCCACGGCATCGGCGCACGGCGGGGCTTCGACCCGGTGTCGCAGTCGACGGCGTACGACGCGCTCGCGGCCTGGGGGCTCCCCACGTCGGAGAAGGTGGAGGTGCTGGCGTCGCTGGCGGAGGTGAAGACCTACATCGAGAACGCCGGCGAGCACCGGCACACGATCGTCCCCTACGAGATCGACGGCGTCGTGATCAAGGTGGACGACGTGACCCTTCAGCGCCGGCTCGGCTCGACGTCCCGCGCGCCGCGCTGGGCGATCGCCTTCAAGTACCCGCCCGAGGAGGTCAACGCCAAGCTGCTCACGATCGCGGTCAACACCGGGCGCACCGGGCGGGTGACACCGTTCGGCATCATGGAGCCCACCAAGGTCGCCGGCTCCACGGTCGAGCGGGCAACCCTGCACAACGCTCACGAGGTCAGGCGCAAGGACGTTCGAGAGGGCGACACCGTCGTGCTGCGCAAGGCCGGTGACGTCATCCCGGAGATCGTCGGCCCCGTGCTGGGGCTTCGTCCGCAGGGGCTCGAGGAGTGGGAGATGCCCACGACCTGTCCGTCCTGCGGCACCGACCTGGTCCAGCAGAAGGAGGGCGACAAGGACCTCCGCTGCCCCAACGCAAGGAGGTGCCCGGCCCAGCTGCTGGAGCGCGTCTACCACGTGGCGAGTCGGGGAGCCTTCGACATCGAGGGGCTCGGATCCGAGGCGGCGTACGCCCTGCTCGACGCGGGTGTGCTCACCGACGAGGGCGACGTCTTCGACCTCGACCGGGACAAGCTGCTGCGCACGGAGCTGTTCACGAGGGCGCCCAAGAAGGGGGAGGAGGGGCCTCAGCTCAGCGCCAACGGCGTCGGTCTACTAGCCAACCTCGTCGAGCGCCGAGACGTCCCGCTCTGGCGCGTCCTCGTGGCGCTGTCCATCCGACACGTCGGTCCGACCGCGGCTCGGGCCCTGGCCGCCGAGTTCGGCTCGATGGCCGCCATCCGGGGGGCGTCGGAGGCGGAGCTCGCGGCCGCGGAGGGCGTCGGGCCCACCATCGCCGAGTCCGTCATCGAGTGGTTCGGCGTCGACTGGCACGGAGCGATCGTCGACAAGTGGGAGGCAGCGGGCGTCAGCATGGCCGACGAGCGCGACCAGTCCACGCCGCGCACCCTGGAGGGGCTCACGGTCGTGGTCACCGGCTCTCTCGCCGACTTCTCACGCGACTCCGCGAAGGAGGCCATCGTCTCGCGAGGCGGCAAGGCCGCCGGGTCGGTGTCGAAGAACACCGACTACGTCGTCGTCGGTGACAATGCCGGATCCAAGGCCGACAAGGCCGAGCAGCTCGGTGTCCCGGTCCTCGACGAGGGCGGTTTCAAGGTGCTGCTCGAGAGCGGACCCGGCGGCCTCTGACGGAGCCGGGGCTCAGGTGTCGTCGACGACCCCGCCGGTAGGTCGGCGGGGCCCGCAACGAGGACGCCGTATCCGGCCGGTTCGTCGCGACGAGGCGGACGCCGACGCACCGGGCCGGCTCGTCATCGCTCCAGGGACGCGCGTCGCGGGTCGGGACAACCGTGGAAGAACACCACCGGGGTGCTGCCGGGATCTCCACAGCTCGGACCACTGGAGGGTCCGGCCGTCCCCCGGCGTCGTGCAGGGCACAGGTCGTTCAGGCCGGTCAGGCCGGTCCGGGGGAGGGCGGCGTCGGGTGCGGGCCGAGCTGGCCGCCCTCGATGCGCCACAGCTGGGCGCCGAGCGTCGCACCCAGCAGCAGCAGGACCGACGCCAGGAACCGGTGTCCACCCAGGACGGACCACAGGGTGAGGAAGAGCATCAGCGAGATCAGCACGATCAGGCCGGGCCTGGTGTTGGCTGCGCGCGCGAAGCCGATCGCGCAGCGCTCGGCCAGGCCCATCCGCTTGAAGATGACCTCACGGTCCGGCATCGGGATGTGCAGGTCGGCGGGGACGGCGTCGTCCAGGGCCCTGGCCAGGCGGTCGGCGTTGACCCACTGCTGGGCCTCCATCTCGAGGACGGACCCGTCCCGACCCACGAGCCGGCGGGTGCCGTCGCGCCACGCGAAGAGTCCCACCACCTCGTCGGTCCGCATCACCCGGGCCGTCAGGCCGGTGACGGCCTCGGCCTGCTCGGCGTGGACGGAGAAGGTCGAGAGGTCGGCCGGCCAGTTGATGTGGCTGTGACGCTTGCCCTCACCGACGGGTTCTGTCTCGGGGAACGTCACCAGCTTCAGCCCACGCGTCAGCGCGGCGTCCTCCGGGAGACCCACCAGCAGGGTCGCAGCGAGCTCCCGGGCGGCGCTGTCCACCAGCTGCGGGTCGGTGCCGCGGAGCTGGTCGAGCATCTCCTCGTGGGAGAGGGGGACACGGTCGCTGAGCACGGCGTACGCCGACTCGAGGGCGGCGTCCGCGACCGCCGCGGGGGAGTCGAGCCGGCTCAGGCGCTGCTGCACCGCCTCCTCGACCCAGGCCCTGGGCACGCCCTCCTCGCCGAGCCGGCGGACGACCTCCACGCCGGCCTCGGCGACGGTGGTCATGATCTCGGGGACGACGTCGGAACCGCCGGCTATGACCAGGTGCTCGTCGTCGACCTCGGCCAGGCTCGACCAGGGAGCGTAGGCACCCCCGGTGCGTTGCCGCAGGCCGTCGTGCACGGCGCGCTCCAGGATCCCGGGCAGGAACGTCGCCTCGTGCGTCCGGGACGCGACACCGCTCAGCGTCAGGCCGGCCTCGTCGCGGTACGCCGCGGGAAGGAGGCGCGGCACCGGCCGGGCGGCGTTCGGCGGGAGGTACTCACCGCCGGGCAGCGGGAGCTTGAGGTCGGGCGGGGGCGGGCCGTCGAGCACCAGGACCGCATTGGCGGCGTTGAACACCCGCCAGGCGCGCTCCGCCAGGAGCTCGGGGGTCGCCCGGAGCGCGCCGACCTCGGAGTAGCTCGCGACGCCGGGCCCGGTCGCGCCGTACCGCCAGCAGAGAGAGTCGATCAGCGGGTCGTGGGCCTGGTGGGCCCGGGCCTGCAGCACCCCTCGCTCGCGGGCGAGGAGGCGGAAGTCGGGGTCCGCGACCCAGTGACACAACGCGGCGAGCTTGGTGACGAGGTCGTCCGGGCCGCCGTAGGCGACGAAGCGGGTGAGCAGCATCGAGACCTGGCCGTTGATCGGCCGGGTCAGGGTCTCGCGGTCGAGCAGGGCGAGGTGCTCGAGCAGGTGGAGCCAGCCCGTCTCGTGCAGCGGCTCGTCGGCCAAGCCCTGCCGGAAGATCAGATGGGCAGCAGAAGCCGGGCGTCCGGTGTCGACGAAGAAGCACAGGACACCGGTCACCTCGGTCTCGCGGACCGTGTTGAGTGCGATGTTCATGGTCAGCCTGGGGGGTGGCTAGGGGGTTCTCGGTCCCGCACGCTAGCCCTCCCGGGCCATGCGCGTGATGGGTTTCGCCAACCTGTGACGCCACCGCTCGGTCAAATTTCTGCCCGGACATGTGCGCGTGGTCGCGGTCCGCGGGGCGTCCCTAGGATGAACGCATGCCCCCGACCTCCGAGAGATCCGGCGCGCCCGGTCGTCCGACGATCACGCGCGACGAGGTGTCGCACCTGGCGGACCTCGCCCGGATCGAGCTGAGCGACGCCGAGCTGGACCAGCTCGCCCCCCAGCTCACCGTGATCCTCGAGTCGATCGCCTCGATCCAGGGCGTGGCGGGCGACGACGTACCGCCGACCTCCCACCCGCTGCCGCTGACGAACGTGTTCCGGGACGACGTCGTGGCCCCCTGCCTCACTCCCGAGGAGGCCCTCGCCGGTGCCCCGGAGGTGGAGCAGCAGCGGTTCAAGGTGCCGCGCATCCTCGGGGAGGAGCAGTGAGCGTGGAGCGGCGTACGGCTGCGGAGCTCGCCGAGGCGCTGGCGGCCGGGGAGACCACCAGTGTGGAGATCACCCAGAGCCACCTCGACCGGATCACCGACGTCGACGGTGACGTCCACGCCTTCCTCCACGTCGACGCCGACGGCGCGTTGCGCGCGGCAGCCGAGTCCGACGCGCGCAGGGAGGCGGGTGAGTCCTGGAGCGCGCTGGACGGGATCCCGATCGCGGTGAAGGACGTGATGGCCACCCGGGGGCTGCCGACGACGTGCGGCTCGCGGATCCTGCAGGGCTGGGTGCCGCCGTACGACGCCACGGTCGTCGCCCGCCTGCGCGGCGCCGGCCTGCCCATCCTCGGCAAGACCAACATGGACGAGTTCGCGATGGGGTCGTCGACCGAGCACAGCGCCTACGGGCCGACCCACAACCCGTGGGACCTGGCGCGCATCCCGGGCGGCTCGGGAGGAGGCAGCGCGGCCTCGGTCGCGGCGTACCAGGCACCCCTGGCCATCGGGACCGACACCGGCGGCTCCATCCGCCAGCCAGCCGCCGTCACCGGCACGGTCGGCGGGAAGCCGACGTACGGCGGGGTCTCTCGGTACGGCCTGGTCGCCCTGGCGAACTCGCTCGACCAGGCGGGCCCGGTCACCCGGACAGTGCTCGACGCCGCACTGCTCCACGAGGTCATCGGTGGCCACGACCCGCTCGACTCGACCTCCGTGGACGCCCCCGTCCCGCCCCTGGTGGCCGCGAGCCGCCGGGGTGCCGACGGCGACCTTGCGGGCGTGCGGATCGGCGTGGTCCGGGAGCTCGGCGGGGAGGGCTACCAGGCAGGTGTGCTCGCGCGCTTCGAGGAGTCGGTCGAGCTGATGACGAAGGCCGGCGCAGAGGTCGTCGAGGTCTCCTGTCCGCACTTCGTGCAGGCACTCGCGACCTACTACCTGATCCTCCCCGCCGAGGCGTCGTCCAACCTCGCCCGCTTCGACGCGATGCGCTACGGGCTGCGGGTCACCCCCGAGGGCGACCCCGAGCACGGGCCGAGCGCGGAGGACGTCATGCGGGCGACCCGCGAGGCCGGCTTCGGTGACGAGGTGAAGCGCCGGATCATCCTCGGCACGTACGCGCTCTCCAGCGGCTACTACGACGCCTACTACGGCCAGGCGCAGAAGGTGCGGACCCTGGTGACACGTGACTTCGACGCGGCCTTCGAGCACGCCGACGTCCTGGTGAGCCCGACGGCGCCGACGACGGCGTTCAAGATCGGCGAGAAGGTGGACGATCCGCTCGCGATGTACCTCAACGACCTGGCCACCATCCCGGCGAACCTGTCGGGCGTACCAGGGATCTCCGTGCCGAGCGGGCTGGCCGACGAGGACGGCCTTCCGGCTGGTGTGCAGATCCTCGCGCCGGCGATGGCCGACGACCGTGTCTACCGCGTCGGTGCCGCGCTCGAGGCCCTGCTCGTCCAGGAGTGGGGCGGCCGCCTGCTCGAGCAGGCACCGGAGCTGACGACGGTGAATCCCGTCGGGACGCCGGGGGAGGAGCCCCGATGACCACGGAGTTGCTGTCCTTCGACGACGTCCTCGCCCAGTTCGACCCTGCCCTCGGCCTCGAGGTGCACGTCGAGCTCGGCACCGAGACCAAGATGTTCTGCGGCTGCCCGACGGCGTTCGGTGCGGAGCCGAACACGCAGACCTGTCCGACGTGCCTCGGCCTGCCCGGGTCGATGCCGGTCGTCAACGAGAAGGCCGTGGAGTCGGCCATCCGCATCGGGCTCGCGCTGAACTGCGAGATCGCTGAGTGGTGCCGGTTCGCGCGGAAGAACTACTTCTACCCCGACATGCCGAAGAACTTCCAGACCTCCCAGTACGACGAGCCGATCGCGTTCAACGGTCACATGGACGTCGAGGTGGACGGGGTGACCTACCGCGTCGACATCGAGCGGGCGCACATGGAGGAGGACACGGGGAAGTCGACGCACGTCGGCACCACCGGCCGGATCCACGGTGCCGAGTACTCCCTGGTCGACTACAACCGCGCCGGCATCCCGCTGATCGAGATCGTGACGAAGCCCGTGCTCGGCACGGGCGCGAGGGCACCCGAGGTCGCGCGTGCCTATGTCGGGCAGCTGCGCGACCTGCTGCTCGGGCTCGGCGTGAGCGATGTCCGCATGGAGCAGGGATCGCTCCGTTGCGACGTCAACCTGTCGCTGGCGCCCCACGCGTCGCCGGCCGACGGAACCCAGGCCCTCGGCATCCGGACCGAGACCAAGAACGTCAACTCGCTGCGCTCGGTCGAGCGGGCGACCCGGTACGAGATGCAGCGGCATGCGGCGATCCTCGCCGGCGGCGGAACGGTCCTGCAGGAGACGCGGCACTGGCACGAGGACACCGGCGTCACGACGAGCGGCCGTCAGAAGTCCGACGCCGACGACTACCGGTACTTCCCGGAGCCGGACCTGGTTCCGGTCGCTCCGAGCCGGGAGTGGGTCGAGCGGCTCCGTGCCGAGCTTCCGGAGCCCCCGCACCTCAGACGCGCCCGGTTGCAGGCGGACTGGGGGTTCTCCGACCTCGAGATGCGCGACACGGTCGGAGCCGGCGCCCTCGGCCTGGTCGAGCGGACGGTCGAGGCCGGCGGCACCCCGCAGACCGCCCGGAAGTGGTGGCTCGGCGAGCTGGCCCGGCGGGCCAACGAGTCGGAGGTCGAGCTGTCCGACCTCGGCGTCACCCCAGCGGACGTCGCTCGGGTCCAGGCGCTGGTCGACGACGGCACCCTCAACGACAAGCTCGCCCGCCAGGTCCTCGACGGCCTGCTCGCAGGTGAGGGGACCCCGGACGAGATCGTCGCAGCACGAGGCCTGGCGATCGTGTCCGACGGCGACGCTCTGGGCGCTGCCGTCGACCACGCCATCGCCGCGAACCCAGACGTAGCGGACAAGATCCGCGACGGCAAGGTGGCCGCGGCCGGCGCGCTGATCGGCGCGGTGATGAAAGAGATGCGCGGCCAGGCGGACGCCAACCGCGTCCGCGAGCTGATCCTCGACCGGCTGACATAGTCCGCCGCTTCCCCGATCACCCGGGGTGTTCTCGTGGGTCCCTGACCGGGCGTTGCGGCGCCGTGGTGAGATGGCTCACCGCTGTCTGCACGTCACCGGATGGTCCGGTTGTCGGTCCGGGGCCCGGAGGGGATAGCCTGCCGGTGATCACATCCAGTCACGCCCGTGGTGGGGGAAGCCGGTCGAAGTCCGGCGCTGACCCGCAAC
>JBKPTA010000088.1:0-63943 GCA_046735295.1 Actinomycetota bacterium | reverse complement strand
CATGTGACGATGGGTGTCGATCATCCCCGGCATCACGATGCCCCCGGAGGCGTCGATCTCACGTGTTCCCTCGGGTACGTCGAGCCCGCTTCCCACGTCCTCGATCCGGTCACCGACGAGCAGGACGTCGCCTCCGGTATGAATCGTGTGGCTGTCGTCCATCGTCAGCACCGTGCCGCCACGGAAGACGATCGAGTCGGTCATGGGCCCTCCCGGTTTCCCGCTCGTGGCCTCGACAGGCTCGACCGACGAGTAGTACGTACAGATGTCCGCTTGACGGTCAATCTCGACCTGCGGCTCTCGACTGTCAAGGCCTTGACGCGCCTTTGCCCTCGCTGCTGGACTCGGGCGGACAGGTGTCCGAATTCCGGCGGAAGGAACCTCTCTTGACCGACCGTCCGACCGGTCCTCTCGCCGGGCTGCTGGTCGCGGACTTCTCCCGAGTGCTGGCGGGCCCCTACGCGACGATGTTGCTCGCCGACCTCGGTGCGGACGTCGTCAAGGTCGAGGCGCCGGGGGGCGACGACACTCGCGCGTGGACGCCGCCGGTCCGCGACGGCGTCTCGACGTACTACCTCGCGGTCAACCGGAACAAGCGTTCGGTCGCCCTCGACCTAAAGGACGAGCACGACGTGGCCCTCGCCCGCGAGCTGGCCGGACGCGCGGACGTCGTGATCGAGAACTTCCGGCCCGGTGGACTCGAGCGCTTCGGCCTCGGTTACGACGATGTCGCCGCCGGCAACCCGCGCATCGTCTACGCGTCGATCAGCGGCTTCGGGACCACGCCGCAAGGTCGCGTGCTTCCCGGCTACGACCTGATCGTGCAGGCGATGTCGGGGCTGATGAGCCTGACCGGGGCTCCCGACACCGAACCGTTTCGCTCCGGCATCTCGGTCTTCGACGTGATGGCGGGCATGCACGCGACCATCGGCATCCTCGCCGCTCTCAACGCACGGAACGACACCGGCCGCGGCCAGCACGTCGAGGTCAACCTGCTCTCCTCCGCGCTGTCCGGGATGGTCAACCAGACCAGTGCGTACGTCGCCGGCGGCGTCGTGCCGCGGCGGATGGGCAACAGCCACCCGAGCCTCTACCCGTACGAGCCGATCCCGTGCGCCGACGGCGAGTTGATCATCACCTCGGGCAACGACGCACAGTTCCGCAAGCTCTGCGAGGTGGTCGGAGCCCCGGAGCTTCCCGAGGACCCACGGTTCATGCGGATGGACGACCGCAACGCCAACCGCGACGAGCTGCGCCCGTTGCTGGTCGAGCGACTGAAGACGCGCACCACGATGGAGTGGTTCCGGGACATCATCGCCGCCGGTGTCCCGTGCGGCCCCATCAACGACGTTGCGCAAGGTGTCCGGTTCGCGACCGAGATCGGGCTGGAACCGGTGGTCGAGGTCGGGAAGGGTGCCGCGATGGTGCCGTCGGTCCGCCACCCGATCACGTTCTCCGAGACGCCTGTCGACTACCGGATGCCGCCTCCCTCGCTCGACGAGCAGGGTGAGGACATCCGGCGCTGGCTGTCCGGTGGGGGTGGTTCCGAGACAGGCGCCAGGGCGCCTTCCTCGACCACCGGGCACGACGGGGCCGACGATGAGTGAGCTGGAGTTCCGGACCTCTCTCGGGACGTCCAGCGCCGACGAGATCCGCCTCCTGGGACAGAACCTGACCGAGGACCTGATGGGCAAGGTCGGCTTCGGCGAGCTGGCCTTCTGGCTGGTGGCGCTGCGCCGGCCCACGCCGTCCGAGGTGAGGGTCTTCGAGGCGGTGTTGGTGGCACTCGCCGACCACGGCTTCACTCCGACGGCCATCGCGTCTCGGCTCACCTATCTGTCCGCCCCCGATTCACTGCAGGGCGCACTCGCTGCCGGCCTCCTCGGTGGGGGATCCCGGTTCCTCGGCGTGACCGAGGACTGCGGCCAGTTCCTGCACGGCGTTCTGGACGGACAAGCCGAGGTGCCGACCGACGACGCTGGCTGGGACGCGCTCGCCCTCGACGCCGTACGCCGTGAGCGCGGGGCCGGCCGCTACGTCCCCGGTCTCGGTCACCCGGTGCACAAGGTCCTCGACCCCCGGACACCCCGGCTGATCGCGATCGCCGAGCAGGAAGGACTCCGCGGCCCGCACCTGCAGCTGTTCGAGGCGATCGGTCGGACCCACGAGCAGGTGCTCGGAC
Source organism: Actinomycetota bacterium (assembly GCA_046735295.1). GTDB lineage: Bacteria > Actinomycetota > Actinomycetes > Propionibacteriales > Nocardioidaceae > Nocardioides. The sequence goes on along the minus strand of JBKPTA010000088.1, from coordinate 61,761 downwards.
GCCGACTGCCCCTCAACGGTGCAGGTGTCTGTGGGGCGGCACTCGCCGACCTCGGCCTCCCCGTCGAGCTCCTGCGCGGCTTCGCTCTCCTCGCCCGGTGCGCGGGTCTGCTCGGCCAGATCGCGGAGGAAGCACGTCGTCCGATCGGGATGGACGCCTACCTCGCGGTCGATCGCCACGCCGTCTACGTCGATCCCACGGAGGAGAGCTGAATGGCTACCGTCGCCGCCGTCATCGCCTCGACGCACCATCCCTTCTACTACCGCGCCAGCACGAGTACCGGCGACGAGCGCCCGCCGTTCGCCGACGAGTGGCAGGCGAAGATCGAGACGTTCCGCGAGACGCTGACCCGCGCTCGACCCGACGTCCTGGTGATGGTGGGCAGTGACCACTTCCACCAGCTGTGGCTGGACAACATGCCGCAGTTCCTGGTCGGCAAGGCGCCGTACTACGACGCCAACTGGTACAACGAAGAGCGCGAGTTCGGCCTCCCGCGCTTCCGGCTGGCGGGTCACGAAGAGCTCTCGCAGCACATCCTCCGCGGCGGCCTCGACCGCGACTTCGACCTCGCGTTCAGCAACGAGCTGCGGATCGACCACAGCATCACCTGCCCGATCATCACGCTGCGGCCGGACGCCGACCTGCCGATCGTGCCGGTCTACACCAACATCTTCGCGCCGCCTCTGCCGCAGCCGAAGCGGTTCGTCCAGCTGGGCCGGGCGATCCGGGAGATGGTCGAGTCGTGGGAGAGCGACAAGCGTGTCGCGATCATCGGCACGGGCCACCTGTCACTGGAGCTGGGGGGACCGCGCCAGTTCGGTGAGCACGGACCGGACCCGGAGTTCGACCGCAAGGCGGTGGAGTGGATCGCGAACGGCGACATCGAGGGGTGCTGCGGCGAAGTGACGCTGGACAGCCTGCACCTGCCGGGCAACGCCACCCACGGCTTCATGGACTTCATGCTGATGATGGGCGTCGCCGGCGAAGGGATGAAGGCCGACCATGTCGACTCGCTGGACCTGTTCCACACGATGGAGGCGTACTTCACGTGGTACCCGGAAGGGTCGGGTCTCGACAGGCTCGACCAGCGAGCGGAGGAGGAGGGGTCGGGTCTCGACAGGCTCGACCAGCGAGCGGGGTTCGACCAGCGGACGACGACCGGAGAGACGCTCCGATGAGCAAGTACCTGTTGAACAAGTTCCTCTTCACCGTCGACCGCGACCCCGAGCTGGTCGAGCGCTACCGGGAGGACCCGGCGGGCACGGTCGCCTGGTGGGAGTCGGAGATGGCGAACACGATCCTCAACTGCCATGCCGGTGAGAGGTCGACCTGGCTGGCCTTCACCGACGAGGAGCGCGACGTCCTGGTCCGGCAGGACCACGTGCGGCTCTTCGAGCTGGGCGCCCACCCGTTCCTCACCCTGACGCTCTTCATCGCGATGTTCGAGCGTGACCACGGCCCGCTGGAGTACCAGATCGCCTATGGCCAGGCGATGAAGCACCTCTCCTTGCCCTACCCGGACATCGCCACGTGAGAGCGGCCGTCCTGCACACGCCGGGCCGGGCACCGTCGTACGGTGAGCACCCGACGCCCCGCGCCGGGCCTGGCAGGACGGTGGTGCGCGTCGCGGCAGCGCCGATCGTGCCCCTCGACCTGCTCTGCGCCTCCGGTACGTCGTACTTCGGTGCACCGGCCACGCCCTACGTGCCGGGTGGTCAGGGTGTGGGCGTCGTGGAGTCGTCGGACTCCGTCGAGCCGGGCACCCGCGTCTGGTTCTTCGCGACGGCCGGGATGACCCCGGGAGACGGCGCCCTGGCAGAGCGTTGTGCCGTGCCCGACACGGATGTGGTCCGGGTGACCGCCGAGGTGCCGGACGAGCTGGCCGCGGCGATAGGGCTCTCCGGGATCGCCGCCTGGATGGCGCTGTCCCGGCGTGCCCGCCTGCAGGCGGGGGAGCGAGTGCTGGTCCTGGGAGGCGGCGGAGCGGTCGGGCAGGTCGGCATCGGGGTCGCCCGGGTCCTGGGGGCCTCGTCGGTCGTGGCGATGGCCCGTGCGGCGTCGGCTCGCCGTGCCTCGGCGGCGGGCGCCGACGTCGTGGTCCCGCTCGACGGCGACGTCGACAGACTGACCGAGACGTTGGCGGAGCACGGCCCGTTCGACGTGGTCCTCGACCCCGTGTTCGGCGTCGCCTCGACGGCCGCGGTGCGGAACCTCGCCGAGCACGGGCGCCTGGTGAATCTCGGCGGCGCGGGCGGCGACCAGGCGACGTACTCCTCGGCGGTCCTGCGCAGCCGTACGGCCTCGGTGCTCGGGTACACGAACAACGCACTCACCCCCGACCAACGTCGCGAGGCGATCACCGCGGTGCTCGGCCACGCTGAGGCGGGCCAGGTGCGTCTGGAGTACGACGTCCATCCGCTCGTCGAGGTCGAGCGGGTGTGGGAGCGCCTCGCATCCGGCGAGACGACCGGCCGGGCGGTGCTGGCGCCGTGATGCCGACGTCCCCGGGGCCCTCGCGACTCGACGAGCAGACGGCGGGAGGGGACGGCTGCGGAGACGGCCACATTCGGGGGCGGTGTGGCGTCTCGGGAGCCGCGTCCCCTCCCCGCCAGGGGCTCATGTACCCCTCTGGACGAGGCCTCACACCCCTCGGGGGGATTTTCTTGGTCGACGAGGTCGCAAGCGGAGGTGGGCCGGGGGCGGCGTCCGGCAGAACGCCCGGACGAACGTGCGCCACAGGTGCGAACGCGGAACGGCGGTCCCTGACGTGCTCCTTACGGAGACCGGACCCGCGCACGGTTCCCGGAGTCGCGCCGAGCTCCCGGGCCGCCCACGTCCGGACACGCGAACCCGAAGCCTCGAACCACCGGCGTGAGACGCGCGGCCGCATGTGTCCGGAGATGACGGGTACCGCCCAGCATGCGCATCGGCTACTTCCTCTCCACCGAGGAGTACGGACCGCAGGAGCTGCTCGAGCAAGCTCGGGCGGCCGAGCAGGCGGGCTTCGAGGGCCTGTGGATCAGCGATCACTTCCACCCCTGGAACGACGAGCAGGGCAACAGCCCGTTCGTGTGGGGAATGATCGGCGCGATCAGCCAGGTCTGCTCACTTCCCGTCACGACGGCCGTCACCTGCCCGACGGTCCGCATCCACCCCGCGATCATCGCCCAGGCGGCGGCGACGTCGGCGGAGCTCACCGACGGTGGGTTCATCCTCGGTGTCGGCTCGGGCGAGGCCCTCAATGAGCACATCCTCGGCGATCCGTGGCCCACGGTGAACCGCCGGCTGGAGATGCTCGAGGAAGCCGTGGAGCTGATCCGGAGGTTGTGGACCGGCGAGGTCGTGTCCTGGGAGGGCAAGCACTACCGGGTTGACCACGCTCGCATCTACAACGTCCCCGAGACGCCGCCCGAGATCTATGTGTCCGGCTTCGGTCCGAAGGCGATCGAGGTCGCGGCCCGGATCGGTGACGGGTTCATCAACACCGCCCCCGATGTGGATGCGGTGAAGCGGTTCAAGGACGCCTCGGGCGGCAGACCCGCTCACGCAGGGGCCAAGGTCGCGTACGCGCCGACGCAGGAGGAGGGCTGGGAGCACGCCCATCGGCTCTGGCCGAACGCCGGTCTTCCCGGCGAGATGGCACAGGTGCTGCCGACCCCCGAGCACTTCGAGCAGGCGAGCTCGCTGGTGACGATGGAGTCGACGAGGGACTCCGTCGTGGCCGGTGGCGACCCCGCGCAGCACCTCGAGCAGATCACGGCCTACCAGGAGGCGGGCTACGACGCGCTGTACGTCGCGAACATGGGCCCGCACTACCGCGAGATGATCGAGTTCTACGGCGAGACGATCCTGCCGGACCGGAGGAGCGCCTCGTCCGCCTGAGGAGAGGCCAAGGCCTCATCCCAGGCGGACGAACCCTGCTCCCGGCGTCAGCCCGCAACCGGGGCGTCAGCCGCTCTTCGCGGCCGCTTTGCCGCCCTTGCGCCCGGCCTTCTTCTTCTGCGCGGTCGTTCCGCCCTGCGAGCTGTCTCCGCCCGAACCGCTCTTCTTGCCGCCCCGGCTCGAGGCGCCCGGGCTGTTCGCGATCTTGGCGGCGCGCTCCTTGGACATCCCTTTGTCCTTGAGCTTCTCGTACTGCTTCTCGTTCTTCACGTTCGCAGACTTGCTCGGCATCTCTCCTCCTTCGCTCGAGGCTTCGCCCGCTCCGTACCCGGCCCCCCGCACGTCATGTGGGCCCGTGTCACGGCGCCGACACCGGGAGGGCCTCGGCTCGGCGATCGGCTGTCCCCGCGAGGGGCACCATGGTGGAGGGGTCGAGCACCCCGTGCATGGCGGAACGGCACGCCGGATACGGAGGCGGCGAAGCCCACGGACCCGAAGGAGCGAGGGATGCGAGCAGCCCCTGAGCCGGCGCTGGCGACCCTGAGCCACGAGCGCTTCTGGGAGCCGGGCTGGGTGTTCGAGCGCAAGCTGGACGGCCAGCGGGTCCTGGCCGTGCGCGACCCGTCGGGTGCCCGGCTCTACTCCCGGTCCGGGCGCGACGTGACCGCCGCGTTCCCGGAGGTCGCGGAGGCGCTGGCAGAGCAGGCGGCGACGGGCTTCGTCGTCGACGGCGAGGTGGTCGCCTTCGACGGCTCGCGTACCAGCTTTGCGCGGCTGCAGCCGCGCATCCAGGTCTCCGACCCCGAGCGCGCCCGCCGGTCAGGGGTGGCGGTCTGGTACTACGTCTTCGACCTGCTGGAGATCGACGGCACGGACGTGCGGGGCGAGCCCCTCCTGGACCGCAAACGCCGGCTCCGCACCCTCCTGCGCTGGGGGAGCCCGCTCCGGTCCACGCCGCACCGGGTCACCGGAGGGGAGGACTGGTTCGCCGAGGTCTGCCGTGCCGGCTGGGAAGGGCTGATCGCCAAGCGCGCCGACGCGACGTACCGCAGGGGGCGTACGGACGCCTGGCTGAAGTTCAAGTGCGAGGCCGGGCAGGAGCTCGTCGTCGTCGGCTGGACCGATCCGGAGGGCGCACGCGTCGCACTCGGTGCGCTGCTGCTGGGCTACCACGACCGCACCAGCGCTACCGACGACCTCGTGTACGCCGGCAAGGTCGGCACCGGATTCTCCGAGCAGGTGCTGCGCGACCTGCACGAGCAGCTCTCGCGGATCGAGGTCACGGAGTCCCCGTGCACCCGCGGCAGGCTTCCGCGCTCAGGCGTCCACTGGGCCCGGCCTCGGCTGGTCGCACAGGTGGCGTTCACCGAGTGGACCTCCGCGGGCCAGCTGCGGCATCCGCGGTACCTCGGCCTGCGCACGGACAAGGACCCCGACGACGTGGTCCGGGAGACCTGATGGGTGACGCTGACGAGGTCGCGGGCGTGCCGATCTCCAGGCCCGACAAGGAGCTGTTTCCCGCATCGGACCAGGGCGCACCCGTGACCAAGCTGGAGCTGGCGCGCTACTACGCGTCGGTAGCGCAGGTGATGCTGCCGCACCTGAAAGGTCGGCCGGTCAACATGCAACGGTTCCCCGACGGCATCGCGAGCACGTCCTTCTACGAGAAGAAGGTGCCTGCACACTTCCCCGAGTTCGTGCACACCACGCAGGTGCAGACGGCCGACGGACCCCAGCGCCAGGTGGTGGTGGACGACATCCGCAGCCTGGTCTACCTCGCCCAACAGGCGTGTATCACCCCGCACGCGTGGCTCAGCCGGACCGACGATCTCGAGCATCCCGACCAGCTGGTGATCGACCTCGACCCATCGGTTCCCGCGCTCCCGGCGGTGCGCCGTGCGACGCGGCTCGTCGGCGAGCTGCTCGACAGTCTCGGGCTCGTCAGCCTGGTCAAGACCACCGGCTCTCGTGGCTACCACGTCGTGGTGCCGATCCGGCGTACCGAGACCTTCGACGACACGCGTGGCTTCGCGCGGGCGATGGCTCAGGTGCTGGTCGACCGTGAGCCCGACCTGCTCACGCTCGAGGCCCGCAAGGCCAAGCGTGGCGACAGGGTCCTGGTGGACGTGCAGCGCAACGGCTACGGCCAGACCGCCGTCCCGCCGTACGCCGTGCGGGCGCGGCCGGGAGCGCCCGTGGCGACGCCGATCTCCTGGGACGAGGTGGGCCGGATCGCGCCGGACCAGCACACCATCCGTACCGTCGAACGGCGGCTCGCCCGAGGTGGTGACCGCTGGGCCGACCCGCCGCGCCCGCAGTCGCTCGGCAAGGCGAGGGAGAGGCTGCTTCGGCTCTCGGGCTGAGCTCCGGAGCCCGGCCCGGGTCGGACGACCACCGTGACGCTAGGCCTCAGACCACCACCGCGTCGCCGAGGTGGTCTCCCGCGGCGTCGCGGAACGCCTCGAAGCCGCGGACGGCCTCGCGCACGACGGGGTCGGGCAAGCCGTCGAGGATGCGCGCGATCTCGGCGCGCCTGGCGTCCCGGACGGCCCGGACCTGGCGAAGGCCGGCAGCGGTGAGCGACACGTCGACGGCCCGACCGTCGTGGTCGGCGCGTGAGCGGCGGACCAGGCCGAGGCGTTCGAGGCGCGAGCAGTGGCGGCTCGCATTCGACTGGTCGACCGCGAGCTCCTCCGCCACGGCGTTGACCGACAGGGTGCTTCGGGCGTCCAGGAGCACCAGCACCCGATGCTGGACGACGGTCACCGGGACCGGGGCTGCGGACACCGAGCGCACTGCGATGGCCATCAGCGAGCGGCTCGCGTCCAGGACGGCGTCGGCCAGTCGGTCGCGCGCAGCGGGGTCCATACGACGACAGAGTACATGCGCGAGCGCATGCACTGACGCGGCGCGGGTACGGCGCACGCATCGGGGTACTGGTCTCCCGGAGGAGAGGCATGGTTCTGGCTCGGTTGACCCCCGCGAGTGAGACATCCAGCGATGTCGCGGTGGCTTTGCGCGAGCGGGTCGACGGCGAGGTGCGGTTCGACGTCGGGTCGCGCTCGGCCTACGCCACCGATGCGTCGAACTTCCGCCAGGTTCCCATCGGCGTCGTCGTGCCGCGCACGATCGAGGCGGCCGTGGAGGCCGTTGCGGTGTGCCGTGACCACGGGCTCCCGATCGTCAGCCGGGGCGGCGGCACCAGCCTCGCCGGCCAGTGCACGAACGAGGCCGTCGTCCTCGACTTCAGCAAGTACTGTCACCGCGTCGTCTCCGTCGACGAGAAGAGCCGCCGATGCGTCGTCGAACCCGGCATCGTCCTCGACGTCCTCAACCGGGAGCTCGCACCGACGGGGCTGCGGTTCGGGCCTGAGCCGGCCACCCACCAGAACTGCACCCTCGGCGGGATGATCGGCAACAACTCGTGCGGCGCCACGGCCCAGCGCACCGGCAAGGTCGTCGACAACGTCGTCTCGCTCGACGTCCTGCTGTACGACGGGACCCGCTTCACGGTGTCCCGCACCGACGATGACGAGTACGCCGACATCGAGCGGCTCGGCGACCGTCGCTCCCAGATCTACCGCGCGCTCCGCCGCATCCGCGACGAGCATGCCGACCTGATCCGTTCTCGCTACCCCGACATCCCGCGGCGCGTCTCCGGCTACAACCTCGACTCGCTCCTCCCCGAGCACGGCTTCGACCTGGCCGGCCTGCTCGTGGGCAGCGAGTCGACCCTGGTCACCGTCCTGCGGGCCGAGCTGGAGCTCGTGCCCGTGGTGAAGCAACGCACCCTCGTCGTGCTCGGGTTCGACACCATCGCCCAGGCCGCGGACGCGGTGCCGAAGATCGTCGAGCACGAGCCGATCGCGCTCGAGGGCGTCGACCACTACCTGATCCGCGACGAGCAGCTCAAGGGGATGAACCAGCAGGCGCTCGAGGAGCTGCCCAAGGGCGACGGCTTCCTGATGGTGCAGTTCGGCGGAGACACCACCGAGGAGGCGGATCAGCGGGCCCACGCGATGCTGGACGCCCTCGGTGAGACCGAGCACGACCCCGACGTGGCGTTCATGGACGACCCCACCCGGGAGGACGAGCTGTGGCAGGTGCGGGAGGCCGGCCTGGGGGCCACCGCCCACGTCCCCGACCGCCCCGACACCTGGGAGGGCTGGGAGGACTCGGCGGTCCCGGTGGAGCGGCTCGGCGACTACCTCCGCGACCTGTGGAAGCTCTACGAGGAGTTCGGGTACGCCTCGGACGTCGGACCCAGTCTCTACGGCCACTTCGGCCAGGGCTGCGTCCATACCCGGATCCCGTTCGACCTGTACAGCACCGAGGGCGTCGCGACGTACCGCCGGTTCCTCGAGCATGCCGCCGACCTGGTCGCGTCGTACGGCGGGTCGTTGTCGGGTGAGCACGGCGACGGCCAGACCCGCGGTGAGCTCCTGCCGCGGATGTTCGGCGAGGACATCGTCGCGCTGTTCGAGGAGGTCAAGGCGCTGTTCGACCCACAGGACCGGATGAACCCCGGCAAGGTGGTCCACCCGGCCCCGCTCGACAGCCATCTCCGTCTCGGCGGGCACTGGGCGCCGCGCGAGATGCGGCCGCTCTTCTTCGGCTATCCCGACGACGGCGGCTCGTTCCGGCAGGCGGCGAACCGCTGTGTCGGCGTCGGCAAGTGCCGCAAGCACGAGAACGACGGCGGCACGGTGATGTGCCCGTCGTACCAGGTCACCCACGAGGAGGAGCACTCCACTCGCGGGCGAGCCCGGCTGCTCTTCGAGATGCTCGACGGCCATCCCGACGGTCTGGTGACCGACGGCTGGCGCTCGACGGAGGTCAAGGAGGCGCTCGACCTCTGTCTGGCCTGCAAGGGGTGCAAGTCCGACTGCCCGGCGAACGTGGACATGGCGACGTACAAGGCGGAGTTCCTCGCCCAGCACTACCGACACCGCCTGCGCCCGCGAGCCGACTACGCGACGGGCTGGCTGCCGGCGGCCGCGGCGCTCGTGGCGGGCACGAAGTCAGCGAGGGCGGTGAACGCCGTGACCTCGCGCCGGCTTCCGGCGCGCGCCCTCACCAAGCTCGCCGGGCTGGAGGACCGGCCGGTGCCGCAGTTCGCACCGGAGACTCTCCAGCAGTGGTGGGCCCGCCGTGTCTCGGGGGCGGCGGATGCCCACCGGCCGGCGACGAACGGCACGGTACTGCTCTGGCCGGACACCTTCACCAACCACTTCCATCCCCACATCGGCCGGGCCGCGGTGCAGGTGCTCGAGAGCGCCGGCTGGAACGTCGTCGTCCCGGCTGAGCCGCTCTGCTGCGGCCTGACCTGGATCTCGACCGGACAGCTCGGGATGGCCCGTCGCGTCCTCAAGCGATCGCTGCGCCGGCTCGCGCCGCACGTGCGCGACGGCGGCCTGGTGCTCGGCCTCGAGCCCAGCTGCACCTCCGTCTTCCGGTCGGACCTGCACGAGCTCTTCCCCGACGACCAGGACGCCCACCGGCTCAAGGACCACACGGTCACGCTGGCGGAGCTGCTGACGTCCCACACGGAGGGCTGGCAGCCGCCGGAGGCGCACGGCGCCCCGAAGGCGTTGGCCCAGGTGCACTGCCATCAGCACGCCGTCCTGGGCTGGGACGCCGACCGCGATCTGCTGGAGCGGGTCGGGGTGGACGTGGAGCGGCTGGACTCCGGCTGCTGCGGCCTGGCCGGCAACTTCGGCTTCACCGCCGGGCACGGAGAGGTCAGCCGGGCCCTGGCCGAGCAGACCCTGCTTCCACGCATCCGCGAGGCGGACGACGGCACGGCGGTCCTGGCCGACGGCTTCTCCTGCCGCACCCAGATCCACGACCTCGACAGCGGCGGCCGCGAGGGCGTCCACCTCGCCGAGCTGCTCGCCGGCCTGTCCAGCGGTTCCGGGACAGCACGTGCCACCCCATCCGGAGGAGGAACACCATGAGCACCACCGTTGCCGACCGACTGCTCGAACGGCTCCGTGAGTGGGGCGTGGAGCAGATCTTCGGCTATCCCGGAGACGGCATCAACGGGCTGATCGGCGCCATGTCCCGGGCCGACGACAAGCCGCCGTTCATCCAGGCGCGACACGAGGAGATGGCGGCCTTCCAGGCCGTCGGCTACGCCAAGTACGGCGACAAGCCGGGCGTCTGCATGGCGACCTCCGGCCCCGGCGCGATCCACCTGCTGAACGGCCTCTACGACGCCAAGCTCGACCACGTCCCGGTCGTTGCGATCGTGGGTCAGACGAACCGGACCGCCATGGGGGGTGCCTACCAGCAGGAGGTCGACCTGCTGACGCTGTTCAAGGACGTCGCCAGCGACTACGTGCAGATGGTGACCGTCCCCGAACAGATCCCCAACGTGCTCGACCGCGCCATGCGCGTCGCCATGACGCGGCGTGCGCCCACTGCGATCATCATCCCCAACGACGTGCAGGAGCTGGCCTACGAGGCCCCGACGCACGACTTCAAGATGGTGCCGTCGAGCCTGGGCATCAGCTGGCCCAGCGTGACCGCGGACGACGAGGCGCTCCGGGCCGCCGCCGAGCTCCTGAACGCCGGGTCGAAGGTGGCGATCCTGGCCGGCCAGGGTGCCCGCGGGGCGGCGGCCGAGCTGGAGCAGGTGGCGGACCTTCTGGGCGCGGGGGTCGCCAAGGCGTTGCTGGGCAAGGACGTGCTGTCGGACGAGCTCCCCTTCGTGACCGGCTCGGTCGGGCTGCTCGGCACGCGACCGAGCTACGAGATGATGCGGGACTGCGACACACTCCTCACCGTCGGCTCCAACTTCCCCTACACCCAGTTCATGCCCGACCTCGACCAGGCCCGGGCGGTGCAGATCGACATCGACGGCAGCCTGATCGGGATGCGGTACCCCTATGAGGTCAACCTGGTCGGTGACGCGCGCCGCACGCTGCAGGCGCTCATCCCCCTGCTCCAGCGCAAGGAGAAGCGGAGCTGGCGGGAGGACATCGAGGACAAGGTCGCCCGGTGGTGGGAGGTGATGGAGGCTGAGGCCCTGGTCGCGGCCAAGCCGGTCAACCCGATGCGGATCTTCAGCGAGTTCAGCAAGCAGGCGCCGAGCGACTGCATGATCGCCGCCGACAGCGGATCTGCCGCCAACTGGTACGCACGTCAGGTACGGATGCGCGGGTCCATGCGCGGCACCCTGTCCGGGACGCTGGCCACGATGGGACCGGCGGTGCCCTACGCCATCGGAGCCAAGTTCGCCCATCCCGACCGGCCCGCGGTGGCCTTCGAGGGCGACGGCGCGATGCAGATGAACGGCCTGGCCGAGCTGCTGACGGTCGCTCGCTACTACCGCGAGTGGAGTGACCCGCGGCTGGTCGTCGCGGTGCTCCACAACAACGACCTCAACCAGGTCACCTGGGAGCTGCGGGCGATGGGCGGCACCCCCGCCTTCATCGAGTCGCAGTCGCTGCCCGACACCTCGTACGCCGACTTCGCGGCCTCGATCGGCCTGGGTGCCCTGACGGTCACCGACCCCGAGCACCTGGAGGACGCGTGGCGACAGGCCCTGGCCGCGGACAGGCCGTTCGTGATCGACGTGCACTGTGACCCCGACGTACCCCCGATCCCGCCCCACGCCACGCTCGAGCAGATGACTGACATGGCCGAGGCGCTGATCAAGGGCGACACCTCGCGCTGGGGCGTGATCAAGGAGGGCATCAAGACCAAGGCGCAGGAGTTCCTCCCCCACCCATGACCACCCTCGACCGACGCCCGGTGGTCGACGCCGCGGTCAGCGACGTCGAGGTGACGGCGTACACCATCCCGACCGAGCGGCCGGAAGGGGACGGCACGCTCACCTGGGACTCGACGACGTGGGTCGTGGTGCGGGTCAGCACCGGGGACCCCCAGCTGCCGTCGGGTGTCGGCTGGACCTACGCCCCAGCGGCCGCGGCGCACGTCGTACGCGACCTGCTGACGCCGGTGGTGCTGGGTCGGGCCGCGCTCGACGTCCCCGCGGCCTGGGAGGCGATGGTGCGAGCCGTGCGGAACGCCGGCCGGCCGGGGCTGGTCTCGATGGCGATCTCCGCCGTCGACACGGCGTTGTGGGACCTCGCGGCGCGGCTGCTCGGCGTCCCGCTGCACCGCCTGTTCGGCGCCGTCCGGGACGGCGTACCTGTGTACGGGAGTGGTGGGTTCACCACGGACGACGAGAGACACCTGCGGACACAGCTGCGCGGATGGGTCGACCAGGGCATCCCGCGGGTGAAGATCAAGATCGGGGAGTCGTGGGGGACGCGCGTGCCGCGCGACCTCGACCGCACGGCGCTCGCACGGCAGGTGGTCGGCGCGGACGTCGAACTGTACGTGGACGCCAACGGCGGGTACGACGCACGGCAGGCCGCGCGTGTAGCGCGATCGCTCGACGCGCTCGGGGTGGTGTGGTTCGAGGAGCCGGTCAGCTCCGACGACCACGTCGGCCTGCGCCGCGTCCGCGAGGCCGTCGGGCCCGACGTCACGGCGGGGGAGTACGGCGACAGCCTGGCGTACTTCGCCCATCTCCTCGCCGCCGAGGCCGTCGACTGCGTCCAGGTCGACGTCACCCGCTGCGGTGGCTACACGGAGTGGCGGCGCATCGTGGCACTGGCTGCGGCGTACGGGCTGGACGTGTCGGGTCACTGCGCGCCGGCGGTGACCGTTCCGGTGGCGATGGCCACGCCGAACCTGCGGCATCTGGAGTGGTTCGCCGACCACGTGCGGATCGAGGCGCGCTTCCTCGAGGCGTTTGCGTTGCCGCACGACGGGAACGTCGTACCGGTGGAGGACCCGGGCCACGGCCTCGCCCTGCGCGAGACAGACCTGACGCCGTACCGCGTTGCGTGACCGGAGGTAAGGAGGCCTCATGTCCGAGCAGGGCAACCAGAATGTCAAGACGCACACCGTTCGACCGCGCTGGACGTGGATCGCGTTGGTGGTGATGCTCGCGGGGCTCATCGTGGTCGGCATCGGTGTCGTCGTCGAGTCGTGGGCCTGGGCCGTCCCTGGTCTCGTGGTTCTCGTCGTCGGCGGCGCCGCGGCGCTCTACGGGGGCTTCTTCTACGACGTGCGTGGTGGGTCCTCGCTGGCGACGCAGATGCACGGCGTGAAGGAGGGCAACGAGTTGGAGTTCCCAGGAGCCGGAACCATGCGCTCCGAGCCGGAGGTCAAGCACGACGTCCACGAGCGCTGGCTCTCCGAAGGTGAGTGAGGTGGCAGCCGACTCACATCGCGTCGTCGTCGTCACCGGCGCTTCAGGTGGGATCGGCCGCGCCACGGCGAAGCTGTTCGCCGACCGCGGTGCGTCGGTGGCCCTGGTCGCCCGTGGCGAGGAGGGCCTGGCCGGGGCGCGAGCAGACGTCGAGGCGCTCGGCGGGACGGCCAGGGTCTACCCCGTCGACACCGCCGACGCGGGTGCGCTCGACCAGGTCGCCGACGAGGTGGAGGAGCAGCTCGGCGAGATCGACGTCTGGGTCAACGTCGCCTTCACGTCCGTCTTCGCCCGCTTCGTCGACATCGAGCCGGACGAGTTCGACCGGGTGACCCAGGTGACCTACCTCGGGTTCGTCAACGGCACCCGATCGGCGTTGAAGCGGATGCTGCCGCGCGACCGCGGCACCATCGTCCAGGTCGGCTCGACGCTGGCCTATCGGGGTATCCCCCTCCAGAGCGCCTACTGCGGCGCCAAGCACGCGACCCAGGGGTTCCACGAGTCGCTGCGCACCGAGCTGCTGCACGAGCAGAGCGGTGTGCGCGTGACGATGGTGCAGATGCCGGCGGTCAACACCCCGCAGTTCTCCTGGGTGCTGTCCCGCCTGCCGCGGCAGGCGCAGCCCGTGCCGCCCATCTACCAGCCCGAGGTCGCGGCCCGGGCCGTGCTGTACGCCGCGGACCACCCGCAGCGACGGGAGTACTGGGTCGGCGCCTCCACCATGGCCACGTTGCTCGTCAACGCCGTGGCGCCGGGGCTGCTCGACCGTTACCTCGCGCGCACCGGGTACGACGCGCAGCAGACCGACCAGCCGAAGCCGGCCGACCAGCCGGCGAACCTCTGGGAGCCCGCGGACGGTCCAGCCGGCCGGGACTTCGGTGCGCACGGACTCTTCGACGACCGGTCGCATGCGCGATCGCCCCAGGTCTGGGCCTCCCAGCACCATGGGACGGTCGCCGCCGTCGCTCTCGGTCTCGCCGCGGGCGCCGCTGCCGCGGTGCGGCGGGCGAGACGGTGAGGGCGGCGACCCTGGCGCGTCTGGGGATCGGAGGGGCGTGCCTCCTCACGCCGGACCGCGTCCTCGACGTCGTGGGTGGTCCTGATCGACATGACCGGAGGACGCAGCTGGTCACCCGGCTGCTCGGCGGTCGGCTGGTGCTCCAGGCCGGTGCGGACGTGGTGCTCGGACGTCGCACCCGGACGATCGACATGGTCGTCGACCTCACCCACGCCGCGAGCATGCTGCCCCTCGCGGTGCGGTGGCCGGCCCACCGGCGTACCGCCCTCGTCAGCGGGGCCACCGCCTCCACGATCGCCCTCCTCGACCTCCGGACCTAGGAGGGGCACGGGCAGGGCGCCCTGCTCGACCAGCCGGAGCCGCGACCTGCGCGCCCGCACGGCTCAGCGGCGCCAGACGAAGACCTCTTCCCAGTCGTACTGGTCGTCCTGGACCAGGTTCGTCGCGTAGGACTCATAGACCAGGCTCTGCCCGTCGCCGCTGACGGACGCCGCGGTGCTGGCGCTCCAGTTGTTGCTCTCGGTGCCGTCGGGAGCCTGGGAGGCGCGGGTCACGGTGTGCTGGCGCAGGTCGGCGACGAACGCGTCCGGGTCGACGCCGGTGTCGGGAGCCAGGTCGCTGGCGTCGGACCCGAACCCGACGTACCGTCCGGTGCGCGAGAGGCTCGGCAGGTAGGAGTCTGCGTCTGCGGGCCCGTGCCCGGTCGTGCTGACCAAGCGGATCGAGCGGTCGGAAAGTCGCATCCGGTACACCTGTGCGTGCTCGCCATCGGCGCCGGCGATCTTCGTCGAGCAGGTCGAGAACGCGACGTAGTCGCCGTTGCCGGAGATCACCGGCCGCCCGGCACTGCCGGTGGGGAAGGGCTGGCACGGCGGCGAGTCCGGCTCGTGCCAGAACCGGGTCGTCGCGCCCGTCGCGAGGTTGCGGACCCAGAGCTTGTTGGCGGTGCCGAAGGTCACCAGCTTCCCGTCGTCGGAGATGTCGCCGTTGATGACCGGCGGCTTCACGTCGCGGTCCGCCGGCGTGAGGGAGACCTGCTTGGTCCAGTGGTGGGCGACGTCGCGGACGTAGACGTCCTCACGCTTGTCGGCGTCCTTCCTGCCGAACGCCGCGAACGACTGGAAGGCGACCCGGTGCCCGTTCCCGCTGATGACCGGGAAGAAGCTGTTCCTGCGTCTGGACTGGTCACCGTGGCTGTCGAGCGACACCAGGCGCATCCGGCCGGTGTACAGGTCCTTGACGAGGACGTCGAGGACACTGCCGTTGGCGTCCGCGAACAGGTTTGTGGCCCAGGTGGTGAACGCGACGTACCGGCCGTCGTTGGAGATCGTCGGCTCGACGCTGTAGTCGTTGCCGATGGTCGTGCCCGTGGCGCTGACCAGGATCGTGATGTCGTCGGAGGTGTCGCGGAGGTAGACGTCGTCGACGTCGTTCGTGTCCGCCGGCACCAGGGGGGCGGCCGTCGAGAAGACGACGAACCGGCCGTCTGCGGACGACACTTGCGCAGTGCCGTTGGTCATGCTCTTGGCGTCGGCCTGGCCGTCGGTGCCGTTGACCAGGACGACCTGCTCGTTGTGCGAGCCCGCGGCGTACGCCGGGGTGCCGGCGGCGCCGAGGAAGGTGGCCGTGGCGGCGAGGGTGAGGCTGGCCGCGACGGCCGGTGTTCGCAGACGGGTGCTCGGGCGGTGGTGCGTCATGGCTGCTCCTTGGGAAAGATCGCGTGTGCGACCTAGACGCGGTCGGGCCGCAGGAGGTTGCAGGTGAGGCTCTCCGGAACGAGTCGCCCCCCGGGGTGACCCGGCGGCCGGCTTCCCCTAGCCTGGGCAGCGCCCGGTGTCATGCATCGGAGGGGTGGCCCGGGCCTTCAAGGTGAGGAAGACCGTGCCGCGGGTACTACGCATGCCTGACGTCGCGGCCGACTCGGACGAGGGCGTGCTCGCTGCATGGCTCGTCGAGGAGTCGGCGCGGTTCGACGCTGCCCAGACGATCGCCTACGTCGAGACCCAGGACGAGCTGTTCAGCGTCGAGGCCGGGCGGCCCGGAGTCCTGGTCAAGACCCTGGTGGAGCCGGGGACACCCGTGGAGAGCGGCACCCCGATCGGGATCCTGAGCGAGCCCTGGGAGCAGGTGCAGGACCTCGAGGCGGTGCTCGCCGACCTCGGCGTCGTCCGCCGCGAGCGCGTCGCCGCCGCCTCCCTGTTCGACTCCACCGTCTCGAGCCACCGGGCAGATCCGGCGCCCGACCCGCTCACCTCGCCCGGCCCACTCCCGGTCGTCGCCGAGGCGAGACCGGCCGAGGACGAGGGCAGCTCTGCGGTGGAGGCGGCACCGCCGGTCCAGGAAGGTCGACGCGTCTTGTCGGTGGATCAGGGCCGAGCTGCCGCGCTGGCTGAGGACGGCACGACTGCTGCCCCCGACGAGGAGACCGCCGCTCCCCAGGTCGAGCAGGGCAGGGCCGTTCCGCCGGTCGAGGAGGGCACCGCCGCTGCGCCGGTCGGGGAGGGCGCCCTGGCGCCCGTCTCGGAACCGGCCGACCCAGAGCCCCAGCACTCCTACCTCCGGGCACGCGTCCGGGTCGACCGGCTGACAGCCCTGTCGGCCCGCTTGGAACGTGACCGGCCGGACCTGGACGTCGTCGACGTCGTGGGCCGGGCTGTGGCGGCGGCTCATCGCCAGGTGCCTCAGCTCGGCGTCGCCCGACTCGAGGACGACGCGTCTGCCTCTCCGGGGATCCCCGTGACCCATCCCGGACGCTTCGGTGTCGAGGAGGCGGCCGCGGTCGTCCCGAGGGGACAGGTCGCCGCGCTCGCAGTCGGCGACGTCCGCGACGAGCCGGTCATCGAGGCCGGCGCCGTGGTCCCGGGGAAGGTGATGGTGCTGACCTTGTCAGTACGCCCGGGCCGGGTCGACGATGCCGTCGCCTCGCGCTGGCTCGCGGTTCTCGTCGCCCTGCTCGAACGGCCCGAGTGGATGGTCGACTGAGCCCGTGGACCACGAGACAGCCCAGACCTGGCTGGACCGGTACGTCGCGGCTTGGAAGTCCTACGACCCCGGGGCGATCGCGGCGCTCTTCAGTGACGACGTCCGCTATCGCTTCTACTCCTATGCCGAGTGGGTCGTCGGCCGCGACGCGGTCGTCGCGAGCTGGCTGGGGTCGGAGACCGACGGCGAGACACACGGCTCCAGCCGTGACGAGCCGGGCACCTACGACGCGAGGTACGCCCCGGTGGCGGTGGACGGGGACGTCGTCGTCGCCACCGGCACCACGTCGTACGCCGAGAAGCCCGGTGGCGCGGTGACCCAGGTCTTCGACAACTGCTTCGTGATGCGCTTCGACGCGGACGGCCGTTGCCGCGAGTTCACCGAGTACTACACGAAGCGACCCTGACCTCCACGACCGGCGCCGCTCCGTGCCGCGAGGACCGATCACCTTCCCCCTCGCTCCCGGCGACGTCCCGCTCGGGTTCGCCGACGGTCTCATCGAGCGGCGCGGCGAGGACATCGGCGTCGGCCACCGGCGTGAGGCCCTGTCCCTCACCGGTCGAGGTCGGCCAGCACCTCGCCGATCGCGTCGATGCTCTCGGCCGTGATCGGGTCCAGGACGAGCTGGACGTGCGTGACGCCGACGGCAGCGAGCCCTCGGATGTGGTCGCCCAGATCGTCGGGAGTGACCCTGGTGACGCTCGCGTCGTACGTCTCACCCATCAGTCGGCCTCGGCCGCCGGGGAGGGTGACCAGGGCAGCCGCGGTCGCGGCGACCCTGCGCCCCTCCGGCATGACAGCGTCGACCTCGGCCTTGATCTCCGCGAACCGCTCGACGGAGTTGTCGTAGAGGCTCCACCAGACGTTCCAGGCGTCGGCGACCGGCAGCCCGATGCCCAGCATGCGTGGGCTGTGTGAACCCAGCATGATCGGCGGTCCGCCCGCGCGCACCGGGCCGGGATCCAGCACGCAGTCGTCGACGTCGTAGAACTCCCCGTGGAACGTCGTCCGCCCCTCGCGCAGCAACGGTGCGATCACCGCCAGCGCCTCCGCGAACCGGGAGACGCGTCGGTCGTAGGGGAAGCCGAAGGCGTCGAACTCCCGACGGTTCCACCCTGCCCCGAGGCCGACGATGAGCCGGCCCTGCGAGATCGCGTCGACCGTGGCGGCCTGCTTGGCGAGCATCGCCGGCGCGTGGAAGCCCGTCGACGCCACGAGCGGTCCGATCTCCACGCGTTCGGTGACGGCCGCGATGGCGGCCAAGGTCGTCCACACTTCGTACGGCCCCCGGGTCGACCCGTCCGGCAGGTCGTAGATCAGGTGGTCTCCGACCCAGACCGAGTCGTAGCCGGCCTCCTCGGCTCGCCGCGCCAGGTCGACGTACTCCGGCCACGGCACGAACCGCTCCACCTCAGGCAGCTGGACACCGATCTTGCAGGGACGCTCCATGTCCCCACCCTCGTGTGGGTCGGTCGAGCTTGTCGAGACCAGTGGCGAGGGGATGCGTTCCCACAGCCTGGACGGGTACGGCCCTGGACATGCCTGCTCTCCACGCCGCCGCCAGGATCGCGTCCTCGACCGGAGGCAAGGTCCTGAGCGGCGCGGCTCGCTTGGTCGCCACTCGGCCCGCCGACAAGCCCCTTCACCCACGCGGCACTGTCGTGTCGGGAACGCTCCAGCGGTTCGGCGACGGTGCCCGAAGCGGGGTTGCGTGGCTGGACGAGGCGGGCCGGGACGACGTCCTCGTACGCCTCTCGCGAGCACTCGGACTGCCGTCGTCGGTACCCGACATCTTCGGGCTGGCGCTGCGGGTGCCGCTGGAAGCGGGTGGGTACGGCGATCTGCTGTTCGCCTCCACCGGGCTGGGACGCCTCACTCGGTTCACGCTGACTGCGGCTCGGTCGCCGTACCGGAGACCGATGACCACGCTGTTGCCCTACCGCACGCCGACTGGCCCGGCGATCCTCTGCGCGACGTTCGCCGGCGACCGCAGAACGAGCCTGGCGTGGGCGAAGGGGACAGCTCCATGGCACCCGTTCGCGGTACTGGCGCTCGACGAGGAGCCGCGTCATGGAGGCGACGAGCCGCTGTCCTTCGACCCGATCCGGAACTGCCTGCCCGGTCTGGACAACTACCGCTGGGTCGAACGTCTTCGGGAACCGTCCTATGCCGCCGCCCGGCGCTCGCGACAGTCCTGATCGGCGACGTCCGTGCTCGCCCACCCGCGGGCCCGCGTCGAACGCTCGGGGGCACGTCGCCCTGTCCGCCGCAACCCAGTCCTTCCGCCCAGTTAGACGCGGCGTCCAACTGCGCAAAGAGGGTTGACTTGGTGTGGCTGGGCTGTGGTTCACGATGATCGAACGGCGTCCGCCCGGGGCAGACATTTTGGCGATCGGCCTTGGATCCTCCACTCACCCCACCGCCGCCTCCGGGCTGAAGGCGATGTAGTGAAGGTTCCAACAGGGACGGGCGTTCGAGAGATGCTAGGTCCATGTCCTCTGGTCTCGACACCAATGAAGCCCTGTTCAGAGACCTTCGCCGGGAATGGGAAGGAACGGTTCCGGAGAGGAATGTGGAAGTTGCATTCGCTCGTCTGATCGAGGAGTGGCGCGAAGTCGAGTGGCGAAGTGGTGGCAGGACGCTACTGGCCGCGCTTGGTCTTCAGTTCAAGGAGGTTGTGCTGTGCCGGGGCCTCGCGTGGCTGCTTGATCCGGGAGGTGGACACCAGATGGGCCGATATCCGCTCCACGCGTTTCTGCAAGACCTGGATGTGTCCGTCTCCGATGAAGCACCCGTGGAGATCCACGTCGAGGAGACCCTCTCCAATACGCGCGCCGATATTGTGCTCCGGGTCGGCGGACAGACCGTGATCCTTGAGGCGAAGGTCTTTGCAGGTGAGCAGCCCGAACCGCGGGCGGGTCATCGATGGATCTCCGATCACCAAGCGCTTCCTAACAGCCGCGTAACGTCTGCGGACCGCGACCACCGCCAGCAACTCTGCAACCTCGCGGCCTCGACCATCGCGACACGGGTCGAACCTCGATAGACATCGATGATCACATCCGGCCTTCCACCGCGTCGACTGATTCCAACCCGCCTGACGGTGGCGTGCTTGTATGAATAACACGATGGCTGACACATACTGCCACCTCTGCGACGCCGACCCGTGCTACTGCGCCGGCATGGGAAGGTCGAAGCGTTCCCGAAGAAGTCCACCTTCACGCGCTCAGGACCGAGGGCCATGGACGAGGCCGTGCGCGAGTTCGTTTTGACGTCCTATGAGGCGGGCGTGCTTGAGGGCTGGCAGCGTTGGCTCGGTCTCATCAGGGATCGCTTCGGGCACGACGACCAGGACGCGGTGCGCCACGCGTGGAACCGAGTCCATAACGACCTTCAGCGCGAAAGGCTGCTAGTTGAGGATCCGGAGGACCCAGATGGCCCGATGCGATCTCCGTCGCACTACCCGCAGGTGAAGTTCCTATCGCTGCCGGAAGCAATCAAGGCAGTCGAGCAGCTGATAGCGAGTGGCGGCTGGGTGGCGGGCGAAAAGGGACTGCGCCTGTGGCAGGTTGCACGGCGATTTGAGGATGTGGCGTACATCAGCATCTACGACGCCCTTCACGACATGAATCGTCGCGAGTATCTCGTCACTACGAAGGCACCCAGCGGCCATCACACGATGTTCTGGTACGTCAGACCCTGAGGACACGGGTTGTGCCGTTCCCCAGGCGAGCGCTTCATCTGCTGCGTCACTCCGGCTCCCCTCTGTTGTCAACGGTTGGCATTGAGGGGTCTGCCGGCCTTGCTCTTCCGGGTGTTCGCGGGGGCGCGTAGCGTCGTAGGTGCGGGTCCGGGAAGTGGCTGATCCGAAGTGTCGATGAGCGGGTGAGAGTCGGCCGCGCAGGATTTCAGTGACGCCCCGCAGTGCCCTCCCGGACCTGCCCCTTCGTCGGCGGCCGCGACTGCGGCTCGTTGGGCGTCGGTGAGCTGCCGATAGACGGCGTCGGAGATCCGTCGCTTCAGACAGCGCATGGCCTCCGTCCGCGTCTTTCCCTGGGCGAGCTTGCGTCGCTAGTAGCCCCGGTACGGGGTGTCGAGCCTGGCCTGGGTTGCAGCGGCAATGTGCAGCACGTGGTTCATCTTCCGGTTCCCGGCCCGGACAGCCGGTGTCGGATCTGCTCCCCGGAAGAGGCGTCGAGGGGTGCGGTGCCGGTCCAGGACGCGAACCCGTTCCGGTCGGTGAACCGAGCCACGTCACCCACGTCGGCCAAGATCCGGGCTGCCACCACGGGTCCGACACCGGTCAGGTCCATCAGCCGCGACCCGCGCGCCAGGACCATCCCCTTCAGATCGGCGGTCAGGTCCTTCATCTTCTTCTCCACCGCCACCAGCTCAGCGAGCTGTTCGGCGGCGAGCCGACGACGGGTCTTTTCCGGCCAGGTCCCGCGGCCGCACACCCGCGAGGATCAACTTGGCCTGCAGAGCGGTCAGGTCCTTCTTCGCCTGGCCCGGGGTGAGCTCGGACAACAACCGGTGCAGCCGGTTGACGGTCTGCACCCGGGTGCGGGTCAGCTCGTCGCGTCGGTCGACCAGCATCCGCAACGCCTCGAGGTCGTCGTCGTAGGCCAGCACTCTCAGCCCAGCGGTGCGGACCGCCACCACAGCGACCGCATGGGCATCATGCGCATCGGTCTTCCGGTTGTGGCCGGTATCGAACAACCGTGCCCGGGCCGACAGCTTGGCCGGCACATCCACCACATGCCCACCGTCGGCCAGCAAGCGCTGCGCCAGCGGTCGACCGGCGCCGTTGCTGCCCTCGACCGCCCACACCCGCTCCGGCCACCGTGACACCGTCTTGCGCATCGCGGCATAACCAGCCTTGTCAGTAGCGAACCGGCCGACCGCCAACACCTTCTCGTGTGAATAGGTCCTCGCCAACGGGAGCCAAAGCCCGGCGTTTCTACTAGTCCCGCGACGCCTAGTGGCAGAGCAATGGTGTGCGTGCGGAGCGCAGGACCAGACTAGGTATACGCAACGGTCAGCCGACAAGTTGCCGGGCCAGGGCCGCGGCCTCGCCTCGGTTGGCGACGCCGAGCTTGGCGAGCATGTTCGATACATGCACGCTCACCGTCTTCTCGCTGATGAACAGATCTGCCGCGATCCTTTTGTTGGTGGCGCCGGTGGCGAGGAGGTCGAGGACTTCGCGTTCACGGGGTGTCAGTCGGTTCAAGGGTCCTTCCTGCACCGCCGCCTCCGGGAGGGGTACGCGGGTGCGGGTGGCGAGCCGGAACGCGCGGCGCTCGAACTCACGCGCGCCCATGTCGTGAGCGGTGCTCCAGCACTGGACGAGCCGTTCTCGGCCCTCGTCCCTCCCGCCGTGCGCCAGCAGCTGTTCTGCTAGGTTCAACCGGGGCTCGAGGCCGAAGAAGGTCCCGAACGGGTCGGCCAGCGACGCAGCCTCGCGGAACTGCTCTACGGCCGGTTCGCCGGCGCCTCGCGCGGCGTAGGCGGTAGCGAGTGCAAACTGGACGCCGTAGTAGCTGCCGCGCCACTCGTCGGTGAGGCCCGCTGTGGCTCGCTCGAGCAGGCGGTCAGCGAGCTGGCGCAGGTGTTCAACCGAAGGTCCGGTGGTCACCCGGTTCAAGGTCAGGGCCTGGAAGCCGATCCGCGCCGCCGCAGCTGCGAGCAAGGGTGAGTCACACTCCTGCATCTCGTCGAGGTATGAGGTCGCCGCGTCACGGGCGCCCTCGTCGTCGTCGAGCATGGTGGCGAGCTCGACGACGCGTAGCACCTGCTCGCTATCGGGGTGCCCTTCCATCTCCTCTTCGTCGGCGACCTCCGCACGGACCGCGTCCGCCGCTGCGGCGACGTCACCGCGCGCCAGCAGGAGCGCGGCGCTGAGGCGGCGCTCTCGGTGGCCGGGCAGCCCGAGGGCCCGCAGGCCGTTGAGCCGTTGCTCCGCCTCCTGGAGTCGGCCGAGCCCGATGAGTGCCTCGACGAAGGCGTCACCACAGGAGATGGCCTGCTGGACCAGGCCAGCAGCGATGCCTTCGTCAAAGCCGTCTGAGGCCAGGGCCATGCCCCGTTCCACTCGTCCCGCAGCCGTGTACGCGTGTGCCAGGTTCTCGACCTCATGCAGCGCGTGTCCGAGGAAACCCGTCCGACGGTACGCCGCCACGACCTGTTCGCGCTGCGCGAGCGACTCCCTCACGCGGCCCATGATGAAGAGGACCTGGGCTCGCCAGCCCAGGGCATCGATGTGCACCTCGGGGCGCGCGACCGTCCTGGCGACCTCCGCTGCTCGTTCGACGTCGGCCAGGGCAGGGGTGAATTCGTCGCGGAAGGTGCGCAGGGCGGCGGAGGCGATCAATGCCCGTGCCAGTTCCTCGGAGGGCGACTCGCCCGCGTGGTCGAGGGCGCGATGCACCGCCTCTTCGGTACCGATTGGGTCGGTGTGGAACAAGCAGCTGAAGGCCAGCGCGGAGTAGGCGCGGCTGGCCAGAAGGGGGCTGGTGTCCGGCTCGACCATGTCGACGGCTCGGCGAGCGAGCGCGTACCACCGGTCGCCGTCACCTTGTGCGCAGGACGACTCCGCGAGCAGCACGACGAGCTCGATCTTCGCAAGCCCTGCCACGGACTCCGCGTCGGGCACCTGGTCCCACAGGGCCAACGCCCGCTCCCGGTGGGTGACCTCCTCGGCAGCGCCGAGGCGCGCGGCCGCGGCTCCCGCCCGGACGGACGCCGCTAGGGCGTGTGGCAGATCGTGCCCGGCGTTCCAGTGGAAGGCGGCCCGGCTCAGGGCCGCGAGCCCGGAATCCTGCTGTGCGTCCAGCCTGGCCTGCAGGATGGCGGCGAGCTCCGCGTGCATTCGCCTGCGCTCGTCGGGCATCAGGTCGTCGTAGACGGCCTCGCGTAGCAAGCCGTGTCGGAACTCGAGGGCGTCCGAGGTCTGGCGCAGGACCCGGGCATCGAGAGCCTCGCGGAGGAGGGTCCCAAGCCTGTCCTGCCCCAGGCCGGACAAGGGCAGGAGTGTGGCGGTGTCGAGGCGGGTCCCGCTGACCGAGGCGAGTCGCAGGAGGGCCCGTGCGTCCTCGCTCAGCGCATAGATCTTGGCCAGGAACAGATCCGCGAGCAGCTCCGGCATCCCCGGCTGGACGGCGTCCACGAGCTCCTCGGCGTAGAGGGGGTTGCCCTCGGACCGCGCGAAGATTTCCTCGACCACGGAGGGCGCCGCCCGGGGCAGGTGTGCAGAAACGATGTGGCCGATCTCGCTGCGGCTCAGGGGGCCGAGGTCGAGCCGTCGGCTCCCGGGAGCCCTGCCGATCTCGGTCAGCGACGCGCGGAAGGGGTGTCGGCGGTGCAGGCCGTCGCTGCGGAAGGTGAGCAGAAGGAGCAGCCGGCCACGGACCGTGCGGGACACGGACGTCACGAAGTCCTCGGTCGACCGGTCCGCCCAGTGCATGTCCTCGAGTACGAACAGCAGTGGCTGGCTTGCGGCCGCCTCGAGCAGGGTCTGGCGCAGGTCCTCCAGCACGTCGAAGGTCTCCGGGCTCCGCGGCACCTCGGGGTCCAGGAGTCTGCGCATACGCCGAGCCGACGGACGCTCTTCGAGGTCCTCGACCTCAGTGAGCAGAGCCTGCACGGCCTCGAGAACAGGGGCGAACGAGACACCCGTCTCGAGGTCGAGGCAGTGCCCAATGGCGACGCTGAAGCCGAGGTCGAGCGCCCGACGTTGGACCTCCCCGACCAGAGTCGACTTGCCGATCCCAGCATCCCCACCGATGAGAACGGTGTGCGGGGTCCCCTGTGCAGTGCCGTCGAGGATCTCGTCGATTATCCCGAGCTCTTCGTCGCGACCGAGGAGCCAGGGCGTGTCGTGCGATCCAAGCATCCGGGTCCACCGCCCTAGGTGGTGTGGGTCTGTGGAAGTTCCGAGGACGGACATGCTAGGCGTGGCCCGGCAGGCGCCGCCACGGGAATCGGCCGCCCTCGACCAGTCTCGAGCCCGCTACTCACCGAGCTGCACCGGGCCGGCGGCCGTCGTGGACACGTGATGGGCCTGCGTACTGACCACACTCGCGGATCCGCGTTGCAAACTCCTTGCGGGACGCATGGTCGGCGGGAATGACCCCGAGCCTGCCGACGAAATGGACCCCGAGAACGACAGAGCGGCTGCCCATACCGCAATGAGGGCGACGATGGCCGCCACCGCGGCATGGGTCTCCAGCTGTGGCTGATCGAAGTGGCCGTCATGGTCGTGGCTCCTGGCTAAGCGGCCGGACTGTCCGACCTTCTGACCAATCAGACTCAACCTAGGACGCCGACCCGACATCGGGAGACCTCCCTATCCTCGGCGCGAAATGCGCGTGATTCAGCCCGCCAAGTAGAGACAGCGCTGTGCGAGCAGGGTGCACTGCGGCGAATGGCCCCTCCCGGTCCGGGCATGCCATCCACCACCCGGCCGCCCTCGTTGGTCCCGGGACACTTGCGACCCAGATCGACGGGGCTGCGACACGTGCGGTCATCATCGGCCGATCTTGTAGAACACGCTGTCAGCCCGCGGCCGTTTCACACGGGCATCGACATGCGTCTAACCGCCGGGACTAGGTCACCCCGCTGTCAGGCGAGCACCGTGGCCACGTAGTCGCGCACCTCTGCAGCGCTCTCGAGCCGCAACGTCTGCTTGGCCAAGAGCTCGCATTGACCGAGGTCGAGCTCACGCACGCGCGCCTTCACGGCTGGTACGGCGTGGGGCCCGACGCTGAGCTCGCGGACGCCGAGGCCGACGAGGAGAGGTACGGCGATTTCGTCCGAGGCGATTTCGCCACACACCGCGACGTCTGCTCGCCCGCGTGCGGCTTGGCACACCCGGTCGACCAGCTGCAGGACGCCCGGGTCAAGGGCGTCCGAGAGCCCGGCGACGCCAGGGTTCCCGCGCTCGGCTGCAAGCGTGTACTGGGTCAGGTCGTTGGTGCCGATGCTGACGAAGTCGATCTGGGACATGAACGACTCGATCTTCAGCGCTGCTGCCGGCACCTCGACCATCACCCCCACTCGCAGACCCTCCGGCAGACCGGAAGGGCCGGCTGCCTCGACCAGGACCGCGCGGGCCGCAGTGAGCTCCGCCACCGTCGAGACCATCGGAAACATCAGCGACACCGGAGTACGACGCGCGACCGCACAGACCGCGGTGAGCTGGTCGTGCAACAGCCCGGGCCGGTCCAGGGCGAGCCGCAGCCCGCGCACGCCGAGGAACGGGTTGTCCTCCGCCGGCATGGGCAGGTACGGCAGCGGCTTGTCGCCACCGACGTCCAGCGTCCGCAGCGTGGCGCGCCGTCCGCCCAGCGCCGACGCGATCTCGGCGTACTCCTCCTCCTGCTCCGAGACCGATGGCGCCGCCTCGCGTCCGAGGAAGAGGAACTCGGTGCGAATCAGGCCTGCCCCGTCCGCACCCGCGGCGAACGCGGCCCGCGCGTCGGCGACCGAGCCGAGGTTGGCCGCGACGACGATCCGGGTGCCGTCGTTGGTAACGGCCGGTTCGCTGGCCGCCGCCAGGTCGCGGGTACGGCGTGCAGCCAGGTCGGCCGCGCGGGCACGGTAGATGTCGACCACCGCAGGAGCCGGGTCGAAATGGATCTCCCCGGTCGCCCCGTCCACCACGATCTGTGTGCCCTCGGGCACCGTCAGCACGTCGCGACCGGCGGACACCACCAGGGGGACCGCCCTCGAGCGGGCAAGGATCGCCGCGTGCGACGTCGGACTGCCCGCGGCGAGCACGATGCCCCGGATCCGGCTGGTGTCGAGGCCGGCTGTCTGCGCAGGGGTGAGATCGCGGGCAACGAGGACGCCCTCCTCCACGGTCTGGTGCTTGCCCACCCCCGCGAGCGCGCGTCGTACCTGGTCGCGAACGGCGCGGACGTCAGCGGCGCGCTCACGGAGGTAGGCGTCTGGAAGCTCCGACCACTGCTGCTCGATGTCGGAGAGTGAGGCCGTCCACGCCGCGGAGGCCCCGAGCCCCGCCCCGATGCGATGCTTGACGTCGGCGAGCATCTCCGCGTCGGCGAGCAGGGTCAGGTGAGCATCAAAGATCCCGGCCTCGGTCTCCCCCACCTCGCGGAGGGTGAGGGCCCGCAGGTGCTCGATGTCGCGGCGTACCGCTGCGACGGCCTCGGCGATGCGCCGCCACTCGGTCGCAGGGTCGCCAGAACCTGGCTCGTCGTCGGTGATCGGGGGCGCGGTGAGCCGGACAACGGGGCCGATCGCGATGCCCGGGGACGCCGCTACGGGACCCACCGTGGCGGGAGCTGGCTCGGCGACCGGTGCGGAGGTCTCGTCGAACTGTCGAGCGGCGAGGGCCACCAGGTGCTCGACGGCCTCCTGGGCCTGGGGGCCGGATGCCCGGACTTCGACCTCGTGACCGCGTTGGGCACCCAGGGTCGCGACCCTGCTGAGACTGCCGGCCGGCACCGGGCCAGTGCCGGTCGTGAGGTTGGTGAGGGTGACGGTCGCGTCGAGGCCAC
The DNA here is from genome assembly GCA_046735295.1 of Actinomycetota bacterium. GTDB lineage: Bacteria > Actinomycetota > Actinomycetes > Propionibacteriales > Nocardioidaceae > Nocardioides. The sequence goes on along the minus strand of JBKPTA010000088.1, from coordinate 34,130 downwards.
CGACCTCGCTCACGAGGCGTGCGGCCGGGCGAGCGTGGAGGCCGTGCTGGTTGGTGACCGTGAAGGTGCCGACGACGGCGGCCGCGGGTGAGGCGATCTCGTCCAGCGGCGCGGTCTCGTCGGGTGTCGAGAGGTGCGCGGTCTTGCCCATCAGCGCCGCCCGCGCCTCGGCTGCCACCTCCGCGCGGCTGGCGCCGCCGGAGGCCGCGACCGCCGCGACGACCAAGCCCTCGACGATCGGCGCCGAGGAGAGGATGACCCGATCTCGAGCCGTCGGGTCGTCGAGGAGGTCGAGTGCGAGCTCGGCGCTGAGCACCGCGCTGCCGAGGTCCATGAGGACGACGACGCCGTCCGGCCCGTCGACCTTCTGGATGGCCTGCTTGACCTGTACGGCGTCGGTGCCGAAGGTCGTCTCGTCCAGCCCGGCGGCGAGCTCGATCTGGACCGGCCGGCCGTGCAGCATCTCGGCGGCGAGCGCGAAGGCCGCTCTGGCGAGAGGCCGGCTGTGGGAGACGACGACGATGCCGACGCCCTTCCGGGAAGTCATGGTCTTCTCCGCTCTGGCGCGTTCAGGCGACCGTGTCTGCGGCAGCCGACACCAGCAGCGCCACGCTGGTGGCGCCCGGGTCCTGGTGGCCGACGCTGCGCTCGCCGAGGTAGCTGGCCCGGCCCTTGCGCGCAAGCATCGGGACCGTGGCGTCGCGGCCGGCGTCGGCCGCTTCGCGGGCGCGTCCCAGTGCCGACGCGAGGTCCAGCCCGTCCTTGAGGCCTGCCGCGAGCGCGTCGACGGCCGGAGCCAGCGCGTCGTACATGGTCTTGTCGTCGGCGACCGCCTTGCCGCGCGCGACGACACCGTCGAGCCCGGCACGGAAAGCCGCGGCCACCTGCGCGGACGACACCTCGGCGACGTCGCCGAGCGTGCTGCCCATTCTCAGGAAGAGGGTGCCGTAGAGCGGGCCGCTGGCCCCACCGACGGTCGAGACGACGGTCATGCCGACCTTGCTCAGCAGCGGGCCGGCCCCCGAGGGCGAGGCGTCGTCCAGCGCGACCACGGCGGCCTTCATCCCTCGGTCCATGTTGGTTCCGTGATCGGCGTCGCCGATGGCGGAGTCCAACTCGGTGAGGTGGTCACGCTCCTGCGCGATGAGCTCGGCGAAGCGTCGTACCCATGCGTCGAAAGCCGCCGTGGTCACGTGGTCGGTCATCGCGTCAGATCCCCCACCTCAGGGCCGGAGTCCTGACCGGAGCGTCCCAGAGCCGCAGCAGCTCGTCGTCGGCCTTGAGCAAGGTGACCGACGAGCCTGCCATCTCCAGCGACGTGATGTAGGAGCCGACCAGCGACCGGGCCACGCTCACGCCGTGCTTCGACAGGATCTTGTTGACCTCGTTGTACATCACATACAGCTCGATCAGCGGCGTGCCACCCAGACCGTTGACGAACGCGATCACGCTGTCGCCGGAGCCGAAGGGCAGGTCGGCCAGGATCGGCTCGACGAGCGCCTCGGCGACCGCAGTGGCGGGCGCGAGCGGCACCCGCTGACGACCGGGCTCGCCGTGGATGCCGACCCCGAGCTCCATCTCGTCCTCGCCGAGCTCGAACGTCGGTGCTCCGGCCGCCGGGACGGTGCAGGAGGTCAGGGCGACGCCCATGCTGCGACCCTGAGCGTTGACCTTGCGGGCCACGTCGGCGACCGCATCGAGATCGCGACCTTCCTCCGCGGCTGCGCCGGCGATCTTCTCGAGCAGGACGGTGACCCCGACACCGCGACGGCCTGCGGTCCAGGTCGAGTCCTGGACGGCGACGTCGTCGTCGGTGACGACCGATACGACGCGGGCGCCCGTCTCGGCGGCTGCCATCTCGGCGGCCATCTCGAAGTTCATGACATCGCCGGTGTAGTTCTTCACGACGTGGAGTACGCCGGCCCCTCCGTCGACCAGCTTGGTCGCGGCGAGCATCTGGTCCGGCACGGGTGAGGTGAACACCTCGCCGGCACATGCGGCGTCGAGCATGCCGAGTCCGACGAAGCCGCCGTGCAGGGGCTCATGACCGGAGCCGCCCCCGGAGATGATCCCGACCTTCCCCGACTGGGGGGTGTCTCCGCGATAGATGATCTTGTTCGCGTGGTCGACCTGGACATCGGAGTGGGCGGCCTCGATCCCGAGCAGGGCCTCGGAGACGACGTCGTTCGGGTCGTTGATGAGCTTCTTCATGACTCCCTCGCTATGGGCTCTCTCTGGTCTCTGGGCTCTCGTGTTGGTCAGGCCGAGGCCTGGATCAAGGTGGCGTCTTCAGGATCCGCCAGATCGACGCCGACCGCACTGGTCGCCTTGTCGGCAGGCGTGTGGGCGATGAACGCGTAGCAGAGCGCGGCGACCGCACCGGCGAGGAACTCGGCTGCGAGGTAGACCGGCAGCTGCCCCCACTTCACGTCGCCACCGGCGATCTGCTGCACGAGCATCGGGCCGAAGGTGCGGGCGGGGTTGATCGAGGCGCCTGTGGCCGGAGCGACCGGGATGATCGCGGCGAACACCACCAAGCCGATCGCGACGCCGGCGAAGCCCGCCGCGGCCTTGCGGTAGATCACGCCGAAGATCGTGAAGACCAAGATGAACGTGCCGACGAACTCGGCGGTGAAGGCCTGCAGCCAGCTGATGTCGCCGTACGACGCGACTCCGAGGCCGACGTCACTGGCCTTCTGGCCGAGGACGCCGATGATCGCGGCCGCGCCGACGATGGCACCGAGCACCTGGGCCGCGATGTAGCCGGTCACCTGCGACCACGGGAACTTGCCGGAAACGGCGAGCCCCAGCGTGACGGCCGGGTTGATGTGGTTGCCGCCTACGTGCCCGAGTGCGTAGACGGTCGCGATCACCACTGTCCCGAAGGCCAGGGAGATCATGCCGAGGTCGGCCATCGTGAACGGCGCGTTGCCGTTGACGATGAGGGTGGCCGGCACCGAGCCGACACCGATGAACACCAGGAACGCCGTTCCGATGAACTCGGCGGCCAGCTTCTGGACCGTGGTGGTCTCGTCGAGCATGTCCAGTCCTTTCCTGCTCGATTTACGAAGATCATTCGATATGGTCGAACGATGCACGGACCATACGCCTGTGATTGGGGCCACAGCAAGACTCTTCGGCATACTTTGTGCTCGCCCGGCCCTTCGACTCGGAGGTTCCGACCGTGATCCAGTCCGTCGACCGCGCGATCCGCGTGCTCACGGCGCTGCAGGGAGCGCGCCGCATGAGCCTGTCCGAGCTGTCCGCTCGGCTCGACCTCGCGCCGTCCACGACGCACGGCATCGTCCGCACATTGGTCGAGCACGGGATGGTCGTCCAGGAACGCGGATCCAGCCGCTACCAGCTCGGGCCGGCGGTGCTCCGCCTCGGCAACGTCTACCTCGACACCCTCGAGCTGCGCTCCAAGGCGATCCCGTGGGCCGAGGACCTGGCCCGTCGCACCGGCCTGGCGGTCCGCACCGGCGTGCTGCTGATCGACGACGTCGTGATCATCCATCACGAACCGCGGCCGGACGGCAGCCGCCAGATGCCCGAGGTCGGCATCGTGATCCCCGCGCATGCCAGCGCGCTGGGCAAGGCGATGCTGGCCTTCCTCCCCGATGAGACCGAGCGCCTCCTCAAGGAGGGTGAGCTGCGCAGCATGACCGGCGAGACACTCACCTCTCCCGACGACGTACGCCGGCAGCTCGAGAAGATCCGCACCACCGCCATCGCCCGCGAGCAGGACGAAGCGGTCCTCGGTGAGTCTGCCGTCGCGTCGCCGGTGTTCGACTCGTGGGGCGACGTGGTCGGGGCGATCGGGGTCGTCATGTCCGGGGCATCGGAGAGCGACTCCGCGGGGCAGGTGCGGGAGACCGCGCGTGCGTTGTCCCGGGAGCTCGGCGCCTCGGCCTGGCCCCCTCCGTCCCACCACTGATCGGAACCAAGGACGCGATCGATGTGGCCCAGTCCGCACGCCGGGCGAAGTCCAGAGCCGAAGCGCTCGTTCAAACGCTTCTCGCCCGCGAACGCCGGGCACGTCACCGAGCGATGTCCAACCCATTGCCGGTGACACCCGTAGTCGTGCTCTGGGGAGCCGCACAGCACACGCTCCCCGAGGGCGCCCCATGTGAAGGCATCGACTTCGTCCCGGGTCGGCAGCTCAAACACTGGCTTGCCGACCTCGACAGCGAGACCGTCACCAGGTCTGCGGCGGCTGACCTCCTCAAACGCCTCGAAGCCTACCGAGCAACCGCATGCGAAAGCCCCCGCAGCTGAGGATCGAGCGCGCGTCAATGCGCCAGGACGGCCTCATCGCGAGGCAAGCGCTCAGGTCGACGAGAGGTTCGTCTTGACCGCGCGGATGGCGCCAGCCGGTGGGCTGAGAAGTGTCACGGGCGTCGCGGTACGCCCCGGGGGGCTGCCGCGCGTATGACCTCACCGGCGTCGAGGGTGGTCAGGTTGGCCCGAAGTGTTGCCAGCAGTTCGACGAGCTGTCGGCGCTGGGCCTCGGTCAGCGTGGCTAGCGCGGCAGTCTGCAGCGCGACGACTTCCGGCAGGAACTGGTCGACGATGGCCTTCCCGTCCTGCGTGATCACGATGAGCAGCCGTCGTCGGTCGGTGGGGTCGGGACGGCGTTCGACCAGCCCACGGCGTTCCAAGGTGTCGAGCAGAGAAGTCACGCTCGCCGTCGTCACGATGAGCCGTTCGGCGATGGAGGTCGGCGCTAGCGGTTGCCCGGCCCCTTCGAGGACGGCGAGGGCCTCGCGTCCGGCCCTGGACAGACGGTGGTGCCGGAGGGCCTGGTCGATGCAGGCGAGGAGCGTCTCGCCCGTGTGGACCAGAGCCATGGCGCAGGTGTTCGCCGACTCACTGCCCCCGGGGAACTCGCGCTCGAAGTCGGTCACGGGTTGACGCCGCGAAGGGCTCCCGGTGCGGGAGCCCTTCTGGCCGGAGGTTCGCCCCGTGCTCAGTACATCTCCCGCGATGTCTCGGACCAGGTGCTGATGTCCGGTGCCCCGATGACGCCGGCCTTGGCCATGACCTCGCCCAGTTTCGGGTCGGTCTGGAAGGCCTGCGCGGACGCGGCGTCGGGGAACTCGATCAGGGCCAGCACGCTGTTGCCGTCCTGGAGCACTCGATAACCCGTCGACCCGTGACTACGACGAGCTTGGTCATGCCCGTCGAACCCGGCCTTCCAGGTGTTGAAGTCGCTCACCGTGTGTCGTACTGCCAGAGTGGTCATGTCGGTCTCTTCCTGTCTCGGTGTGTGAGTTCCCGAGGTCTTATTACTAAACCTCTAATGATCAGAAGTCAAGCAAAATCGTCGGGCGTCGACCGAACCCGCGTCACATCGCCGCGAACCGGCCACGTCCGACCGCCGCGCACCGTCCACACTCGGCGGGGGACGGTGCGACCCGCGGCCGCCATCAGCCGCTCGGTTTCGGTGGCGTCAAGGGCGGCTCGGTCGGCGGCTTCACCAGGCCCAGCTCGATCGCGCGCTCGGTGCAGGTGAGCGCGACCACGTCCGCCGTCGCGCTCATCGTTTCGGCCGGAAGGTCGATCGCACGGCCGAGGCTCGCCGGCAGGTCCCAGGCGTGGGCGGCGGCGTCAATGATCGCGAAGTCGACGACCACCTCGCCGGGCAGGACGCCGAAACGGCGTGTCGTGCTGTGCGGTCATCACGCCGTCGCCGCGCCACAGCTCCAGCACCCGGGCAGCGACCTTGGCGGCGATCGGCGCGAGGTCGCCGTCGGACGGGACCGCACCCATCGCCTCCAGCGTCATGAGCTGCTGGCCGGTGACGCTTCCCGCCCAGAACAGCTGGTTCTTCAAGGCATGACTGGTGGCCCCGTAGCCGCTCACGTCGGATCGGTGCGCGCCGCATCAGGGTTGGTGAAGACGGCTGCTGCGCGGAGGTGTCGCGCCGGCGCGGGCCAGCTGCTCGCGGGCGTCGAGGTCGGTGGGTTCGAGGTCGACCACGGCCCGGCAGAGCAGGAACTGGTCGTCGAGGATCGAAGCCAGCACCGTGCGCGCCGCGGTGTCGTCGCCGGCGTACTCGGCCACGATCCTGGTCGCCTCGCGCAGGAACGTCCGCCACTGCTCGACGTCGCCCTCGAGGATCAGCGTCTCGATGCGATAGCGCACGTCGCGCTCGACGTCGTCCGGCGAGGCGCCCCCGCTGTCTGCGAGGCGAGCCAGCAGCGGCGGCACCAGAGCCTCGACCTCAGGAGGCAGGAAGAGCCAGCCGTCAGGGTGAGGCAACGGTGGCCTCTCCCGTTGCCGTCGCTTCGAGCTCGGCGATGCGCGGCAGCAGCTCGCGCAGCCGTTGCTGGAAGCGGATCACCGAGAACTCCTGCTCGTCGTTGAGAATGCCCGAGTGGTACGACGGTGCCTGGACGCCGCGCTGCACACGGGTGGTGATGTCGACGTCCTGGCCCATGATGTCGACGTTGAGCTCGCGCATCAGCTCCCGCGCGCGTGTGGCCCGCTCGTCCTCGTCGGGGTGCACCATCGTCATGGTGGTGGCTCGCGTCGTGAGGAGGCCCGTCGGCTCGAGCTGCCAGGTGTCGATGTGATGCGGGTAGATCTCCATGAACGTCGTCGGCCAGATGCAGACATGGCCCATCCAGCCCTCGAACTCCTCCGGCATGCCCGGCATCCGGTGGATCAGGCCTTGGTACTCGCGCTCACGGGGGTCGCGGGAGGGGCGGGTGCGGTAGGGCACGCGCGACCACTCGCACCAGTCGTTGTTGTCGCCGACGGTGTTCTTGACATCGACCAGACGGACGAGCGTGGGGTGCGCCACGGGGACGTGGTAGTCCTCGAGATAGTTGTCGGCCAGGACCTTCCAGTTCTCGTCGAAGTCCTCGGTCCACCGCGCCTGCAGGTCGTACCGATGCACCGTGAGGCCGGCGATGTTGAGCCACTCGAGATACGGCCCGACCGGGCCGAGCATCTCCTCCAGCGACATCTGGTCGGGGTCGAGGCAGCAGAACACCAGGCCGCCGGACACACCGACTCGGAACTGCGGCAGGGCCACCCGATCGCGGTCGAGGCAGGCGAACCCCTGGCCGGACGGAGCCGCCGCCAGCTGACCGTCGAGCTCGTATGTCCAGGCGTGATACGGACAGCGCAGGACCGAGCGGGTCTGGCCGGTGCCCTCGAGGATCGTCGAGGCCCGATGCCGGCAGACGTTCGACATGGCGCGCAGCTCCCCGTCCTGGCCGCGGACGACGAGGACCGGCTCGCGGCCGACGTTCGCGGTGACGTAGTTGCCCGGCGCGGCCAGCTCGGAGACGTGACCGACGAGGATCCACGCCCGCTCGAAGACCTCGATGAGCTCCTGCTCGTACAGCACGGGATCTGTGTAGGCGATCCCAGGCAGGCTGCGCGTGGCGGTCGACGGCTTGTGGCTGGTTCTGGACTCCGGCGTGTGTGTCGGCGAGGCGATGGCGGTCGTCTCCGTGCTGGGATCCATCGACGAACTCCTGACTGATCGTTCACTCAACCCTAGCGAAAGTCCTCGACAGCGTCTCCCGCTCGGCGAGCGAAGAGGCGACCGGGTCAGCGGGACGCGATGTGGAACGTCTCGGTGTTGCCGTCCACCGCGATCACCTGGCCGTTGACCATCGAGGCGTGCGAGGAGGCCAGGAAGGCGCAGACGTCAGCGATCTCCGAGGGCTTGACGAAGCGCGGGATGGACTGACCCTCGACGTACTCCCGCTCCACGACGTCAGCGGAGACCCCACGCTGGGCGGCCTCGGCTTCGATCACCCGGCCCATGCGGGCACCCTCGACGGAACCTGGGGCCACGACGTTGGCGCGGATGCCGAACGGCCCGAGCTCGACGGCCAGCGACTTCGTGAAACCGATGACCGCCCACTTGGCGGCGGCGTACGGCGTGCGCAAGCCGTAGCCGTAGAGGCCCGCCGTGGACGATATGGCCACGATCGCGCCAGATCGCTGCTTCTTCAGATGCGGGACGACGAGTCGGGCCATGAGGAAGTGGCTGTCCAGACTCACCGCCAGACAGTTGCGCCAGGCGCGGAGGTCGACGTCCTCGATGAGAGCCGTTGGACCGGCGTTGCCCGCGTTGTTGACGAGAACGTCGACACCTCCCCACTGGTCGACCACCTCGTCGACCCAGCGGCTCGTGTCACCCGCGTCTGCGACATCGCCGACCACGGCATGCAGGGCGGGGTCCCGCTCGGTCGCGACCCGCACGGCCTCCTGATCGCGGTCACAGATGCTCACCTCGGCACCGTCGGCCCGGAACCGCTCGGCGATCGCGGCCCCGATCCCCGATGCACCGGCGCTCACGAGCACGCGCAGCGGCTGGTCCATGGGCACCCCCGGGTATGACTATCGGGCGCGTCAACTTACCCACCGGTGCGGCTGCTGTCAGCAGGCCTGTCGCGACGAAGCTCCGAAACGCCGACCCCGCACACCACTCCGGCGTTCCGAACCCGGCTGAGCGCAGTGTTCGGCCCGAGAAGTCAGTCGGAAGTCCGTGAGTCACATCTGCTTCACTTCGCCGCGAAGCGCCGTTGGTAGGGCCCGCGACAGCTGGGCTCGGTCCCGCCGCTACAGATACGTGTCGGGGACAGGGCCGAGCACCTCCATGTTGTTGTTCTCCGCGATCGTCTCGAGCAGTTCTGGGGTTGCCGTACCGGTGGCTTCCGCGGCGGACAGCTCCTCGAAGAATCCGACCATGGCGGCCGGACTGAACAGGTTGAGCTTCCGACCCGGCCCCTCCGAACCGACCCGGAAGGTGTGCGGAACCCCTCGAGGGACGTAGACGAAGCTGCCGGCGGGGCAGAGCCGTTGGTCTTCGTCGAGATACATGAGGTACTCGCCCTCGAGGACGAAGAACGCCTCCGCTGCGTCTCGGTGCCGGTGCATGGGAGGGCCGAACCCGGGCGGCTCCTGTTGAGTCATCAGCAGTGTGAACGCATCTGACGTCTGTTCAGCCGAGGCCAGCACCTCTGCCTTGAACGTGCCGAGGTCAAGGTGACGACCCTCGCCGGGAAGGACGATGAACGGATCTCTCATGTCGCCAGGGTGGCGAGGGCAGGGACGGCGGACAATGGGTCGATCGAACCACTGGGCCCGGGCCGCGCGCTCGGCCACGCAGAGCCCACGGCTCGGGCAGTCGGCAAAGCTTCTGACCCTCGGCCCCAAGCCGGGTTCAGACCACGAACTGCGACACCCACAGGTCGCCCAGCCAGTCGGCGTAGCGGTTGTCGCTCCAGCGCCGCACGCCCACCAGTTGACGCCAGAGGTCGCCGTACATCGTCGCGAACAGGATGTCTCGGCACTCCGCCATCGGGACCGCCAACTGCCCGGTCGAGGAGGCGTTCGCCGCGAACCGGGTGGCGACGTCGAGGCGTCTGCCTGACCACTCGGCGAGCATCTCGGCAGCTGCCGGCTCGCTCGCTGTCGCCCCCTCGAGCATCACCACCAGGGACGACATCCTGCGAGAGAACGCCGTGGTGAACTCTGCGAGCCCGCGGAACCGCTGCGCGAGATCAGCTTCGGAGAGGATCGCCTGCATTTCGGGCCGGTCGTACAGGGTGATCTCCTGGTCATCGCCGCGAGCCGCGAAGTACCAGACCCTGCGAAGCAGTTCAGCCTTGTTGCCGAAGGCCGCGTATATCGTCTCGACCGATCCGCCAGCCTCATGTGCGACCTGCTTGAGGCTGGTCACTCCGTACCCCTGGCGCACGAAGAGCTCTCGTGCGCTCGCCAGGATGTCCAACCTGAGTCGTTGCGCCTCGGCGCGGCGTCGCGACGAGTCGTAGGGCCTCTTGACAGTTGGCTTCATTCGGATACACCCTGACTGTATTGGAATTCAGGCTAGCCGAGGAGCGCGGCCATGACCACGACCGAGACCGATCAGTTCCTGGCCGAGATGATCCCGGCGCAGATCGCCGCCGAACGCGAGCTGCACAACGGCGATCCCGGCCCCCGGATCGCGTTGTGGAGCCACACCGAACCGGTCAGCCTGTTCGGCGCCGACCTCACCGTCGACGGCTGGGCTGGCGTCGAACCGGCGTTCCACGAAGTCGCGTCCTGGTTCAGCGGCACGGAGTCATGGGAGTTCGACATCGTCCACGCCGAGGCTGATGCCGACCTCGCCTACACGGTCGCATACGAGAACACCTCCACCATCACCCGAGGCGCGCTCCGAACGTACCGACTGCGCGTGACACACCTGTACCGGCGCGAGGACGGCAGGTGGCGGATCCTGCACCGCCACGGCAGCTTCGTCCCCGACGCATCGACGCAGACGTTCGCGGCAGCGCGCGCTGACGCTTAGACGCCCCACGACGCCGCCCAGATCTGCCGCGCCCTACGCCGCGACGGGTCACAGTCATCCCGGCGGGATGACGTGTATCCGACGTGCGCCACGTCGCCGCCTGCGGGACTGTGGCCGGATGTTCAGAGCGTTTCCTCGCCAGCTCGTGCCGCACCGGGCTGCTCATTGCCGGGCTGTGAAGAGGCCCTCCCGATGGGCAAGTGCGGATGCGGCACCTCGGCTCTTGACGCCGAGCTTGGAGAGGATGTGCGAGACGTGGACGCTGGCGGTCTTGGGTGAGATGAACAGCTCGGCGGCGATCTCGTCGTTGCTGTAGCCCTCCGCGAGCAGGCGGAGGACCTCGAGCTCTCGCCCGGTCAACCCGTGACGTTTCATGGTCTCTGTTGAACCCACGGAGACCTCGTTGAGAGGTATGCGACCCCGGGCAGACGCCTCGCGTATCCACGCCATGAGGGTTCGAGAGCCGAGACTCGCGGCAAGAGTCTGGGCACGTTGGAGGGCATCGTGGGCCACCGAGCTCTCATGGTCTGCCAGCGCGCGATGGGCCATCCCGAGCAGCGCCAGCCCTTGCTCGTAAGGCTGCCCGAGGCGCTCGCTCTCGACTACGCAGTGCTCCCATTGGCCGTGGGTGTCGTCGCCCACGGTGCGCGCAAGCGCAAGCTCGAGGCGATGACGCCATGGTGTGGGCCAGACAGACTGCGGCAGCTGTGCTGCTGCATCTCGAAGGTCGCGCACGCGTTCATCGATGGGTTCGGGCCACCTGGAGGATCCTCCCTTGAACCTGGCGGCGCCCAACGCTCGGGCCGCCAGGAGCTGTGCGTTCCGGGTGAGCACCAGGTCGTGACTGCCGTTCACCGCCCAGATCGGGGCGAGCAGGGTCCAGGCCGCGTGGCCGTCCCCGCTGGACAGCGCGACTTCGGCCGCGACCAGGGTGTGACGGACGGCGGAGTGCGGCGGGGTGGCCCGTGCACCCTCCCGCTCGCGGAGGGACGCGAGGCGTTGTTCGGCCGCTGTCAGGTCGCCGCGTCGGCACTCGAGTACGACGGCGGTCAGTGCTGCGATGGACACGGCCGGGGTGTCCACCCCGAGGGCCTCGATCTCGTCGAGGTAGCTCTGGGCCTCAGCCCAGTCTCCGGTTTCGATGAGCGTGGCGGCCAGATTCTCGGCGAGCGACGTCCAGGGCTCTGGGCACAGCCTCGGATCGGACAAACGTTGCGCCGCGCGACGTCCGATCGCCCGGCCTTCGATGGGTCGACCCGCGTCGTAGAGGTGGCTGACGGCGTTCGACTCGACGCGCATCAGGTCCGTCAGCATCAGGTGGTCCCCGTGCTCGCGGAGTATCTCGAGGACGAGGTTCGCGGCCTCGTCGAGCCGGCCCAGGACCTTCACGTGGTGAGAGCGCGAGTCTTGGAGGTCGACCCGGTCGAAGAAGGTGCCCTGCTCGGTCACGACCTGGGTCGCGTCCCCGATCAGATCGTCGAGCAGCCTGCTGGATTCGGGGTCAGGGGCGTTGGCAAGAAGGTCCGACACCGCATGCGCAAAGACCAGGGTCCGGGGCGAGCGACGCAGGAGCCCGACCCGTTCCTCGAACCGGTGCCGACCCTGGGCAGGCTCTTCCCGTCCCAGGGACAGCTCGAACCGCTCCTTGGCGAGCGTCAGGCGCAGTCTGCGAAGCTCACCGTCCCCGCTCGTGTCAGGGCTCTTCACCAGGTCCGCCAACAGCTGGACGCCGAGCTCAGGCCGACCGCCCAACGCGCAGGCCCAGATTGCCTGCTCGATCAGGCCGTCGTGGTCGTACCCGTCGCGGACGCTCGCCCCGACCTGCGGCCACAACCGCAACGCCTCGCACAGCATCGCGGCCCGGGCGTGCTGGGAGCCCACCAGCTCCGCTGATCGTGCCGCTGCAAGGCTGGATGCGAACGCCGGGTCCGATTCGCCTGACTGCATCCAGTGCTCGGCGATCTCGACCATCGTCGATGCGTCGTGCTGGTCAAGGGCGACGGTCGAGAGCGCTTGGGCCCACGTGCGGTGCCACCGGCGCCGCTCGCTGGGCAGCATCGCCGCCGCGATTCCCTCCCGCATCAAGGCATGGTGGAACCGATACCGTTCCCCGGAGTCGTCGACCTCGAGGACGCCACCCTCCACGAGCGTCCTCACCGCTTGCTCGAGGCTGGTTGCTGACAGACCCGTCACCGGTGCAAGCCATCGATCATGAAGATGCTCCGGGGCCACCGAAGCAGCGCGAACCACGGCCTCGGCGTCCGCGCCCAAGGCGGCTGCCCGCGACACCATCAGCTCGGTAGCCGACGCCGGCAGGGGACCGGACTCCGTCAGGCCAGCCGCAACCAGCTCCTCCACCAGGAACGGGACACCGTCAGACAAGAACATCACGCGCTCGACGAGCTGGTTGCTCACCGGCCCTTCCAACAGGGTCCCGATCTGGACCCCTACCTGCTCCAGGTCAAGCCGCCGCAGGCGGATCCGCACGGTCGCCGGCGCTCGAACCAGCTCAGACACGAACGACCCCGTGAGCCCCTGGGCCGACCGGTCTCTGGTGCGCAGCGTGCACGTGACGAGCAGCCGCTCGGGTGCCTGCATCAGTTGGACCACGAAGCGGACAGCGTCCAGGCTCGACGGGTCCGCCCACTGCACATCCTCGATCGCCCACCAGACGAATCGCGTACTACTCAGACGGGCCAACATCGCACGGAACGCTTCTATCAGCTCCAGAGGCTCGTGAGCCGCCGGCGCCTCCGGCGCAAGGTCTCGAACCAGAACCGCAAGCCTCGAGACGTCGCCCCCAGCCCATCCCCGAACGGCGTCCAAGCCGTAGCGCTGCACCAGGCTGCGAACGGAGCTGCTCAGCAGGATCAAGGGGATTTCGCCGCCCAGGAGATCGACCCCGCCGCCCGTCACTGCGACACACTCGCCGTCGACCTGACCCATGGCTTCAGCAATGAGTCGCGTCTTGCCGATACCGGCCTCGCCGCTGACGAGTACCAGTGCAGGCTCACCGCTTCGCGCGGCCGCGGCCACTCCTTCGAGCTGGCGCCGCGCGTCGTCACGTCCGATCATGGGTGACCGCGAGATAGGCAAGCCACCATTATCGGGACCTCACGGCCCGGCGACCACATGCTCCGGGTAGAGAACCAAGAAGGGGATCCGCCTGCGTCTACCGGCGCGTATCGGGCTGCTCTGTCCGCGGGGTCTCAGGCGGGAGGGAGCGCGGCAGCCAGGTGTTGATGAAGGGTCGCGATGGCGTCCATGTCGAGCGGGCCGGCTGCCGTCAGCTGGGGGTAGAGCTGCGGATCGCTGGCGGAGTAGCGGACACCGGCCTCGTGCAGCTCAGTGACCTGCTGCTGGATGGCTCTCACCGCGGCGACCTTGCCGTGCCTCCACTCTGCCTCGTCCGTGCCGATGACAAGCGCATCCTCGGCCAAGGCTTCGCTCCACGCTGCCGCGTCTCCGGTTTCGAGAGTCATGGAGAGCCGGCTCCATAGTTCGCACGGCTGCAGCACCGTCCCACCCGTCATCATGCACCCGTTGACGCACGTGCTCGCCCCGCAGGCTCCGCCGACCAGAAGCCAGCGACCACGGTTGGCACAAGAGCTGGAAGGCGTGCGGGACCCTGCGTCACGCCGCCGCGATCCGGCTGTGCCGGGGCAGTGGTCGACGCAACGGCTGTGTTGACGGCCAGAATGGCCCGGTGACCGCATCGACGAACGACCCCCTGGCCGTGTCGGCGCCAGAGCTCGATCTCGCCGTGTTGCACGACTCCCTGGCCGCGGCGTGGGGGTTGGAGGGGGAGGTCACCGCCGTCCACGGTGAGCGAGACCGGAACTTCCGGATCGACGCGTCCAGCGGTCGGTACCTGTTGAAGGTCCACAACCCTGCCGACACGGAGGAGGTGCTGGACTTCCAGTACTCGGCGCTGCGTCACATCCGCGCCGTGGCGCCCGACGTGCCGGTTCCGGATGTGGTGGCGACCCGCCATGGGCAGCGTTCGGTGGCGCTGACCGGGCTCGATGGCCGTCGTTCACTGGCGTGGGTCATGACCTGGCTGGACGGGCGGCATCCCACTCCGGAGGAGATGGGCCCCACGCAGCTGCGGGAGTGGGGGCGTATGGCGGCCCGGCTGGGACAGGCGCTGCGCGGGTTCGTGCACCCGGCAGCGTCGTATCCGATCGCCTGGGACGTGCGCCGTCTCCCGCAGCTGCGACCCTGGCTCTCGGCGGTCGACGAGGCGCGGCGCCCGGCGGTGCGCGCCGTTCTCGACCGTTTCGAGCAACGGGTCTCCCCAGAGCTGGCCACGGTGCGTGCCCAGGTGGTGCACAACGACCTCGCCCCTACCAATGTGCTCGTCGACGACGCGCTCGCCGTCACTGGTATCACCGACTTCGGGGACATGACGCAGACCGCGTTGATCTGCGACCTGGGTGTCGCGGCGGCCGACCTGCTCTGCGGTCGCGATGACGCACTCGACGTCACGCACGAGGTGCTGTCCGGGTATGCCGCCACCACACCGTTGGAGGCGCAGGAGGTCGGACTCCTTGCCGACCTGATGGCCGCTCGCTACGCCGCCTGTGTCCTGATCACGGCCTGGCGGACCCAGCAGCTGGGCTCCGCGCCGCAGATCGATGAGGCGGCGTACGACCAGCTCGAGGCCATGCTCGACGTCGGCCTGGACACCCTGACAGCGCGCTTCATCGCCTCGGTGACGGGTAGCTCGACCGGTGCGCCCTACCGCGGGCGGGGGCTGCCCTACCGCCGAAGGTCCACGTCCGAGCTGCTTGAAGCGCGCTCGCGGGTCCTGGGCGGGCTCGAGGTCAGCTACGCCGAGCCGGTGCATCTCGTAGGCGGCCGAGGGGTGTTCCTGGAGGGCGCGGACGGGCGCCGCTACCTCGATGCGTACAACAACGTGCCGGTGCTCGGGCACTCTCACCCGGCGGTCGTCGACGCCGTCTGCTCGCAGCTGGCCACGCTCAACACCAACAGTCGCTACCTGCAGGAGGCTCCCGTCGAGCTGGCCGAACGGCTGTTGGCCACCCTCCCGGCTCGGTTCGATCGGGTTCTGCTCGTGAACTCCGGCAGCGAGGCGAACGATCTGGCCTGGCGCATCGCGCGGCACGCCACCGGCGCGTCGGGCGGAGTCGCGACCTCATGGGCGTACCACG
Organism: Actinomycetota bacterium; assembly: GCA_046735295.1. Taxonomy (GTDB): domain Bacteria; phylum Actinomycetota; class Actinomycetes; order Propionibacteriales; family Nocardioidaceae; genus Nocardioides. Next base: position 18,635 of record JBKPTA010000088.1, on the reverse strand, counting down.
GGGTCACGGAGGCGACGTTCGCGTTCTCTCCCGAGAGCTGGGGAGACCGTCCGCCACAGCCACACGTGCGGCTGGTGAACCCTCCGCCACTCCCACCGGTCGCGGTGGCCTCTGCGGTCGAGAGCCTGGCCGCCAGCGGCCATGGGGTGGCCGCGATCTTCGTCGACGGCGTGTTCACCAGCGACGGCATCCGCGGGCCGACTCACGAGTGGACCACCGCTGCCGCAGCGATCGTGCATGCGGCGGGCGGACTGTACGTCGCCGACGAGGTGCAGGCCGGGCATGGCAGGACCGGCGCCGCCCTGTGGAGCTTCTCCGCCGGTCAGGTGCCGGCTGACCTGGTGACGCTGGGAAAGCCGATGGGGAACGGGTACCCGGTCGCCGCTGTCTGCGGCCCGGCGGACCTGATCGACCCGTTCGTCGCGCACACCGACTACTTCAGCACGTTCGGCGGTGGCACCGCGGCGTGCGCGGCAGCCATCGCAGTGCTTCGGACGCTCGAGGAGGAGCACGTGGTGCCCCGGGTCGCGGCCACGGGCGACCGACTCCTGACGGCGTTGCGTGGTGTCGCACGCGAGGACCCGCAGGTGGGCGAGGTACGCGGCTGGGGACTCGCGGTCGGTGTCGACATCGTGGACCCGGCCTCGGGTCGTCCCGACGCGAAACGAGCCGGGTTGACCCTCGACGGCCTGAGGCAGCGGGGTGTGCTGATCGGTCGCACCGGACAGGAGGGCGCGACCTTGAAGATCCGGCCGCCGTTGATCTTCGGCGACGAGCACGCTGACCTACTCATCGAGGCGCTCGAGGACACCCTTCGTGTCGCCCGCTGACGGTGTACCGGGCTGTCACCCGGCCCGTTCCTCGGCCACCGAGTTGCCGCCGTCCACCACCACGCACTGACCCGTCAGGTACGCCGCGCCAGGAGTGCACAGCCACGCAACCGGCCATGCGATCTCATCGGGCGTCCCGCTGCGTCTCATCGGGGTAGTCCGGCCCTCCCTCACCTCGTCCTCGGTCTGCGAGCCGGTGGCGATCCAGCCCGGCGCGACGGCGTTCGCAGTGATGCCGTCGACGGCGAGGTCCACGGCCAGTGAGCGGACCAGCCCGACCATCGCCGCCTTCGCCGTGGCATAGGCCGCGTCCGCACGCATCGCCATCACCGGCCCAGTGACGCTGGAGACCATCACGATCCGCCCCCACCTCGCGCTGCGCATGGCCGGCACTGCCGCCCGGGTCATCAGGAAGGCCGTGTCGAGGTTGCGGCGCAGGCTGTGCTGCCAGTCCTCGTACGGCAGGCCGCCGACACCGCCGGACATCGCGTGCCTGTCACTGACCGAGACCATCCCGGCGTTGTTCACCAGGATGTCGACGCGTCCCCATCGGCGGGTGGCCGTCGCCACCACCTCCGCTGCCGCCGTCGGCACCGTGAGGTCTGCCACCACGCCCGTCGCACCGACGTCCGCTTCCTGAAGCTCACCTACCCGCTCGTGAACCCGTTCGGTGGTGGCGGTGAGAACGACGGCCGCGCCCAGCTCACCGAGCCGCCGACATACCGCGAAGCCGATTCCGGTGGGGCTTCCCGCCCCTGTGACGACTGCGACGCGTCCGGTCAGGTCCACTCCGCTCGTCACAGAAGAAATGGTGCCAGACGGCGGGAGTGTTGCTCAGCCGGGAGGATGTCGACGACCAGCGCGCCGGCCGCCCCGGACTGTCGCCAGGGCGCGCAGTGCCGTCGTCGGCGTCCACCAGCTCATCGGCCGGCAGGACTCGGCACGTTCGTGTCGACGTCCCTGCCACGTCATTCCGGTATGGCGTGGGAGCCAGATCGGGACGACCTCAACAGAGGATGCGGGTCCGGTCCGGGTCGAAGAAGGGTCTGAGGGAGACCTGGGTGGGGACGCGGGTGCCGGCGATGTCGATCTCGAAGGAGCCCGAGGCGAGGTCGGCGGAGGTGATGGGCTCGTCGCGCTTGACCTCCGCGATGCCGCAGGCGGCGCCGAGGGAGTGGCCGAAGCCGCCGGCGCGCACGATGCCCACGGGGTGGCCGTCCCAGTAGAGGGGTTCGTCGCCGATCAGGTCGTGGTCGGGGGAGTCGAGGAGCACGTTGACCAGTCGGCGGGTGGGCGGGCCGGACTCCTTGAGCTCGAGGAGTGCGTCGCGCCCGACGAAGCCGCCGGGCTTGTCCCAGGCGATCGTGAAGCCGAGGCCGGCCTCGAGCGGAGTATCGGTCGAGTCGATGTCGTGGCCCATGTCACGGTAGGCCTTCTCCAGTCGCATCGTGCCGAGGGCACCAACGCCGGTCGGACGGAAGCCGAGCTCGGCGCCGGCCTCGCGCAGCTGGTCGTACAGAGTGGCGCCGAACTCGGTAGGCACGAGGAGGTCCCAGCCGAGCTCGCCGACGTACGTCACGCGCAGTGCCCAGAGGGGGGTGTAGCCGAGTTCCACCTTCTGGGCGGTGAGGTAGGGGAAGGCGTCGTTCGACCAGTCGTCCGGACTCAGGCGCTGGAGCAGCTCACGTGACGCCGGGCCCTGGACCGACAGCAGCGCGTTGCCACTCGTCACGTCGGTGACGGTGAGGAACTCGACGTCGCGCGTCTGCCGACGGATCCACGCCGGGATGCGGCGGTGGATGTTGTCGCCGCTGATCACGACGTACTGGTCCTCGCTGAGGCGGGTGACGGTGACGTCGGCGATGATCCCGCCGCGGTCGTCGCACCACTGGGTGTAGACGATCCTGCCGACAGCCGTGTCGACGTCGCCCACGCACACGCGGTTGAGCACGGTCGTCGCGTGCGGCCCCTGCACCAGGTGGTGCGACATCAGCGACATGTCGAAGATCGCGAAGCGCTCCCGGGCGTGGAGGTGCTCCTCGCGCGTCCGCTCGAAGCCCTCCCCCCGCGCGTAGCCCCACTCGACGACCGGGGTGACGCCCGGACCCGCGAAGTAGTCGGGGTACTCCCAGCCGCTCGTCGTCACGAAGTGCGCGCCGTCGGCGACGTGCTGGGAGTGGTACGGCGACCGGCGTACGCCGCGCCCGCGCTCGTACTCTGCGTTCGGCCAGGACAGGTTGTTGAGCAGGAAACCGAGGCGCTCGACCGTGCGCTCCTCCCGGAAGCGCCGCGTCGCCTGGAACTCGTGCGCCCGGTCGACGCCGACGGCGGTGAGGTCGATCGGTGGGTACCCCTCGATCAGCCACTGCGCCATCACATGGCCGAGGCCGCCGCCGGAGAGGATGCCGACGGAGTTCAGGCCGCAGGCCAGGTAGAGGTTGTCGACCTCGGGCGACTCGCCCAGCATCGGCGAGATGTCGTCGGTGAAGCTCTCGGGCCCGCAGAAGAGGGTGCGGATCCCCGCGTCCTCGAGTGCCGGGAAGCGGCGCATCGCGACCTCCAGGAACGGCGCCAGCCGGTCCCAGTCGGGCGGGAGCACGGCGAAGGCGCTGTCCCGCGGCGTACCGTCCAGCGACCACGCCGCGGCAACCGGCTCGAACATGCCGACCAGGAGGCCGCCCCCCTCCTCGCGGTAGTAGCCGTAGGACTCGGGCTCCTCGATCACCGGAACCGACTCGGGCGTGACGCCGTCGATCTCCTCGGTGAGCAGGTAGTAGTGCTCGGCCGCCTGAAGCGGGACGGTGACCCCCGCCAAGGCCCCGAGCTCACGCCCCCACAGGCCGGCGGCGAGGACGACCTTCGCGCACTCGACGTCGCCGCGCTCGGTGCGAAGGCCGACGACCCGGCCGCGGTCGAGCACGAAGTCGGTGACCTCGGTCTCCTCGAAGATGCGTACGCCGCGCTGCCGGGCACCCTTCGCCAGCGACATCGTCACGTCGACCGGGTTGGCGCGACCCTCGTCGGGCGTCCAGAAGCCGTGGATGACGTCGTCGGTGCGGATCAGCGGCACCAGCTCGGCCACCTCGCTGGGGGACAGCACCTCCTTGGTCATCCCGACCGAGCGCATGTACGCCGTCTCGCGGAGGTAGGCCTCGTCCCGGCGCTCGGTGGTTGCCAGCTGGAGATAGCCGCACCGGCGGAACCCGGTCGAGAGCCCCGTCTCCTCCTCCAGTCGCGCATACAGCTCCGCCGAGTACCGAGCAACCCACAACGCGTCCTCGGTCGTGCCGCCGGAGACGACCTCGCCCGCTGCGTGCCAGGTCGTGCCCGACGTCAGCTGCTTGCGCTCGAGCAGCACCACGTCGGTCGCACCCAGCATCGCGAGGTGATAGGCGATCGACGTGCCGATCACGCCGCCCCCGACGACGACGTACTGTGCCCGGCTCGGCAGCTCGGCGGTGGGGGCGGGAGACGCGGCCGCTGCTCGGGCCGCCGTCGGGTTGATGGCACCGAAGTCGAGCGACATGACTGGCACCCTGCCACTGTCTGAACGGTCATTCAACCTCGCGGTTCCTTTTCGCAGCCGTTCAGTGAGGAGGCGAGATGGGCGAGCAGGGATGGCGTGAGCTCCTCGGCGCAGAGGACGCCGACGACGGGGTGGTCCGGCACGGCCGGGGCCGACGGCCGAGTTGCGGTCGGGTCGCTCGCCGGGGCCGGTGGAGCTCGCGGCGGCGGTCACGCAGCTCCCGGACCTCGAGCGCTCCGGTGCGCTGGCGACGATCGCCGACGACCGTCTCATCGTGGGTCACTCATCGGTTTCGCGCATGAGGTGTTCAGGACAATCGAGACACCCTAGGTTCTCGCCATGGAGCTCGAGCTGCGTGAGATCACGCCGGAGGTGCTGGACGAGCTCCGCACGCACGTCGTCCTGCCGCCAGGGCAGGCGGAGTGGGTGGGCGGCACGGTCGACGACTCGCTCGAAGAGGCCGCCGAGAACCCGCAGGGCAACCCGTGGCCGCGCGCGGTGTACCGGGACGGCGTCCCCGTCGGCTTCGTGATGATGAGCTGGGAGGTCGAGCCGCACCCGCCCGAGCTGGTCGGCCCCTGGTACCTCTGGAAGCTCATGGTGGCCCCGGAGTCCCAGGGCCAGGGGGTCGGCCGCGAGGTGGTGCGTCATCTCGCCGCGCTGATCAAGGAGCAGGGTGCGACCGAGCTGCTCACCAGCGTCGCCCGGGGCGACGGAACGCCGTACGGCTTCTACCTCGGGCTGGGCTTCGTGCCGACCGGCGTGTACGCCGAGTGGGACGAGGAGATCCTGGCGCTCCCGCTGTGATCGAGCTACGGGAGGTCGATTCCGCGGTTCGTGCGGAGCTGATCAGCTCGGTGGTGGTCCCCGACGACCAGCTGCGCTTCGTGAGCACGGTCGAGCAGTCGCTGGCCGAGGCGACGGAGGCCCCCGAGGCCAACCCGTGGTACCGGGGTGTGTACGTCGACGGTGAAGCCGTCGGCTTCGTGATGATCGCCTGGGACGTCGATCCAGCGGAGGGCCTGATCGGCCCCTGGTTCCTCTGGAAGCTGGCGATCGACCGCGACCACCAGCGCCGGGGCTACGGACGAATGGTCGTGGAGGCGATCACCGAGATCGTGCGCGCGAACGGCGGCACGGAGCTGTACACGAGCTACGTCGACGCGCCGGGCGGGCCCGGGGACTTCTACGCGCGGCTCGGGTTCGCCAGCACCGGCACGGAGCACCAGGGCGAGGTGCTCGTCGTCAGGACCCTCTGACCGGGAAGATCTCAGGTCCGCGCCTCGAGCACGGTGAGGTCGCGCTCGGCGTAGCGTCGATGGTGCCACTCCTCGTTGACCACGATCCCCAGCGCCTGCGCGACCGGATAGCTGTCGGGCGGCGGCCAGCCCTTGCCGTGGACCGGCATCGTCTCCCGGGCCAGGTCGTCGTCCGTCAGGTCGCCGAGCACCCGGCGTACCGTCGCCTGCCGGTCGGCGCGCAGCGCGAGCACCTCGTCGAGGGGCTGCCGCACGTCCTTGTCGTGCTGCCACTCCAGGTCGCGAAGCGTGTCGAAGGGGAGGTCGAGCGGCGACCACGGGTCGGGGTCACCGAGGTAGACCCGGTTCACCCAGGCGTCGGTGGCGTAGCAGAGGTGGCGGAGGGTCTCGATGAAGGACCACTCGTCGTCGACCCGCTCGTGCAGCAGAGGCGGGTCGAGGCGGCGGGCGCGCTCGACGGTCAGAGCCCAGCGGTGTTCCAGGACGTCCCAGGCCTCGCGGAAGTCGTCGGCCGTCCGCGGCTTCATCTTGGCGTAGTCGGGATCCCGACGCACCATCTCGGCCTCGACCAGCGGCCCGATGTCGACGCCGTTGACGACGACGTTCTGCAGCTCGCCGTCGATCTCGACGTCGAGCAGCTCGGCGCCTCGGATCCGGAGTCGGTGCAGATCGGCCTGCCGGATCCACACGTCGTTCAGGTCGACCAGCCGGAACGTCGACCCGGACAGGTCGACGCGATCGAAGCTGGTGTTCCGCAGGTCGGCGCCCTCGTACGAGATGCCCGAGAGGTCCTGCCGCTCGTCGCCCATGCGGCGAGGGTAGGCGAGATTCCGGACGATCCTCGACCGGTTGGCGGATCAGCCAGGTGGGCAACGACACCGCGGAGCCCGGCTCTACCCTCCGGGGATGGATGAGGACCGGGACTCCTGGAGTGGTTCCGGACCGTGGCACGAGGGCGAGGTGGCGCTCCAGAAGGGGAACGCCGGTCCGCGCGACCAGACCACCTGATCCCCGCACGGAGCCGGTGACGCTCTTCGGTGCCCGGCTGAGTGCGCGCACCTCGGATGAGGCAGGAGGGGTGTTCCGCACGATCGCCGACGCCTTCTCGGACGCCGAGGAAGGTGGGATCGAGCTGATCGCCCACGGCGTCAGTGGCGACCTCGCGTACACCGCGCGCCGCGAGCTGACGACGACGTCGGTCAACGGCGGGCTCCGGGAGTACGTCCTGGGTACGGCGCAGGTGTACCGCCGCGAGGACGGTCCCTGGAAGGTGGTCCATCGCCACGCCGACCACGAGGACACGGTCGTCGGGCCGTAGATTCGGGGCATGGCCCTCGTCCACCATCGCGCCACGCTCGAACCTTCCAAGCAGGAGCTCGCCCGCGCCTGGCTCCCCTCCAGGTCGTGGGCGTCGGACGGACCGATAGAGAAGGTCGCGGAGTACCGCTTCGACGATCCCGACGGCGAGGTCGGCGTCGAGTCGATCGTGTGGCGGACCGCGGACGGCGCTCTGCTCCAGGTGCCGTTCACCTATCGCGCGGCACCACTCGAGGGCGCGGACGACTTCCTGGTCGGTACGACGGACCACAGCGTTCTCGGACCACGCTGGGTGTACGACGGATGTGGCGACCCGGTCTGGGCCGCGACGCTCGCCACCGCGATCCTCACCGGCGGCAACCAGGCGCAGATGGTGATCGAGCGCGACGGCGAGCTGGTCGACGTACCGCCTCGGATGCAGGTGAGCGGCTCCGGCTCCGCGCGCGCCGACGTCCCGGCCGTCTCGACCGTGGACTCCGTCACCGACGGCCCGGTGACGACGGTCGTCGCGGGGCGGGTCACCCTGGCGCTCGTCCGGGTCATCGGGACGCCGGTCGAGGGCGTGGCGACCCTCACCGGGTCGATCGGGGACCAGGACCTCGGGGTGCTGGCGGCGGTCGTCTGACCGCGTCAGGGTTGACGCTCGAGTCGCAGACCGAAGTCGTGCTCCCACGTGGTGCCCCCGTCATGGGACTGCTCCCAGTGCCCGTCGGCGGAGCGACCGTCGTCCGAGAGGGTTGCCACGAACCGCTGGGCGAAGGGCAGCGGCGAGAAGTCCGGCTCCGTGCGCAGCAGCGTCCACTCGGAGCCGGTGAACGTCATCCTGTAGATCCTGGTGACACCCCGGCCGTCGAAGTAGTGCTGGCGGAACTCCGCTGTGTCGGCGTCGTACTCGATCACGGCCATGCTCTCCGGGAACGGGGCTGGGAGGATCGACCGCTGCAGGAGGTAGCGCCCGCCGAGCGCCCACTCGAAGGTCATCGTGCCGGTCGGGTCACCGTGACCGGACACGAGCTGGGTCCACTCGCCGACGAGCGCGTCGAGGAGCCCGAGAGCCGGAGGGCGGACGTCCTGGCTCATCGGCCCAGCGCCGCAGAGACGACCCCGCGTGCCGCCTCCTGCACCTCGGCGAGGTGGTCGGGCCCGCGGAAGGACTCCGCGTAGATCTTGTAGACGTCCTCCGTGCCGCTCGGCCGGGCGGCGAACCAGGCGCTGTCGGTGACCACCTTGATCCCGCCGATCGGAGCGCCGTTCCCCGGCGCTTCGGTGAGGGTCGCGGTGATCTTCTCCCCGGCCAGCTCGGTGGCGCTGACGTCGTCGGGCGAGAGGGCTGCCAGCTTCGCCTTCTGCTCGCGGTCCGCCGCCGCGTCGACGCGTGCGTACGCCGGGTCACCGTGGCGGGCGACCAGCTCGGCGTACAGCTCGCTCGGGGTGCTGCCGGTCACCGCGAGGATCTCGGAGGCGAGGAGGTCGAGGATGAGACCGTCCTTGTCGGTGGTCCAGACCGAGCCGTCCCGGCGGAGGAACGACGCGCCCGCGGACTCCTCGCCACCGAAGCCGAACGAGCCGTCGATCAGACCGGGCACGAACCACTTGAACCCCACCGGGACCTCGACCATCTCCTTGCCGACGTCCTCCGCTACGCGGTCGATCATCGACGACGACACCAGGGTCTTGCCGATCCGTGCGGTCGCCGGCCAGTCAGGTCGATGCCCCTCGAAGAGGTAGCGGATCGCGACTGCCAGGTAGTGGTTGGGATTCATCAGACCGGCGTCGGGCGTGACGATCCCGTGCCGGTCGGCGTCCGCGTCGTTGCCGGTGGCGATCAGGTACTCGTCCTTCCGCTCGATCAGCGAGGCCATGGCGCTCGGCGACGAGCAGTCCATCCGGATCTTGCCGTCCCAGTCGAGGGTCATGAACCGCCAGGTCGGGTCGACGAGCGGGTTCACGACCGTCAGGTCGAGCCGGTGCCGGTCCGCGATCTCACCCCAGTACGCCACGCTGGCGCCGCCCAGCGGGTCGGCGCCGATGCGCAGGCCCGCGTCACGGATCGCCGCGATGTCGACGACGGAGGGCAGGTCGTCGACGTAGGTCCCGAGGAAGTCGTACGCCGTGCATGCCGCGCGGGCGCGGGAGAACGCGACCCGGTGGACGCCTTCGAGGTTGCTCCGGATCAGCTCGTTCGCCCGGGCCGCGACGACCTTCGTGGCGTCGGTGTCGGCCGGGCCGCCGTGCGGGGGGTTGTACTTGAAGCCGCCGTCGGACGGCGGGTTGTGGCTCGGTGTGACGACGATGCCGTCGGCCAGCCCCTGGCCCGACGTACGACCGCCGTTGGCGCGGATGATCGCGTGTGACACCGCCGGAGTCGGCGTGTACCCGTCGCGGTCGTCCACCATCACCGATACGTCGTTGGCGACCAGCACCTCGATCGCGGTCGCCCACGCGGGCTCGGAGAGCCCGTGGGTGTCACGGCCGAGGAAGAGCGGTCCGTCGTACCCCTGCTCCTTGCGGTAGTCGCAGATCGCCTGCGTCGTCGCCGCGATGTGCACCTCGTTGAACGCCGACTCGAGGCTGCTGCCGCGGTGGCCGCTGGTGCCGAACGCGACCTGTTGGGCGACGTCGTCGGGGTCGGGCTCGAGGGCGTAGTAGGCCGTGACCAGGTGAGCGACGTCCACCAGGTCCGAGGCCTGGGCGGGGGTACCTGCGCGCGGATCGGCCATGCCGCCATCCTGCCGTGGCCGCCGGTGGGCCGCACCACCCCTCCGGCACGCGCGGCGTCATCTGGCGCGTCGGAGCTCTCGTTGTTGACACGGCTCGGGCGACCGTCAGGGGGCCAGCCGTGGCCGGTAGGTTCGGCGGGTGCTGGTGACCGAGGTCGAGGGGGAGGACGTCGTCGTCCGGTACGCCGACCCCGAGCACGCCGCCTCGTCGGTCCGTGTCTGGGCGCACCTGCGGCTCGGGGACACCTCGATGTCGGAGGTCGACGGGGGTTGGGAGGTCCGGCTCACCGACCTGCCGGTCGACCGGCTGGAGTACCTTCTCGACGTCGACGGCGAGATGCAGCCTGACCCGTCCAACCCGCGGCTCACCTCCGGTCCGTTCGGTGATCACTCGTGGATCGCGCTGCCGGCGTACCGCGAACCACGCTGGCTGGAGGCCGACCGCTGTGAGGGCGTGCGCATGGCGCTGTCGCTGCCGCGGACGGGTGCGGGTCGGCTCGACGCGGAGGTCTGGTCGCCCGCGGACGTGGGGGACGATGAGCCGCTGCCGTTGCTGGTCAGCCACGACGGCCCCGAGATGGACGCCTACGGCGGGCTGACGGCGTACGTCGCGGCCATGATCGCCGCCGGCACCCTGCCGCCGTTGCGGTTGGCCCTCGTCGCCCCCGGCCCGCGCAACAAGCGGTACGCCGCCAACCCGGCGTACACCCGCGCGCTCACCAACCGTCTCGTGCCTGCGCTGACCGCCGCCGTGGCCACCGGCGCGAGGCCGGTGCTGATGGGCCAGAGCCTCGGTGCGCTGGCGGCGTTGCATGCGGCGTGGACGTCGCCGGCGGCATTCGCCGGCGTGTTCCTGCAGAGCGGGTCGTTCTTCACCCCCGAGCTCGATCCGCAGGAGTGCCGCTTCGAACACTGGCGCGAGGTGACGGGCTTCGTCGCCAGCGTGCATGCGGCGACCCAGGCGGCTCCCGCTGCCCCCCCGATGACCCTGACCTGCGGCACCGCGGAGGAGAACCACCCCAACAACCTCGCGATGCGCGACCACCTGGCCGCAGTCGGTGTCGAGGTCGGTTGGGGCGAGGTTCGCGACGGCCACACCTGGACCTGCTGGCGGGACACCCTCCACCCTCATCTCACCGAGCTTCTGCTGCGGGTCTGGGCCTGAGCGTCCTGCACAGGTTTCGCAGCATGCCGGTCCGGATCGCGCTGGTCGGTGACGAGTCCGTTCCCCCAACCACCGAGAGCTTCGACTCAGTCCGGTCGCGGCTGGGCTACGACGTCGCGGCCGAGCGTGAGGAGGTCTCGACCACCGTTGCCATCGCCGTCCCGCGGGATCACCATGAAGGGCAGGGGTGCTTCGGAGGTGCGCACGATGTCGAAAGTCATGCTCAACCGTGTTGTGGCCGCGTCCGCGGGACTCGCCGTGGCGCTGGCGGCAGCGGGCTCGGCCGTCGCAGCGGCGACCACCACGAGGGTCTCGGTCGGTCCCGGCGGGCTGGAGTCCGACGGACACAGCGTCGGGACGGCGATCTCCGCCCACGGCAGGTTCGTCGCGTTCGGCTCGTTCGCGACCAACCTCGTGCCCGGTGACAGCAACGGGGCCGAGGACGTGTTCGTCCGAGATCGCTCGGCGGGCGTCACCCAACGGGTGTCGGTAGGAGCAGGCGGCCAGGGCAACTCGGTGAGCCTCATGCCGGCGATCTCCGCCGATGGTCGGTACGTCGCCTTCCTGTCCGGCGCCTCCAACCTGGTGTCTGGCGACACCAACGTTGCCTTCGACGCCTTCGTCCGCGACCGTCAGGCTCGAACCACGGTGCGCGTCTCGGTGGGGTCGGGAGGACAGCAGGCCAACGGCTCCACGGACCGGGTGGCCATCTCCGCCGACGGCCGATACGTCGCGTTCGCCTCCGACGCGAGCAACCTGGTCCCGGGAGACACCAACGCGACATCCGACGTCTTCGTCCGCGACCTCCAGACCGGTACCACCAGACGCGTGTCGGTGGGGTCGAGCGGCCGGCAGGCCAACGGATTCAGCTCGGATCCCGCGCTCTCCGCCGACGGTACCTTCGTCGCGTTCGACTCCAGCGCGACCAACCTGGTGCCTGGCGACCACAACGGTGTGGAGGATGTGTTCGTCCGTGACCTCCAGACCGGCGTCACCCGCCGCGTGTCGGTCGGGACAGGAGGCGTCGGCAACGGCGACAGCTCCAGGCCGAGCCTGTCCGCCGGCGGGCGGTACGTCGCGTTCGTCTCCGACGCCACCAACCTGGTGACCGGAGACACCAACGGGTTCACCGACGTGTTCGTCCGCGATCGCCAGGCCGCCACCACCCGGCGGGTGTCGGTCGGAGCAGGCGGTCAGGCCAACGGCCTGAGCGAGACGTTCGACGAGACGCCAACGATCTCCGGGAACGGGCGGTATGTCGCCTTCAGCTCCGAGGCGAGCAACCTGGTCACCGGGGACACCAACGGGTTCGAGGACGTCTTCGTGCGCGACCGACAGGCCCGAGTGACGCTCCGGGTGTCGCTGACCTCGCAGGGTGGAGAGGCCGACGGGCTCAACCTCGGCGGCAGCATCGCGGCCGACGGCCGGTCGGTGGCATTCTCCTCCTTCGCACAGCTGGTCCCGGAGGACACCAACGGCGTCGAGGACATCTACGTGCGTGACCTCGGCTGAATCCGGGGACGGCTGCCAGACGCCGAGGCGCCCCTGAGCCTTCTTCGGCTGGCCGGCCATCTGCCAGGGTGGGGCGGTGGAACGGCATCAGGCCGAGCTCGACGCACCCGACCTCGACCGGCCCGGCACGGTGATCCGCTACGGCCACTGGGGCCGGCCCGTGATCGTCTTCCCCAGCGAGGCCGGTCGAGCCTGGGACTACGAGAACAACGGCATGGTCGGTGCGGTCTCCGACCTGATCTCGGCCGGCCGGGTGAAGCTCTACTGCGTCGACTCGTTCGACGACCTCTCGTGGTCGGACCGCGGGCTGCCGGTCGAGGAGCGGGCTCGCCGTCACCAGACGTACCAGGCGTGGATCACCGACCGGGTCGCGGCCTACGTCGCGTCCGACAGCCCCGGCGCGTCCGACGCCGTCGTCACCGGCTGCTCGATGGGCGCCTACCATGCGCTCCAGATGGCACTGCAGCGGGCAGACCTCTTCCCGGTCGCGATCTGCCAATCGGGGAACTACGACCCGTCGACGTGGCACGGCTGGGGCGAGCGCGGTGAGACGGCGTACTTCACGAATCCGACGGACTACGTGCCACACCTCCACGGCGACCACCTCGAGTGGCTCCGGTCTCGGCTCCACGTCGTGCTGACCGTCGGCGAGGGCGCGTGGGAGACGCACCCGACGGGTTCGCTGCCGAGTGCCCGGCACATGGCGCGCCTGCTGGCGGAGAAGGGGATCCCGCACGAGCTCGACGTGTGGGGGCATGACGTCTCCCACGACTGGCCGTGGTGGGGCAAGCAGCTCGCGCACCACCTCCCTCGCTTCTGCTAGCCGGGGAGAACGCCGTCATGACGGTCGAGGACTCGCTGCAGAAGGGTGCGCAGTCGCTGTAGGTCCGGCACGGTCAGCGCCCCGGCGAAGAGCTCGTCGATGCCCGCGACGTACACGGGCGCCGCCTTGCGGAAGCGGCGGAGGCCGGAGTCGGTGAGCACGGCATGAGCCGAGCGCGCGTCGTCGGGATGGGCCTCGCGCCGGACCAGCCCCGCCGCGACCAGGTCGTCCACGACCCGGCTCACCCGGCTCCGGCTCAGCACGGCGCGGTCACCGAGCTGGCTCATCGTGAGCCGCTGGTCGCGCGCCGCCGACAGCTCCAGCAGGACGTCGTACCACGCCAGCGGGAGCCCGGTCTCGTCGCGCAGTCGCCGGTCCAGCGCCGGCACCAGAGCGGCATGCACCTGGAGCAAGGAGCCCCAGGCCTGAGCAGCGAGCTTCGGACGCGTCTCGGGCATGGGCCGATGGTACCAACCAGTTGCGTGCGCACGCACTGAATGGTAATGTGTGTGCGCACGCACATAACCTAAGGAGTCATCATGACTGTGCTCATCACGCGAGACGAGCTCCGCGGCGCCATCGACCGGGGCGAGGTCACGGTCGTCGACGCGCTTCCAGCGGCGTACTACGACCGCCAGCATCTGCCCGGCGCCCTCAACCTGTTCGTCGAGGAGGCGCGAGAGCGCGCCCACGAGGTGCTCCCGGACAAGGATGCCGCGGTCGTCGCCTACTGCTCGAACGCCGCATGCCCCAACAGCGAGGGCGTGGCCCGGGCCCTCGTCTCGCTGGGCTACACCAACGTCCGGAAGTACCGCGAGGGGATCCAGGACTGGGTCGAGGCGGGACTGCCGACGGAGACGACCGCCACCGCGGCCTGAGCCGTCGTGCCGGGAGCTCACGCCGTCTGCTAGACACGGCGCATGGGAGTTCCCGGCAACTTCGCGGAGCGAGCGCCGGCCGCACTGGCCGACACCGAGCTGTTCGCCGTCGACGCCTACCGCACGTCGTTCGACGCCCGTGTCCTGGAGGTCGACCGCGAGGGCGGCCGCCTGCGGCTGGACCGGACGGCGTTCTGCCCCAAGGCGGTCGCGGTCGTCAACCGCGCCATCGCGGGACGATGCCGCTCAGGTCGAGAGTCACGGCACGACAAGCACCGGGCCGAAGGCATTCTCGACGATGGCAGTTGTGAGTGAGATCGACCCGGCGCTGGTCAGCAATGCACGCGCGTGCCGGCCAACCACCGTCAGCTCATGGGCGCGTGACAGATCGGCGATGCATTCGTCGATCGCACCCTTGGTGATCTTCACTGTGACTTCGACGTCGGGGAACTTCTCCGGCATTCCGCCTAGCACTTCCGCGACCCGCAGCCGTGCCTCTTCGTAGTCGGGCTCGAGCGGGCCGACGACTCCCCAGCCGACGCGGGAGACCAGAGCCTCCCACACACAGTGGACGACGGTGAGAGGTTGCTCGTGGAGAGAGGCCTCGCGGAAGGCGACCTCCAGTGTCGGAATCGATTCCGCGGAGCCGTTGGTTCCGACCAGCACTCCGTGGCCCAGAGCTCCATCCTCCGAGGGCCGGACCACGACGACGGGACAGGCCGCGCGTCGACTGACCGCGATGCTGACGGAGCCGAGCAGCAGACTGGTGACCGGACCGCGTCCCCGTGATCCGAGCGCGATCATGGCCGAGCGATCGGCAAGGTCGAGCAAGATGTCGCGGGCATCTCCCACGCGGAGCATGGTGTCGATCTCGACGCCAGGTGCTGCCTCCAGGGCGATGTGGCTCGCTCGCCGGGTGAGCTCTTCCGCCTCGGCACGCACCTGATCGGTGATCTCACGAGGCGACACACCCGCGCTGGTGATCCACGCCAGCTCGTGGAGACCGAGCATCCGCTCGGCATGCACGATCATGAGCGGGCGGCCCTGGAGGCGAGCCTCCTTGGCGGCCCAGGCCACGGCGAGGTCTGCATGATGCGAGCCGTCCACGGCGACGACGATGCTGCCACTGCGAGGGGTCGGGTCGGTATTCATCTTGCTGGTCATGCGCTCAGTCTTCGCCGAGGCAGACCGACCGTACACCGCCGTTCGACAGATTCTTGAGGGACCTTTGGCTGAAGGCCGTCTGCCGTTAGCCCCAGCCTGCAGGCAGGTCAAGACGGGGGTGCGGCGGCTGGCCTCGAGGTGTGCCGGCGCCTGCGGGGTCAGGGGAGCCGTGACCGACGGCGATCTCTGCGACGCGCGCTCATCGACCAGGACCGTCGCTTCATCACGTTCGGGCTCCTGATGAGCGTGAACATGCTGGTCGAGACCCAGGTCGGCTTCGACCCCACACCGGCCGACTGGTGGGCTCGGCTGGCCCACGCGGGGGTTCCGGCACAGCTGTGCACAGGCCCTGGTCGGCTCTGACTCCATGGTCGTGCTCAGGTAGAGGCGTCGGAGTGATGAGCTCCGCGTCTTCTGTGGAGCGCGGCAGGGGTGGAGGTGGACGCTCCAGTGGAGGGCGAAAAGCGACGAGGGCGTCGAACCCGTCCATGGGCCTATCCCCGAGCGGTGTTCGTGCGGGTGGTGATGAGTCGGGCGGTCAGGACCGCTGCCCATCGCGTCGGTGACGTGGTCGATCCACTGATCGGATCGTGGGTGAATCAGCGGACTGTCTCGAAGACGTCAGGCGTCTGGGTCAATCGCCCAGACCGGGGTGACAGTGACGAAAACGTCTTCGCCGAGGATGCGCTCCAAGACGGCGGTGAGGGCCTCCATCTGATCGGCGGTACGGCGGCCATGGACGTGGACAAGCCGGCCCGGCACCCCATGGCCGTGTTCGTAGGTCGCCCAGGTCACCCACACCGCCTCGGGCCGGGCGCCGATCGCTTGCGCCACCTCGGTTGAGATGCGTGAGCAGATCGAAGGGGCGTCCGACTCGCCCACCCTGGACAACACCTCGATCAGTGGCACGTAGTCACTGTAGGTGGGGCGCCCGGGTCAAGCAGGTTCTGGAGGTGGACGTCACCGAAGAGGTGACGTGTCGGCGCAGGTGGGTCACCGTACGTCGGGGAGCAGTCCCACCACGGCGTGCTTGATCCAGCTCACGACTGCAGCTGGCGCACTGCGCCCGTTCGCACGGGAATGACGCCCCTGCCGTTGACCCGTCGACGAATCAGTGGCGTTGCATCCTCGCAAGCTCCCGGTCCACATCCTCCTCGGTGATCTCGGAACGGAAGAACGCGTCCCATGCATGCATCACGACGCCGATTCCCCAGCCCACCATCAAGAAGGCCGGCCAGAAGAACCCTCCGTGACTGGTCACTGTCCAGATGACGACCACGAACGAATTGACCAGCACGTAAACCAGGAGGTGTGGCCAGAAGTCTCGACGCTTCTTCACTCTCTCGAACGCCTGCTGCCGTGCGTCCTGCGCCACCTTGACCTCGGACATGACCTTCACTCCTTCCTGCGAGGAAACTCTGCCCAACTCCACGCTGCCGCTCCGCGCGCAGTCTGGTGAGGGGCAAATGTCACAAGCGACGGGGTCAGCAGCAACTCTCGGGAGACTGCACGGCCGAATGATGTGCATCAGTGGCCCGGGGAACAGGCCGTCCTGCTGGGCGCGGCGTGCTCCCGCGTGGCTCTCCGAGTACTGAGCGCGGTCGAAGGACCTAAGGCTCGTATGCCGAGTGCATTGTTCTCTGGGCGTGCTGTGGCCCTTCGGGCATCGTGCATTGTGGTGGTAGGGGCCCGAGCGGGGGTGTCCCGTCGCTGCTACTGGTCGGTCGCATCTCTTGAGTGGAGGAAGACCATGAGGCGGCACGGACACGTCTGGGTGTGGGTTCTCGGTCTGGTCGTGGCGACCGTCGTCCCGTTCGGGGTGACGTCGTCGGCATCGACAGGACCGACGTGTGCAGGGCGGTCGGCGACGATCGTCGGCACGGCAGGGGACGACTCGATCGTCGGCACCAGGCACGCAGACGTGATCGCCGGACTCTCGGGTGACGACCGCATCTTGGGTGCTGGGGGGAACGACGTCATCTGCGGCCTGGCCGGCAACGACCGGTTGCGAGGCGGGGGCGGAGCCGACCTGCTCGTCGGCGGGTCAGCGGACGACTTCGTCCGTGGTGGCGACGGCGCGGACCGCCTTGGTGGCGGTCGTGGCAACGACCGTCTCGAGGGCCACGCTGGACCCGACGTCATCGACGGCGGAGTCGGACTGGACCTGTGTCGCAGTCCTGCACCGCCGAGGGCCACGACGTGTGACAACACCACCCTGGTCACGGTCGGAGCGACCGGTGGGCCGGCCGACGAGGAGACCTGGGACGGCCAAGTGGTCTCCGGTGACGGGCGGTACGTCGTGTTCGCCTCGCAGGCGGCAAACCTCGTGGCCGATGATGCGAACGGTCATGTCAGTGATGTCTTCATCCGTGACCGGCTGACCGGCGTGACCCACCTCGTGTCGGTCGCGGACGATGGAGGGTCAGCGAACGGGGGCAGCGGAACCGTTACGGTCTCGGATGACGCGCGCTATGTCGTCTTCGGGTCCGCGGCGACCAATCTCGTTGCCGACGGCAGCAACAGTGGAGGGCTGTTCCTGCGAGACAGGCAGACGCAGACCACCACCCGACTGCTGAGTGCGGTGCAGGGACCGGTCTGGGAGGTCGCGGTGTCCGCGGACACCCGGTACGTGTCGTTCACCTCATCGGCGCCGGACCTCGTGGCCGACGACACGAACGGCGTCGCCGACATCTTCGTGCTTGACCGTCAGTCGGGGATCACACAACGGGTCTCGGTCAGCTCCGGGGCTACTCAGGCGACCGAGGGCAGCGGCGAGGGATCGATGTCGGCGAACGGCCGCTACGTCGCCTTCGTCTCCGGCGCCTCGGATCTCGTGCCGGGCGACACGAACGACCACATCGACGTCTTCGTTCGTGACCTGCTGACCGGTCATACGACCCGCGTGTCGGTGGCGAGCGATGGCAGCCAGGTCTTCGCGGACTCGATCCACCCTTCGATCTCCGCGAACGGCCAGGTCGTTGCTTTTGAGTCGGCTGCCGCGAACCTGGTCGCCGGCGACACCAACGACGCGAAAGACGTCTTCGTCCACGTCCAGCTGACCGGAGACACCCGGCGGGTGTCGGTCGACAGCAACGGCAACCAGGTCTACCAGCCGAGCGTCCTCGATTACTACAGCGACTTGGGGTCGCGACTGTCGGCGGACGGCCGCTACGTCGTCTTCCAGTCCTCGGCTCGGCATCTCGTCCCGGGCGACACGAACGGCGTGATGGACGCATTCGTCCATGACCGGTTCACCGGCAACACGACCCGCGTCTCCGTCGCGACAACCGAACAACAGGGGGACGGCGGCAGCTGGAACCCGGCCATCTCCGCAGACGGCAGCACAGTCGCGTTCAACTCCGTCGCAGAGAATCTCGTTCTGCAGACGACGAACGACGACGAAGACGTGTTCGTCCGCATCATCCACTGACGCGCCCGCGA
>JBKPTA010000087.1:0-13851 GCA_046735295.1 Actinomycetota bacterium | reverse complement strand
CACGACAAGGGACCGGGCGAGACGTCCATCGTCTCCCACTCGTCCGGCTCGGCGCGCAGCCCCACCGGCGCCCAGAGCCCGCTGTTGGGACACCTGATCTGTACCTGAGCCATCGCAACCCCCGAGTCCCGTCGTACCCCTGCCGGCCACCAGGGCCTCGGACATCGTCGCACGCCCGTTGGTGTGACGAGGTCTGATCGCGGCCAGTCAGGAGAGAACGGACGCCACCTCGCGACAGATCTCGACGTCTTCGGCGGCCGTGACGACGACGGTACGGACGACAGCAGCGCCGGCTGACACGTCAGCGTCGGCCATGGCGCGGTTGCTCTCGGCGTCGAGCTCGACGCCGAGATGGGACAGGCGCGCCGTTGTCGCGGCCCGCAGGTTCGGTGAGTGCTCCCCGATCCCTCCGGTGAACACGAGCAGGTCGAGCCCTCGTGCACTTGCGGCCATGGCCCCGATCTCGCGGACGAGGCGATGGACGAAGACGTCGAGCGCGAGGGCTGCGTCGGCGTCGCCGAGGTCGCGCGCGCCCAGGACGTCGCGGAGGTCTCCGGACGTGCCGGACAGTCCCTTCAGGCCCGACTGGTGCTCGAGGATCTGGCGCAGTGTGGCCGGGTCGGCAGGGGACCGCTCCAGCAGCCACAGCAGGAGTCCTGGGTCGATCGAGCCGACCCGGGTCTGCATGACCAGGCCGTCCAGAGGCGTGAAGCCCATGGTGGTGTCGACCGACTGCCCGTCCCGGACCGCGCACAGGGACGCGCCGGCTCCGAGGTGGCACGAGACGATCCGGAGGTCTTCGAGTCGTCGGCCGACGATGTCGGCAGCCCGGCGTACGGCGTAGGCGTGCGAGAGGCCGTGGAAGCCATAACGACGCAGCTGGTAGCGGTGGTTCCACTCTCGGGGCAATGCGTACGTCGCGGCCTCGTCCGGGATCGTGGCGTGGAACGACGTGTCGAACGCCGCCACGGCCGGGAGGTCGGGCACCAGGGTGTGGACCGCCCGGATGGCGGCCACCGCGCGCGGGTTGTGGAGGGGAGCGAGATCGGCGATCGAGTCGAGGTAGGCGATCAGCTCGTCGTCGACACGGACCGACGCCCGGTGGCGGGGACCGCCGTGGACGACCCGGTGACCCACGGCTTGAGCGGACGGAGCCGACGCGAGGAAGCCCCGCAACGGTTCGAGATGGTCGGCACCCTCCCACCGTTCCACGGTGGCTGCGTGCAGCACGACGTCATCCTCCACCACGCCGAGCTTGAGGCTGCTCGAGCCGGCGTTGACGACGAGCACCCGCACGTCAGGCCTCAGGCGTGTTGCGCGCCGCGGCCGCCGTCCTCAGCTGCGGGCCCTCGCCGGCGCCCCACTGCCAGTCACGCACCTCAGGCAGGTCCTCACCGTGGCTCCGGGTGTGGAGGCGGTGCTGGATGAGCCGGTTGCGGAGCCACTCGCGCGCATGGGAGCCGCGGTCACGCAGGCCCGGCACCCGGTCGATGACGTCGATCGCCAGGTCGAAGCGGTCGATCTGGTTGAGCACCGTCATGTCGAACGGCGTGGTGGTCGTCCCCTCCTCGACGTAGCCCCGCACGTGGAAGTTCACGTGGTTGGCACGGCGGTAGGTCAGCCGGTGGATCAGCCAGGGGTAACCGTGGTAGGCGAAGATGACCGGTCTGTCCTGGGTGAACAGCGCGTCGAAGTCAGCGGCCGGCAGACCGTGCGGATGCTCCCGATGGTCCTGCAGCCGCATCAGGTCGACGACGTTCACGACCCGGATCCTGAGGTCGGGGAAGAACCCGCGCAGCAGGTCGACCGCCGCCAGAGTCTCCATCGTCGGCACGTCGCCCGCACACCCCATCACCACGTCCGGCTCGCTGTCGGCGTCGGTGCTGGCCCACTCCCAGATGCCGATGCCCTTCGTGCAGTGGACGACCGCCTGGTCCAGGCCGAGGTATTGAAGGGCCGGCTGTTTGCCCGCGACGATCACGTTGACGTACTGCTTGCTACGCAGGCAGTGGTCGGCCACCGAGAGCAGGCAGTTCGCATCGGGCGGCAGATAGACCCGGATCACGTCGGCCTTCTTGTTGACGACGTGGTCGATGAAGCCGGGGTCCTGATGGGAGAACCCGTTGTGGTCCTGCCGCCACACGTGCGACGTCAACAGGTAGTTCAGCGACGCGACCGGGCGGCGCCAGGGGATCCGGCCACTGGTCTCGAGCCACTTCGCGTGCTGGTTGAACATCGAGTCGACGATGTGGATGAACGCCTCGTAGCAGGAGAACAAGCCGTGCCGCCCGGTCAGGAGGTAGCCCTCCAGCCATCCCTGGCACGTGTGCTCCGACAGGATCTCCATGACCCGGCCGTCGCGGCTCAGGTGGTCGTCGTACGGCAGGGTGTCGGCGTTCCAGGTGCGGTCGGTGACCTGGAGGACGTCCTGGAGCCGGTTGGAGTTGTTCTCGTCGGGGGAGAACAGGCGGAACCGGTCGGCGTTGCGCGCCATCACATCGCGCAGGAAGGTGCCGAGGACCCGCGTCGCCTCGACCGCGCCGGTGCCCGGCTCGGTGACCGGAACGGCGTACTCCCGGAAGTCGGGGAGGCTGAGGTCCTCGAGCAGGAGTCCGCCGTTCGCGTGCGGGTTGGCACTCATCCGCCGTGGCCCGGTGGGGTGCAGGTCGCGGACCTCGGGCACCGGCGCGCCGGTAGCGTCGAACAGCTCCTCGGGGCGGTAGCTGCGCAGCCAGTCCTCGAGGATCTGCCGGTGCGCGTCGTTGTGACGCGCGTCGGCGAACGGAACCTGGTGGGAACGCCAGTAGCCCTCCACCCGCTGACCGTCCACCTCCTTCGGCCCGGTCCAGCCCTTGGGGCTGCGCAGCACGATCATCGGCCACGCCGGCCTCTCGTCGAGATCGCCGGACCGGGCGCGCTGTTGGATGTCCCGGATCTGGTCCAGCACATGGTCGAGGGTCGCGGCGAAGGCGTGGTGCATCGTGTGCGGGTCGTCGCCGGACACGAAATGGGGCGCGTGGCCGTAGCCGCGCAGCAGCAGAGCGAGCTCCTCCTCGGGGATGCGGGCCAGCACGGTCGGGTTGGCGATCTTGTAGCCGTTGAGGTGGAGGATCGGAAGGACGGCGCCATCGCGCGCAGGGTCGACGAACTTGGTGCTGTGCCAGCTGGTGGCCAGCGGGCCGGTCTCGGCCTCCCCGTCCCCGACGACCGCGGCGACGACCAGGTCGGGGTTGTCGAACGCCGCGCCGTAGGCGTGTGACAACGAGTAGCCCAGCTCGCCGCCCTCATGGATCGACCCCGGGGTCTCCGGAGCCACGTGGCTCGGGACTCCCCCGGGGAAGGAGAACTGGCGGAACAGCCGCGCCATCCCCTCCTCGTCCTGGGTGATGTCGGAGTAGGTCTCGCTGTAGGTTCCCTCGAGGTACGCCGCCGCCACGAGACCCGGGCCGCCATGGCCGGGTCCGATGACGTACATCATGTCGATGTCGCGCTGGGCGATCACCCGGTTGAGATGGGCGTAGACGAAGTTCAGCCCGGGCGTCGTGCCCCAGTGGCCGAGCAGGCGCGGCTTGACGTGGAGCGGCTCGAGCGGCTGGCGGAGCAGCGGGTTGTCCATCAGGTAGATCTGCCCGACCGACAGGTAGTTGGCCGCCCTCCACCACGCGTCGATCCGGCGCAGCTCCTCCGCGTCGAGCGGGGTCGCGGTGACGTGCATGGCGCTGGGGATGCTCATGTGACCTTGGTACCCCAGTCGACAGGGGGCGCGCGACCCAGTAGGCCGGCGGGCATCAAAACGGACGGGTCGCAGCAGGGCCCGGACCGAGGCCGACCCTCACGCCTGTCCACGGACGATCACCACCGGACAATGGGCCCGCCGGAGCACTTGGTGGCTCACCTCGCCGAGCGACGTCCCGGTGACCGAGCTGTGGCCACCGGTCCCGACCACGACGCCCGCCGCGTTGTTCGAGGCGTCGACCAGCGCTTGGCCGGGTCGGGTGGCGACCACGTCTGCCCCGAGCGCCAGGTCGGGGTAGCGCTCGCGAGCCAGTGCGACCGTCTCAGCCAGCGCGTCATGTTCCTCGTTCACGCTCCAGGCGGGAGCGGCCGTGCCCCGCTGGTGGCTCGAGTACGTCGTAGGGCTGTACGCGCGGAGGACGTGGATCCCGTGCCCGGTGCAGGCCGCGTGCCGGCAGGCGAAGTCCAGGGCGTGCAGGCTGGGCGAGGAGCCGTCCACTCCGACCACGATGCGGTCAGCCCCTGGGTCGCGCGCCTGCCGGACCACCACGACCGGACAGTGGGAGTGACGTGCGGCGCTCCCGCTCAGCGCTCCGATCGGAGCATCGCCGAACCTGCCGCCGCCGCGACTGCCGACCACGAGCATGGAGGCCTGACGCGAGACCTGGTCGAGGGTCGAGGCCGTGGGATCGGCCCGATGCTCCACGCGCGCCCGCATCGCGCCGGCATCCGCCAGCGCCCGCCTGGCACGCTCCTCGATCTCCCGCCACCTCGACTCGCGTCGGGGCCACCCGGTCGAGGCATCCGCGGGGTCGACCAGGACCACCGCCACGACGGGCTCGTTGCGGAGTCGCGCGGTCTCGACCGCCCACGTCACGGCCGCACCCGAGTCCGGTGATCCGTCGTACCCCACGACGATGCCGTGAGCGCGTGGTGCCATGGCTCAAGGGTGTCCGTCAGCCTGGCGCCGCGGGAGGGCCAACGGTCCACGCAGGAGGGTCCCTGGTCAGTCGGGCCGACCCGGGTGGGTGGGCCCCTTCGACGCACCAGGCGTCAGGGCACATAGGGCCCCATTCGGCGCGGCAGCGAGGCGACCTCGCCGAGCACCTCGTGCACGGGGCGCCGTGGCGTCAGGGGGACGGGCGTCGCCCCACTCGGTGGCCAGCCGACCTGGACCAGGATCTGAGGGCAGGCGACGTCGTCGAGCAGCTCCTCCTGGAGCAGCTGACGGGTCCGGTCCACCTCGACCGCCTGGCTCAGCGGGACCATCGCCAAGCCCTGGGCAGTGCCCTGCACGAGCATGGAGCCGAGGGCCTCACCGGCCCTCAGCCACGAAGCCGTGTCGTCGGAGGAGGTACAGATCACCAGGAGGGCCGGTTCCACGGGCTCCGCTTCCGGCTCGTGGTCGGCCAGGGTCCCGGAGGGGAAGCGCGACGGTGCCGAGTGGGACGGGCTCCTCCGCCGGAGCAGACTGGTGGCCGGGATTCCCTCGTCGTCCTGGCGGTCTGTCCATCGGATCGTCTCGTCGACATGTCGCTGGTCCTGACGCTGCCTCTCCTCCGCCTCCGCGACGAGCTGCAGCAGCGCGGTACGCGCGCGGTAGGAGACGACGGCGACCACGGTCGCCCCGGAGGGGGGTCCCGACGCCATCAGCGCATCGAGTCGCCAGCGGGGCACCGGCCACGACGTGGGCCGGCGACGGTCAGTACGCCGCCTCCTGAGCGCGTCCAGGCTCACTCGGTCCTCCGACGTCGGCTGGCGACTCGTGAACGAGACGTTGGCCAGCTGCCGGTCGTTGTAGGAGTTGGGCATGCGCTTGACGCGTGCCCTCCAGCCGGAGGCGGCGGCAGCGACTCGCAGGTGGTGCAGGGCGGCGCCGCAGCTGATGACGAGGTCTCGCCCCTCCGGGTCGGCGACGTGGAGCTGCCGCGACTCGTCGGCGAACAGGCTCACGCGCTCGCCGTCCTGGCACCAGAACCAGGGCTGGGTGTTGTGTATCGACGGGGCTCGTGTCGCCATCTCGACGAGGTCGCGGACCGGGACGCCCAGAAGGGGAGTGTTCATCGCAGCACCTTCGGGTCACGCCGGGGGTTGCTGAGGTCGTGAGACGTCGCGGAGACGACCAGTACGCGCACCACCTGGCGATCTGTCCTGGAGCGCATCGTGCCCGCCTCCCGGCTGTGGACTCCTCGGGACCTGAGCGTCCCGCCGGCGCCGCAGGACGAGCCAGGGCAGTTCGTCCCGCACCGGGAGGCCCGGAGACCCCTGCGTGGGCAGCTCCGGAGGAACCATCGCGAGGCGGCCGGGTCAGAAGGCTCCACGACGGCGGTTCGCCGGTCCGAGACGGCCTGCACCCGGGTCAGCCGACCCTGTCCCAGCCACGCCGAGGGCGATGGCTACCGAGCTGGTCGTCGCGGGTGCGGTAGACGATGTAGGGCCGGGTCAGGTACCCGACCGGAGCGCTGAAGACGTGGACCAGCCGGGTGAACGGCCAGAGCGCGAACAGGCAGCACGCAACGAAGGCGTGCAGCTGGAAGCCGAGTGGCGCGGCGTCCATCAGGGCGGGGTCGGGGTGGAAGCTCCAGAACTGGCGGAACCAGACCGAGACCCCCTCCCGGTAGTCGTACTCGTGCCCGCCGAAGTGGAACGTGCTGCTCGCGATGGTGTTCCAGATGCCGAGCAGGATCACTCCGGCGAGGAAGACATACATCACCTTGTCCATCCGCGTCGTCGCCGAGAACACCGGCCCGACGGTACGTCGGCGGTAGATCAGGATGACCAGTCCGACGACCGCCATCATTCCCGAGATGAGCCCGCCGGTCACGGCGAGCAGGTGGTAGCCGTCCTCACCGAGACCCACGCCGTCGGTCCATGACGCCGGAACGAGCAGACCCACGATGTGGCCGCCCACGACGCCGAGCATCCCGAAGTGGAACAGGGGTGAGCCCAGCCTCAGCAGCCGGTCCTCGTAGAGCTGGGAGGACCGCGTCGTCCAGCCGAACTTGTCGTAGCGGTAGCGCCAGAAGTGACCGACCACGAAGGTCGCGAGGCAGAGGTAGGGGAAGATCACCCACAGGAACGTGCTCACCGGCCGGCTCCGTCCCGCAGGACCGGCATCGGGAGGTCACGCACCTCGTGCAGCCGGGCGTCGAACACCGGCCCGCCGTACGGCGAGAGGCCGACCTCCTCGGTGGGGGGGCCCTGGGCGGCGAGGCGGCGGATCGCGTCGTGGTCGTCGCCCTTCAGCGGAGGAAGGGTCGCACAGACGGCCTCGACGGCACCGGCCCAGGGCGAGGTCGACTCGCGCAGAGCCACACGGAGCAGCTCGAGCCCGGCCCGGTGGTCCAGCAACAGCCCCCAACCGAGACGCTGGTCGACGGTCGCGGCGTACTCCAGCACGACGCACAGGTGATCGGGAAGCTCTCCGTTCTCGGGGTCGAGCACGAATCCCGCCCGCAGATAGGTCTGTTTGAACCGGAGCAGCGCGATGCCACGCTGGCGCGTGTCGCCGTGGGCGAAGTAGGTGAGATACAGGTTGCACCTCCGGCGGGTGTCGAAGGTCTCCACGTACGCCGCCTGGGCGTCTGGCAGCGGAGTCGCCGCGAGATGGTCGACGAGTCGTCGCAGCGGCTCGGCGCACGCCGGGGGCAACCGGGTCAGACCTACCCGGACCAGGTCCAGATCGGCCATCAGCCGCTCGTCCGGGTAGCCCAGCAGGAGGGAGGCTGACTGCCAGACGACGGCCAGGTCCTGCGCCGGCATGCGGGGCTCGGGGTGCCGGCCCCTCATGACGGCACCTCGTCGCGACCCGGGTCCTCGTCGGGAGGAGGCGGAAACAACCCTTCGGGACTCCCCTTGCCGTCCCAGTTGAGCAGGTTGACCCGGGCGCGCTTGTCGTCGGGGGCCGCGACGGTGTCTGCGGTCTGTCGGTCGCGCAGCATCCGGAAGTTCTCCACCGCGATCGGGCTGACCCCTCCCGACCCTTCGCCGAACGGTCCCGAACCGCCCATGCCGGGGCCGCCGTCGTAGTCGAGCGCGCACTCGGTCGCCAGCTCCTCCAAGGCGTGGGCCTGCTCGGCGTGGGCCGGCGGGATGACGTAGCGGTCGTCGTACTTGGCCAGGGCCAGGAGGCGGTACATGTCGTACATGTCCTCCTCGCTCATCCCCACCCTGCCCGGAATGGCCGGGTCGGGTTCGCGCCCGAGGTTGATGTCGCGCATGTAGGACCGCATGGCCGCGAGCTTCTTGAGCACTCCGTCGACGGCGGCGGCGTCACCGGCG
This sequence comes from Actinomycetota bacterium, assembly GCA_046735295.1. Taxonomy (GTDB): domain Bacteria; phylum Actinomycetota; class Actinomycetes; order Propionibacteriales; family Nocardioidaceae; genus Nocardioides. The sequence goes on along the minus strand of JBKPTA010000087.1, from coordinate 5,835 downwards.
GTGAACAGCTCGGCGAGATAGTCGACCGGGATCCGGAGAGCGTCGATGGCGGCGAACAGGTTGTGGTCGTCCTCGGCGTCCTCACCGGTCTCCTTGACCACGTCGATGACGGGGGAGAGGGGCGGGATGTACCAGACCATCGGCATGGTGCGGTACTCGGGATGCAGCGGCAGCGCGACCTGGTAGGTCTGGATCAGGGAGTGGATGGGGGAGCGCTGGGCGGCGAGCACCCAGTCGTGGGGGACGCCGTCGCGCTCGGCGGCGATGACCACCTCGGGGTCGTGCGGGTCGAGCAGGATCGAGCGCTGGGCCTGGTAGAGATCCTGCTCGTCTGGGGTCGATGCCGCCTCGAGGACCCGGTCGGCGTCGTACAGCACGAGCCCGATGTACCGCAGGCGGCCCACACATGTCTCCGAGCACACGGTCGGGATCCCGACCTCGATCCGGGGGAAGCAGAAGGTGCACTTCTCGGCCTTGCCCGTCCGGTGGTTGAAGTAGACCTTCTTGTAGGGGCAGCCGGACACGCACATCCGCCAGCCACGACATCTGTCCTGGTCGACCAGCACGATGCCGTCCTCGGTGCGCTTGTAGATCGCGCCGCTGGGGCACGATGCCGCGCACGACGGGTTGAGGCAGTGCTCGCAGATCCGGGGCAGGTAGAACATGAACGTCTGCTCGAACTCGAACCGGACCTTGTGCTCGACCTTGGCCAGGATGGGATCCTTGGCCGCGGTGACCGCTGAGCCGCCGAGGTCGTCGTCCCAGTTCGCCGACCAGGTGATCTTGGTGTCGCGTCCGGTGAGCAGCGACTTCGGTCGCGCCACAGGCGTGTGCTCTTGAGCGGGTGCGTCGGTCAGTGTCGCGTAGTCGTAGGTCCACGGCTCGTAGTAGTCGTGGATGGAGGGCAGCTTGGGGTTGGAGAAGATCGTGAGGAGCTTGCGGAACCGTCCGCCGGCCTTCAGCTTGAGCCGGCCGCGTCGGTTGAGGTCCCATCCGCCCTGCCATCGAGACTGGTCCTCGTAGGTGCGGGGATACCCCTGCCCCGGCCGGGTCTCGACGTTGTTGAACCAGACGTACTCGGTGCCGCTGCGGTTGGTCCAGGCCTGTTTGCAGGTGACCGAGCACGTATGGCAGCCGATGCACTTGTCGAGGTTCATCACCATCGCCATCTGGGCCATGACCTGCATCAGTAGTCGACCTCCTGGCTGCGCCTGCGGATCACCGTGACCTCGTCGCGCTGGTTGCCGGTGGGCCCGAGGTAGTTGAAGGCGTAGCACAGCTGGGCGTAGCCGCCGACCAGATGCGTCGGCTTGACGAGGAGCCGGGTCAGGGAGTTGTGGATGCCGCCGCGCTTCCCGCTGGTCTCGGCGAGCGGGACGTCGATCAGGCGGTCCTGGGCGTGGTACATGAAGACGGTGCCCTCGGGCATCCGGTGCGACACGATCGCCCGGGCGACGACCACGCCGTTGCGGTTGACCGCCTCGATCCAGTCGTTGTCGGCCACGCCGACCTTGGCGGCGTCCTGCTCGCTCATCCAGATGGTCTGCCCGCCCCGGGAGAGCGAGAGCATGAACAGGTTGTCCTGGTACTCGGAGTGGATCGACCACTTGCTGTGCGGGGTCAGGTAGCGGACGGTCACTCCCAGCTCACCCACGTCCCCGACCTCGGGCTCGCTGAACAGTGCGGCCATGCTCAGCGGTGGCCGGTACACGGGGAGTCCTTCTCCCAGCTCGGTCATCCAGTCGTGGTCGAGGTAGAACGTCTGTCGTCCGGTGAGGGTGTGCCAGGGCTTGAGTCGCTCGACGTTGATCGTGAAGGGTGAGTACCGCCGGCCGCCTGACTCCGAGCCCGACCACTCCGGTGAGGTGATCACCGGCTGGGGTGAGGTCTGGGTGTCGGCGAACGTGATCCTCCGGCCCTCGTGCTCGGCGGCGAGATCGTGCAGGCGTCGGCCTGTGCGACGCTCGAGGGTCTGGAAGCCCTGCACCGCGAGCTGCCCGTTGGTGGTGCCACTCATCGCCAGAATGGCCTCGCACACGTGGGTGGCGTCCCGCAACGAGGGCCGAGCGTCACCGACACCACCGCGCACCGTGCCGTTCCTGGCGCGGAGGTCGTCGACAGGACCGGTGAGATCGAAGGTCACGCCCTTGGTAGTGGCGCCGAGGGTGTCGAGCAGCGGTCCGAGTGCCTCGTACTTCTCGCCGACCGTGCCGTAGTCACGCTCGACCTCGACCAGCTTCGGCATGGAGATCCCGGGGACCGGGTCGCACTCGCCGAGCTTCCAGTCGGCCACGACGCCGTGCGGGTTGGCCATCGCGTCCGGAGTGTCGTGGGTGAGGGGCACGGCCACGACGTCTCGGCGTACCCCGAGGCGCGGGCCGGCGAGGCGGGAGAACGTCTGGGCGATCGCCCGGAAGGCCTCCCAGTCGGTCCGGGTCTGCCAGGGCGGTGAGATCGCCGGGTTGAACGAGTGCACGAAGGGGTGCATGTCGGTGCTGCTGAGATCGTGCTTCTCGTACCAGGTGGCCGCCGGCAGGACGACGTCGGAGAACAGAGTCGTGCTGGTCTGGCGGAAGTCGATCGTGTAGAGCAGGTCGAGCTTGCCCTGAGGCGGCTCGTCGACCCAGCGCACGTCGCGCGGCCGCAGCCCTTCGGCGGCCTCGGTCGCGCGCAGCGAGGAGTCGGCCCCGAGCAGATGCCGCAGGAAGTACTCGTTGCCCTTGCCGGACGAACCCAGCAGGTTCGCCCGCCAGACGCCGAGCACGCGGGGGAAGTTCTGCGGCGAGTCGGGGTCCTCGCAGGCGAACGCGAGCGTGCCCTCCTCGAGCGCCGCGACGACGTGTTCGGCCACGGGCGCCCCGGCGGCGTCGGCCTCGTCACACAGGTCGAGCGGGTTCCGGTCGAAGGTCGGGTACGACGGCATCCACCCCATCCGGGCGCTCTTGGCGATCACGTCCGCAGTGCTCAGGCCGGACAGTCGGTGCTGTGACGTCGCGGCCGAGAGCGTATCGGCCCCGAAACGGTCGTAGCGGAACTGGTCGGTGTGCAGGTACCAGTACGCCGTCTGCACCATGTTGCGCGGGGGCCGGCTCCAGTCCAGGGCATTGGCGACCTGGGTGTACCCCGTGAGCGGCCGCACCTTCTCCTGCCCGACGTAGTGGGCCCAGCCACCGCCGTTGACGCCCTGGCAGCCGGTCAAGGTCGTCAGCGCGAGGAACGAGCGGTAGATGGTGTCGGAGTGGAACCAGTGGTTGGTGCCCGCGCCCATCAGGATCATCGACCTGCCTCGCGACTGCTCGGCGTTGCGGGCGAACTCACGCGCGATCCGGGTCGCCGTCGCGGCCGGGACGCCGGTGATCGCCTCCTGCCAGGCCGGGGTGTACGACGCCGCCGCGTCGTCGTAGTCCGCGCCCACGCCGTACTGGGCGAGCATCAGATCGAAGACGCTGGTGACCACGTGGTCGCCGATCCTGCGGGCCGGCACCGTGCGGACCACCTCTCCCGGCGTACCGTCGAGCGGGTCGAAGACCGGCAGCCGCACGTCGACGGTCTCCGACGACGAGCCGCCGAGACCGAGCGCCGGCTCCACGCCGTCCAGGTCGAGGTTCCACCGCCCCTCGTCGCTCTCGCCGTAGCGGTGTCCGAGCGAGCCGTTCGGCACGGCGGGCTCGCCGGTTCGGGAGTCGACCAGCACGGTCTTGAAGTGCGCGTTGTCGAGGTGCTCGAAAGCGGCGAGGTCGGCGGCGGTCAGCAGCTTCCCTGCCACACGCGTCGCCCCGGCGTCCGGCTCGAGCTTCACCAGGAACGGCAGGTCGGTGTACCTCCTGACGTAGTCCTCGAAGTACGGCGTGCTCCGGTCGACGAAGAACTCCCTGAGGATCACGTGACCCATCGCCAGTGCCAGGGCGGCGTCCGTGCCGGGTCGGGCGGGGAGCCACTCGTCGGCGAACTTCACGTTGTCGGCGTAGTCCGGTGAGACCACGACCACCTTCTGGCCGCGGTAGCGAGCCTCGGTCATCCAGTGCGCGTCCGGTGTGCGGGTCACCGGGACGTTCGAGCCCCACATCACCAGGTAACCGGCGTCCCACCAGTCGCCGCTCTCGGGAACGTCGGTCTGGTCGCCGAAGACCTGTGGGCTCGCGACCGGCAGGTCGGCGTACCAGTCGTAGAACGACAGCATGCAGCCGCCGACCAGCTGGGTGAACCGCGCTCCGGAGGCGTGCGACACCATCGACATGGCGGGGATCGGGGAGAAGCCGGCAACCCGGTCCGGGCCCCACTTCTGGATCGTGTGGACGTAGGCGGCGGCGATCAGCTCAACCGCCTCGTCCCACGTCGCCCGCACCAGGCCACCCTTGCCTCGGGCCGACTTGTAGGCCTTGGCCCGCAGTGGATGGTCGACGACATGCGCCCAGGCCTTGACCGGGTCGCCGTCGTGCTGGCGCTTCGCCTCGCGGAACATCTGGAGCAGAACGCCGCGGACATAGGGGTAGCGGATCCGCGTCGGCGAGTAGGTGTACCAGGAGAAGGCCGCACCCCGCGGGCAGCCGCGGGGCTCGTAGTCGGGCCGGTCCGGGCCGGGCGAGGGATAGTCGGTCTGCTGGGTCTCCCAGGTGATGATCCCGTCCTTGACGTAGACCTTCCAGGAGCACGAGCCGGTGCAGTTGACGCCGTGGGTGGAGCGGACGACCTTGTCGTGGCTCCAACGGTCGCGGTAGAAGTCGTCGGCCGAGCGCCCACCCTGCCGGGTCAGCGTGCGCAGGTCGTCGCTCACCCTCGCTCGGGTGAAGTACCTCCGGGTCCCGACCAGCAGGTGCTCGAGCGGGCCGTCCAGTCCCGGCTCGGCGCCCGATCTGGGGTTGGTCAAGACGGGATTCTCCCTCCAGCAGCGGTACGGCGGACGACGGTGACGGTGAGCGCGAGCGTCAGTGCGGCGGTGATCGACAGTAGCGCCAGTCCCAGGGCGTAGGACTCGGTGCGTCCGTAGATGTAGCCCATCAGCAGCGGCGGCACGAAGCCTCCGAAGCCGCCGGCAGCCCCGACCAGGCCGGTGACACCGCCGACCCGTACCGGCTCGGTGACCTGCGCGATGAGGGCGAACGTCGCCCCGCTGCCGCAGCCCAGGGCGGCGGCCATCGACAGGAACGCCACGGCCCCGACGGTGTCCACGGGAGGATGACCGGCAGCCACGGCGGCACCGACGACCACGATCCCGTATGCGGTCATCAGCACGGGGATGGGACCGATCCGATCCGACAGCCAGCCGCCGACAGGGCGCATCACCACGGCCACCACCACGAACCCGGCCATCCGGTTCGCGGCGTCGGCAGGGGTGAGCCCGTAGTCGGTCTTGAGGTACGCGGGAAGGTAGACCGAGAAGGCGACGTAGCCGCCGAAGGCCACGGCGTACAGGATCGCGGCCTGCCAGGTGATCGGCAGCCTCGCGTTCGCCACGAGCCGCTGGAGCAACGGCGTGTCCGGCACGACCCGGCCGGGCGCGTCGCGCAGGAGGACCCACGAGACAACGGCGTACGCCGCGAGCACGCAGGCGGTGATCAGGAACGGCGCCCGTTCCCCCAGGTTGCTGTACAGCTTGACGGTGGTCAGAGCGCTGATCGCGGTGCCGCCCATCCCGGCCCCGAAGATGCCGATGGCGAGGCCGCGCCGCTCCGGCGGGAACCATGCGTTCACGAACGGCACACCCACCGCGAACGTCGTACCGGCGATGCCGAGGAAGAAGCCGCCGACCAGGATCAGGTCGTAGGAGTCCAGGGCGACGAACGCCAGGAACAGGATCGGCACGATCGTCGCCGCCGAGACCAGCGGGAACATGAC
>JBKPTA010000086.1:0-15012 GCA_046735295.1 Actinomycetota bacterium | reverse complement strand
GGATCACCTCCACCTGCACACCGTGCTTCTCCATGATCGTCCGGCTCGCGTCGACCAGGCCCTGGGTGTTGCTCGGCTCCGGGGACTTCTTCAGCGTGCAGTTGATGAACAGCGCCCGCAGACCGCTGAAGTCGTACGTCGTGTCATTCATGTGCCGCGGAACCTTTCGAGGAGTGACGGCTGTCGTTGGTCGAGACGGGATGTCAGACGAGCTCGCCGTCCTGCTCGACATGCAGCAGCGCGGGTCCGGGGGTCGAGAACAGCGCGGCAACGGCCTCGTCCAGCTCGGCGACGGATCGTACGGTCAGACCAGAGGCCCCGCAGAGCCGCGCGAACTCGGCCCAGTCGGGGTTGATCAGCGACGTCTGCCAGACCGGGAGGTCGCCGGCCAGCTGCTCCTTGCTGATCTTGCCCAGGCCGTGGTTGTCGAGCAGTACGTGCTTGATCGGCATCCCGTACTTGACCGCGGTGGTCAGCTCCATGGCGTACTGCCCGAACCCGCCGTCGCCGGTGACCACCAGCACTGGGCGGGTGGGATCGGCCGCCCAGGCGCCGATGGCCGCGGGGTAGCCGAAGCCGATGGACCCGAGGTACCCCGACATCAGCACCGGCTGCCCATGCGACTCCAGGTACCGGCCCAGCGAGTAGGCGTGGTTGCCGACGTCAACGCAGACGACTGCCTCGTCGGGTAGGAGTCTGCTCAGGCTCTCGAACACGGCGGCCGCATTGACGCCCCGACCGCGGTCCTCTGTGGTTCGGCGTGCCTTCTCTTCGCGCCAGATCGCCCAACGCGCGGCGACGTCCTCGCGCTGTCCCACGCCCTTCACGCGGGTGAGGTCGAGCAGGAGCCGCGTCGAGACCTCGGCGTCGCCGAGAACGGGAACCGCCACCGGGTGGAACCGTCCGAGTGCCTCCGGAGCGTCGTCGACCTGGACGATCGGCTTGTAGTCCGCGACGCCGGTGTGGTTGGAGAACGACACCCCGATCGCGATCACGAGGTCGGACTCGTTCATGAGCCAGCTCGCGACCGGCGTACCGCTGCGGCCGAGGACCCCTGCGCCGAGCGGGTGCGTGTCCGGGACCAGCCCCTTGGCCTTGAACGTCGTCAGGACCGGGGCACCGAGGTGCTCGGCGAGCCTCGTCACCACCGCACGGGCCGACCGCGCTCCGTGTCCGACGACCAGGACCGGGCGGCGGGCCTCGTCGATGAGCGAGACCGCCTCGTTGAGTCGGGTGCGGTCGGGTGGCTGGGTCCTCATGGCGAGGCGGCCCGTGGGTGTGTGTGGTGCTGTGTCGCTGGGCAGCACCTGGACCTCGTCGGGCAGGACCAGGTGCGCGACCCCGCGCCTGTCGAGCGCTCGCTTCACCGCGACGCCGGTGAGCTCGGCGTGGTCGCTGCCAGCGTGCAGCGTGGCGGTGCTGACCGCGACGTCCCCGAAGATCCGCGAGAGAGGCAGGTCCTGGAACGCCCCTCGCCCGAGCACGTTCGACGGGACCTGCCCGGAGATGGCGATGACGGGGGCGCCGTCCAGCTTTGCGTCGTACAGGCCAGTCAGCAGGTTGGTGGATCCCGGGCCTGCGATGGCCACGCAGGCAGCCGGTCGACCCGTCAGCTTGCCGTAGGCGCTGGCGGCGAACGCAGCGGCTCCTTCGTGTCGGATCCCGACGTAGGTGATCTCCCCGCGCTCCTCAGCACGGCGGAGTGCCTCGGCGAAGCCGAGGTTCGAGTGCCCGACCATGCCGAAGTAGGCGGTGACACCCCAGGAGACCAGGGTCTCGACGACGACGTCGGCGACCGTCCGGGCCGGCTGCCTGGGCCGAGGGAGCGCGACGTAGCACCCGTCCGAGCGCTCCTCGATCTCGTACGCGGGGACTCCGTCTGCGAAGCCTGCGGGCGGGGTGCCTGAGTCCGGGCGATAGTCGTACCCGTGCCAGGGACAGCGCAGCCACCCCTTCTCGATGGACCCCTCGCCCAGCGGACCGCCCTGGTGGGGGCATCTGTTCTCCAGGGCTCCGAACCGGCCGGCACATCGGCTCACGGCGACGCTCCGTCCGTCGACCACCACGCTCCTGACCCGACCCTCAACGGGGAGGTCGGCGTCGTCGATGCGGTGCCAGAGCATCTCGGGTTCGACCGTGACGCCCGCCGTCGCCTCACTGCTCATGTAACGCCTCCCCGGTGTGGTGGTACCAACGCCCCGTCAGTGCCATCGGGATGACCGCGCGTTACACGAGACTTCGGAGGGTCCATGTCTTCCTATCCGTCCACGCGTCACAGCCTGCACGGGCTCGCCGAGCTGGTGCTGGCGGGCCCGCGCTACGCCGCGGGGGGCTCGATGCGCCTGAGGGCAGGGGTCGACGGCATCCGGACCTGGGACGACCCGGCGGTGCGGCTGGCCGGCGGCGAGCTCGTCGTCGAGGCGATCCGCGTTCCTGTGAACGGACTCACCTACGCCGACGCCGCTGCCGCGATCGGCCTGGCCGCACACCCCCTCGACGAGGTGTACCACGACGGGCCGCACGTTCGGCCCGACGAGGTCATCGTGCTGGATCCCGAGGATGTCGTCGTCGTCGAGGAGGCGCTCGCGCGCGGCGACGCGGCTCTGCGCTCCTTCGCGCCGTCGAGCGAGCCGATCCTGTGGCCCGAGCACTTCGACATCGCCATCACGCTGGGCGAGGTCAACTTCGGCGTCAGTCCGGGTGACCCTCACCACGGACGTCCCTATGCCTACGTCGGTCCCCACCAGCCCCGCTCGGGAGGCTTCTGGAACGCGCCGTTCGGCGCGTCACGCCCCCTCGAGGAACTCGCGGACGTCGCGGCGCTGGTCGCCTTCTTCGACGAGGGAGCCCACGAGGCGTCACGGTGAGCATCGCGAGGCGTGCACGCCTCGGTCACGATCGGGCTCAGCAGGTCACCGAGGTCGTCGGTGGGCGGCAGGAACGGCCAGGGGCCGCGTCACGCGCTCGGTTCGTGCAGGGGAGCACTGACTCGGCACCCTCGCCGGCGGGTCGCTCCGCCACGGTCAGGGACGTCCGCCAGGGCCGAAGAGCCTGTCCGCCACCACCAGCGTGCGATCCCAGAAGAGACGCTGGTAGCCGAGGACCAGAAGGCCGGCCACGATCATGCAGGACAGGTTGAGCGCAAGCTGAGCAGCCGACCCGACGATCTCGTGGCGGGTCCAGAAGGCGAGCCCGAGGGCGAGGTTGCCTGCGGCCGGGATGGTCGTCACGGAGATGAAGACCCCGACCATGGTCGAGGCCTTCTCCACGGCCATCGCCAGCGCGCCGGCCGCGCCGGCGATGAACGCGACGATGAACGACCACTGGTCGGGATGCCAGATGAAGTCGGTTGCGGGTCGGGGCGCGGTGATCATGTCCAGCGTGGCCAGCCCCGAGAAGCGAGCCAGCAGGGCCAGCATCGTCACCACTACGATCGCGCACGCGAATCCGCCCACCAGCAGCCCGAACGCGCGGCCGACCAGTCGCCACTGACCGAACGCGACTCCGACGGTGACCGCTCCGACCGCGCTGAACTCGGGTCCGACCACCATGGCGCCGACGACCAGGATCGCTGAGTCGAGGATCACCGCGATCCCCCCGAGTGTCACCGCCATCACCAGGAACATCAGGTAGGACACGGTCGGCCGGGCGCCCGCCTCGGCCTTGGCAAGCACCGCATCCCAGATGACGGCGTCATCGGGATCGCCGGGCGCCCTGCGCTCGATCCGGGCGGCCTGGTCGAACGGTGTCGCCGTCGGCGTCTGCACCAAGATCCCGCCTTCGCGACCGACCCCGACGCGATGCAGGTTCTCGAGAACCTCGTTGAACTCCTCGCGAGCGATATCGGCCTCGACCACGTCACCGATGGGTTCGAGCGAGGCGCCCCGCTGAAGTGTGAGGTTCGTGACGTAGTCATAGCCCCGGAGCAGAGCAAGGCACTCGTCGGTGAGGGTCTCCGGAACGGTCACGCGCAGGTGGACGAGCACGCGGTCAGACTATGCGCGTCGGATCCGTCCCTCCCGGTGCCGCGCACGCGACAGCTCACCATCGGTCTCGACGCGACCAGCTCTCACGACCGTTGGCAAACAGATGAGCGGGTTTGACGATGTGGTCGGGTCTGCCTCGCCCGCTGCCGGTGACCGCGACCGGCGACTCTTCCATGACCCACAGCGGTGCGGGCATCTCTCGACTGATACCCGATGTGAGGGAGGTGCTCTCCATTGTCCGCACCTACGGTCAGAGCCGGCGCGCTGAACGAGCCGGAGCGGCCCCGGGGCGCGGCCGCCGAGACGCACTACGCATCATCGATCGGTACGGGAGGCGACAGGACGCCGGCGGCCACCGGTCCGGCCCAGGTGCGACCCCTGTCGTCCGGTCCGTGGCCCATCTCGTTGGCCACCCTGCGGGGGTGTGGAAGCACACCGTCGCAGCAGACAGGGTGTCGCGCGTCGTGATGCCGACCTCCGGCGCTGTCGGCAGTGCCCTATTGCGGTCTCCCCGAGTCCCGGAGAAGTGGACCCACGCGGTCGGGCTTGGACTTCCGCCCAGTGAGATCAACCCGGCGTGACGCTGCCCCAGCTGTCGGTTCGCCGCGCAGGCCGGCTTCCGGCACTGACGTAAGCGACTCGAAGGCATGGGCGAAGTCGAGCGCCGATCACGCTGCCACGCAGCCGCACGTCCTGTTCCGGTCGGCTCACCAGCCAACTGGGACAGCGCCTCGCGGAACACCGCGATCGGACCGGGGAGCGCGCGCCGCTGTCCATCCGCATGTGCCGCTGGCCCGCCCCATGGTCCGCATGCGAGTCGCGTGCGGCTCGCCGTCAGGTGGGGGAGGGGCGCACGCCCGCTGGACGATTCGAGGTCCGGTCCTGCGATGCCCCACGGGGCGTCGGCGGGCGGAGCGGTGAAGGATGGCCATCGTGAGCCATTCGCATCGTGCGCCGTCCGGAGATCACCTCGCCATCGGGCGCACTGCCCGTTTCTCCTTGCTCGCTGCGTTGGCGGTGGTCGGGGCTCTGACGGTCCTCGGCGCGGTCGTGCTGTGGCCGGACGGCGGCAAGCTGGATGCGATCCGTCAGCACACGCCGTTCGCTGCACCGGGTGTCACGACCACGACGGCCCGGGTGACTCACGTCGCCCCGGCATGCCGGGGGTCGCAGCAGTCCGCCGAGGGCACCGGCGCGTGCGGGACCATCGAGGTCCAGATCCTCGCCGGCGCCGGCGCCGGCGACACCGCGCGGGTGCGCGTCGCCCCGGAGGTCACCGCCTCGGGGCTCGGAGGGGGAGATGTGGTCCAGGTGGTCCGGACACCGCCTCGGCACGGGCAGCCCGTCTCCTACACCTACGACACGATGCGCCGTACCACCTCGTTGCTGTGGCTCACGCTGGGGTTCGTGATCGTGGTCATCGCTGTGGCCCGCCTCCGTGGCGTCATGGCGATCCTCGGGCTGTGCTTCAGCGCTCTGACGATCTACTACTTCCTGCTCCCGGCGCTCCTGGCGGGCGAACCGCCGATCCTCGTGGCGGGGGTGAGCGCGTTCGCGATCATGTTCGTGGTCCTCTACACCACCCACGGCCCGACCCTGCGGACCAGCACGGCACTGGCGGGCACCTTGGCGGGCGTCACCCTCACCGGAGTCCTGTCGGTGGCCTCGATCGGCTACACCCATCTGACCGGCATCGCCGACGAGACGGCCGGAACGGTTTCGACGTTCGACGCCGGCCTCGACTTCCAGAGCCTTCTGGCATGCGGGGTCATCCTGGCCGGTCTCGGGGTGCTGAACGACGTCACGATCACGCAAGCATCCTCGGTGTGGGAGCTGCGCGCCGCGTCGTCCTCGATGTCGCGTCGCGGGCTCTTCGTCAGCGCGATGCGGATCGGGCGAGACCACATCGCCTCCACGATCTACACCATCGCGTTCGCCTACGCCGGCGCCTCGCTGGCGGTCCTCCTTCTGCTCACCATCTACGACCGGCCGCTGATCGAACTGATCTCCAGCGAGTCCCTGGCAGAAGAGGTCGCGCGCACGTTGGTCACCTCGATCGGGCTCGTCCTCGCCGTCCCCATCACCACAGCCATCGCGACCCTGGTCACGTCGACCGCGACGACCGCCCCATGACGTGCCGCCTGGAGCCGATGCACCCACGGCAATGACCACCCAGCCGACGCGCGGTGACTTGCCCACCGGCGCCGACACGAGGCGGACAGACGCACCTGGTCGCGGCATCAGCCCCTGCTTGCGGATGTGGGGTTGAGAACGCCGCCCTCCACAGCCCGTGGCCCAACCGCGTGCACGGCGGCGTCTCGACGTTCGCGCACTGCGACCGTGGCCCACGTCATCGCCCGCACCGACCAGACCCCACGTCGGAGCGCGCTCGCCGGGACCGGCCCCGTCCTGGCCGAGGCCGACCCGTCTTGGTCGTCGGCACCGGCTTTGAGCGTCGACCTGACGCCCAGGGACTCTGACCTTCGGCTGGCGTTGTCGTGTCTTCCCAGGCAAGCGCACTCATGCCAATGAGCGGTTGGGCGGGTGCATCCCTGGAAGGAGCACTGAAGGAGGGTGCGTGGAGGTTCGCGGTCGTGAGGATCTACTTCGTCAACGAAGAGGATCCCGCCCGGGCGATCACGATCTCGCGGGACGGCATCGTCCGTACACCCGCCGCTGAACCCTTCGACCGCTCATCGGCATGACCGCGCACCGGCCGGCACGAGCGTGCCTGTCAGCGGCCTGGGCGGACGTTCCGCAGGATGGACTACCTGGGAAAGGCGTGGCTAGTCTGCCCCATGGTTGCAGCCAGTCTTCGCGCAGTGAGGGCAGACGATCTTCCCGTTCTCATGCGCACGTTTGCTGACCAGGGGGATGCCTTCGAGTTCTTTGGATTTCCCGCCGCGAACGAGCTGGAGCGGTGGTTTGCGGAGTCCGGATGTCTGTCCGATGATTCCGCGATGCTGGCCGTCGAGGTCGACGGCGTGCTGGTCGGCCGAGTCACATGGCACGCAGTGGAGTACGGACCCGGAGCAAGCAATCGGGTGCTCAGAATGGGCGTTGCGCTACTTCGCGAAGAGCAGGGTCAGGGATACGGGAGCGAGGCACAGCGCCTGCTCGCTGACTACTTGTTCGCCACCACGTCGGTGCATCGGATCGAGGCCGGCACCGACGCGGACAACGTTGCCGAGCAGCGAGCTCTCGAGAAGGCCGGATTCGTGCGCGATGGCATCATGCGACAAGCGCAGTTCCGCGATGGCCATTGGAACGACATGGCGTTCTACAGCCGCCTCAGGACCGATGCCTGAACCTGCAGCGGCCCCTGTATGCGTTCAATGAACCAGGTGAGGATCGGCCGCCCATCGGGGTGAGGGTCCACTCGCCACCGGCATGAGCGGACACAGGAGGGGCTGACGTGGGACCCTGCTGGGCATGACCCGCACGTGGACGCGGATCCCGGTGTGGGCCTATGTGTCCGCCGCCATGCTGTTGATCGGTGTCGCGGCGATGCTGGACTGGGGCTGGGTGCATAGTGCGAACCGGGCGGCCGCGCAGGTCCGGGTCTCCTGGCTGCCTGATGCCTCTCACTGCACCGAACATTCCTTACGCGGTTCCCCGCGAAAGTATGGCGTTCACCGCCCTGCGGTGTTTGCGCAGCCAGGAACCCGATGCACCCTGCACGTGCAGGTGGTGAACGGCTCCTCACACTCTGTGAGGGTTGACGCGATGGTCGGCGAACTGCTCGGGGAGCAAGCGAGCCACATCATCATGGCCGTGGGTGCAACCGACGAAGACAAGCCGCGTGGGGAGCGGATGGATGCCTTCTGGCCCGTCGATCAGCCGATCGCGCCCGGCCACATCCTTCGCTACCGCGTGCAGGTGGGCTACCGCGCCAGCGCGTGCGGCACCGGGGACGCTATGGGGCTTGGCGGGTTCCCGGCAGTGCACATCACGGTGCTCGGTCGTGGGTACACCAGGGCCTCGCACGTCCCGCTCTGGTGGGCCGAGCGCGGAGCCTCGCAAGGCTGCCGCCGCTGAACCTGCCGCCTGGCCGCCGTGCAACGGATCGTGCGATCGGGCCGCTCATCGGCAGATGAGTGCGTCCAGCCCGACCCCTCATGCGATGTGCGGTAGCCACCCCAGAAATGGGGTTCCCCTCAAACGTCGTGCTGCGACACCGTGTCCTGTGAGCTGAGCACGAAGTCGTTGACCTCCGACGACCACACGTAGAACTCCGTCACCGCGCTCTGCGCAGCAAGGCTCACGAGGTCTCCAAAGTCGCCGACGTGGTCAGTCGCGTACTGCATCTCATGCTCGATCGTCATGCGCCATGGCCCCTGGGAGGCGGCTTCGTCTTCGTCGGTGCGCTCCAGCCATGCGCGAGGCGGCTGGGGACCCTGAGCCGTTGGCTTCTGGGAACCGGGCGGCACGTCTCCGGCGTCACGAAGATAGTGCGCAGACCGGCGTCGAGGCATGGCTCCACCCTTCCCTGTCGACGTCCCCGACGGTAGAGCGAAGCGCACTCTCATGCCGCTGTTCGGCACTGCGGCAGAAGCGTCCGCTCATGCCGCGGTAAGGTCGGACGTTCGTCCGGATCAGAAGGGGGCGTACCGGTTGACCGTGGCGAGCTCGAGTTCTCGGGCCGCTCGACGCTCCCGCTCGGTCTCGCGGAGCTGCCCGCGCTGGTACCTTGCCACGCGCCATTGCCGGAAGAACTCGCTCCATCGGGGACGCCAGCCGCTCACGCCCCCAGGATAGCTCGGTGCCTCTACACGCGAGCCCGCTGCGGCTCCTGGGGATGTCGCTCAGAGAGCGGCACCCGACGAACGCTCATGCCGATGAGCGGTAAGTGGAGCCTCAGAACTCGGCCACCGGGCGAATCTCCACGACCGGGTGGGCGCGGGTAAGGACCTGTGCGGCCTCCACCAGCGCGTCGTAGTCATCGCAGGTGACTATGAAGAAGCCGGAAAGCTGCTCGACGGATTCCGCGAAGGGGCCATCGGTGACCAGCGCGTTGGAATTCGGCCCGCGCTTGATAGTCCGTGCCCTGCTGCTGTGCGTGAGCCCAGCCCCACCGGTCACGGCGCCACCACGCGCCTCCAACAGCTGGCCGAACTCGTAGTCGGTGTCGAAGGTGGCCTGCCGCTCGGCGTCCGTGCGGTTCTCCCAATTCGCCTCGCTGTCGGCGGGGAACATGACGACGTAGTCGGTCATGGTGCTTCCTTTCGCTGAAATGGTTGTGACACCGGGGTGACGACCAAGGTGTGCTCATTTCGACGTTTGCGTCGAAACCTACGGTGCCCCCACGACCGCTCATGCCGTTGACATGACGGCATAGCGTGGCCGCCCATGCCGCTGTCCGTGTTGCGTTGCCAGAGTCGCCCGGCGTGCCCGAATCGGGTTCTGGATCAGTCCTCGCCCGCGAACCGCTCCCACGCGGACTGCTTCGAGATGCCGAGAGCCGCTCCGATCTCGGACCAGCTGCACCCTTGTTGGCGTGCCTGGGCGACTGTCTGACGGATCAGCTTGTCCACCGCACCAGCCGCGCCGCATGCGACACGCAGGTCGTCAATGGGCTTCTTGCCCCAAGTTCCGACAAGCCGGAGGCGACCGCGGTTCGCTTTGGCGTGCAGTCGGATCGACTTCTCCCCCACGCTCATCTTGTGCTCGCTATCGTCAGGATTGCCTGACGTCAGAGTACTCCGCGGTGGCAACAAGAGTCCGCCCATGCAGCTGTCCGGCAGGCGTCAGTAATGACCGCTCATGCCGCTGTTCGGTACTCGCTCATGCCGATGAGCGTTATCACCGGGCGTCCAATGACGAGCATGCTTGATCCATGTCTCCGACGGCGTTCGTCCTCAACGGTCCCAGTGGATGCGGGAAGTCGACGATCGCCGCGGGGTTGCAGGCCGCCTGGCGGGCACCTCTGCAAGCAAGCGGCATCGACACCTTCCTTGCCATCCAGAGCGAGTCCTTCTTCGCCATCGACGGGTCGCTCATCGACGGATTCAGTTGGGTCCCTTCCGTTGTCGACGGTGCGCCTGCGTACGAGGTAGTCCCCGGTGAACTGGGTATCGGCATGATCAGGGCAAGCCACGCCTACTGGGCGGCAACTGTCGAGGCCGGGATGGACCAGGTGATCGACGACGTGTGGCTGGTTGACCTCCAACCCTCGGGACTTGCGGAGGCGTTGGCCGGGGCGCACGTGGTCTGGGTCGGGGTGAGGTGCTCACTCGATGTGCTCGAAGAACGTGAGCGCGAGCGCGGGGACCGTCTGATTGGGACGGTACGAGGTCACTACGACCTCGTGCATTCCTTTCGGTCCTATGACCTCGAGGTAGACACCGCGACGAGCACCGCCGACGAGTGCGTCGCTGCGATCCTCGCCAGCCCTGCAGAGCCGGCGCAGGACATGTAGTAGCGCACTGTCGTGGCGCTGTCCGGCGCACTCTCATGCCGATGAGCGCGCGCTCGGTGAGGCCCGTCAGTTCATCGTCGTGATGTCCAGGTGCCCTCCGGCGCGTACCCGGTCGCCCCGTACTGATGATCGTGAACGCACCAGCCGAGCAACGCGAACGTCTGAGGCAGCGTGAACTCGGCGTAGCGCCGCGGATCGATACGGGCGTCCACATCGATCGGTTGGTCGACAGGGTGCCGGTGGCCCTGACGCCAAAGGAACAGGGCGCATGGACCATCCTTGCCCTGCCAACCGAGCGAAGGTGCGCCGCAGTCGGGACACGCGAGCGGTGGCTCAGGTTCATGAGTGTCAAACATGCCCACGGGCGCATCATCGGAGCCGAGGCGAAGTGCCCTCTCATGCCGCTGTCAGGGTTTCCGTCGTGCACACTTTGGCCATGGCGATCGAGCCGCTGACCCACGTTCAACTCTTCAAGAACCGCACCGTGTGGGGCGGCTCCGTCAGTTCGCCTGGCGGCATGGTGCTTGTCGGCATCAGCGACAGAGCCCAAGGGGACCGCGAGTTGGCGTCCGAAGAACTGAGGACGCACCTTCGCGACGAGTGGGACATTGACCGCGATCTCGGGTGGGCTGAGACCGTGCTTGGTGTTTGGACCGCTGAACTGTAGACGCCCTCACATGCCGCTGTCCGGTTCACGCCAGCATCCAGACCACGGCCGGCTACACCGCGGTCGACGAGGACGAGCTGCGCGCGGGGCCGTCAATCGCCTACAGACGACGTAGGCTCGACACAAACGCCCGCCGGTGAGCCCGAGACTCCCGGCGGGCGTTGCTTTGTTCGCTGGGCGACGCACGCACTCTCGTGCCGATGAACGCGGGCTCGAGGTGAAGCGACGGGCTGTCACCCCTGGCACTGGCTAGGGCCAGTCCTGGGCTGCGCTGTCTTCGGGTGGTGTGGCTTGGAAGGTGCCGTCGATGATCTGTTGGGCCAGGAGGCGGAGCTTGATGTTGCGGGTCTGGGAGTTCCGGGTTAGGAAGGCGAACGCCTGATGTCGGTCGATGCCGTAGCGCTCCATCAGGATGCCGATCGCGGTGCCGATGTCGGTGCGGGTGTGGAGAGCCTCGTTCAACTGCTCGACCTGGGCGGCGTAGCCGAGGAGGGCGCCGGCCTGGGTGGCGAAGAGTTCGGCGATCTGCACGGTGTTCCGGTCGAAGGCCCCGGCGGTGCGGACGTACAGATTGAGCCCTGCGGTCTCCCCGTTGTGCAGCAGCTGGATGCCGGCCTGGGCACCGATACCCAGGTTCACCGCCTTCGGGCCGTACCGGGGGAAGGCCAGGGAGGCGGCCATGTCGTTGACCAGCACGAACCTCTCGGCGCTGACCGCGGCGTAGCAGGGGCCCTCGCGCAGCTCATATTGAAGGCTGTCGGCCCGCTCGGCCAGCGGGTCAGTGGCACTCAGGGTGCGCAGTGGTTCGTGGCCCCTGCGCAGGGTGACGCTGACGAAGTCTGCGCCCGGAATGTTGCGGACCGCAGACTGGGTCAGGGATTCCAGCGCGAGTTGGCGCGCCGAAGGCTGCGGCTCCGTCTCGGCGGACATGGTGTGCTCGATCCGGGAAGCGTCGAGGCCGCCGCCCGGCCTCGGTTACCGGGGTTCCGCTGACGGAAACACGCCCTGTGGTAGTGACGGGACGCCGCACGGTCTTGGCAACGTTTCCATGAATTCACCCACCAGTTGGCACTCGAATCCAGCCCAGGGCGGCGGTCTCCGGCTCCGTCTTCTCGACGCCGGAGACCTCGGCCCTCACCGGTCCGCGGCCCGATCAGGACCGTGCAGCCTCGGTACCCCGGTCAGAACGGCGTAGGCATAAGCCGCTGTTCCCTGAGCATTCCCGAGGTCACAAACCCGCCCGTGACCTGAAACTCGCGGCCAAAGGCGTCGACACGTCCCAAGGGTGTTCACAACGGTGCAAGGCATGTGTTCTGCTGGAGGTGCCGGCACGCCCGGTGAGGGCGTCTCGTGGGTGCAGGGCCCAAACACTCCGCGCGGCGTCCGACCTCATCAACACCGGGCATGCGGGCCCCGCGTGATCCCCCTACCGTGGGTGTCGCACCTCGCGAACCCCATGTGCGCGAGGGCATGGCCGCCCCAGTCGAGCCGACTCATCCCCGTGGTGCCGCTCGACGGGGCGTCGAGCGTCTTTGATCAACGCCCGCAGGAGACCCCGAGACTCTCCCGCGGGCCTCCCATCCGCCGACGCAGAGAGTGGTACCCGCTGGAGACGGACGTCATCCCAGCAGGGGAGGTAAAGAATCACCGCCAGGCGCCACCACCACTTGAGATCGCGGCCGACGAGGACGAGCGGCACACGAGGATCAACCGCCTCCGGTCTACGTACACTCGGAACCCAACGCCCGTCGGTTGACGCCCGAGACGCCGGCGGGCATTTGTCGTCCCGCCGGGAACGCACTCTCGTGCCGATGAGCGTGCGGCAGTGCCGTGAGTGCCGTGTCATTGAGGGTTCGTCTGTAGTGTTGCAACTAACCAATCTGCCGCGCGAGTGCTCTTCGAGCCTCCAGGGCAGAAGCGAGAGGCGGACGTCATGACGACGTCGTCCAATGATGGCCCTGCGAGCGCAACCACGACGAGCGGGGGGTTGCGGCTCCAGTTGTCCGACTCGGCACCGCATGGTCGAGTAGATGGGGCGTGGTGGCCGCGGTCGCGCGATCTTCAGCGGGAGGTGTCTGACTTGGTTGACCACTTCCCCGCGGCAAGCGGTCGGATCAGCCGCCTCCTCTTCTCGCGTCCCGACTGGGACAACGCGAGCCACGACGGCCATGGTGTCCGAACGATCCGGGCCGCGCGAGGCCAAGTGAAGGTCGGCTCGTTTCCGAGCGATGACACCCACCTGATGATCCTCACCATGGGTTCCGGGCAGCGGCTGAGGTTGCTCGTGATCCCCAGCAACACGTCCACTGTGGAGGGTGAAGAGCGTCTGCGGGCAATGGCTCAGCCCGGCACGATGACGCCCGATGGCGCCGTCGACTGGGATCGGTGGGACGACGAGAGCCCCAGCGCTTGAACCCAGCCAGGGTTGGGATTGGAGGCGGTCATGGCTTACGTGATGCTGTACGGGGTCGGCTGGACCCAACGCTGGCAGGTTGCGGAGGGTGCTGTCTCCGCGGTCGAGCTTGAGATAGGTCGGGTCGGCCAAGACGAGACAGGCCATCTGGCGGTGCTCGATCCGGGCAGCGGTGAGCCGACGACCTTGGTCGTGGCATGGCGGCACGTTGCCGCGGCGGTTGTGCTCAATACCGAGGGTGCGGTGGGTGCCGCCGACATAGATACGAGCGCTCAATACCGCTGATCGGGCGGCGAAATAGTGTCCCGTGGCGGGTGTACTGTGGGAAAGCCGAGGATTTCCAGCACGAAGAGCCTCTGCTCCGTCGTTTTCGGTGCGCACCTAGACATCCGGTTTGCATCAACCGGGAAGGGCCGAAGCCGTGGGAGCAATCCAAGGCGCCATCGGTAATTCACGGTCGGCCAGTCAGCGGCCGGCAGTCCCTGGGCTCCGCCCTATCCTCAAACGCGTGGCCGTAAGCCTGGCCACCGCCGTGTTGGCGCCGGCCGCTCTGTTGTGGGTGACGCTGGTGATCTTCAACGTCGCCACGGCTGTGGTAGTCGCGCTCGCCTGGATGGTCGGCGCGATGGGCTGGCGATGGGCCACCAAGAGGCCAGTGTCGGGGTTGCTTCTGCTGACTCTGGGGATCATGACCGTGAGAACGGCCTTCACGCTCGCCACCGGCAACAGCTTCATCTACTTTGTGCAACCCGTCTTCGCAGACTTCGCCGTCGCAGCGATCTTCCTAGGGTCGCTCTTCTCGGCTCGACCCGTCATCGCCCGGCTCGCTCCGGACTTCTACCCCATGAGCACCGCGGTCGCTGCCCGACCCGAGATCCGCGCCCTCTTCCGAAGGCTCACGCTGATGTGGGGTCTGGTGATTCTGTTCAAGGGAGGCCTCACCCTTTGGCTGCTGGAGTCCCTGGGGACAGTCAACTTCGTTCTGATCAAAGGCGGCGCCATCATCACCCTGACAATGACCGCGGCTGTGGTGACCGTCGTGTGGTCTGTCATCGTCGGCCGCCAGGAGGGCCTCCTCCATCCGACGTGACGTCACACCTGTCCGGCACTGCGGCACAGCGCGTCCGCTCATGGCTCCCCTCTGTGTCAAGACACCTTCGGTAGAGCGGGTTTAGGGTGGTTGGTGGCGGGCCCCGGAGTGGCTTGTCCGAAGAACCGGTGTTGGGGTTGCGAGCCGGTCGCGCTGGAGTCAGAGTCGTTGCCCCGGTGCCATCCTGGGCCCGTCCCTACAGCGTCGTCGAGCATCTGGCGGTAGATGAGGTCGGACAGTCTGCGTTTGAGGCAACGCATTGCTTCCATTGAGGACTTGCCGCCGGCTTTCTTGCGGTCGAAGTAGTCCCGGCCGATGCCGGGGTTGCGGAGCTGGACGGTGGCCATGATGTGCAGCGTCCGGTTGATCTGGCGGTTCCCGGCGCGTGAGAGCCGGTGCCGCACGTGGTCGCCGGAGGAGGCATCGATCGGGGCGGTG
>JBKPTA010000085.1:0-28857 GCA_046735295.1 Actinomycetota bacterium | reverse complement strand
GACAGCGGCTCCGACAGCGGCTCCGACAGCGGCTCCGACAGCGGCTCCGACAGCGGCTCCGACAGCGGCTCGGACGGCTCCGGAGGTGGCGATTAGGACCGTGGTCCTGGCCGACGACGAGATCGTCGCGTCGGCCAAGACGGGTGACCACGAGGCCTGGCGGGCGCTGTACCGAGCGCATGCCGGGCGCCTCCTGGTCTGGCTGCGGAGCCTGCCGACCGGCGACGCGGGGATCTCCGCCGAGGACCTGGCCGCCGAGACCTGGCTGACCGCGGCGACCCGCATCGCGGACTTCCGCGGCACCTCGTCGGACTTCGCCGGTTGGCTCTTCGGGATCGCCCGGCTCCAGCGGCGCAACGCCGTGCGCCGCAGCACTCGACGGCGCACCGCTCCTGCCTCCACCGACGTTCTCGTCGCGTCGGCGCGTGACCACGGTCCGGATGCCGCCGTCGACCCGGAGTCGGGCGGCTGGGTCCGGTGGGTCCTCGATCGGCTGCCCGAGCGGGAACGACAGGTCGTCGCGTGTCTGGACGTGGTCGGTCTCGACGTCGCCTCCACCGCCGCTGCCCTGGGCATGACCGACTCTGCTGTCAGAGTGGCCCACCATCGGGCCCTCAAGAGGCTCCGGGCGTCGGGGGCGCTCCTGCGCTGACCGCCGCCTCGTGCAGTCGCTGCTCGAAGAGCGTGCGATGAGCCGGGTGCCAGGCCAGCGGCTTGTCGTCCTCGTCGAGGTTGACCTCGACAAGGCGGTTGCGAGCCATGACTCTCTGCCCGTCCCGGATCTCCTGCTCGAAGGAGACGGACCTGTCCCCGACGGCTACGACGCGGCTCCGCACCGCGTACGGCTCGCGTCGCAGGTTCATCTGGCCGACGTAGTCGATCTCGCCGCGGACGATCACGGTGTTGACGGAGCCGCTCACCTTCGCGTCCTGGAAGACCCCGACCAGCAGGTCGACCTGCGCCATCTGCGCATAGTCGAGGTAGCGCAGGTTGTTGACGTGCCCGAGCAGGTCGACGTCGGAGAACCGCACGTGCACAGGTCGCTCGACGACGCCACGTCCCCAGGTCTCGCCGCCGCGGGGAGCGGCGCGGTCCGATACCGGGGACGGGCCGAGGTGCGCCCCCAGCCGGTCACGCTCCTCAGCGGTCATCCGCCGAGGCCGCTCGGAGGCGAACACGTACGGCGTCAGCAACGTCGTCGCCCGGCCGTGCACCACGCGGCTGTCCTCGGGCCCGGTGAACAGCTCGTACCCGAGCGTGAACGACGCGGCGCGCACCTCCGTCGACCACACCGCGACGAAGAGCGGCCCGTGCGACAGGCGCAGCGGGGCGAGGTAGTCGACGACCGTGTTGACCACGACCAGGCCCTCCCCCGGATTGGGGGTCGGGCTGGTGTCGTGGTGACGCAGCAGGTCGAGCCGGGCCTCCTGGAGGTAGTCGACGAACGCGACGTTGCTGATCGTGTCACCGTGCAGGTCTGCTCTGCGCATCTGGCACTCGTAGACGTGGCGCACGGGCCGATCCTGCCAGCCGGCCGAGCTCGTGTCCGGACTAGGCTGACCGGGTGCCGGAAGCCGTTCTCGTCTCCGCCGCCCGCTCTCCCATCGGCCGGGCTGTCAAGGGTTCGCTCAAGGACGTCCGTCCCGATGAGCTCGTCGCCGAGATGATCCGCACAGCGCTCGACAAGGTGCCCGAGCTCGACCGACACGACGTCGACGACGTCTATCTCGGTTGCGGACTTCCCGGTGGTGAGGCCGGGTTCAACATGGCCCGCATCGTGAACGTGATGAACGGGATGGACGACGTGCCGGGCGCCACCATCACCCGCTACTGCGCCTCCTCGGTGCAGACGACCCGGATGGCCTTCCACGCCATCAAGGCAGGTGAGGGACACGTGTTCGTGTCCGCTGGTGTGGAGACGGTCTCCCGCTACGAGCACGGCAACTCAGACTCGTGGCCGAACACCCGCAACCCGCGCTACGCCGACGCCATGGCGCGCACGGCCGACCGGGCGGAGCACGGCTCGGCGGGCGAGGCGTGGCACGACCCCCGGGAGGACGGCGTACTCCCCGACGCCTACATCGCCATGGGGCAGACCGCCGAGAACGTCGCGACACTGCGTGGGCTCACCCGGCTCGAGCTCGACGAGTTCGGGGTGCGCTCGCAGAACCTGGCGGAGAAGGCCCTCGCGGACGGCTTCTGGCAGCGGGAGATCACACCGGTGGCGACGCCGGACGGCACGGTGGTCTCCGCCGACGACGGCCCGCGGCCTGGGGTCACGGTCGAGGGTGTCGCCGGGCTCAAGCCGGTCTTCCGCCCCGACGGCGTGGTGACCGCCGGCAACTGCTGCCCGCTGAACGACGGAGCGGCGGCCGTCGTCGTCATGTCCGACACCGTGGCGGCCGAGCTCGGGGTCACGCCCCTGGCGCGGATCGTGGCCACCGGCGTGAGCGCTCTGTCGCCGGAGATCATGGGCCTGGGACCGGTGCAGGCGACGCGGCGCGCCCTGGCCCATGCCGGGATGACGATCGATGACATCGACCTGGTCGAGATCAACGAGGCCTTCGCAGCGCAGGTGGTGCCGTCGTACCAGGACCTCCACATCGATCTCGACCGCCTCAACGTCAACGGCGGCGCCATCGCCGTCGGGCACCCCTTCGGGATGACCGGTGCCCGGCTCCAGGCGACGATGCTCAACTCCCTCGACTGGCACGACAAGTCCCTCGGCCTGATCACGATGTGTGTCGGAGGCGGCCAGGGGATGGCCCTGATCCTGGAGCGACTGGCCTAGTCACGGCGCGCCGGGATCTGCGGGGACGTCAGCCTCCTGGATACCCTGCCCCTATGTCCGAGGCCCGGGGGACACGATGGCTGGACGCCGACCAGCAGGCGTCGTGGCGTGCCTTCGCAGTCGGCGTGACCCTCCTGCTCGACCGCCTGGACGCCGACCTGCAGCGGGCGTTCGACCTGTCGCTGACCGAGTACGAGATCATGGTCAGGCTGTCCGAGCGACCCGGCCGGTCGATGCGGATGGCGGAGCTCGCCGACGCGGTCGCGCACAGCCGCAGTCGGGTCACGCATACCGTCGCACGCATGCAGAAGGCAGGACTCGTCCTTCGGTCAGCCTCCCCGGAGGACGGTCGGGGCATCGTGTGCATCCTCACCGACCACGGGTACGCCGTGCTGGTCGAAGCCGCGCCCGTGCACGTCCACGGCGTGCGGGACTACCTCGTGGACCTCGCCAGCCGCGAGGACTTCGCAGCCCTCGGCCGGGTGATGAACGCCGTCACCGACCGGCTCATCGAGTGCCACCCCGAGGCCGACATCCGGTCCTAGGGGCGCGTCAGGCGTCGATGCGTGACCCGGTGCGGCCGCGCCGCCTCGGGGCCGAGCCGCTCCACCTTGTTCTCCTCGTAGGCGGCGAAGTTGCCCTCGAACCAGAACCACTTCGCAGGATCCTCGTCGTCGCCCTCCCAGGCCAGGATGTGGGTGGCGACACGATCGAGGAACCAGCGGTCGTGCGAGGTGACCACGGCACAGCCGGGGAACTCGAGCAGAGCGTCCTCGAGGGACTGCAGGGTCTCCACGTCCAGGTCGTTCGTGGGCTCGTCGAGCAGCAGCAGGTTGCCGCCCATCTTCAGTGTGAGGGCGAGGTTGAGGCGGTTGCGCTCTCCGCCGGAGAGGACGCCGGCCCGCTTCTGCTGGTCCGGGCCTTTGAAACCGAACGAGGCGACGTAGGCCCGCGAGGGCATCTCGAAGTTGGCGACCTTGATGTGGTCGAGCCCGTCGGAGACGAGCTGCCACACGTTCTTGTCGGGGTCGAGACCCCCGCGGCTCTGGTCGACGTAGGAGATCTTCACGGTCTGGCCGACCCTGAGCTCGCCGTCGTCCGGCTTCTCCTCCCCCACGATCATCCGGAACAGCGTGGTCTTGCCCACGCCGTTCGGGCCGATCACTCCGACGATGCCGGCCCGCGGGAGCGTGAACGACACGTCGTGCATGAGCGGCCGCCCCTCGAAGCCCTTGGCCAGGTCGTGCGACTCGAGCACGACGTCACCGAGCCGTGGACCGGCCGGGATGTTGATCTCGGCGGTGTCGATCTTGCGCGAGCGGTCGGCCTCGGCAGCGAGCTCCTCGTACCGAGCGAGACGCGACTTGCTCTTCGCCTGCCGGGCCTTGGGGTTGGACCGCACCCACTCCAGCTCGCGCTCGAGCATCTTGGCGCGCTTGGCGTCCTTCTGACCTTCGATCTTGAGGCGTTCCTGCTTGGTCTCGAGGTACGTCGAGTAGTTCCCCTCGTAGGGGTGGGTCTTGCCTCGGTCGAGCTCGAGGATCCACTGGGCGACGTTGTCGAGGAAGTAGCGGTCGTGGGTGACGGCCAGGACGCAACCGGGATAGGAGGCGAGATGACCTTCCAGCCACTGCACCGACTCGGCGTCGAGGTGGTTGGTCGGCTCGTCGAGGAGCAACAGGTCGGGCTGCTGGAGCAGCAGCTTGCACAGCGCCACCCGACGCCGCTCACCACCGGAGAGCGTGTCGACGAGCGCCTCGGGTGGCGGGCAGCGCAGGGCGTCCATCGCCTGGTCGAGTCGGCTGTCGAGGTCCCACGCGGAGGAGTGGTCGAGATCTGTCTGGAGCTCCCCCATCTCGGCGAGCAGCGTGTCGTAGTCGGCCTCGGGATCCGCGAGCGCCACGGATATCTGGTTGAAGCGGTCGAGCTTCCCCTTGATCTCGTGCACGGCCTCCTCGACGTTCTCCAGGACCGTCGTGCCCTCGGTCAACGGCGGCTCCTGCTGGAGCATCCCGACGGTCGCCCCCGGGTCGAGGATCGCGTCGCCGTTGTTGGGGTGCTCCAGCCCGGCCATGATCTTGAGCAAGGTCGACTTGCCCGTGCCGTTCGGTCCGACGACACCGATCTTGGCCCCGTGCAGGAACGACAGCGTGACGTTGTCGAGGACCACCTTGTCGCCGTGCGCCTTGCGCACGTTGCGCAGGGTGAAGACGTAGTCAGCCATGACCCGCCACCCTACGGGCCGACCCCTGAGATCGTCGGATCGGGGCAGCCCTCAGGCGGCGTCCACGGCGCCCTCCTCCGGCGGCTCGACAGCGGCGCTCAGCTTGCGGCGCTGGAACGCGCTGGTGCCCCGGTTGAGGTCGTGGCCGACGAAGAACGCCTCGACCTCGAACGTCGTGACCTCGAGGCCGGCCTTGTTGGTCCAGACGTGGGCGCACAGCTTCCCGTGGACCACGACCGGATCACCTCGCCGGAGGGAGCGGTCGCAGTTCTCTGCGAGGGCGCGCCACGCGTTCACGGAGTACCACTGGGTGTCGCCGTCCTCCCAGCTGTCGGTCTTGCGGACGTAGCGGCGCGGCGTGCTCGCCACCCGGAAGCTCGCGACCGGCACGCCGCCCGCGTCGCGCAGGCTCACGTCACCGCCCAGCCATCCGGACAGGGTCACGAAGGTCTCGTTCATGGGTCATCTCCTGCTCGTGAGGGGTCTCGTGGAACGTGCGACCGAGCCTCGGCAGCGGCACCGACACGCGCCCGAGCTCGGCGCGCGCGCCTGTGGAGAGGGTGTTCGGGACGTCGGGCTGTGGACGAGAAAGGGTCACTTCAGCGCGCGTGCGAGCCCCTCGCGCACCGTGTCGTACGCCGCGAGCTCGGCGCGCACGGGCGTCACCACGAGCTCGTCGGCCACGGACGCGATCGCGGAGCGGAGGCTCCGGTCAGCGCTGCGGGCCCGAGCGCGAGCGGTGGCCGAGACCAGGAACCGGCACAGCAGCGCCAGCAGGAGCCCGAGCGCCACTCCCCCGAGCAGCAGGATCACCGGCACCGGGAAGCCCGCGACGTCCGGGGTGTCCGGGCGCTCGACGCCGAGCTGCGGGTCAGCCAGCAGGATGCCGGACCACACGAGCCCGGCCAGTGAGGCGAGCAGCAGCAGCCACTGCAGCACCCGGACCAGACCTGCCCAGACCGGCATCCGGTCGGCGTTCAGCTCGGTGCGAGCGAGCGCCGCGTCGAGGCGGTCTCCCAGGTCCGGCAGCCGGGCCACCGAGACCCGGCGTACCGCGTCGGCCCAGGGCCGCGAGAGGGGAACCGAGACCTGGTCGGCGAGGTTCCTGACCTCGGCGTCCACGCGCGCGCGCTGTACCTGGGTCGCGGTGGGCACTGACGTGCGACCGCGGCCGGTGAACTGCGACCCCTGCTGACCGAGATCGAGGTGCAGTCGCTTGAGCGGGTCGGGGCGCAGGCGGGAGACCCAGGACGTGACCGGCCAACCCGTAGCCCTGCGCCCCCGAGCCCGGGTGGCGTCCTCGACGGCCGCCACGACCGTCGGCACGCCCGCGGCATCGGCGAACGCGTCCTCGAGGGCTTCGATCCGCTGTTTCGACAGCTCCGGATGTCCGCTGGTGCCCGTGGCGTCCGAGAGCTGCTGGGCGGCCAGGCGTACGTCGGCCTCGAGCCGTGACCGGGTGACCTGCTTGGCCCGGACGCGCTCGGCGATC
Source organism: Actinomycetota bacterium (assembly GCA_046735295.1). Lineage (GTDB taxonomy): Bacteria > Actinomycetota > Actinomycetes > Propionibacteriales > Nocardioidaceae > Nocardioides. The sequence goes on along the minus strand of JBKPTA010000085.1, from coordinate 22,350 downwards.
GCGTACCGCAGGGCGTCGACGCCCTCCCCGGTCTGCGCGCTGGTCGCCATCAGCGGCACGCGCTCGAGTCCGTCGGCGTCCAGGAGCCGGCGGATGTCGTCCAGCATCGACTGACGCCGGTCCTCCGGCACCTCGTCGACGTGGTTCAGCACGACGATCATCACGGCGTGGTGCGTGGCGAGCGGTGCGAGGTAGCGGTCGTGGATCGCGGCGTCGGCGTACTTCTGAGGATCCAGGACCCACACCATGAGGTCGGTGAGCTCGATCAGCCGGTCGACCTCGAGGTGGTGGGACACCTCCGTCGAGTCGTGGTCGGGCAGGTCGAGCAGGACGACGCCCTGGAGGGCGTGGTCCTCCTTGCCGATGTCGAGCAGGGAGTCACGCATGATCTGGTGGCGCGGGGCGATGCCGAGGTAGTCCAGCAGCTCGCCCGCGCCGTCCTTCCCCCACACGCACGCCGTCGCCCACGACGTCGTGGGACGGCGGACACCGACGGGGGCGAGCTCGACGCCCGCGAGCGCGTTGAACGTCGAGGACTTGCCGGAGCCGGTGGCGCCGGCGATGGCGACGACGGTGTGGTCGGCAGCCAGGCCGAGCCGCCGCGTCGTCCGCTCGACGGTCTCCAGAGCGTGGTCGACGACCCGGTCGTCCAGGCGCCCCCGCGCAGCCTCGCCGGCCCGCCCGAGCGCCTCGATCCGGTCACCCAGATCCGAGCCTCGAGACACGAGCCTCCTGGCCCCGTCCAACAAGGAGGTCACTCTGCTCCCTCGCGACGCTCGGGTGATCGATCGCACTAGAGCCTAGTGTGCGGCTCGGCACGAACGTGGGACCCGGGCCCCCCTCGTCGTCCTCGGCCGTGCCGCCCTGGGGCCTCAGTACGAATGGAGACTGTGCCGCTCGGTGCTCGCGTAACGCAGGTCGTCGACAGAACGCGCGGCGTCACGCACCCGGTCGGCTGCACCGGGATCGAGCCCGAGGCTGGCGAGCAGGTCCAGGTAGCGGTAGCGCTCCTCGTCGAGCAGCGCGCGCACCCGCTCCTCGAGCCGCCCCCGGGCGCGCTCGGTGAGGCTCCGCAGGGCCTGGTCGCCGAAGACGGCCTCCAGGAGCTTCTGCCCGAGAAGGGCGCTGCCTCCGGCGATGCCCACCTCGGCTCCGGTCAGGCCGGCGGTGCTGGCGAACACCACGACCATCAAGGACACCGCGAGGCCGTTGACGCCGTAGGCCAGGAAGCGCGCCGTCGTGCGCTTGTCGGCACCCTCGTCGCGCACCATCTCGAGCACGTCCTGCTGCCAGTCACGCACGGCCCGCTCGGCCTGCCGCCGAAGGCCGCGGGACGCGCGACCGAGGTCCTCCCCGACGTCGGAGAGCAGCTCCTGACCGGGCGCCAGGCTCCGCCAGGACGCCTCGGCGCGCTCGGCGGCCGACTCGGCGTGCTCGACGATCAGGGTCTCGAGGCTCGACTCGACGGCCGTGCTCACCCGCTCGGCTTGCTGGGGCTTGCCCTTGATCGCGTTCACCATGCGGTCGCGGAGCCAGCCGACCTTGGCCTCGAGGGTCTTGAGCAGCTCGCCTGTGCCCACGAACTCGCGCCACCGCACGAGCACCTCGCCGCGGAGCAGCGTGCCGTCCGCGGTGGCCTCCAGCAGTCGCTCGATCTCCTGGTCGTACGCCGCGTCCGCGGCGGAGCGGAGACGCTCGGCCGCCTCGATCTGCTCCAGGCACGCGTCGGCGACGGTGTGGGCACGACGGGTCAGCGACCGCACCGCGCCTTCGAGCGTCTGCTGCACCATCGCGGCGCGGGCCTCGGCGTCACCTCCCAGATCGGCGAGCCAGCCACGGATCTCGGCGACGTATCGGGGGGCGAGGAGCCCGTTCTCGGTGAGCGTCGCCTCGTTGACCACGAACAGCGGGGAGTCCTTGAGTCCGCGCGCGGCGAGCATGCGGGCCAGGTGGCTCGCGACGGTGTCGACGGCATCGGGTGGCGTGCGGTCGAGCACGATCGCCACGGCCGCGGAACGCTCCGCCGCCTGGCGCAGGAAGTCCCACGGCACCTGGTCGGCGTACCTGGCCGCAGAAGTGACGAACAGCCACAGGTCCGCGGCCGCCAGGAGCTGGGCCGCGAGCCGGCGGTTGCTCTCCTCGACCGAGTCGATGTCCGGGGCGTCGAGGATCGCGAGCCCGGCCGGGACGACGTCCATGGCGACGAGCTGCAGGGCGTGCGGGTCGTGGGTCGCGTGATGGACGCGCACGAGCTCCGGAAGCAGCCGGTCGGCGCCGAACCAGTCAGCGTCGGCGGGGTTGTGGACGAGCACCGGCGAGCGGGTCGTCGGGCGGAGGACGCCGGACTCGGTGACCACCGAGCCGACGAGGGAGTTCACCAGCGTCGACTTCCCGGCACCGGTGGAGCCGCCGACGACCGCCAGCAGAGGCGCCTCGAGAGTGACGATGCGCGGGATGACGTAGTCCTCGAGCTGGTTGACCATCTCGGCGCGCGCATGCCGGTGCTCGGCCACGTCCGGCAGGTCCAGGGGCAGCACGGCACCCTGCAGCGCCGCACGGAGCCGGACGAGCGCGGTGAGCATCTGCGAGCCGGCCGGGGTGACGGTCATCGGATGGGAACCACCTGTCCGGGGAACGCGATCGACGGGCGCAAAGCACTGATCCGGGCAACGTAGTCGTGCCCCCGGGCCGCGAAGTCGGGTGGGGGTACGCCCCGCAGGTAGCGGCTGTGCAGGAAGCCCAGCTCGATCACGGCCTGCTGGTACTCCCGCATCGCATGCTCACCGGTGGCCCCACCGATGCGGCGCGCGTAGGCCCGGCTACGGCGCCGGGCGGACAGGTCGACCACCCAGGCGATGTCGGTCGCGGGAAGCAGGCCGCGTCGCGCGGCGTCCGACAGGGCGCCGGCGAGCATCCGGCCCTCCGATCGTCGTACCCAGACCGCCAGCGCGACGGCCGTCACGAAGATCGGCGCCATCAGGACCAGGTACACCGTCACGAAGCTCCCCTCCCCGAAGACGGTGGAGCTGTTCCACACGGCATGGGCGAGCACCGCGCACCCGTACCCGACGACGGGAGCGAGGATGCGCGTCGAGCGGCGACGCGCTCCCACCGCGATCCCCACCCCGACACCTGTGCAGGCCGTGAACAGCGGATGCGCGAACGGGCTCACCAAGCACCGCACGACGAAGGTGCCGGTGAGGGCGTGGACGCCGCCCGGACCCACGCCGCCGGAGCCGTCGTAGGCGCTCGCGAGATAGAGGATGTTCTCGGTGAAGGCGAAACCGACACCCACCAGGCCGGCGTACACGATCCCGTCGAGGACACCGTCGAGCTCGGCGCGTCGCCACCACAGCAGGAGCAGGAGGAACAGCCCCTTGCTCGCCTCCTCCGCCACCGGTGCACCGATCTCGAGCATCCGGTTGTCGGAGATCCCGCCGACGAACCCGCCGACTCCCTCGAGCAGGAGCGCGATGGCCGTCGCCACGAACACCCCCCACAGGAGCCCCCCCACGAGAAGGCGGCGCGGCTCGGGCTCGTAGCGGTCCAGCCACAGGATGCACGCGATGAGCGGACCGACCGGGACGGCGGCGAGGAGAGCGGCCAGGACCGTGACCCGCGGGGCGCTCGAGACCCCGACGACGAGCGACATCGGGACGGCGCACACGAGCACCAGCGCCGTCACCACGACCGTGAAGACGGCGTTGCCGCGGGAGGCACCGGCCATGGCGAGAGCCTAACGGGGGTCGGCCTCACGCTTCGCGTGGCGACGCGCGTCGGGCGTACCCTGGCAGGGTGACCGACGAGACGACGGCTCCCGCGCAGGAGCTCCACACCGAGGCGCACGATCCCGCCGTTCCAGAGGCCTACTCCCAGTTCATGCGCCGGGGCTGGGGCGACCGCGAGCTCGACCTGCCACCGCACCCGATCGCGCCGTACGCCGCGGCCCGCCGGCAGCGCCTGGCCGAGGCGTTCCCCGGGGAGCGGCTCGTGCTGCCCGCCGGCACGTTCAAGGTGCGCTCCTACGACACCGACTACCGGTTCCGCAGCGACACGGCGCACACGTACTTCTGCGGCAACCAGACCAGCGACGCCGTGCTCGTCATCGAGGACGGCGAGTCCGTCCTCTTCGCACGGCCGAGGTCGGAGCGCAACACCGACGAGTTCTTCCGCGACCGTCAGTACGGCGAGCTCTGGGTCGGTCGCCGACCGTCGTTGAAGGAGATCTCCGACTCGCTCGGTCTCGAGGTTCGTCACATCGACGAGCTCGAGGGTGTCCTCGACAAGTCCGGCAAGACCCGGGTGCACCGGGGCGTCTCCGACGCGGTCGACAAGCTGGTCGCAGACGACGAGAGCCGCGACTCCGACCTGGCCCGCGTGGCGTCCGAGCTGCGGCTGGTCAAGGACGAGTGGGAGGTCGGCGAGCTCCAGACCGCGTGCGACGTCACGACCCTCGGGTTCACCGACGCTGCCGGCGAGATGGACCGGGCCGTGGAGTTCGGCGAGCGCTGGATCGAGGGCACGTTCTTCCGCCGCGCGCGCGCGATGGGCAACGACATCGGCTACGACTCGATCGTCGGCGGGGGGCACCACGCCACGACGCTGCACTGGATCGACAACACCGGGGCGATCGTGCCCGGCCAGATGGTCCTGCTCGACATGGGCGTGGAGGGGCACAACCTCTACACCGCCGACGTGACCCGCACGCTGCCGGTCACCGGCACCTTCTCCCCACTGCAGCGCGAGCTGTACGACCTCGTGTACGCCGCCCAGGAGGCCGGCATCAAGGCCGTGAGGCCCGGCGCGCCCTTCCTCGCCGCCCACCACGCCGCGATGGACGTGCTGGCACACGGGCTCGAGTCGCTCGAGCTGCTTCCGTGCTCGGCCGAGGAGGCGCTGGACCCCGAGTCGAAGGTCTACGCGCGGTGGACCCTGCACGGTGTCAGCCACATGCTCGGGATGGACGTGCACGACTGCGGTCGCGCGTCCCAGGACATCTACCCCAAGGGCGATCTCACCGAGGGCATGGTGCTCACCGTCGAGCCGGGCCTGTACTTCCAGGCCGACGACCTGCTCGTCCCCGAGGAGATGCGCGGCATCGGCATCCGGATCGAGGACGACATCCTGGTCACGGCGGACGGCGCACGGAACCTGTCGGCCTCGCTGCCACGCACGTCGGCGGACGTCGAGGAGTGGATGGCCGCGGCCAGGCGCTGACCGCGACGCCGGTCAGGCCGGTCAGGCCGGTCAGGCCGGTCAGGCCGGTCAGGCCGGTCAGGCCGGTCAGGCCGGTCAGGCCGGTCGGGGCGACGTACGAGGCGTCACACGCGCAGGGCGGGCAGCAGCTCCTTCTCCGCCATCCCCAGGAAGTCGCGCTGCGACTCGTCGCCGATCTGCACCAGGGCGACGTCGGTGAACCCGGCGTCCTCGAACTCTCGCACGGCCTTGACGATGGCGCCGACGTCCGGGCCGCAGGGAACGGATCCGGCTACGTCCTCCGGGGTGACGAACTGCGAAGCGCCCGCGAAGCCGGCGGGGCCGGGCAGCTCGGCGTTCACCTTCCAGCCGCCGCCGAACCATCGGAACAGCTCGTGCGCGCGCACGACACAGGCATCGCGGTCCTTGCCCCAGCAGACCGGCAGCTGGCCGATCTTGCGTGAGTGGGGCCTGTCGTTGGCCTCGTCCCACGCGTTGACCAGGTCGACGTCGGGCTCGACCGCGATCAGGTGGTCGGCCAACGGCGCGAACGTCCGGACCGACTGCTTGCCCGACACCGCGACGCCGATCGGGACGGGGTTCGTCGGGACGTCCCAGACCTTCGCGGAGTCCACGCGGAAGTGCTCGCCCTTGTAGTCGACGTACCCACCGCCGAAGAGGGCGGTGATGATCTCCAGCGCCTCCAGGAGCATCTCGTGCCGGACGTTGGCGGGTGGCCAGCCGCGTCCGACGACGTGCTCGTTGAGGTTCTCGCCGGCGCCGAGGCCGAGGGTGAAGCGACCATCGCTGAGCAGGTCGACGGTCGCGGCCTTCTGGGCGACGACCACCGGGTGGTAGCGCATGGTCGGACAGGTCACGTACGTCATCAGCTCGACCCGCTCGGTCACCTGGGTGACGGCACCCAGCACGCTCCAGGCGTACGGCGAGTGACCCATGGCGTCGAGCCAGGGGAAGAAGTGGTCACTGATGACCTCGAAGTCGAACCCGGCGTCCTCCGCCGCCGACGCGTGCCCGACGAGCTCGCGCGGCCCGGACTGCTCGGTCATCAAGGTGTAGCCGAAGGAAGTCATGCCGGGCTCGTACCCATCGCCTGTGGTGGCATGAAGGCGACCTGAGGCATGCTCCACAATGGTCCACGGCCCCTGTAGCTCAGCTGGACAGAGCAAGAGCCTTCTAATCTCTAGGTCGCAGGTTCGAGTCCTGCCGGGGGCGCTACTTCATGTGTTACTTCGCCTGATGGGTGACGTTCGGTCTTCGGCTGAGGGGTTACATGTCTTCGGCTGATGGGTGACACCTACTTCGGCTGATTGGTGACACTCCCGGTTTATGCGGGAGTTGAGTGTGGCTGAGCAGCGGTATCAGGCTGTGCTGGCGGTGGTCAGTGACGGCGAGACGGTCACGGATGTGGCGGCCCGGTTCGGTGTGTCGCGCAAGACCGTGCATGTGTGGTTGGCCCGGTATGAGGCCGAGGGTCTGGGCGGGTTGAGCGACCGGTCGCATCGGCCGCGGTCGTGTCCGCATCAGATTGGTGGTGAGGTCGAGGCTGTGATCGCCAGGTTGCGGTTCTCGCATCCGTCGTGGGGTCCGCGGCGGCTGGTCTTCGAGCTGGGCCGGGCCGGGGTGGTGCCGGTCCCTTCGGAGTCGGCGGTGTATCGGGCGCTGGTGCGGCTGGGTCTGGTCGACCCGTCGGGTCGTCGTCGGCGGGACCGGAAGTGGAAGCGGTGGGAGCGTGGGCTGCCGATGGAGCTGTGGCAGCTGGACACCGTGGGTGGGTTCCGGCTGGCCGACGGGCGTCGGGCCAAGGCGTTGACCGGGATCGATGACCACTCCCGGTTCTGCGTGAGCGCCTACCTGATGATGCGGGAGTCCTCCCGTGGGGTGTGCGAGGGGCTTGCGCTGGCGGTGCGCCGGTACGGGGTGCCGGGCCAGATCCTGACCGACAACGGCAAGGTGTTCACCGGCCGGTTCAACCATCCGCCGGTGGAGGTGTTGTTCGACCGGGTGTGCCGGGAGAACGGGATCGAGCACCTGTTGACCCAGCCCCGGTCGCCCACGACCACGGGAAAGGTCGAGCGGTTTCCACCGGGCGATCCGCACCGAGTTCCGCACCGACCGGGTCTTCCCCACGCTGGCCGCGGCCCAGGCCGAGCTCGACGAGTGGGTCACCGACTACAACCACACCCGGCCCCACCCACCCCTGGGGATGGTCGTGCCCGCGGAACGTTTCCAGCGGGCCGCGGCGGCACCGGTCACCGCGCTACGGCGGGTACCGGCCTCCACCCGCCCGAACGCCGACCGCGATGACGGGTTCTGGGTCCTGCGACGCGCCAGCCCAGTCGGAGTGGTCTGCGTGAACTGGCAACAGGTCTGCCTCGGCATCGCTGCCGCCGGCCACACCATCGACGTGTGGGTCACCGACCAAACCATGCAGTTCTACGACGGCCACCAGCTCCTCAAGACCACAGAACGCCGCACCCGAGGGGAGGTCAAACAACGCAACGTCCAGGTGCCCGGCGGGCGCCGTAAGGTCAAGACGAGTGTCACCGATCAACCGAAGTAGAGCTGTCACCCATCACCCGAAGCACTTCAGGGGGGCGCTCCATCTGCGCAGGTCAGAAACGACGTGGGTTTGTGAGGCACCCGCGGTGAGGCTCTGCCAGCGCCGCCGCCCACGGCACTCAGCCGATGAGGGTCAGGTGATCGGTTTCCGGGAATCTCGCTCGATCTTGAGAGCAACCTAAGGCCTCGCGCTGAGAACGCTAAGAACGCTTTGCTTACGGTGAGGATTGCCCCATTTCGGTGAGGGCGAGCCGAATCGGACCGGAGTAGAACGGCAGCCGAGAAGCCAGTTCCTCACCGGGTTGTTGCGGACCTTCGGGTGCGAGCAGCAGCTCACGATCGCATGTCACTGCGAAGGAGTAGAACACCAGACCTTCGTCCTTGCCCGCTCGGGGTCTGATTTCTCCGAACAGGACTTGGCCGTCGCACGAACGATGCAGCGCGCGCTGAAGGCCGTGCACCATCAAGTCCGGCTCTTCAACGTGCTGGGCCTCCCCCGCGCCGCACCGGCCGGAGACCTCGGGCTGACCGCCCGGGAACTCCTGGTGCTTCAATTGCTTGGCGCAGGCCACTCCGCGCGCGGCATCGCCCGGCAGCTGGCGACCTCGCCACGAACGGTGGAGAAGCATCTCGAGCACATCTACCGGAAGATCCACGTCAACGACCGGCTGAACGCCGTACGCGTTGCCCACGAGGCGGGCCTGTTGTCCCGCTCGCCCAGGTCGGCATCAGCCGTGTCGCCGTGACCACGCTCGACGGGTTCATGCCCGGCCAGGTCGCCGAGGACCGAGCGCTCAAGTGGGGTCACCGGTAAGCGGTGAGTCCGTCGATGACCGACGCTGCGAACAAGTTGCCATCGGCGAACACCGGTTGTGAGAAGGCGCTGCTCGTTCCGAGGCGACGCAACACCGTCCCAGTCTGCGAGTTCACCAGATAGACCCCGGCGAGACCGACACCCCTGTCCAATGACCGAGACGCGGGGCGGCCGGCATTCCGGAAGCGTCGGCCGGGCCCCGAATGCAGTCCCCGTGCCGCCGACGGCCGCCCGCCGTGGCGAGGCCTTTGCTGAGCAGGATGAACGGTGCATCGTCGGGTGCCGGGTGGGATCCGAGGCGCCTTCCGAGGGCTGCCTAGCGGTCGAGGGTTGTCCACCTGTCATCGGCATGGCGTGCACCGGACGGCGGCACGAGCGGTTCTTGTTTCGCCGACGGCGGAGCCTCCAGCAGATGCAATGGGGCGCATCGGGGTACCGCCGGTGTAGCAGAGCAAGGGCGGAGTGCGGCAGTGACATCGATGGAACCCATCCCAGAGACAGCTGAGGCGGTAGACGACCTCGATCCGTCAGCGGATGAAGGGAGCCTGCTGGCGGACCTCACTCAGTTGGCGAACCGCGCGAGAGAGATCGTCCCCGACCTCATCGGCGTCAGCATCGCCCCACTCGAACATGGGCTCACTTTCACCCTGGTCGCCACGGCAGAGGACGTCGCCGTCCTCGACGCGGTCCAATACCTCGCGGGTGGCCCCTGTGTCGAAGCCGCCCTCACCGACCACGTCGTGGAATTCCAGCCGAACCCCTTGGACGAAGACCGATGGCGTCTGTTCGCTGAGGCCACGGCGGCGCGGGCGGTACGCAGCACGCTGACCCTTCCGATGTTGAGCGGCGAGCGCGTGTCGGGCACGGTCAACCTCTATGCAGCATCGGCACGGGCCTTCGTCGGACACCACGAGCAGTTGGCTGGCGTCTTCGGAGCATGGGCCCCCGGAGCGGTGGCCAACGCGGATCTGTCGTTCACCACCCGTACGGACGCGGAGCAGGCCCCGCGGACGATCCGGAACCAGAACATCATCGACATGGCGACGGGCATCGTGGCCGCACAACTGGGAGTAGATGTCGACACCGCCGTGGCCCGCCTGCGAGACGCCGCCTCACGCGCCGGAGTGAGCCTCTTCCAACTGGCCCGCGACATCGTCAGCGCCCGCCAGCGGCAGAACCGAGAGCGAGAGTGACGCGCCCGCCCCATCGGCTGAGCGGGGCACGGATCGCGGCATGAGCGGTAGGTCGGGGATCGCCCTATGGGATCGCTGGGCCACTCGGCAAGACGCCCGGGCTGGTGTCGCTGCGTTCCAGGTCGCAGGTTCGAGTCCTGCCGGGGCGCAGCCTTGCTCTGTGACGTCGGGTGATGCGCCGAGGTTTCGGCTCCGCCTTCTGCGGTCAGGCGGCGGCGCGAAGAGCCTTGACCTCGTCGCGAGCGGTGACGACTGCGGCGTGCTGTCGGCGCACGACCTCCCGGAAGCCCGCACTCAGGTCGTGCGTGAGCGCCTTCTCGTACTCGGACACGGCGTGATCCTCTCCCGTCAGGGCGGCTCCCAGGACGGCGCCTGCGTCGTCCCCGGTCAACGCATCCTTGAGCGAGATCCAGCCACGGTGAAGGGCAGCCGCGACCGACCCGCTCTCGTCGACGTCTTCGGCGTACTCGTGACCTAGCTCGACGATCTCACGGCGGAAGTCGGCGCGCTGCTCCGACAGGCGCTGCATCGTCGCCGCCCATTCAGGACGGTCGCTGTCTCGCAGCTTCTCGGCGGCGCGGGCGAAGCCACGCTCGCCGTCCTTCAGCGTCTCGACCAGCTCTTTCGCGACGTCCTTGTCATCCGACACGTCCGCTCCTTCGGTCAGGTGATGCCCGGAGCGACGTCGTACCCGCTGAGGTGGCTGCAAAACGTCGCTGACCGTCGACCAACAACGGTGGTCTTCGACCGCCCTCAGCACGCCCTCAGTGGCAGCGCGGCCAGCGGCGACGCGGGCGGTCTGCCTCCCGCTCGCCCGCGGGAGTCGGAGACCGGGCGGCGCGTTAGGAGGCGAGCACCCCCCGCATCTGGTACTTGAAGGCGAACCCCGTCAGGTCGTCGTCCGCGCCGCTGTTGGTGCTGTCGAACAGGCAGAACTGCACGAACGCAGCGCCGGTGCGCAGCGCCGGGGCCGAGCCGGAGTTCGCCCAGAACGGGTCGTCCATCACGACGTAGGTGTCGGTACGGATGGTCCCGTCACAGGTCGGCAACAGGCCGCGGTCGGAGATGAAGTAGTTGAAGTTCGTGCTGTAGAACGTGGTGGCCCAGGCGCTTGTGGTGTGGTTCTGGGCGTTGACCTTCGGGCCCTGCTTCACCGCGATGAAGAGGTGGGCGCCGCCGCCGTCACCGCCGTAGCAGCGGTACGTCGCCGTGACCGTCGCCGTCCCGTCCGACGCATGCACGATCGGTGCGATCCGGAAGACCTCGGGGGCCTGGTAGGTGTCCGCCTGTGCCGGTAGAGCACCGTAAGCGCCCACCCCGATCACGACCGCCGACGCGGATGCTGCTGCCACTGCCCTGACCTTCATGGTCCCCCCTCGATCGATCACGGATGCCCGACCCTAGATCGGACGATCCCTGACTGCCATAGCCCGGGGCGCCCACGGGTCGATGGCGGGCGGGTCCGGACGGTCACGGCACCAGCTCCCTGACCAGGCCCTCGACCCGCCGGCGGATCTCGTCGCGGATCGGCCGGACCGTCTCGATACCCTGGCCGGCCGGGTCGTCGAGCACCCAGTCCTCGTATCGTCGCCCGGGAACGTAGGGGCACTCGTCCCCACAGCCCATCGTGACGACCACGTCCGCCTCCCGGACGTCGGACTCCGAGAGCAGCGTCGGGACCTCACGAGCGATGTCGATGCCCTCCTCGGCCATGGCCGCCACGGCCACCGGGTTGATCTCGGTGGCCGGCTGGGAGCCCGCCGAGAGCACGGCGATGCGGTCTCCGGCCAGGTGCTGCAGGTACCCGGCGGCCATCTGGGACCGACCGGCGTTGTGCACGCACACGAACAGGACGGTGGCGACCTTGGCGCTCATGTCGTCTCCTCGGGGACGGAGTGGACCAGCTGGACGAGGACGGCGCCGACGGCGCCACCCAGGATCTGCATCACCACGAACCCCGGGACGGACGAGGGAGCGATGCCGGAGAACGTGTCGGTGAACATCCGGGCGAGGGTGACGGCCGGGTTCGCGAAGCTGGTCGAGCTCGTGAACCAGTACGCCGCTGCGATGTAGCCGCCGACGGCGTAGGCGACCGCATCCGGTCGATCGGATCGCAGGGTGCCGAACACGACGAGCACCAGCCCGGACGTCGCCACGACCTCCGCCAGCAGGTGTCCCCCGGAGCCGCGATGGTCGGTCGAGAGGGTGACGGCGCTCAGGTCGAACATCAGGTTCGCAACGACGACGCCGACCAGACCTCCGACGACCTGCGACCCGACCAGCACCGCCGCCTCGCGGCGGGTGATCCGCCCGACGAACGCCTCCACGGCCGTCACCACCGGGTTGAACGAGGCCGACACCGGCTGGAGCGCAAGGATCAGCGCCACCAGGGCGACACCGGTGACCGAGCTGTTCTCCAGCAGCTGCAGACCGACGTCGTCGGGCGAGAGCCGGGCCGCTGCGATGCCGGAGCCCACCACCGCGGCGACCAGGAACGCCGTCCCGACCAGCTCTGCGGTGGCCCGACGCGCGAGCAGGGTCATGCGATCACGCCGCCGAGCAGCGCCGCAACGTCGCCGAGGGCCGAGGTGTTGACCCGGTAGAAGACCCAGACCCCGCGCTTCTCACGATGCAGGAGCCCGGACTCGTGGAGCACCTTCAGGTGGTGGCTGATCGTCGGCTGCGAGAGCTCGAAGGCGTCGTTGAGGTCGCAGACACACGCCTCGCCCGCGGCATGGGAGGCGACCAGGGAGAGCAGGCGGAGCCTTACCGGGTCTGCGAGCGCCTTGAGCAGCCTCGCGACCCGCTCGGCCGTGGCGGCAGGCATCGCCTCGCGGGTCAGGGGCGAGGAGCAGGCGACCGCCTCCCGAGGCGACAGCTCCGCGAGAGACTTCGACATAGGTCGATATTGACAGACGCCGATGTCTTTGCGAGCGGCCGCCCGCCGACGCACGCTCAGACGTCGCGGCGGTGGCGCCCGTAGGACATCACGCGGAGGCTGGTGTTCAGCGGCCGCCACGTGCCGTCGTAGTCGTGGTGGTCGGCGTGCGGTAGCGCCAGGATGCGCAGCGTCATGCACGGCCAGCCGTCGTCACGGCATCCGTGGATCGGGTCCTGGTGGAGGTGCACCAGCTGGCGGAGGGCCCAGCACTCGGCGAGGGCGCGATCGCGGTGACGGCCGGCGTAGAGCGCCGCAGACTCGTTCTCGGTGATCCGAGCGAGCAGGAAATCGGTGAGGCTGACGCGACCCGGCTTCCCCAGCGGGCGGCGTTCGAGAGTTGCGGCGGTCATGGGTTCTCCTGATTCCCGCCCCCCACGCGGCGTTCGCCGCACGAGGCGAGAGTACGTCCGGAATCTCACGACCGGCAGACGGCGGACGGCAAAGTCTCAGGCCCGCTTCGCCGGGTGCCCGAAGGACCCGGTGTGGTCCACGAGCGAACGAGGCCGGCGGGCCGCCTGGACCCAGCGCTGGCGGTCATCTCGGGCCGACCCGCGTGCCCCTTGGTTGCCCCAGAAGAGGCCGAGGATCTCTCCAGCGATCGGGGAGGATCATCAGGTACCAGGAGGGCGAGGGCGGAGCGTGCGCGCCGCCGACCCCCTGGCCCGGAGTGCGCATCGACACCAGGGTCGAGTGATGCTTACGGTTCATCAGTCCCCGGGTTCCCGTCCGGGGGCGTGCGCCCCGTGGTCCTCTCGACGTGCCCGGACCGCGGGGCGCACGTGCGTCTTCTGGTGTCCATCCGCTCTCCGCGGCCGCCCGTGGCCACGACAAGGCTGCCATCGCCTCCGACCTCACCCTCAGCGCCCGCACCCTCGAGCGGCATCTCCAGAAACGTCTACGACAAGCTCGGACTGCGCGGCAGGTCCGCCCGCGCGGGCGCGGTCAGCCGGCTGCCGGCCGCGGACTGAGCGGCGCCGGGCACCACCCATACGCGTACGTCGCACCCGCACCCGAGATGGGTAGATGCACCGATGTGCGCCGCTCGCCCTCGCTCCTGGCGTCTCGGGACGAACGTCAGAGAGCCTGAGGAGATACCCATGACCGCCCAGACAACGACCGACGCCGACACCGCTCTCAAGGCGCGCCACCGCGCTATGTGGGCGCTCGGCGACTACCACGCCGTCGCCACCGAGATCATCCAGGACCTCGGGCCCGTCCTCGTCGAGGCCACGCATCTCGGCCCCCACGACCACGTGCTCGACGTCGCGGCGGGCTCCGGCAACGTCGCGATCCCCGCCGCCGCGACCGGTGCCCATGTCGTCGCCTCCGACCTCACCCCCGAGCTGCTCGACGTCGGCCGTGCCGACGCAGCGGCGGCCGGGGTGGACATCGAGTGGCGAGTGGCGGACGCCGAGCACCTGCCCTTCGAGGACGACACGTTCGACGCCGTCACCTCGTGCGTGGGCGTGATGTTCGCCCCGCACCACCAACAGGCCGCCGACGAGCTGGTCCGTGTCTGCCGTCCCGGCGGTCGGATCGGCCTGATCTCGTGGACGCCCACCGGCTTCATCGGCCAGATGTTCGCCACCACGAAGCCGTTCGTCGCGCCACCGCCCCCGGGAGCCCAGCCACCGCCGCTGTGGGGCGACATCGAGCACGTCCGCGAGCTCCTCGGCGACCGGGTCCGCGACATCCGGGCCAGCCAGCAGCTGCTCAGCGCCGACCGGCTGGCCGATCCCGCTGAGTTCCTGGCCTACTTCAAGTCCACGTACGGACCCACCATCACCGCGTACCGCGGCCTGCCGGACGACCCGGCACGCACCGCCGAGCTGGACCGGGCCCTGCTCGGCCTCGTCGAGCGGTTCCGGACCGCCGAGGGCACGGTGGACTGGGAGTACCTGCTGGTCGTGGCCACCAAGGCCTGACCGGGGGCCCGGCGACACGCCGCACCGCGTCCGACGATCTCCTCGCGCCGCACGTTCCAATGGATCCGGCCCGGCGACGTATGAGATCGCCGGGCCAGATGCTTTCTTCCACGCCCTGGTCAGACCCTGGCGTAGGCGTCGATCTCGGCGAGCATGGCCACCTTGAGGTCGTCGGGCGCGAACGACGCACGCACGGCCGCGCGGGACAGGTCGGCCACCCCGCCGCGGTCCAGGTCCAGGAGCCGTGCCGCGATCTGGTACTCCCTGTTGAGGCTGGTGCCGAACATCGACGGGTCGTCGGAGTTCACGGTGACCGTCACTCCCGCGTCGCGGAACGCCGTGATCGGGTGCTCCTCGAGGTTCGTCACCGCGCGGGTGGCGACGTTCGACGAGGGGCAGACCTCGAGCGGGATGTCGTGCTTCGCCAGGTGCTCGAGCAACCGGGGGTCCTGCGCGGCCGACGTGCCGTGGCCGATGCGCTCGGCTCCGAGCAGACGGATCGCGTCCCAGACCGTCTCCGGCCCGGTCGTCTCGCCGGCGTGGGGGACGCTGTGCAGTCCGACGCGACGGGCGGCGTCGAAGTGCGGCTTGAACTGCGGCCGGGTCACGCCTATCTCGGGGCCGCCGAGACCGAAGCCGACGAGGGCGTCGACCCGGTGGTTGGTGGCGAAGGACAAGGTGGCGTCCGCGGCCGGCATCCCGCTCTCACCGGGGATGTCGTAGATCCAGCGCAGGACGATCCCGAAGTCGCGCTCGGCCGCGAGCCGGGCGTCCTCGATCGCCTCGGTGTAGGCCTCGATCGGGATCCCCTGGGCGGGATCGTCGGGGAGCACCGACGTGTACGGCGTGCAGGTGAGCTCGGCGTACCGGACCTGCTGGGTGGTCGCCAGCTCCCGCGCCACCTCGTAGGTCAGGTAGCGGATGTCGGAGTCGGTTCGGATCAGCCCGACGACGGCGAGGTACACCTCGACGAAGTGTGCGAAGTCGCGGAACTCGAAGAACCGGCGTAGCTCCTCGGGGTCGATCGGAACGAGTCCGGGGTGGCGCATGGCGAGCTCCGAGACGATCTCCGGCGACGCGGACCCGACGTGGTGAACGTGCAGCTCCACCTTCGGGAGTCCGGCGATGAACGACGACAGATCCTCGCGCTGATCCACGGGGGGAGTCTCTCAGCCCCTGTGCCCGAGGAGAAAACCGCGCCGAGCCGGCTACTTGGTGGCCCGGATGACGGCGGCCACGCCGGTCCGCACGTCGGACTGCTCGTGACCGTTGATGAAGATCGTCGGTGTCCCGGTGACATGGTCCTTCGACATCTGGTCGGTCGCGTTCACCACCCACTGGTGGTACACGTTGCCGTCGATCAGTGGGGTGACCTGGGCCTTGTCCGCGCCGGCCTGCACGGCCCAGTCGACCAGGGTCGAGTCCGGCACTCCGGCACTGCCCTCGGCGGGCTGGTTCTGGTAGGCGATCGTGTGGAAGGTCAAGAAGGCATCCGGTCCTGCCGTGCTCAGGACGGCCATCGCCGCGTTGAGCGCGCGACTGGAGTAGTTCGTGGTCGAGGACCGGTCCAGGAAGGCCACCATGTGGTAGTCGACCCGGACCTTGCCGTCGGCGATCGCCTGCTGCACCCGCTTGCCGACGACCTGCTCGAACTCCTTGCAGATCGGGCACTGCAGGTCCTCGTAGATCCTGATCGTCGTCGGGGCCGACGACGTGCCGATCGCGACGTCGTACTGCCCGGTCAGGTTCTGGGGGGTCCCGCTCGCGCCGACGGCGTCGCCGGTCGTGTCCTTCTTGGTGCTCAGCGCGAACATCACGCCCCCCACGATCAGGACGGCCAGGACGACAGCTCCGACCACGAGCAGGTTCCGCACCCGCTCCCGGCGGTGCTGCTCCCGCATGAGCGCCTGGGCGCGCTCAGTCTTGGACTGCTGACGTGACTTGTTCGCCATCGGCGAGCCTTTCGTGGTCCGGGAACAACAGGTTGTCCAGCGCAAGACGGGTACGCGGCCGGACGACCAGCCACAGGCAACACAGGAGGAGCCCCATGTCGCGGGCGATGTCGAGGGCGTACTGGCGCTGCGGGTTCGCGGGCACTCCGCGGCTGCCGAAGCACCCGCAGTTGATCTCGAGGCCACGGGCCCAGGCCGCGGCGATGCCGATGATGAAGGCGACGAAGAACAGGCCGCCGATCACGGCGAAGACGCGAGTCAGGAGCCCGAGCACGAGCACCGCTCCGACGATGATCTCGACGGTCGGCAGGGCGTGGCCGACGGTGGGGACGACGGCCTCGGGGAGGATCTGGAAGGCTCGCACCTGCCGCACGTTGGCAGCCGGATCGGGGAACTTGGCGACCCCTGCGGCGAGGTCGATCACGCCGACGACCAGGCGTGCCGCCACCCCGATCCACTGCTTCACGAGGCGCCAGCCTACGGAACACGCCTGAACGGAGGCTGAGCGGCGTACCCCTGGAACCTCCGGTGCCCGGACGGGCTTCTGGGTAGGGTTTCGGTTTGTGAACGAGCGCCTCGTCTGGATCGACTGTGAGATGACGGGGCTGGACTATGTCTCGGACGCGCTCATCGAGATCGCCTGCGTCGTGACCGACTTCGACCTCAACCCGCTCGGCGAAGGCGTCGATCTGGTCATCAAGCCACCGGCCGACGCGGTTGAGAAGATGGACCCGTTCGTGCGCACGATGCACGGCAGGTCCGGGCTGATGGCCGAGCTCGACAGCGGGATCACGCTGGAGATGGCCGAGTCCCAGGTGCTCGACTACGTCAAGGAGCACTGCGCCGAAGGGTCACGCCCGCCCTTGGCCGGCAACACGGTCGCCACGGACCGCGCCTTCATCTCCCGCGACATGCCCGACCTGGACGCGTTCCTGCACTACCGGATCGTCGACGTGTCCTCGATCAAGGAGCTGTCGCGGCGGTGGTTCCCGCGCGCCTACTTCGCGGCGCCGGCCAAGCGCGGCAACCATCGCGCGCTGGCCGACATCCTCGAGAGCATCGAGGAGCTGCGGTACTACCGGGCGGCGATCTTCGTGCCGTCGCCGGGCCCCGAGAGCGCCGAGGCGAAGGCTCTCGCCGACGAGCACGGAGGCTCGCTCACGGCGCTCGCGGACGACGTCCCCGAGACCGCCGCCGAGACGGATACCGATACGGCTCCCAGCGAGTAGGTGTCCTACAATTCCTGCTGGCCCCGGCTCTGACCGGGGCCACATGGTGGGTGTAGCTCAGCTGGTAGAGCACCTGGTTGTGGTCCAGGTGGTCGCGGGTTCAAGTCCCGTCACTCACCCCACGCAAGCGCGACACGCCGCCGTCCGGCCGGGACGTGACGGCCGTTCGGCCGGCCGCCGACGGCAGCTGCTGCCACACCGCGATGTTCACGAGCACACAACGCTCGACCCGAGCAGCGCGGCGGATCCGCAGTTCGCCGTGAGGACCGTGGCGTACGTCGGCTCGGGCAACTTCCGCCCTGTCGGCACCGGACACCGCCCTGGTCTCGACCGCCGGGTGCACGTCCTCGCCAGGCATCACGATCCCGAACGTCGACTGACCCATCGGCCCGCCAGCGCGCGTGACTCCCTGTGCACGCCCGCCAGTGCTCAACGGGGGATGTGCCCGAAGTTCCCCTTCTGGAAGTCCTCATAGGCCTGGAGCACCTCGGTCTTCGTGTTCATCACGAACGGGCCGGCCCAGGCGATCGACTGCCCGATCGGCAGGCCGCCGACCACGATCACGTCGAGCTTCGGCGACCGGCTCTCCTGCCTGCCGTCCGCGGCGATCGTGAGGTAGTCACCGGAGCCGAGGACGGCGGACTGTCCCGTACCGATCGGTCGGCGTTCGGTACCGACGGTCCCCCCGCCGCTGAGGACGTACACCAGTGCGTTGAAGTCCTGCCGCCAGGGCAGGTCCAGCCGCGCTCCCGGCTCGATGGTGGCGTGGACGAGAGCCATCGGTGTGTGCGTCGAGCCCGGACCGGCCTGCGGCCCCACGTGCCCGGCGATGACCCGCACCAGCGACCCTGCGTCGTACGACGTGAGCAGCGCGACCTCGCCGGACCGGATGTCCTGGTACTTCGGGGCGACCATCTTCTCGTCGCGGGGCAGGTTCACCCACAGCTGGATGCCGTGGAACAGCCCGCCGGACTGCACCAGCCACTCCGGCGGCGTCTCGATGTGGAGGATCCCCGAGCCAGCCGTCATCCACTGGGTGTCGCCGTTGGTGATGGTGCCGCCACCGCCGTGGGAGTCCTGGTGCTCGAAGACGCCGTCGATCATGTAGGTGACGGTCTCGAAGCCCCGGTGTGGGTGCCACGGCGTGCCCTTGGGCTCACCGGGCGCGTACTCCACCTCGCCCATCTGGTCCATCATGATGAACGGGTCGAGCAGGGCCAGGTCGATGCCGGCGAAAGCCCGGCGAACCGGGAACCCCTCCCCCTCGTAGCCCTGCGGTGCGGTCGTCACCTGCCACACCGGACGGGGTTGGTCGCCCAGCCCCGGCTCGGGCAGGCGCGCGAGCGTGGTCAGGTCGTCGACGGTCACTGCGGGCATCGAGCCCACCTCCTGCTGGCACTGCGGCACCTCCCTGGCACCGCGCCCCGTCCAACGGTAGTTGAACATTGAATATTCCGCGCGCACGCCTCGGGGTCCCCTCGTCGGTCGAGCGTCCTCCTCGGCGGTCGAGCCCGTCGAGACCACACCGGACGACCACCCCACCTCGCAAGCACTCCGGATCGGCGGGCCGCCCCCGCCGGTCGAGCCTGTCACCACCGGGTTGGGCGTGAACGTCGCCCGCTGGTAATCTGGACTGCGCTTCATCGCAGGCGCCATTAGCTCAATTGGCAGAGCAGCTGACTCTTAATCAGCGGGTTCGGGGTTCGAGTCCCTGATGGCGTACGACCAAGGGCCCTGACCTGCAGCCGAGCAGATCGAGGGCCCTTGAGCGCGTTCGGTCATGCCCGGCGAGTATCTCTGCGGCCACCGAGCTCGCCACCGCCCGGCCCCTGTAGACGTCCTGGGTCATGCCTGGTCGAGCGTGGCCGACGTGGTCGGCGATCTGCCGCGCTGAGAGGCCTGCGACGTCCAGTCGAGTGGTCGCTGTCGGCGGTCATGGAGAAGCGAGCTCGACATGGTCACGCACGTGCTCGGCGTGCAGGGTGCGTCGCCCGGCCTCACGCACCACGGTGAGGCCGCCGTGCCGGTCGGTGTCGGTGACGCTCCAGGTTTCGCGGTCGGCGTCGTCGTCTCGTTGCGGCGGGTGGCGATCCGTTCACGACACCGATGCGCTCTCCGAGTCCTCCCGGGACTCCGCAGAGCCTGGCTGACGTTCAGGGAGTCACGTCTCCAGGCAGTGCCGAACCGCGGACCCCGGCGTTCGCTTGGAGCCGTTGCAGGAGCGCGTCGAGCTGGCTCACCTCGTCGGCCCTCAGTCCCCGGCGCAACAGCGTGTCGAACTCTTGGGCCGCCGCTGCCAGGGCTACGAAGAGCCGCTCTCCTTGGTCCGTCAGCCGGACGACCTGGGTTCGCCGGTCCTCCGGCTCGCGCGTGCGCACGACGAGGCCCCGCTCCTCCATCCCGCTCAGGTGATGGGTCAGCGTCGCTCCGCGGATGCCGATGTGGTCCGCGATCTGCTGCTGGCTGGCAGCCGCCCCACTCTTGAGGGCCAGCAGCACCATCCACACCGGACGCGAACCGCCGGCCGCAACGAGTGCGTCGTCGAACGCGCGCCCGACGTCTCTTGCCGCGGCGGCTAGGCGCAGTCCGATCGGGATCCCACGCGGCCTCGGCATGGGTCGAGCCTACCAAAGTTTCATTCGACGGCTAAACGTTTGACATCTAGTGCTTAGATACCTAACGATAGATGTCTGGACTCGGACAAGGAGCAATCATGAACGACCAGACCGTCGCACCCACCGCCTTCGCCGGGCGCTGGCGCGCTCTCGGCGTGATCGCGGTGGCCCAACTGCTCACCGCCCTCGACGCCACGATCGTCAACATCGCCCTGCCGACCGCCCAACAGGACCTCGGGTTCGGCGACGGCCGACGCCAGTGGGTGATCACCGCCTACACGCTCACCTTCGCAGGACTCCTGCTCATCGGCGGCCGGATCGCCGACCGCCTGGGCCGTCGTACAGCGCTGCTCGGCGGGCTCGGCGGCTTCGCCGCCGCCTCGGCGCTTGCGGGCGTCGCCCCCACGTTCGAGATCCTGATCGCCGGCCGCGCCCTCCAAGGTGCGTGCGCCGCACTCCTCGCCCCGACGGCGTTGTCGTCGATCGCGGTGATGTTCACCGACCAGCGCGAGCGTGGCCGTGCCTTCGCGGTGTACGGCGCTGTCGCAAGCAGTGGCGCGATCGTCGGGCTGGTCGTCGGGGGTGCCCTCACCGAACTGGTCAGCTGGCGTTCGTGCCTGCTCATGAACGTTCTGTTCGCCTTGGGCGCACTCGTCGCCGGCAGCCGGCTGCTGCCCCGCAGCGAGCCGAACCCGGCCACGCCGCTGCCCATCGGGTCGGCCGCGCTGGCCACGGCGGGCCTGGCCTCTCTCGTGTACGCCGCGTCGCAAGCCGCCGACCACGGCCGGGCCGACGTCGGCGTCTCCGCTCCCGCAGTCGCCGGCCTGGCGCTCCTCGGAGGCTTCACGGCCCGGCAGGCCCGGAGCAGGGCGCCGATGCTGCCGCTGACGCTGTTCGGTGAGCGCCGTCGGGTGGTCGCCTATGTCGCGATCGCGTGCGCCGTCATCGCGTCGTTCGGCCTCTCGCTGATGCTGACCTACTACTTCCAGGCTGTTCTCGGCTGGAGCCCGCTGCACACCGGGCTCGCGTTCCTGCCGCTGAGCATCGCCGTCGCGGTCTCCGGGTACGCCGTCTCCGGTGTCATGGCCCGCGCCCTGCCGGCCCGCTGGCTGGTGGCGACCGGCGTGGCTCTCGCGGGGTCCGGCATCGGGATCCTGTCGAGCCTCTCGCTCGGCAGTGGCTACCTGACCACGGTGCTCCCGGCGATGGCGCTCGTGGGTCTGGGCATGGGCGGGATCTTCACCCCCGCTATCCAGATCGTCACCAGCGGTGTATCGCAGCGTGACGCGGGCGTGGCGGCCGCGGTCGCCAACGTCGCCATGCAGGTCGGGAGCTCGCTCGGCGTGGCCGCCCTCAACAGCATCGCGGTCTCGGCGACTCGGAGCTACAGCGGATCGCCCGACCCGCGTGCCGCGCTGGTGCACGGCTACGCCACCTCGGCGGGCTGGGTCGCCGCGACGCTCGGAGTCGTCGTGGTCCTGTCCGTCGCCGGGCTGCGCCACCCCTCCACGCCGGCGTCCGGATCGGCGACGCTGGACCACGACCACCGGAACGGACAACACCAAGGAGCAGCACGATGAACGTCGAGCTCAACCACACGATCGTCCACGTCTCAGACAAGGTCGCCGCGGCCACGGAGCTCGCCGAGATCCTCGGAGTGGACCCGCCCACGACGTTCGGGCCCTTCCGGGTCCTCACGCTGTCCAACAACGTGTCCCTGGACTTCGCCGACGACCATGGCGCGCCGCGCTCGCAGCACTATGCGTTCATGGTGGACGAGGAGGAGTTCGACGCCATCCGACAGCGCATCGTCGACCGTGGCCTGCCGTTCTGGGCCGACCCGTCCCATCGTCGCGAGGGCGAGATCAACACCAACGACGGTGGCAGGGGCCTGTACTGGGAGGG
>JBKPTA010000084.1:0-7688 GCA_046735295.1 Actinomycetota bacterium | reverse complement strand
CGGCGGCGGGACGCCGGTCGTCCGCGGGTGTCACGAGCTGGTGGTTCCGGCTGGACGAGTCGAGGTCGTCGTACTCCACGGCGTCGACGAGCAGGAGCGCGCCCAGGCGGCTCCACCATCGGTCGAACCGCCGTTCCGCCGACGCCGCCCTGACCGCGAGCAGCACCGGCACGAGGAGGAGCGGGCCACGCATGCCGGGAGCCTACGACGAGGGCTGCGTCGCGGCCGCGGTCGAGCGGTCGTGGCGGGCCGCCCGCAGCGCCCGGCCCCCCATCTCGGCGAGTGCGGTCCGCAGCTCGGCCGGCTCCTGCACGTCGAACTCCCACCCGAGGAACGACAGGTGGAAGGCGAGACCGTAGAGCGTCTCGGCCCCGGCTTCCAGGAGCGTCGTCTCGTCGTCGACCGCGGAGAGCACGACGGAACGCGCGCTCGTACGCTCACGCACCTCCGCCAGAGGGGCATGCACCACGATCCGGGCCCGGAAGCGGTACGCCGCGCTGGCCACCGAGCGCTGGACGTATGCCGCAGGGTCCTCGTGGTCACGCGGTCGGAACCGCCAGGTCGTCGCCTGCACCGAGCTCATCCGGTCCATCCGGAACGTCCGCCAGTCGTCGCGCTCGACGTCGTAGGCCATCAGGTACCACCGCCGGCCTGTCGCCACCAGCCCCGCCGGCTCGACCGTCCGAGACGTCGACGTGCCGTCGCGCGACCGGTAGCCGAAACGCACGCGGACGGTGTCGCGCACGGCCCGGGCCAGCGTGAGCAGCGCCTCGCCGTCGACCACGACCTGGCCGTACTCGAGCGTCTGCGTCGCCTCGTGGATGGCCCGCACCTCGCCACGCAGCCTGGGCGGCATCACCTGGTCGAGCTTGGCGAGGGTCCGCAGCGCTGCCTCGCTCGCGCCCGAGACGGTGCCACCGGCAGCCATCCGCAGCGAGACCGCGACCGCGACGGCCTCGGTGTCGTCGAGCAGCAGCGGCGGAAGCCCGCGGCCCCGCCCGAGCTGGTACCCGCCGCCCACCCCCTGCGCGGCGTACACGGGGTAGCCGAGCCCGCGGAGTCGCTCGACGTCGCGACGGATGCTCCGCGTGGTCACGCGGAGACGCTCGGCGAGCTCGGGACCGGTCCAGACCGGACGCTGCTGCAAGAGACCCAGCAGTCGCAGCACGCGCTCGGTGGTCTCGGCCATGCCCCGAAGTCTGTCACCGATAGCGGACAGACCCTGTCCTGTTTGTCGCGCATCCTGGTGGAGACCCACCGCACCACCCACGGAAAGGGGAGGCCGTCAATGGCGCTCCACGTCCCGCCCGTCGCGAACGAGACCGACGCGATCCGGGCCTTCCTCGGCCAGTCGCAGGACGCCTTCCGCGCCCTCCTGCACGGACTCACCCCCCGGCAGGCCTCGGTCGCACCCAGCGCCTCGTCCCTGTCCCTCGGCGGGCTGGTCAAGCACGTGACCGCTGTGCAGCGCAGCTGGCTGGCCAGTGCCGAGGCGGCGCCGGGAATGCCTCCGGCAACGGGCGGCGTCGACGACTACCTCGAGGGGTTCACGTTCCGTGACACGGACTCACTCGAGGACCTGCTGACGTCGTTCGACGAGGCGGCCGCCGCGGTCCTGGACGCCGTCATCCGGCTCGACCTGGACACCGCCGTACCCGTGCCGGACGCCCCGTGGTTCCCCCAGGACGTCGAGGCGTGGTCCGTGCGCTGGGTCTGGTGGCACCTGGTCGAGGAGCTCACCCGGCACGCCGGGCACGGCGACATCGTGCGCGAGACCGTCGACGGCGCCACGATGTACTCGCTGGTCGCGGCCCGCGACGGTCTGCCCGACCTGCCCTGGATGCCGGCCTGGAAGCGGGTGGACCCGCCGTTCACCAACGGCGTCGCGACCGTCCGTCTCCACGCCGCGGACCTGCCGGCCGCCGCATCCTGGTACGCCGACCTGCTGGGCGCCGAGCCGTCCTTGGTTCGCGACGAGTACGTCGCGTGGCTGGTCGGTCCGCACGGCCAGGAGCTCGGGATCCTCGGCGGGGCCTACGACGACGACCCGTCGACCGAACGTGATCGGCGCGGGCCGGTCACCTACTGGCAGGTCGACGACGCCGACCACGCCCTCGCCGACCTGAAGAGGCGCGGAGCGACCGTGCTCGAGGCCTTCCGCGACTTCGCCGGTGGATACCGTGGCGCCGTGGTGGTCGACCCGTTCGGCAACGCACTCGGGGTCATGCAGCGGCCCGCGGCTCCGACGGGCGGAGAAGCGGCATGAGCGTGACTCCTCCCCGGGGCTGGAACGAGACCCTGCGCGACCAGCTCGACGTCCACTACCGGCAGCTGTTCCGCGCCAGGGTCGAGGGGCTCACCGACGAGGAGTACCTCTGGGAGCCCGCTCCAGGTTCCTGGAGCATCCGCCCGCGCGGCACGAGCAGCGCCCCACGCCCGATCGGCTCCGGCGACCTGCGACGCGACGACGCTCCGGACGAGCTCGACCCCGCCCCCGTCACCACGATCGCGTGGCGGATCGCACACGTGACGGTCGAGTGCCTGTCGACGAGGACGATGAACCATTTCGACGGCCCTTCCGCGCACTGGGAGAGCTGGGAGTACACCGACCGCGCCGAACGCGCGCTCGCTCAGCTCGACACGGCGTACGACGCCTGGGTGGCGGGGGTCGCCGGTCTCGGTGAGGAGGGGCTCGTCCGCCCGATCGGGCCGGCCGAAGGACCGTGGGCCGAGTCGCCGTACGCCGACCTCGTCCTGCACATCAACCGCGAGCTCATCCACCACGGCGCGGAGATCTGCCTGCTCCGCGACCTCTACCGGGTTCGCGCCGCCTCCGGCAACCTCCAGGAGTCCCGATGAGCCGCACCGTCCAGATCACCTTCGACTGCCAGGACCCGAACGCGCTCGCCGGCTTCTGGAACGAGGCGCTCGGCTACGAGTACGACGCGCCGCCACCCGGCTTCGGCAGCTGGGACGAGGCACTCGAGAGCTTCGGAGTCCCTCCCGAGGAGCGGAACAACGCCTCGGCCTGCCACGACCCGGACGGGCCCGGACCCCGGCTGTACTTCCAGAGGGTCCCGGAGGGGAAGACGGCCAAGAACCGGGTGCACCTCGACGTGCGTGCCGCACCCGGACTCGAGGGGGCTGCGCGGATGGCAGCGCTGGAGGCCGAGTGCGAGCGCCTGGTCGCTCTGGGCGCGACCCGGCTGCAGCGGTTCGAGCCCGATCCGCCGTTGGGTGCCGGAACCATCGTGATGCAGGACCCCGAGGGCAACGAGTTCTGCCTCGACTGACGCCTCGGCTGCTCGAGGAGGGCGCCGTGCGCGACCCGATGGTCGAGGAAGACGCCCTGCGCCTGTCTCGAGGCCACCCTGTGCTCAGTCGCCGAGCTCGCGGTGCTCGGCGAGGTAGCGCTCCACGCGCCGGTCAGGGACCAGCCAGATCAGGGCGACCACGAAGAAGGGGACCAGTGCGAGCCAAGGCTCGACGAACGCGAGCAGGATGCCGACGAGGTAGATCACCGGAGACAGCTTGCCCTTGAGGTCGTTCCCGACGACGTCCCGCAGCCGCGGGCCGGTGACCGGGAGGCGCATCATCCGCTGCTGCAGCACGTAGTACGCGACCGCGGCGCCCAGCAGGTTCAGCCCGTACACGACCGTCGGGGTCCGTGCGACGTCGGTCTCGTCCAGCCAGGCGGTCGTGAAGGGATACAGCGAGAGCCAGAAGAGCAGGTGCAGGTTGGCCCAGAGCACCGACCCGTCGACGTAGTCGACGATCTGGAACATGTGGTGGTGGTTGTTCCAGTAGATCCCGATGTAGACGAAGCTCAGGACGTAGGTCAGCAGGCCGACCCCGCTCTCGCGCCACACGTCGGCGAGGCGGTCACCCTCCGGGACGTGGAGCTCGAGCACCATCACCGTGATGATGATCGCCAGGACCCCGTCGCTGAACGCCTCGAGCCGGCCCGTCGACATGCGGTGACCCTAGGGCACGATTGCGCCCACGTCAGGAGCCGTAGTCGCGGAAGCCGCGTCCGGTCTTGCGGCCGAGGTAGCCGGCCGTGACCAAGTGCTCGAGCAGCGGTGCGGGAGCAAAGCCCGGCTCTCGGAACTCGAGGTACAGCTCGCGCTGGATCGCCAGCGACACGTCGTTGCCCACCACGTCGAGGAGCTCGAACGGACCCATCGGCAGCGCGCACCCCAGCTTCATCGCGGTGTCGATGTCGTCGGCCGTCGCGTAGTGCGCCTCGAGCATCTTCACCGCGTCGTTGAGGTAGGGGAAGAGCAGCGAGTTCACGATGAACCCCGCTCGGTCACCGCACGAGACGGCCACCTTGCCGACCTGCTCGCACAGGGCCAGCACGGTCTCGTGAACGTCGTCGGCCGTCGTGACGGTCGAGACGACCTCGACCAGGGCCATCACGGGTGCCGGGTTGAAGAAGTGCATCCCGATCACGTCCTGGGGACGCTGGGTGGCGGTGGCCAGCGAGATCACCGGCAGGCTGCTCGTGGTGGTGGCCAGGATTGCGCCCGGCTTGCAGATGTCGTCGAGGTTCTCGAACAGCGTGGTCTTCACGTCGAGCTCCTCGGCGACCGCCTCGACCACGAGGTCCGCGGAAGCGAGGTCGTCGAGCGACGTCGTGCCCATGAGGTGGCCGAGCGCCTCGGCCTTGACCGACTCCTCCAGCTTCCCACGCTGGATTGCCTTGTCGAGGGAGCGTTCCACCGCGGCACGGACGCCGTCGACCTTCCCGGCCGAGCGACCGACGTAGGTCACGTCGATGCCCGCCCTCGCGAAGACCTCCACGATGCCGGTGCCCATCGTCCCGGTCCCGACCACGCCGACGGTGCGCACCGGCCGTACCAGCCGCGGCCCGTGCTCGGCGTCCGGCATGTGCGCGTCGGGCACCACCACGTGGCTGTCGGGGCCTTCGTAGGTGTAGAAGCCGCGGCCCGTCTTGCGGCCGAGGAACCCCGCGGTCACCAGCTGCTTGAGGATCGGGGCCGGGGCGTGGAGCCGGTCGCGGCCCTGCTTGTACATCGTGTCGAGGATCTCGTACGCCGTGTCGAGCCCGATCAGGTCGAGCAGCGCGAGCGGTCCCATCGGATATCCGCAGCCGAACCGCATCGCCGCGTCGATGTCCTCGCGCGTGGCGAAGTGCGCCTCGTACATCGAGGCGGCGTGGTTGAGGTAGCCGAACAGCAACGTGTTCGCGATGAAGCCAGCGCGGTCACCACAGATGACCGGGCTCTTGCCGAGCCGTCCCACCAGTCCCTTGACGTCCTCGAGCACCTCCGGCTCGGTCACCACGGTCCGCACGATCTCGACGAGGTTCTGCACCGGCGCGGGATTGAAGAAGTGGACGCCGATGACCCGGCCGGGGTGGAGATTGGCGGTCGAGATCTCGGTGACGCTCAGGCTGGAGGTGTTCGTGGCGAGGATCGTCCGGGGCTCCACGATGCCTTCGAGCTCGCGGAAGATCGACTTCTTGACATCGAGCGACTCCACCACCGCCTCGACGACGAAGTCTGCGTCGGCGAGGTCCTTCAGCGCGGTGGTGAAGCTGACCCGCGCCATCAGCTCGGCCTGGTCCTCCTCACTGAGCTTGCCCCGCTGGACCGCCCGCCCGGTGGAGTGCTCGAGGTGCTGACGGCCGCGCTCGACGGCCTCGTCGTTGATCTCGACCCCCACCACGGCGAAGCCGTTGCGAGCGAAGACCTCCGCGATGCCGGCGCCCATGGTGCCGAGACCCACCACGCCGATCGTGGCGAAGTCGCGGCCGTTCCGCTCCGCCCGCTGGACGGTGGCGGGCTCGCCGGCGGGCTGGGTGGCACTGCTCGTCATGGGGCGCATCCTCCCATGAGGACCTCGGCACCCACCCCGAGGTGCCGGCCGGGCCACGGTCGAGGGCCGTGGCCGGATCGAGACCCGAACACCGCCCGACGGCGCCCCTCGCAGCCAACGCTCGGGCCTGCGGGGTGCGGGTGAGGTGGTCATCGGCGGGACGCGGCCCTTGTCCGCGCGGTCGTCGCCGGCAGCCCGGGCGTCCACGAGGGTGACGGAGGCGGATCCCGGACTACCCGGCCGCGAGCGCGAGGACCTCGTCCGCGCATCCCCACGACAGGGTGACACCGGCACCGCCGTGTCCGTAGCAGTGGATCACGTCAGCGACCCGCTCGAGCCGCACCTCCGGCCGCGCCGGCCGCAGCCCCACCCGGTGCCGGAGGATCCGGGCCTCGGCGACCTCCGGGACGAGAGCGGCGGCCCGCGCGAGGATGTCGTCGGCCACCTCGGGCGACGGGGTGCGGCTCCACTCGCCGTCGTCGTCGGTGCCGCCCAGGACGACCTCCTCGGCTCTCGGGATGACGTACGTCGGGACATCTCCGTCGGGGCTCGCCGCAGCCAACCACCACTCGTCGAGGCCGAACTGCTCGACCACCACCACCTGCCCGCGGACCGGGCGCGTCGTGGTGTCGCCGGCCAGCGCGCGTGACCCGAGGCCCGAGCAGTTCACCACCAAGGGCGCCGCGGGGAGCCGGGCAAGGGCCATCCGGGTGATGCTTCCCCCGGCGCTCACGACGCGCTGGGAGAGCCATCCGAGGTAGTGCGGCATGTCGACGACCGGAGTCGCGAACGACCATGCCTCGGCGTACGGCGCACGCGGCTCGACCCGCTCCAGGCCGGGGACGGCGCCGCTCCACCAGGGATCGGGCGCCGGCTCGCGCAGGAGCTCGGTCCCCCGCCTCAGCACGACGCCGTCGACGCCGCGGTCCGCCTGGCGCGCGAGCTCGTCGTAGGTCGCCTTGCCCCACGCGGTCACCCTGTCCTGCGGGAACGCGAGGTAGGGGTACCAGATCGCCGCGGCCACGCTCGACGTCGTCTCCAGCGGGAGGTCGCGGGCGAGCACGTCCACGCGGTGACCGGCCTCGAGCAGGCGGACCGCGCAGCTGAGCCCCACGATCCCGGCGCCGACGACGACCACCCGTTCCGGCATGCGATCGAGTCTGCCGCACCGGGTAGATTCCTCGCCCGTGAGGTTGGTCGTCGCCCGGTGCCAGATCGACTACGCCGGCCGGCTCACCGCCCACCTGCCGATGGCCACCCGGGTGCTGATGATCAAGGCCGACGGGTCCGTGCTCGTGCACTCCGACGGCGGCTCGTACAAGCCCTTGAACTGGATGTCCCCGCCGTGCACCCTGCGCGAGGACGTGTCCCCCGGCGGTGGGTTGCTGTGGACCGTCACGTCGCGCGCCGCGTCGAAGGGGCCGGATGACACCCTGCAGATCCTGATCGAGGAGGTCCTCAGCGACACCTGGCACGACCTCGGCGTCGACCCCGGCTTGCAGAAGGACGGCGTCGAGAAGCATCTCCAGGAGCTGCTGGCCGAGCACCCGTCACACCTCGGTGAGGGTCTGACCCTGGTACGCCGCGAGTACCCGACCGCGATCGGCCCGGTCGACCTGATGTGCCGCGACGGCTCGGGCGTCTCGGTCGCCGTCGAGGTGAAGCGACGCGGCGAGATCGACGGCGTCGAGCAGCTGACCCGGTACCTCGAGCTGCTCAACCGCGATCCCCTGCTGGCCCCCGTCCGTGGGATCTTCGCCGCCCAGGAGATCAAGCCCCAGGCGCGGGTCCTGGCCGCGGACCGCGGCATCGCGTGCGCGGTCGTGGACTACGACGCGCTGCGG
>JBKPTA010000083.1:0-36160 GCA_046735295.1 Actinomycetota bacterium | reverse complement strand
AGGGGTACGACGGGACTCGGGGGTTGCGATGGCTCAGGTACAGATCAGGTGTCCCAACAGCGGGCTCTGGGCGCCGGTGGGGCTGCGCGCCGAGCCGGACGAGTGGGAGACGATGGACGTCTCGCCCGGTCCCTTGTCGTGCGGCATGTGCGGTGAACCGCACAGCTGGTCGAAGGGCGACGCCCGACTCGTCGACTGGCCGTGGGGCTGACCGCATCAGCTCCTGGACGGACGTGCGGAGTCCTGGCATGACGCGAGCGCACCCCGCGTGGTGTGGAGCCCTCAACCCTGGAGCGGTCGGCGCGAGCGGCCGCTCGGTCGACCTCAGCCGGAGTGGCGCGTGAGGTTCGTGCGCAGGGCCATCAGCTCGCGGTCGGCGAGGCGGGCCTGGCTCCAGCTCGCGCGCACCGCATGGGTCACCCGGGCGACCTTGGAGGTTCCGGTGCGGGACGGGGCTGCGGCGACGTACGACATGATGCTTCCTTCATTGAGCGACGAGGCTCTCTCGTCGCCTTCAAATGTAGCAGACGCTACGTCGTTGTCCCGCCTTGACGCCACGGCTCGGAACGTGATGCTCGTCTCCCGCGGGGAGCGAGGTTCCGCGACCGTTGCGCGCTGCTGCTCGGCTCCGCCAGGCTCGGAGGGTGCCGGACGCCCGAGCGAACAAGGGTCGCTGTCTCTGCGGCGCCGTGCGGTACGCCGTGTCGGGTCCCCTCCGGCCCGTGATCGACTGTCACTGCGAGCGATGCCGGCGGTTCACGGGGCACTACCTGGCGGCGACGTCCGTGGCAGCCACGGGCGTCACGGTCGTCGACCCCGACGAGCGCCTGAGCTGGTTCACGGTGCCCGGGGCCGAGTACGGGTTCTGCGCGGCATGCGGGAGCTCCCTCTTCTGGCGCGCCGAGTCGTCCCCGTACGTCCTGTCCATCTGTGCCGGAACGCTCGAGCCGCCCACGGGGCTGGTCACCGCCGAGGCCATCTGGGTGTCGCACGCGAGCGACTACTTCACCCGGCCCGACCTGCCCGAGCACGAGACCGAGTAGCACGGGTCAGTAGCTGGCCGGGGTGATGATCCACAGCACCCGCGACTGCTCGGTCGACGGGTTGCGCCAGCGGTGGGGCGTGCGGCAGTCGAAGGTGGCGGAGTCACCGACGGACAGATGGAGCCGCTCGGCCCCGAGGAAGAGCTCGAGCTCCCCGTCGAGGACCAGCACGCACTCCTCCTCCCCGGCATGGGTGTGCAGCCGGCCGCTGCTGCCACGGTGCGGCTCGACCAGTGACTCGAGGATCTCGAGCCGGGTGGCCCAGCCGGGCGTCACCTGCGAGTCCAGGACGCCCCGGCTGCGCATCAGGTGACGCTCGTCGCGGCGGACGACCATCGGCTCGGAGCTCGGCGTGTCCTGGAAGAGCGTCGCCATCGTCTCCCCCATCGCCGCGACGAGTCGAGCGAGGGTGGCCACGGTCGGGCTCACCCGGCCGTTCTCCAGCCGGCTGAGGTACGCCGCGGAGACGCCGGCCCGGTCGGCGACCTCGCGCGCGGACATCGCCTTCTGCTCGCGCAGCTGACGCAGTCGTGGCCCGACCTCACCGTCCGCGGCCGCGGGCGCGACGTCGACGGACATGGCGCCTCCTCCTCGTTCCGGCCATGGCGGCTGGGTTGACCGATGAAACAACATATCTTGACAGATGATGCAACGCGGGAATTGACTGCCCGGCAGCCCACCACCCGGAAGATCCGGAGGAACCGTGTCGATCAACGCCGACGAGCTCGATGTCACCGAAGCCGCCGAACACACTCTCATCCCCATCCCGGAGCATGCGCGGACCTCCACCGTCGCCCACCAGTTCTGGATCTGGATGGGAGCCAACATCGCCCCGATCAACTGGGTGCTGGGCGCCCTCGGCATCTACCTCGGGCTGAGCCTCTGGCAGACGATCGCCGTGCTGGTGGTGGGCAACCTGATCGGGATGGCCGTCTTCGGCTTCTTCGTGCTGATGGGACAGCGGACGGCAGTCAGCCAGATGGTGCTGTCGCGCGCCGCGTTCGGTCGACGCGGTGCCTACCTGCCGGCCCTGATGCAGGGCCTGCTCGCCGTGGGCTGGTGCGCGATCAACACCTGGATCATCCTCGACCTGGTCATCGCGCTCTTCGACAAGATCGGCATCAGCGGTGGCGACGGCCTGAAGATCACGGTCTCGATCGTGATCATGGCGATCCAGGTCTGGCTCGCGGCGATCGGCTTTCGTGCGATCGCGAGGTTCGAGCGCTGGACCGTCCCGATCACCCTGGTCGTGCTCCTGGCGATGACGATCGTCGCCTGGACCTCCGACAAGACCAACGTCGACTGGGGCTACTCCGGCGGTGACCTGCACGGCAAGGCCCTCTGGAGCTCGTTGACCACGCTGATGACCGCGATCGGCATCGGCTGGGGCATCACCTGGTTCGCCTACGCGTCCGACTACTCGCGGTTCGTCTCGCCCAGCATTCCGCGCTCCAGGCTGTACGTCGGCAGCGTCCTGGGCCAGTTCATCCCGACCGTGTGGCTCGGTGTCTTCGGTGCGACGCTGGCAACCGTCTCGCAGACGGTCGACCCGGGGCAGCTCGTCGTCGACGCGTTCGGCGCCCTGGCGGTGCCCGTGCTCCTCCTGGTGATCCACGGGCCGATCGCCACCAACGTGCTGAACATCTACTCCTGTGGCTTGTGCGCCCAGACCCTGGACTGGAACGTCGACCGTCGCAGGCTGTCCTACGGCGTGGGCGTGCTCGCCACCGTCTTCACGGTCTACCTGATCCTGAACGGCGACTTCGCGAGCAACCTCGACGGCTGGCTGGCCGGACTGGTCACCTGGGTCGCGCCCTGGGGCGCGATCATGCTCGTGTACTACTACGCGATCGCCAAGGAGGAGAT
This sequence comes from Actinomycetota bacterium, assembly GCA_046735295.1. Taxonomy (GTDB): domain Bacteria; phylum Actinomycetota; class Actinomycetes; order Propionibacteriales; family Nocardioidaceae; genus Nocardioides. The sequence continues at coordinate 33,251 of JBKPTA010000083.1, read as the reverse complement.
CGACGTCGACGCACTCTTCGAGCCTCCCGGCTCGTCCCGGGTCCCGGACATCGTGTGGGAGGCGATCATCCCGTTCCTGCTCGGGATCGTGGCCACCTGGATGTTCGAGTACGGCATCCCGAGCTACCTCCAGGGTCCGCTGGCGAAGGGACTGGGCGGGATCGACCTGTCGTGGCTCGCCGGAGCGGTGGTCGCCGGCGTGCTCTCCTACGCCGCGCTGTCGCGTCGCACGTCCACGTCCCCGACGGTCACTGCCGAGGCGTGATGCCGACCTGATGGACGAAGCGCCCGCGACCAGCCATGACGTCACCCTGCCGGCCGGACCGGTCACCTGGCCGGACGGTCGGCAGGCGGCGGCGTTCCTCGGGTTCGACATGGACGCCGAGGACGTCGCGCTCACCGTCGATCCCGAGAGCCGACACCGTCTGTCGGCGATGTCGCACCAGGCCTACGGGCCGTTGACCGGGATGCCGCGCGTGCTCGACCTCCTCCGTCGGCACGACCTGCGCGCGACGTTCTTCTGCCCGGGCTACACCGCCGAGCGCTACCCCGACCTGCTCCGGCGGGTGCGCGACGAGGGTCACGAGATCGCCCACCACGGCTACCTGCACGAGGCGATCGCGGGGATGACCCCGAGCCAGGAGGCCGACGTGCTCGACCGCGGGCTCGACGCGCTCGAGCGGGTCGTCGGGGTCAGGCCGGTCGGCTACCGCGCGCCGATGTGGGAGACGACGTACGCCACAGCCGAGCTGCTGCTCGACCGCGGGTTCGCCTACGACTCGAGCCTGATGGACAGCGACCTGCCCTACCAGCTCGCCGAGCGTCCCGGCGGCAGCGCCCGGAGCATCGTGGAGATCCCGGTCGCCTGGGCGCTGGACGACTGGGAGCAGTTCGCGTTCGTGCCGGACCTCTTCGGACCGGGCGTGATCGAGGATCCTGCCAAGGCGCTGGCCATCTGGACCGGTGAGCTGACCGAGGCGCATCGGCACGGCTCCTGCTTCACCCTCACCATCCATCCGTTCCTGAGCGGGCGCCTGGGTCGCCTGCGGGCGCTGGAGACCCTGGTCGAGACCATGACGGGGCTCACCGGACTGTGGCTCGCCACCGGGCGCGAGATCGCCGAGCACGTCCGCTCCCTCGACCTCACCCCCCGCGTCTTCCCCCGGCCGGAGATCCAGCCATGACCGAACCCACTCCTCTCGGACCCGTCGACGGCACGATGGTGCCGCGCTACGCGGGCGCGCCGACGTTCGCCCGTCTCCCCCGCATCGACGAGGTCGGCCGCTTCGACGTGGCCCTCCTCGGTGCCCCGTTCGACGGAGGCGTGTCGTTCCGCCCCGGGGCGCGGTTCGGGCCGAGCGCGATCCGGCAGGCGTCCCGGCACCTGCGCCCTGCGTACAACCCGGCACAGGACGTCACGCCGTACGCCGTCATCCAGGCGGTCGACGCCGGTGACGTGCCGTGCAACCCCTTCGACATCGACGCCGCCCTTCAGCAGGTCGACGACGGCGTCCACGAGCTGCTGGCCTCGGGCGGGCGCCCGGTCATGCTCGGCGGTGACCACACCATCGCACTGGGCGGGCTGCGCGCCGTCGCCCGCCGGCACGGTCCGGTGTCGCTGATCCACTTCGACGCGCACCTCGACACCTGGAACAGCTACTTCGGCGCCGAGCGCACCCACGGCACGATCTTCCGGCGCGCCCACGAGGAGGGGCTGCTGATCCAGGATGCCGGCTCGCATGTCGGTATCCGAGGCCCGCTGTACAGCGCGCAGGACCTCGACGACGACGCCGGCTTCGGGTTCGAGATCGTCCGCGCCGACGACGTCGGCCGACTGGGCGTGGGCGAGGTCGCCGACCGCGTACGCCGCCGCGTGGGCGACAACCCCGTCTACCTCTCGATCGACATCGACGTGCTCGACCCGGCGTTCGCGCCTGGCACCGGGACCCCTGAGATGGGCGGTCTCACCTCCCGCGAGCTGCTCGGACTCGTCCGTGCGCTGCCGCGCGACCAGATCGTGGCCGCCGACCTGGTCGAGGTGAGCCCTCCCTACGACCACGCCGAGATCACCTCACTCGCTGCGGCGACGCTGGGGTACGAGATCTGCTGCCTGATGGCCCGGCCCGAGGGGGGGACGTCGTGATCGACCTGCTGGTCCGCGACGTCCGTGTGCCCGACGGCTCCGGGGAGCTCACGCCGGTCGACCTGCGCGTCGACGAGGGCCGGATCGTCGGCGTCGTGCCGCGCGCCGACGTGGTCGCCGAGGCTCGGGAGGTCGTGGACGGCGCCGGCTGCTGGGCGACCCCGCCGTTCGTCGAGCCGCATGTGCACCTCGACGCAGCGCTCACCGCCGGCCAACCACGGTGGAACAGGAGTGGCACCCTCTGGGAGGGCATCGCGTGCTGGGCCGAGCGGAAGTCGATGCTGACCCGCGAGGACGTCATCGACCGCGCCGAGCAGACGCTGCGCTGGTACGCCGCGAACGGCACCCTCCACGTCCGCAGCCACGTCGACGTCACCGATCCGTCGCTGGTGGCGCTGGATGCGTTGCTCGAGGTGCGCGACCGGGTGCGCGACGTGGTGGACCTTCAGCTCGTCGCCTTCCCGCAGGAAGGCATCTGCTCGTTCCCGGAGGGCGAGGAGCTGCTCACCGAGGCGGCCCGCCGCGGCGTCGACGCGATCGGCGCGATTCCGCATTTCGAGGACACCCGTGAGGACGGCGTCCGCTCGGTCGAGATCGCGGTCGACCTCGCCGAGCGACACGGACTGCGTGTGGACGCCCACTGCGACGAGATCGACGACGAGCAGTCGCGCTTCGTCGAGGTGCTGGCGACCCGGGCCTCCCGCTCGGGTCTTCGCGAGCGCGTCACCGCCAGCCACACCACCGCCATGGGCTCCTACAACCCGGCGTACAGCTACAAGCTGCACCGGATCCTCGCCCGCTCCGGGATCCACATGGTCAGCAACCCCATGGTCAGCCTGCACCTGCAGGGGCGGTTCGACGACTACCCGAAGCGCCGGGGGGTCACCCAGGTCAAGGAGCTCCTCGCTGCAGGCGTCAACGTCGCGTTCGGTCACGACGACGTGATGGACCCGTGGTACCCGCTCGGGACGGCCAACGCGCTGCAGGTCGCGCTCGTCGGCACGCATGCGACCCAGATGCTGTCGCGCGACGAGATCACCGAAACGTTCCAGATGGTGACGTCGCGTGCCGCCGCGGTGCTCGGTCTCGGCGACGACCGGTACGGCGTCCACCCTGGTGCGGCGGCGAGCTTCCTGCTCCTGCCCGCCGCCGACGGCTACGACGCCGTCCGGCGGCAGGTGCGGCCGACCCACGTCGTCGCCCACGGCCGGGTCGTCGCGTCGACACCGCCGGTGGTCACGACCCTGACCTGGCCCGGACGGGACCCGGCGGACGTGACGTTCACCCCGTCCGCCTCGCCGACGTAGCGCTGAACAGCAGCGCTGGAACCGGCGCCGGGCAGGCATCCGATCGCCCACGACGCGACCGCCCCACCGCGCACACAGGCGCAGTGGGGCGGTCGTAGGGCCACCGGCAAGGGGGGGTGCCGCGGCCCGTCGCCGCGCGAGTCCGGGTGAGATCCGGCTTGGGGGGGTTGCCGGTCGGACACCGCTCGACGAAGTCTCAAGAGAAGGTTAAGCGGTGGCCGCGCTCTGTGTGAAATCTTTGGCAGTTCCGCCGCACTTTTCTTGATCAGGCGAGCTCGAAGGCCACCGACCGCGATCCCACGTCGGCCTGCGTGAGCCGAACCTGCGCCTCGCTGCCGAGGGGCAGGTGCCCGCGGCCGGTGACCCGCGCCTCGATCGCCGGGTCCTGGATGGTGACCTTGCCGCGGGCAGGATCCCTCTCGTCGACGTCGGTGACGACTCCCTCGAACGTCTCTCCCACCCGCCGGTGGAGGACACCCGCCTCGACCAGGTCGAGCACCATCGCCTCGTACTGCGCGGCCCGGCGTCCGGCGTCCCTGAGCACGTCCGGGAGCTTCGAGAGCCCGGCCCGCACCCAGGCCGGGACGTCCGTGCCGGCGCACAGGGCCAGGCAGATCTCACCGGCGTACCGGTCGCCGAGCCGGCGCAACGGCGCCGTCACGTGGGCGTACTCGGAGGCGAGGGCGGCATGGACCGGATCGGCCGGCACCTCGCCGTCGAAGGCGACGTAGCCGCTGCCACGCAGCAGCCCGGCGCACGCCGTGATCATCGCGGCCTCGGCGGGCTTGCGGGAGTCCAGGCCACGGACGAAGTCCGGGTACAGCTGCTCGGCGGGCCACTCGATGTGAAGAGCCCGCGCAACCCGGTGCAGTCGCTGCAGGGCGTGCGGCTCCGGCGGTGGCAGGGTACGCAGGAGCCCCACCCGCGCGTAGACCATCAGGGAGGCGGCGGCGAAGCCGGTGAGCATGGAGATCTGGGCGTTCCAGGTCTCAGCCGGGATCATGGAGCGGAACGCCAGGGTCCACTCGTCGCCGGCCACCTCGACCTCCTGCTCGGGCAGCGGCAGCGAGATGCCGCCCCGCGCAGCCTCGCGCTGGAGACGCAGCTCCCCGACCTCCTTGAGCAGTGTCAGCACGTCGTCGGCGGTGCCGTCGTCCACCGCCTGCTGGACGCCGACGTAGTCGAGCTTGGCCCGCGACCGGACGCGTGCTCGCTCGACGTGGACGTCGGTCCCCTCCCCGGTGTCGTCGAGGCGGATCGTCCACAGGAGGGCGGGCCGCACCTGGTCAGGAAGCAGGGAGGCGGCCCCTTCCGAGAGGGACGTGGGATGGAGCGGGACCTTGCTGTCCGCGCCGTACAACGTCTCGCCGCGCTCGTGCGAGGCGAGGTCGACGGGGTCTCCCGGCTGCACGAACGCCGCGACGTCCGCGATCGCGTAGTGCACGACGTACCCCCGGCCGTTGCGCTCGAGGTGGAGCGCCTGGTCGAGGTCCATCGAGGAGGCGGGGTCGATCGTCACGAAGGGGATGTCCGTCCGGTCGAGGTCAGGCAGGCGCGGGGACGCCGCCGCCCGCGCGGCAGCCTCCTCCACCTCGGCCGGGAACTCAGGCGTGACCTTCAGGTCCGCCTGGATCTTGGCGATCCCGGCACGCAGCGACCCCGCGGCGACCTCGTCACGGGCGTGGACCCGGACCACTCGGCTCGAGGACATGGCCCCACCCTAGTGACGGCCCGAGGCCCCGACGCCCCGCACCCGGGCCTGGCCGCGCGCGCCGCGGCCCCGTGAACGACGCGCTCCGATCACCAACGCTGCGGGTCGAGCATCTGCCCGGCACCGGGGGGCTGGGCGTTGTAGAGCCGCAGCGAGCCGCGGGTGCCGTCGCTGCCCGGGTCGTCGAAGAACGACACGACGCTGACCGACGCCGTGGAGAGCTCCATCCGGAACAGCGCGCTGAGCGGCGCGTCGACCGCGTGCGCGACCAGGGTCTTGATCGGGGTCACGTGGCTGACCACCACGACCGTCCCGCCGGCGTAACGCTCGAGCACGCGCCACAGGGCGTCGAGCACCCGCTTGTGGACCTCCTGGAACGACTCACCGCCACCCGGGGCCACGTCGAGGGACCCGAGCCAGGTCTCGATCTCGTCGGGCCGCTGCTCGCGGACCTCCTCGAAGGTCATGCCGTCCCAGGTGCCGAACTCCATCTCGGCGAATCCCGGTTCCTCGACGAGCCCGATGCCGAACCGCTCGGCCAGGATCTCGGCGGACTCGCGCGTGCGGCGTACCGGTGAGGTGACGACGACGTCGACGGCCTCCCCGATCGGGGCGAGCCACTCGGCCACCTCGCGCACCTGGGCGCGCCCCTCGTCGGTGAGGCCGGGGTTGCTGCTGGCGAGTCCGCCGGAGAAGCGCTTGGACGCTGTCAGCTCGGTCGCGCCGTGCCTGACCAGGACGAGGGTCGTCACGACGCCGCCCGGAGGCGCCCAGCCCCGGGCGCCTGCGTCCTCCGCGATCGCCTGTCGTCCCGCGGGGCTCTCGACCTGCTCCGCTGCCGATTCCGGCTCCTCCACGTGGATGGCGGGAGGCTCGGGTGCGGGCGCATGGGCGTGGAAGGTCACCCCTGAGCGCTCGCCGTCGAGAGCCTCGTTCGCGAGCCGGTCCGCGTGCTTGTTCTGGTCCCGGGCGACCCACGTGTACGTCGTTCCGAACGGTGCCAGCCGGTTCGCCTCGAGCGCGAGGGGCTTCATGTCCGGGTGCTTGATCCTCCAGTTCCCGCTCATCTGCTCGACCACGAGCTTGGAGTCCATCCGGACCTCGATGTCCGCCCCCGGCGCGATGGTGCGAGCCATGGTCAGGCCGGCGATGAGCCCGCGGTACTCCGCGACGTTGTTGCTGGCCACGCCGATCGCGGTGCCGTCCTCGGCGAGCACGCGCCCGGTGTCGGCGTCCTTGACCACCGCGCCGTACGCCGCCCGGCCGGGGTTGCCGCGGGACGCGCCGTCGGCCTCGATGACGACGCGCCGCATGTTGGTGGTCACGCGGCCCGAGCCTATCGGGATGACCGCGGCGTCGTTCCGCCGGAGGAGCAGGGCGGGGAAGGCGAAGACCGCCGTGGGCTGGGCTAGAGACCGCTCTCTGCGGTCCGGACCAGGATCCGGCTGCACTCCTCGCACCGGATCACGTCGTCCTCCGCAGCGGACCGGATGGTGGCGAGCTCGGCGTTGTCGAGGTCGAGCATGCATCCCTCGCAGCGGCGGGCTCGCAGCAGGGCGGCCCCGACCCCACCCTTGCTCTCGCGGAGCCGGTCGTAGAGCGACAGCAGGTCGCCGGGCAGACCGGCCGCGACGGCGCTCCGCTGGGTCTCGAGCTCACCCAGTGCCTGGTCGATCTCGGCCAGCTTGGCGTCGCGGGACGCCGTTGTCGCCTCGATCTGCTTGACGGTGTCGGTGAGCTGTCCGGTGCGGGTGTCCAGTGTGGTCTGGGCATCCTCCAGCCGCTCCATGACCTCGATCTCGTCGTCCTCGAGCGAGGTGATCCTGCGCTCCAGCGAGACCATCTCCTGCTGCATCCGCTGGAGGTCCTTGGGGTTGCTGACCAGACCCTGGTCCATGCGCTGCTGGTCGCGCTCGCGCCGCCCCTTGACCTGCTCGACGTCCGCATCCACCTTGGCCTGCTCGGCGGTCAGGTCCTCCACCGTGATCCGGGAGTCCTGCACGTCACCCTCGAGCCGGTTCCGTGCCTCAGCCAGCTCGGTGAGCTGGGCGTGCTCGGGGAGTGAACGCCGCTGGTGACGCAGCTGGTCGGCGCGCGCGTCCAGGTCCTGGAGGTCCAGCAGTCGCGCCTGGCTTGACTGGTCGGCCTTCACGCACTCTCCTCCGAGGATCCGGGTCGGTGGGGGTGGCTCACGCGCGGCCCTGCCACACGTCGGTGCAGATCGTGCTCACCCGGACCTCCACCGTATCGTCCAGAGCCGCGCCGAACCGCTCGGCCAGCTCGGGCAGCCAGGTCCACTCCGCCGCCCAATGGCTCACGTCGAGCAGCGCGGGCCCACCCTTCTCGAGGAACTCGCTGGAGAGGTGGTGCCGCAGGTCGCTGGTGACGTAGACGTCCGCGCCGCTGGTCAGCACGTCCGGAAGCAGGGCGTCGCCGGCGCCGCCCAGCACGGCGACCCGGCGTACCGCACGGTCCGGGTCGCCGCCGACCAGGACTCCGCGGGCTGTGGGAGGCAGGGCTGCGGCGACGGTCGCGGCGAACCCCGCGAGCGTGGTCTCGGCGACGTCGCCGATCCGCCCGGGCCCGGTCCGGCCGGTGCCCGGGTCGGCCAGCTCGATGACATCGAAGGCGACCTCCTCGTAGGAGTGCGCCGCCAGCATCGCCCGGACGACAGTCGTCCGGCGACTGCGCGGCAGCACCGCCTCGATGCGAACCTCGTCGACCCGTTCCAGGTCGCCGACGCGCCCGATCGTCGGCTGGGCGCCCGCGAGGGGGCGGAAACGTCCTTCGCCGACGGCCGTCCACGAACAGCTGTCATAGTCGCCGAGCTGTCCCGCGCCCGCGCCTGCGATGGCGGCCCGGACCGCGTCCGCGTCGCCGAGCGGGGCGAAGACCACGATCTTGTCGAGCGGCTCACTCGACGCCTTCAGAGGAACGACGTCGGTGAGCCCGAGCGAGCGGGCGACGGCGTCGGAGACGCCGGGGTTCCCGTGGTCGGCGTTCGTGTGGGCCGTGAGCAGCCCGCAGCCGGCGCGGGTGAGGGCCGCCAGCGTGCGGCCCTTCGGGGTCGTCTCGGCGACCCCGTGCACGCCACGCAGGAACAGCGGATGGTGGGTCAGCAGGAGGTCGGCATCCCAGTCGGCGGCCTCCTGCGCGGTCGGCAGCACGGGGTCGACCGCCAGCAGGATGCGGCGTACCTCGGCACCGGGATCGCCCGCGGCCAGTCCCACGGCGTCCCAGTCGTCGGCGGTCCCGGGCGGGTACCAGCCGTGGACCACGTCCACCACGTCACCCAGCGTCGGCACGGCCCCGACCCTAGCGGGAGGACTCCGGGCCTCAGTTGACCTGGCGCTGCCGGCCCTCCCAGTACGGCGCGCGGAGCTTGAACTTCTGCAGCTTGCCGGTCGCGGTGCGAGCCAGGACGTCGCGGAACTCCACGGACGTGGGCGCCTTGTACCGGGCGACCTTGCCCTTCACGTAGTCGATCAGCTCCTGCTCGGTGAGTGCCGAGCCCTCGGCCTTGACCACCAGCGCCTTGATCGTCTCGCCCCACTTGTCGTCGGGCACGCCGATCACCGCGACCTCGGCGACGTCCGGGTGGCTGAAGATGGCGTCCTCGACCTCGATCGAGGAGACGTTCTCTCCGCCGGTGATGATCACGTCCTTCTTCCGGTCCTGGATGTTCAGGTAGCCCTCCTCGTCGAGGAAGCCGCCGTCGCCGGTGTGGAACCATCCGTCCGCGAGCGCCTTCGCTGTCTCCTCCGGCTGCTGCCAGTAGCCCTCGAGGCAGACGTTGGAGCGGGCGAGGACCTCGCCCTCGTCGTCCACCCGGAGCGTCACGCCGATCGCCGGCGCGCCGGCACGCACCAGCTTCTGGGCGTGCTCGTCGCCCGACAGGTCGTCCCACTCCGAGCGTCCGCGGTTGACCGTCAACAAGGGCGAGGTCTCGGTGAGCCCGTAGATCTGGATGAACTCCCACCCGAGCTCGGCCTCGACGCGGGCGACGGTCTTCGTAGGCGGAGGCGCGCCGGCGACGATGATCCGGGTCCGGTCGCGGCCCGGGGTCTGCCCCTCCCAGCTCGGAGCGGCGTCGAGCACCGCGGCGACGACCGCCGGTGCGGCGCACATGACGGTCACGCCGCGCTGGTCGACCCGCCGCAGGATCTCGGCGCCGTCCACCTTCCGCAGGGCGACCTGCGGCACGCCGCAACCGGTCATCGCGAACGGCATGCCCCAGCCGTTGGCATGGAACATCGGCAGTGTGTGGAGGTACACGTCACGGTCGGTGACTCCGGCATGCAGGGCGAAGGTCACCGCGTTGGTCCAGATGTTGCGGTGGGTGATCTGCACGCCCTTCGGCCGCGCCGTCGTGCCGGACGTGTAGTTGATGGTCGCGGTGGCGTTCTCGTCGGGCTCCCACCGGCGCGGCTCCGTGCCCTCGAGGAACAGGTCGTCGTCGTCGCCGAGCACGAACACGTGCTCGGCCTCGACGTCGGCCAGGACGTCCTTCAGCTCGGGGTCGACGTACACGGCGCGCGCACCGGAGTGCTGCACGATGTACCGCACCTCGTCGGCGGACAGGCGGAAGTTCACCGGCACGAGCACCCGGCCGAAGCCGCACACCCCCCAGAACGCCGTGAACAGGCGCGCGCTGTTGTGGGAGACGACCGCGACCCGGTCGCCCGCGTCCAGGCCCAGCTGGTCGTGCTTGGCCGCCATCGCGCGAGCCAGGACCCCCACTCGGCTGTAGGTGAGGTCGCCGAGCGACGGTGCCGGCTGATCGGGTTCGTCGGCGATGCCGAGACGGTCGCCGTAGACGGCCAGGGCGCGGTCGAGGAAGTCGTTGACGCTGAACGGCACGATCATCTGGGGTCCCCTCAGGTGCGCGGACGAGGCGAGCTGCTTGTTCAAGACGAGGTCATGCACGCAATGTAAACCCGCGGACGCCGGACGGTCCCGGCCGGTTTGCCGGCCGGATCAGGAGTAGGTTAGCCTCGCCTAACTCCACTCTCTTCCGAATGAGGACCCCATGGGAATCGGCAGGACCCTGCTGCTCGGCTTCGTCGCCGGTGTGACCATCCTCCTCGGCATGCCGCTGGGCCGGATGCGACGACCTGGCGAAGCGCTCCGGGTGACGCTCAACGCGCTGGCGGTCGGCGTCCTCGTCTTCTTGCTGTGGGACGTGCTGTCCGCGGCGTGGGAGCCGATCGACGAGGGTCTGGCCGAGCACCACGCCACGGGTGGCGGGCTCGGCTCCGCCGCGGGTTACGGCATGCTGTTCGTCGCCGGGCTGACGGTCGGGCTCCTCGGGCTCCAGCAGTACGAGGCCTGGATGACGCGCCGCCTGAAGCGCTCACGCCAGTCGATCGGCCCGGGCGCCATGGCCAGCCAGGAGCTGACAGGTCGCGGCATCCGGTCCTGGTCGCCAGGCCGCCAGCTCGCCCTGCTCATCGCAGTCGGGATCGGTCTGCACAACTTCGCCGAGGGACTGGCCATCGGCCAGGCGGCCGCGACCAGCGAGATCGCCCTGGCCACCCTCCTGGTCATCGGCTTCGCCCTGCACAACGCGACCGAGGGCTTCGGCATCGTGGCACCGCTCGCGGCCGAGGCCGAGGGTGACGCGGCAGCTCGTCCCTCCTGGGGCACGCTGCTCCTGCTCGCCCTGATCGCCGGCGGCCCGACGTTCGTCGGCACGGCGGTCGGCCACTCGTTCACCAACGAGGCGGTCTCCGTGACGTTCCTGACGCTGGCCGCTGGATCGATCCTCTACGTCGTGATCCAGCTGCTCGCGGTCGCGGGCCGCAGTGCCCGCAAGGACCTCATCTACGCCGGCGTCCTGATCGGGCTGCTCGCCGGGTTCCTGACCGACGCGGTCGTCACCGCCGCGGGCGTCTGACGTCGGTCGCCCGCGCGCGGCCGGCCGGCTCGTGCGACGGGTGGCAAGAAACGGTGGTCGGACGGGGCTGGCCCGACTCGGTCCTGCCCCTTGGTGCGAACCAGGACCCTGCCAACGTTCGACTGCTTGATCTCGAGACACTCCCCGACGCGACCTGGTGCGTTCGCTCATCGGCAGAACGCGAGTGCCCGACAGCCGTCATGAGCGGTCAGCTGTCAGGTCTGCTCGGGAAGGGGAAGGCTCCACGCTGTCATGTCGAAGATGGTGCGGAATCCGAGCGATCGGTAGACGGGCTCACCCATCTCGCTGGCCTGCAGGACGGCGACGGACGCACCCTGGGATGCCCCCCACCTGATCCCAGCCACGGTCAGTGCGGACCCGTATCCACGGCCTCGATGCTCGGGCGGAGTGCCGATCCCGTACAGGCCAACTGAGTCGCGCTCGTGGAAGGCCAACGAGCAGGAGACCGCGACGCCGTCCAGTCGGCCGAGGAACAGACGGCACGGCGTCTCCGCCCCGAGTGCGAGGCGCCGGAACGGCTCGAGCCAGGGATGATCCTCGCCCCGAGGCGGATCGATGCCGAACGACGCGTCGAACAGGTCGGTCCACTCCAGCACCGCTGACTCGGTCGACACCTGCTCCATGGCCAGATCGGCGGGTGGTGCGGGAAATGAGGCGTGGACGGACACCACCATCGCTGGCTCGACCTCGGGTTCCCACCCGGCAGCGTCCAGACGCTGGTCGAGATCGCCCGGCCCGCACGAGGGCGAGGTGATCCATTGGGCTCGCGTGCCGACAGCATGAGCCTCTTGCCCGACGGTGCGGATCCGCATGTCTGCGTCCTCGCGAAGGTCGCACCAGGACGCGCCGTTGAGCCACGCGTTCGAGCCGCGGGTGGTGAACCAGAGCAGGTCGGGATCGTCATGGACCGTCGTCGTCTGATTCCGGGCGAAGTCACGGTGCATCGCCCATACGTTCCGCTCGACAGCATGCGGCTCGTCCATCGGTGGATCGAAGCACCATGCCCGCGGCCCGACAAATCCTGACCCTGGCCGCCGGATCGATGCTGTACGCCGGGTGAGTCGTTGCCATCGCCCCAGTCGGGCCGAGAACGCGGGCGCGCGTCGGCCCGCGACCCGTTCCCCCATGGCCCCATGGTGTCTTCCCGGCCACCGAGGCCCGGTGGTAGGACGGACGGTATTCGAGCAGGACAGGCGCTGGGGACCATCGATGGAGTTCGTCGACAGCTAGCAAGTGTCCTGGACCAGGAGGCGTCGTCATGTCGTACAGGTCTCTCGCTCCCCGCCTCCCCGCCTGCGCGATCGTGGCGGCACTGGTTCTCGTGGTCACGGCCGGGACAGCGCACGCCCGAGCGAATGTGGGCACGTTCTTCAGTCAGCAGACCGAGGTGAACCAGGCCGGGACGCCAGAGTGCATCTCGGGCGACTTCTCAGGGACCGAAACGCTCACGTTCACAGACAGCGGTCGCTTCGTCGAAACCGGTACGGGCTTCCACTTCGAGGCGACGGAGACGCTCGCCGTCAACACGGTCTTCACGAACGGCTTCTACATCGTCGGCAGCGCGAGCAATCACTTCGCCTTCAACGCGACCCTGACATCCGGGCAGACGGTCTTCACCTTCGCCGGGCACGAAGTTCACACGATCTACGACGCCGAGGGCGTGGCGGTCGCGCAGGTCATCTTCGCTGGCGTCTCTCACATCACCTACCGGGACCTGAACGGAAACGGGCAGCCGGACGACGGCGAAGTCACAGCCACCTTCGAGCATTTCCACTTCACCTGCGTCTGAGTGCCAGCGCTTCCTGGACCGCTCATCGGTGCGGGCTCCTTCGCGCGTGGATCGCCCACTCGCCCGTCGCTCAGCCGGTCCAGGTCGTCGTTCCGCGTACGATGGTTCGCGCCTCGGGGGAGGGAGTTTCGACATGGTGGCCATGGTCGAAATCGCGTTCTTGATCGTTTGCGTGGTGCTCGGCTTGCGGTGGTTCCTGCGGACGAACCTCTACCGAGCTCACCGGAGATCGCCTGGTGGGGATCCCGGACAGCACGGGCACGGATGGGGCTCGCAGGGCATGTACACCCGCCGCGCCACCCCCAACAAACAATCGCATCGGGAGTAGCCTCACCGGTTCGGTCCCTGTCCCACGCCGAGAACGCGCCGTTGCGCAGACGGATCGTCCGGAGTAGACGCTGCTACCGCTCATCCGCATGAGCGTGCGTCCGGCCGGAACAGTCGACGCCGCCGGGCGGCATCACCGCGGAGCAGAGGTTCCGTCCTGTGGGCGCAAAGGGACTCGAACCCCTGACATCTTGCTTGTAAGGCAAGCGCTCTACCAGCTGAGCTATGCGCCCCGTGCTCGTGCCGATCCAGAGGGCCGAGCGCGCCACAGACTACGGGAGAGGCACGAGCCGGGGCCGCCTGACGGGTCGGCGGAACCCGCTGTCATCCCGGGAGGCTGAGGGCGCGCAACGCCTCGTCGAGCACCTGGCCGGGGTCGCCCTCGGCCGCCACCTCGACTCCGGGCTCGTCGCTCCCCAACGGCTCGAGCGTCGCGAGCTGGCTCGGCAGGAGCGAGGCCGGCATGTAGTGCCCCCTGCGCCGTGAGAGCCGCTCTGCCAACGTGCCGGCGTCGACGGCCACGTGGCAGAACCGCACGCCCGGCCGGCCGGCGCGCAGCCGGTCCCGGTACTGACGCCGGAGCGCCGAGCAGGTCAGCACGGCGCTCTCCCCCGCTCGCTCGCGCTCGTCGAGCCACTCGCCGATCGCGTCGAGCCAGGGCCACCGGTCCTCGTCGGTGAGCGGCTCGCCACGGGACATCTTCTCGACGTTCGCCGGCGGGTGGAGCTCGTCGCCCTCCTGGAACCGCCAGTGCAGACGGTCGGCGATGCCGCGCCCGACGGTGGTCTTGCCGCTCCCGGAGACGCCCATCACGACGACGTACATCGAGGCGGGCTCGGGCACGAGGACGTCGTACCCGGGACGGAGCGAGCCAATCGGGCCGTGCCCGCCGGGACCGCGGGAGCTGTCACCGGGTCTCGACAAGCGTCGAGCCGCTGGCGTCTCGGGTCACCAGCGGCTCAACCCGAGAACAGTAGCGAGACGCGACACGGCGTGCCAACCCAGGCGCTCCCCTCCCCAGGAAAATGATCCGGCTGGTCTAGGCCAGGGGGTGCAGGTGAGCCAGGTGCTCCTCGAGGTCGCGGCCGTCGGGGAGCTGGTTGTGCACCGACCAGCGGACGATGCCCTCGCGGTCGACGACGAACGACGACCGCCGAGCCACGCCCAGCTCGGCGTCGAAGACGCCGTACGCCGAGGCGACGGCGCCGTGCGGCCAGAAGTCGCTGAGCAGCGGGAAGTTGAGGCCGTCGGTATCGGCGAAGACCCGGAGCGAGTACGTCGGGTCCGTCGAGATCGCGAGCACCTCCGACTCGAAGGTGAGGAACTCGTCGAGCCGGTCGCGGATCCCTGCCATCTCCGAGGTGCACACGTTCGAGAACGCCCAGGGGTAGAACACCAGGGCGACGGCCTTCCGCCCCCTGAACGACGAGAGGGTCACGTCCTGGCCGAACTGGTCGCGCAGGGTGAAGTCCGGGGCCGGAGCGCCCACAGCCACCTCGGGCGCCGGCAGGTCAGTCGAGTTCAGCGAGCTCACGCTTGAGAATCTTGCCAGTCGCGTTGCGAGGGAGCTCATCCAGGAACACGATCTCGCGCGGAACCTTGTAGCGGGCGAGGTTCTTCCTGACCCATTCCTGCAGCTCCGCCTCGGTCGGGCGGGGGTTCCCGGTGACGACGTAGGCACGCAGCCGCTGGCCGAACCGGTCGTCGGGGACCCCGAGGGCAGCCACCTCGACGACCCCGTCGTGCCGCGCCAGGCAGTCCTCGACCTCCTGGGGGAAGACGTTCTCACCGCCGGAGACGATCATCTCGTCATCGCGACCTTCGACGTACAGACGTCCGTCGGCGTCGAAGCGTCCGACATCGCCGGTCGACATCAGGCCGTCCACGACCTGCTTGGACTCCTCACCGCCCGAATAGCCCTCGAACAGCAGGCTGTTGCCGACGAAGATCCGTCCCGACTCCCCCGCCGGGACCTCGCGTCCGTCGGCGTCCAGGATCTTGACCACCGTCGCCCAGGGCGGCTTCCCGGCGGACGTCGGCGCCGCGCGCAGGTCGCGCGGCGTGGCGATCGACGCGTAGGCCACCTCGGTCGAGCCGTAGATGTTGTAGAGGGTGTCCCCGAAGGTCTCCATCCACTCCAGGGCGAGGTCGCCGGGCAGCGACGAGCCCGACGCAGCAGTCACCTCGAGGTCCGGCAGTGGGTAGCGGTCGAGCGTCTCGTGCGGCAGGGCCAGGATCCGTTGCAGCATCACCGGGATCACGACCAGGGACTGGCATCGCTCGTCGGAGACGGCCTGCAGGCACGTCTCGGGGGCGAACCTGCGGCGCAGGACCACCGTCGACCCCAGCAGCATCGCCAGGGCGAGATGGGCGAACCCCCAGGTGTGGAACAGGGGCGCCGCGATGTGCGTGCGCCAGCCGTACCGGAGCGGCATCCGCGACATCAGGGACACGGCCGCGCCGAGGCCTGCCTCGCTGCGCGGGGCGCCTCTCGGCGTGCCGGTCGTACCCGAGGTCAGGATCACGATCCGCGCATGGTGCGTGGGGGCGGCGAGGTCGGAGTCGTCGTACGCCGCGATCAGCGCCTCGATCGACCGATGCCCGTCGGGTCCGCCCGACTCGTCCGACTCGTCGGCCCATCCGAGCACCCGGAGCCCGACGTCCGCGGGCTCGAGCAGACCGCTGAACTCCTGGTCGTGGATGAGCGCGGCGGAACGCTCGCGCTCGAGGATGTCGACGAGCTGTGGTCCGGCGAAGGCTGT
Source organism: Actinomycetota bacterium (assembly GCA_046735295.1). Taxonomy (GTDB): domain Bacteria; phylum Actinomycetota; class Actinomycetes; order Propionibacteriales; family Nocardioidaceae; genus Nocardioides. The sequence goes on along the minus strand of JBKPTA010000083.1, from coordinate 17,295 downwards.
GTTGAGCAGGAGCAGGTCGGCGCCGAGCTTCGCCGTCGCCAGGCACGCGTCGACGAAGCCGCGGTGGTTGCGACACAGGATGGCGACGCTGTCACCCTCCCGGACCCCGTGCTCGGCCAGCCCGCGGGCGAGCGCGTTGGACCTCCGGTGCAGCTCCCGGAAGGTCAGTGACCCCAGCTCGTCGACGAGCCCGACGCGGTCCGGGTCGCGTAGCGCCATGGCGGTGAATCCCCCGGCGGGGCCCGTGCCCCACTCCTTGAGCGTCCTCGCGATGCGGGCGAGCACCGCCGGGGACAAGGGACGGAGGACGCCGGAGCCTCCGAGGACCCGCGCCGGCGTACCGACGTGGCCCGCCAGACGGAGGGCCCGGCCGACGGCCGGATGCGACCCGAGAGCCGTGGGGGTCACCCGGGAGACTTCGGCGTGACCAGCCGGGTGGCGGCCCAGTCCTTGCTGACCGCGGCGGTCGTGGTCAGCGCGAGGCCCGCGATGGAGGCCGCCTCGGTGATGTCGGCGGGGTCCACGGCGTTGGCCCGGCCGACCTTCGGGGTCAGCAGCCAGATCACGCCGCCGGCGACGAGGTCGGTCAGCGAGTCCACCAGCCCGTCCACGAGGTCGCCGTCCTCGTCGCGCCACCAGAGCACCACGGCGTCGACGACGTTGCCGTAGTCGCCGTCGACCATGTCGGAGTCGATCGTGTCCTCGATCGCGATGCGCAGCGCATCGTCGGTGTCGGAGTCCCAGCCCAGCTCCTGGACGACCATGCCCTTGCTGAAACCGAGCCGCGCGGCCGGACCGGCAAGTGCATCGGTAGGGGTGGAACCGCCACCAGCGGTCGCGCTCAACGAACTCCTCCAGACGGGGTGCGCCGAGGGACAGACGGTCGCCCGGCTTCGGTGGGCAGTAGTCCAGCGGACTCCGTGCCCGGGCGCAAGCGGTTCCATGGCGTGGACTACCGCCGAGTAGTCCGTATCCGGCCGGGCGGCGAGCCGGGCTCGGTTTCCCGGTGCTACGACGCGTGACACGATGAACGGGTGAGTGAGACTTCCGCCGCCGCCACCCCCGCGGCCGACACCCCGGGCGCTTCCGAGCCGGTCCAGGCGCGGGCCGTGATCCACGAGGGACTGCCCACCCAGCTCCCCGACGTCGACCCCGACGAGACCCAGGAGTGGCTCGAGTCGTTCGACGACCTGACCGACGCACAGGGTCGCGAGCGCGCCCGCTACATCATGCTGCGCCTGCTCGAACGCGCCCGCGAGAAGCAGGTGGGTGTGCCCGCCCTCCGGAGCACCGACTTCATCAACACGATCCCGCCCGAACGCGAGCCGTGGTTCCCCGGAGACGAGCAGATGGAGCGCCAGATCCGGCGGCTGATCCGCTGGAACGCCGCCGTGATGGTCTCGTCGGCCAACCGCAAGGGCCTCGAGGTCGGTGGCCACATCGCGACGTACGCCTCGGCGGCAAGCTTGTACGAGGTCGGCTACAACCACTTCTTCCGCGGCAAGGACCACCCCGGCGGCGGAGACCAGCTGTTCATCCAGGGCCACGCCTCCCCCGGTGTCTACGCGCGGGCCTACCTGATGAAGCGGCTCACCGCCGAGCAGCTCCAGCGGTTCCGGCAGGAGGTGCAGCACGGCCCCGGCGCCGGGTTGTCCTCCTACCCCCACCCGCGGCTGATGCCGGAGTTCTGGGAGTTCCCGACCGTCTCGATGGGCCTGGCCGCGATCAACTCGATCTACCAGGCGAGGTTCAACCGCTACCTCCACAACCGCGGCATCAAGGACACCAGCCAGCAGCACGTCTGGGCGTTCCTCGGCGACGGCGAGATGGGTGAGCCGGAGTCTCTCGGCGCGATCGGGCTCGCAGCGCGCGAGGAGCTCGACAACCTGACCTTCGTCATCAACTGCAACCTGCAGCAGCTCGACGGACCCGTCCGCGGCGACGGCAAGATCATCCAGGAGCTCGAGTCCTACTTCCGGGGAGCCGGCTGGAACGTCATCAAGGTGGTCTGGGGTCGCGAGTGGGACGCGCTCCTCGCCCAGGACGTCGACGGCGCCCTGGTGAACCAGATGAACAAGACACCCGACGGGCAGTTCCAGACCTACTCGGTGGAGTCTGGTGCCTACATCCGCGAGCACTTCTTCGGAGGTGACGCGCGGCTACGCAAGATGGTCGAGAACATGAGCGACCGCGACATCGAGCTCCTGCCCCGCGGCGGCCACGACTACCGCAAGGTGTACGCCGCCTTCGACGCCGCCGCGAAGCACGTCGGCCAGCCGACGGTGATCCTCGCCCACACCATCAAGGGTTGGACGATCGAGGCGCTCGAGGGAAAGAACGCCACCCACCAGATGAAGAAGCTGAACGCCGCCACTCTCAAGGCGTTCCGCGACCGTCTGGAGCTCCCGATCTCCGACCACGACATCGACGAGCACTACGAGTTCGACGGGTCAGCGCCGTTCTTCCACCCGGGCGAGGGCTCCGCGGAGCTGGAGTACCTCCGCGACCGGAGGCGCTCGCTCGGTGGCGGCGTGCCGATGCGGAGGGTGGACCCCCGGCGACTGACGCTGCCGGGCGACGCGACGTACGACGAGCTCAAGGCCGGGTCGGGGAAGCAGAAGATCGCGACCACGATGGCGTTCGTCCGGTTGCTCAAGGACCTGATGAAGGACCCGGAGCTCGGGCCGCGGTTCGTCCCGATCGCGCCGGACGAGTACCGCACGTTCGGCATGGACTCGATGTTCAGCTCGGCCAAGATCTACAACCCGGCGGGCCAGCTGTACGAGTCGGTGGACCGCAAGCTCCTGCTGGCGTGGAAGGAGTCACCTCAGGGTCAGATGCTCCACGAGGGAATCTCGGAGGCGGGGTGCGTCGCGTCCGCGACGGCGGCGGGCTCGGCGTACGCCACCCACGGGGAGCCGATGATCCCGGTCTACATCTTCTACTCGATGTTCGGCTTCCAGCGCACCGGTGACGGCATCTGGGCGATGGCCGACCAGCTCGCGCGCGGCTTCCTGATCGGGGCGACCGCCGGGCGGACCACGCTGACCGGTGAAGGTCTGCAGCACGCCGACGGCCACTCGCCCCTGCTCGCGCTGACGAACCCCGCCGTCGTCCACTACGACCCGGCGTTCGCCTACGAGATCGCCTACATCGTGCAGGACGGGCTGCGCCGCATGTACGGCACGAGCGACGACCACCCGCACGGCGAGGACGTCATCTACTACCTCACGGTCTACAACGAGCCGATCAGCCAGCCGGCGGAGCCGGAGGGCCTGGACGTCGAGGGGCTGCTCAGGGGCATCTACCACCTCGCCGGGCCGCTGGACGGGCTCGCCGGCGACTCGCCGCGCGTGCAGCTGATGGCCAGCGGCGTGGGTCTGCCGTGGATCCAGCGCGCCCAGGAGCTGCTGCGCGACGACTGGGGCGTGGCGGCCGACCTGTGGTCGGTCACCTCGTGGAACGAGCTCTCACGTGAGGCACTCACGGCCGAGGAGTGGAACCTCATGCACCCGCTCGAGGAGCCCCGGGCGGCGTACGTGACGGACAAGCTGAGGGACGCGCCCGGTCCGGTCGTGGCGGTCAGCGACTACATGCGCGCCGTGCCGGAGACGATCTCGCGCTGGGTGCCGCACCGGTTCCACACCCTCGGTGCGGACGGCTTCGGCTTCGCCGACACCCGCGCAGCGGCTCGGCGGTTCTTCAAGATAGACGCGGAGTCGGTGGTCTGCCAGGCCCTCGCCGCGCTGGCCGAGGAGGGCAGGATCGGCCGCGACGCGGTGCAGAAGGCGCTGGACCACTACCGGATCGACGACCCCACCGCGGTCGCCGGCGTGAAGCAGGAGGGTGGCGACGCCTAGTCTGTCGTCAGCCGACGCGCGCACCAGCCCGAGGGGAAGGCCCAGATGAGCCGGCCGACGATCCTCACCGTCGACGACGACCCGCAGGTGTCCGCCGCCCTGACCCGCGACCTGAAGCGTCGGTACGGCTCCGAGTACCGCGTGCTGTCGGCCACCTCGGCCGCGCAGGCGCTGGCGCTGCTGTCGTCGCTGGCGCTTCGGACCGATCCCCTGGCGCTGATCGTCAGCGACCAGAGAATGCCGGAGAAGACGGGCATCGAGCTGCTGGCTGAGTCGCGCGATCTCGCTCCGGAGGCCAAGCAGCTCCTGCTCACGGCGTACGCCGACACCGACGTGGCCATCGCCGCGATCAACGAGATCGGGCTCGACTACTACCTGCTCAAGCCGTGGGACCCACCCGAGGACCGGCTCTTCCCGGTCGTCGACGACCTGCTCGGTGACTGGCGGCGTGGCCACCCCGAGGTGACCGACGACGTCCAGGTCGTCGGCGACCGCTGGTCCGACCGCACCCACGAGCTCAAGAGCTTCCTGGCCCGCAACCACGTCCCCTACCGCTGGTACGACGTCGAGCGCGACGGGGAGGGCGGGCGGCTGTTCGCCGTCGCCGGCGGCAACCGGGGTGACCTCCCGCTCGTGCTCGTCCCCGACCGCGAGCCGCTTCGCAACCCGACCCTGCTCGACGCGGCCGGAGCCCTCGGCCTGCATGTCGAGGCGGAGCACCCGCTCTATGACGTCTGCATCGTCGGCGGGGGGCCGGCCGGGCTGGCGGCCGGGGTGTACGCCGCCTCGGAGGGGCTCAAGACCGTCATCGTCGAGCGGGAGGCTCCGGGCGGCCAGGCCGGGCAGAGCTCAGCCATCGAGAACTACCTGGGCTTCCCGAAGGGTCTGAGCGGTTCCGACCTGGCCCAACGCGCACTCGCCCAGGTCTCGCGCTTCGGTGCCGAGCTCGTGCTCGCGCGCGAGGTCGTCGGTCTCGAGCCGCGCGGCACGGTCCGCGCCGTCCTGTTCCAGGGGGGCGGCGCGGTCGAGGCGCGATCGGTGGTGGTCTCGACCGGCGTCTCCTACCGGAGACTCGAGGCCGCCGGGGTGGAGCGCCTCCAGGGAAGGGGCATCTACTACGGCGCGACCACCGCCGATGCCTCGCAGACGGCGGGCGACATGGTCTACGTGGTCGGTGGCGCGAACTCCGCGGGCCAGGCGGCGCTGAACTTCGCCAAGCAGGCCAAGCAGGTCACCCTCGTCGTCCGCGGGTCCGACCTGCTGGCCACGATGTCGACGTACCTTGTGGACCGGATCACCGCGGCCCCGAACATCACCGTCCGCCGCGCGACCGAGGTCGCTTCGGCCGAGGGCGAGGAGCACCTGGAGCGACTGACGCTGGTCGAGCGTGGCTCCGGCCGGCTCGAGGAGGTCGAGGCCTCGTGGCTCTTCGTGTTCATCGGCGCCCAGCCGCGGACCGACTGGCTCGGTGAGCCCGTGGCCCGTGACGCCCACGGCTTCGTGCTGACGGGTCCGGAGGTCGTCACCTCCGGCGCGCCCTGGGGCCTCGCTCGAGCGCCGTTCGCCCTCGAGACGAGCCTGCCGGGCGTGTTCGCGGCCGGTGACGTGCGGCTCGACTCGATGAAGCGGGTCGCGTCGGCCGTGGGCGAGGGCGCGATGTCGATCTACCTCGTCCACCGCTACCTTGCGACGGTCTGAGCCGGACGGGCGAGGCCGGAAGGGAGTGCCATGGATGTCGAGGAGCTGCGCGGCATCGAGCTGTTCACCGGGCTGACCGACGACCAGCTCGCCGAGCTCGCCACCGGCGGCGACGAGGTGCCCTTCGAGCCTGGTGACGTCGTCTTCACCGAGGGCGAGCACGCCGACGAGTGGTGGGTGCTGCTCGAGGGGTCGCTCGACCTGGTCCGCAGGGTCGGACGCGAGGACGTCGTGGTGGCGCGGATGGACGTGCCCGGCCGCTGGGCCGGTGGCTTCCGGGCCTGGGACGAGAACGGCATCTACCTGGCGACTGGCCGAGGGGCCACGGCCGGGCGGGTGCTGCGGCTCGACGCACCCCGACTTCGAGAGCTGGTGAACCACTGGTTCCCGCTGGCCGGGCACCTGATCGGGGGGCTTCACCACACCGCTCGGTCCATCGAGTCGACCGTCCGGCAGCGTGACGCCCTGGTGACCCTGGGCACCCTGGCAGCCGGACTGGCTCACGAGATCAACAACCCCGCCGCAGCCGCGAGCCGGACCGTCGACGACCTCGGCCACTGCTGCGACGCCCTCCTCGAGTCGTTGACCCGGCTCGCCCACGACGACATCACCGCTGCCCAGTTCAGCGCCCTCGACGACCTGCGGCGGGCGACCGTCACCCCTGGGCCCCTCGACGCGTTGGCGCTCGCCGACCACGAGAGTGACCTCGCCACCTGGCTCGAGGCACGCGGCGTGCCCGACGCGTGGGGGCTGGCGTCGGCGCTGGTCCCCGCTGGCGTCGACACCGGCTGGTGCGAGCGGGCCCACCAGGCGCTCGGCGACCGGGCGCTGACCCCCGGCCTGGCCTGGGTGTCGGCCACGGTCTCCTCCAAGATCCTGCTCGCGGAGCTGAAGGACGCCGTACGCCGCATCTCCGACCTCGTCGCGGCGGTGCGCTCCTACTCCCAGATGGACCGTGCCTCCGCACAGCGGGTCGACGTCCGTGACGGCCTCGAGAGCACCGTCACGATGCTCGGCCACGAGCTGAAGAGCGGCGTGAGTGTCGTGCGCGAGTATGCCGACCTCCCGGCGATCGAGGCCTACGCCGGCGAGCTGAACCAGGTCTGGACCAACCTGATCGCCAACGCCGTCGACGCCATGGCCGGCGAGGGCACGCTCACGCTGCGCACCCGCGCCGAGGGTGAGTGGGTCGTCGTCGAGATCGCCGACACCGGGACCGGGATGCCACCCGAGGTCGCAGCGCGCGCCTTCGAGCCGTTCTTCACGACCAAGGACGTCGGGCGGGGCACCGGCCTGGGCCTCGACATCGCCCGGCGCATCGTGGTGGAGCGGCACGGGGGCCGGATCGACGTCGACTCCCCCGCCCCCGAGGGCAAGGGCACCGTGATGCGGGTGAGCCTGCCCCCGAGCCCGCGCACGTAGGCCCGCAAGGAAATCGGCCGGTCGAGCCTCGTCACGTGGCTCGCCGACGGGGCAAGCGGCGCCGACCAGCGGCGTGGAGAGTGCGTCGGTGTCGCCTCGTCAGCGCAGCAGGCCGTAGGCGCGGGTGGGCGTCAGCCGGACCACCACGCGCTGTTCGGAGACCATGGCGCGCCGGTACTCGTCCCAGTCGGAGTGCTCGCCACTGACCGCCCGGAAGTACTCGACGAGCTCGTCGACCGCGGCATCGTCGGGAGCTGCGGCGACCTCGGAGAAGGCGGCGTCGGCCTCGATGACGGCGTACGACCAGACGTTGCGGCCGTCGACCTTCAGCGCCGCCCACGGCTCGCGGCGCAGGTTGTGGTACTTCGCCGTGCCCGCCGTCGTGCTGACGATGACGACGCCGTCGTCGCGGACGTAGTGCAGCACGTTCGACAGCTGTGGCCGCCCGTCACGACGGATCGTGGTCAGGACGGAGTGGTGGGTGGCGCGGGCAGCCTCGAGGGCGTCGGCGAGCTCCATGTCAGCAGAAGGCCGGTGGGCGGCCGATGAATTCCCGAGCCGGCTCACGCGCTGGGCGCGTCGACCGCCTCCAGCGGCGTGCCCGGCGCTGGGCCGTCCTGGAGCAGCCGGCGCCAGCGGGCGCGCGAGTACGTCGCGGGTCTGGTCGTGCGGACGAAGTCGTTCAGGATCTTCACGAACCGCTCGGGGTGGTCCTTGTGCGGGAAGTGCCCGGAGTTCGGCAGGACCTCCACCCGGGCGTTGGGCGCCAGCTCGGCAGCGCGGGCCGCGTGGCTCACGGGAATGACCCGGTCCTCCGCGCCCCAGATGACGCACATCGGCATGGCCTCGGTGAGGTAGGCCCGGTCGGACATGGTGACGATCTGGCCCTGCCAGTCCACGACCGCGCGGACGACGTGGCGGACCGCGGCCCGCGCGCCCGGGTCGCGGAAGGACCGGTAGATCTCGGCGACCTCGTCGAAGTCCCGGAACTCCTTCAGGCCGGTGCGGGACAGTGCCTTCAGTCCAGCAGACCCGATATGGCGGACGCCGGGCAGCGTGAGCGCACCCATCAGCTGGTAGAAGCCCGTGGTCGTGATCGCCTTGATCGCCGGCGAGACCTCTGGCCCCAGCCCGCCGGAGCCGACGAGGACCAGGCGCTCGGTGCGCTCGGGGAACTGGTAGGCGAACTGCATCGCCACGCCGCCCCCGAAGCTGTGGCCGACGACCGTCACCTTGTCGACCCCGAGCACGGTGAGCAGGTCACGCATCCCGTTGGCGAAGGCGCCGATGCTGTAATCGGCACGCGGCTTGTCGGACTCGCCGTGCCCGAGCAGGTCCGGCGCGATCACCGTGTACCGGCGGGCGAGCGAGTCGAGCACGGGCAGCCAGGTGCGGTGGGTGCAGCCCAGACCGTGGAGCAGGAGGAGCGCCGGGCCCTTGCCGGCCGTCACGTACGCGCGCCGGTGGCCGTGGATGCTCACGTGCTGAACGGCGTGGTGGCGCATCGGCGGGTCTGCCTCCTCGTTGAGACACCAGCGCGACCCGCGAAAGCCGGGTCCGGCGAGATTCAACCAGACGTACCCTCGGTACGGTTCCCCGAAACCCGGTGTTCACCTGGAAAGAAATTCCCGGCCGCCGTGGGTCTAGGGTCGCTCCGTGAGCGTGCGCGCCGTGCCTGCGGCCCCCGGCGACGGGAGCTCCCGCGAGCGCGCGGCCGACGCGCTGCGCCGCTCGACCGGCGCGCTCAGCTCGGCCGCGATGTCGCGGATGCTCACCGACATGCCGTGGTTCGCCGAGCTGCCGGCCGAGAGCCGGTCCTGGGTCGGTCAGATCCTGCAGGCCGGCATCCGGGGCTTCGTGGACTGGTTCCGGCACGGCGACGACGACGCCTTCCCCGGTGACACGGCCGCCGCCGTGTTCGGCGCCGCTCCGCGCAGCATGACCGGCGTCATCACGCTCGGCCAGACCGTCGACCTGGTCCGGCTCGGCATCGAGGTGGTCGAGTCGCATGTCGACGAGGTCGTCGAACCGGCTGATGCGCCGTCGGTGCACGCAGCGGTCCTTCGGTATGCCCGCGAGGTGGCCTTCGCGACCGCCGAGGTCTACGCACGCGCCGCCGAGGCACGAGGCGCCTGGGACGCGCGCCTGGAGGCCCTGGTGGTCGACTCGGTCCTCCGCGCCGAGGCGGACGAGGCCGTCGCCTCCCGTGCCAGTGCTCTGGGCTGGGCCCACCGCGGCGGAGTGACCGTGGTGCTGGGCGCGGCACCGCAGACCCGCACCGAGGACCTCTTCGACCAGGTACGCCGCGCGGCCCGGGCCGCGAACGTGGACGCCCTCTGCGCCACGCAGGCCGACCGGCTGGTGGTGATCCTCGGCGGCGTGACCGACGCGGACAAGGCGGCCCAGGCCGTCGCGCGGTTCTTCGGCGACGGGCCGGTCGTGGTCGGCCCGGTCTCTGCGGACCTGACCTCCGCCCATGCCTCCGCCCGGGCCGCACTGTCCGGACTCCGGGCGGCCGTCGGCTGGCCCGACGCACCCAGACCGGTGGCCAGCGACGACCTCCTCCCCGAGCGGGTCCTCGCCGGAGACGGCCACGCGCGACGTCACCTGGTCGAGGCGGTGTTCCTCCCGCTGGCCGGGGCCAAGGAGACGCTGATCGACACGCTCACGGCGTACTTCCAGCACGGACAGTCGCTGGAGGCGACCGCCCGCGCGCTGTTCGTCCATCCCAACACGGTGCGCTACCGCCTGCGTCAGGCGGCGGACCTGACCGGGCTCGCCGCCACCCACCCCCGCGAGGCCCTCACGCTGCAGCTGGCCCTGGTCCTGGGCCGACAGGCGCACCGGCCCGCCGACCAGTCCTGAACCGTCGCTCCTCCCCAGGGCGATTGTAGGATTCCTACAAACTTGCCCGGGTATGTTTCGTGCCTGCCGCACGGGCGTCCCCGGGCCCGCGTTCGCAAGGCTGGAGTACGTGCTCGTCATCGTCGCTCCCGGTCAGGGAGCCCAGACACCCGGCTTCCTCACCCCCTGGCTCGAGGACCCGACGTTCGCCTCGCGCTTCCGGTGGTTGTCGACCGTCGCCGGGATCGATCTCGCCCACTACGGCACCGAGGCCGATGCCGAGACCATCCGCGACACCCAGATCGCCCAGCCGCTCCTGGTGGCCACCGGCCTGATCGCGGCCCTCGAGCTGTTCCCCCACCCGGCAGACGCCTTCAGCCAGATCGGCGCGGTCGCGGGCCACAGCGTGGGCGAGCTCGCGGCGGCGGCCGGGGCTCGGGCGATCACCGCCGAGCAGGCCATGGTGCTGGTCCGCGAGCGGGGCAAGGCGATGGCCGAGGCGGCCTCGCGGACCCCGACCGGGATGACGGCGGTCCTCGGGGGCGACCGCGACGAGGTGCTGGCCGCCATCGAGGCCCACGGCCTCGTCCCGGCCAACGACAACGGCCCCGGGCAGGTCGTGGCGGCGGGCACGATGGAGCAGCTGGAGGCCCTGGCCGCCGACCCACCGGCGAAGGCGAGGCTCGTGCCGCTGAGCGTCGCGGGCGCGTTCCACACCGAGCACATGGCTCCTGCCGTGGGGCACCTCGCCGAGCTGGCCAGATCGGTCTCGACCCACGACCCACGCACGCCGTGGATCTCCAACCTCGACGGCCAGGTCGTCCAGGACGGCCGGGAGGTCATGCGCCGGATCGTCGGTCAGATCGCGCAGCCGGTCCGCTGGGACCTCTGCATGGAGACCATGGCCGACCTCGGCGTCACCGGACTGCTGGAGATGCCACCCGCTGGCACCCTGACCGGCATCGCCAAGCGTGCGCTGCCCGGTGTCGAGTCCTTCGCGCTCAAGACGCCCGACCAGCTCGACGACGCGCGCGCGTTCTGCGTCAAGCACGGCGAGGCCTCGGTGATCGACTCGTTCCCGACCTGGCTGATGGTTGTCTCCCCGGCCAAAGGCACCTTCCACCGCGCGGAGCTCGCGGCAGAGGCGACCGTGCTGGAGCCGGGTGCGGCGCTCGGCGACGTCGCGAGCTCGCGCGACCGGACCGAGGTATGCGCACCCCACGGCGGCACGGTCGTGGAGTGGCTGGTCGAGGACGGCGACCTGGTCTCGCCCGGCCAGCCTCTCGTCCGGCTCCACCCGGTGGGGGCAGCCTGATGGCCACGATCGCCACCGACCACGGCGCGGCGTACGCCGCGGTGCTCGGGATCGGCAGCTACCGTCCTTCGCGAGTCATCCCGAACGCCGACATCGTCGACGCGATCGACTCCACCGACGAGTGGATCCAGCAGCGATCAGGGATCAAGCAGCGCCGGTTCGCGACGGCCGAGGAGACGGTGCAGATGATGTCCGTCGCGGCCTCTCGGAAGGCGATCGAGAGGGCGGGCATCGCCCCCGCGCAGATCGACTGCGTGATCGTCGCGACCGTCACCCACCTGCTGCAGACCCCGGCGATCGCGACGGCGATCGCCTACGAGCTGGGGACGGACCAGGCCGCGGCGTTCGACATCTCGGCCGCCTGCGCCGGCTTCTGCCACGGGCTGGCCCTGGCCGACCAGATGATCCGCGGCGGTGGGGCGCGCTACGCGCTCGTGATCGGGGTGGAGCGTCTCTCCGATCTGACCGACATGGGCGACCGAGGCACGGCGTTCATCTTCGCCGACGGTGCGGGTGCCGCCATCGTCGGGCCGAGCGACACCCCGGGCATCGGCCCGGTCGTGTGGGGCTCCGACGGGGAGCAGTTCGACCTGATCCGGCAGAAGGAGGACTGGCGCGACATCGTGGCCATGGACCGCCCTGTCCTGCCGTACCTGACCATGCAGGGCAACCCGGTCTTCCGCTGGGCCTCGTTCACGATGGCGAAGGTCGCCCAGCAGGCCCTCGACCGGGCCGGCCTCTCCACGGACGACCTCGACGTGTTCGTGCCGCACCAGGCCAACATGCGCATCATCGACGCGATGGCCCGCGCCATGAAGCTCCCCGAGCGGGTGACCATCGCCCGCGACATCGCCGACCAGGGAAACACGTCGGCAGCCTCGATCCCCCTGGCCCTCGATCGGATGATCGAGGAGGGCCAGGCCACCAGCGGCGACATCGCGCTGCTGATCGCGTTCGGTGCCGGCCTGGCGTACGCCGCCCAGGTCATCGCCGTGCCGTGACCGGGCCCCGTGCCGAGCACGGCGCGGACCCCAGCACCACCCCACACAACCCCACCCACCGATGGTGACGACAGAGAAGAGGAAGCACAGCATGGCCACCACCGAAGAGATCCGCGCCGACCTCGCCGAGATCGTCAACGAGGTCGCCGGCATCCCTGCCGAGGACGTCCAGCTCGACAAGTCGTTCGTCGACGACCTCGACGTCGACTCGCTGTCCATGGTCGAGGTCGTCGTGGCCGCCGAGGAGAAGTTCGGCGTGTCCATCCCGGACGACGAGGTCAAGAACCTCAAGACCGTGGGCGACGCCGTGTCGTTCATCGAGAACGCCCAGGGCTGACGTCCCCGGGCGCCAGGTCCGTCCACTCGCTCCACCACGAGGAGTCACATGTCCACCCACCAGCGCAAGCGCGTCGTCGTCACCGGCCTGGGCACCACCAACCCCGTCGGAGGCGACGTCGCGACCACCTGGGACGCCCTGGTCAAGGGCCAGTCCGGAGTACGCCGGATCGAGCAGCCCTGGGTCGAGGACCTCCCGGTCAAGATCGCCGGCGTCGCCGCCGTCGAGCCCACCGAGGTACTCGATCGGGTCAAGGCGCGTCGACTCGACCGGACGTCGCAGTTCGCCATGGTCGCGGCGATGGAGGCCTGGACGGACTCCGGCCTCGACGGGGCCGACCTGGACAAGGACCGGCTGGGCGTCGCGATGGCCACGGGCATAGGCGGCCTGATCACCACGCTGGAGAACTACGACGCGCTGAGGGAGAAGGGGCCCCGCCGCGTCTCCCCCCTGGCGGTCCCGATGCTGATGCCCAACGCACCGGCGGCCAACATCAGCCTGTACGTCGGCGCCAGAGCCGGTGTGAACACTCCGGTGTCGGCCTGCGCGTCGGGCAACGAGGCGATCTCGTTGGCGCTCGACCAGATCCGGCTCGGCCGTGCCGACGTCGTCCTGGCCGGTGGCACGGAGGCGGCGATCAACCCCCTGCCCATCGCGGCGTTCGGGAACATGATGGCGCTGTCGAAGAACCCCGGCGACCCGACCACGGTCTCCCGGCCATGGGACGTCGGGCGTGACGGGTTCGTGCTCGGCGAGGGCGCAGGGGTGCTGGTGCTGGAGTCCGAGGAGCACGCCAAGGCTCGGGGCGCCAGGATCTATGCGACCGTGCTCGGAGCGGGCATCACGGCCGACGCGCACGACATCGCCCAGCCCGACCCGGCGGGCCGAGGTGGAGCGCGCGCCATCGTGCGGGCACTCGAGGAGTCGGAGCTGCAGGCGTCCGACATCGCACACATCAACGCCCACGCCACGTCGACACCACAAGGCGACATCGCCGAGGGCCTGATGATCCACGCCACGCTGGGCGCGCACGCGGACGACGTCGTGGTCACGAGCACGAAGTCCATGACCGGCCACCTGCTCGGGGGTGCCGGCGCGCTCGAGGCGATCGCCACGGTGCTGGCCATCCGCGACCGGGTCAGCCCGCCGACCATCAACCTCGACGAGAAGGACCCGCAGGTCGAGCTCGACATCCCGACCACGGCACGCGACCTCCGGACGGGTGACATGGCCGCGCTGAACAACTCGTTCGGCTTCGGTGGCGCCAACGTCGCCGTCGCGTTCGGGAGCTACTGATGCACTCCACGGAGGTCCGTCGGCCCTGGCCGCGCTCCTCCGCCCACGACGTCGAGGGGACTCCGCGATGACAACCGCCACCGAGGCCAAGCCGGTCACACCGCCCCGCACCGAGGACCCTCGGTACCCGGCTCGTCGGATCGCCGCGCTCCTCGACGAGGGGACGATGGAGCTGGTCACCGCCGAGGACGACTCCGGGATGCTGGCGGCCGTCGGCCACATCAACGGCGCGCGAGTGGTCGTCTTCTGCTCGGACGCCACCGTCATGGGCGGGGCCATGGGCGACCAGGGGTGCCGAGTCGTGGTCGACGCCTACCACCGCGCGATGATCGACCAGGTCCCGATCATCGGGCTCTGGCACTCCGGTGGCGCCCGGCTCGCCGAGGGTGTGCTCTCCCTGCATGCGGTCGGCCGGATCTTCCAGGTGATGACCCAGGCGTCCGGCAAGATCCCGCAGATCTCGGTGGTGCTGGGCCCGGCGGCCGGTGGGGCGGCGTACGGTCCTGCGCTCACCGACGTGGTGATCCTCGGCCCGGAGGGCCGCATCTTCGTGACGGGCCCCGACGTCGTACGGTCGGTCACCGGTGAGGACGTCGACATGCTCCGGCTCGGCGGGCCCGAGCCCCACGGACGCCGGTCGGGCGTTGTCCACATCCTGACCGGAAGCGAGGCCGAGGCACTCGAGCGCGCACGCAGGGTGGCGTCGCTCCTGGGCAACCAGGGAGACCTCGACGTGGCAGCGATCGAGGACCGCGACCTGTCGCAGGTGCTGCCGGAGTCCAAGAAGCGCGCCTACGACGTGCATCCGCTCGTCGACTCGATGCTCGACCAGGACACGATGCAGGAGCTGCACGAGCGGTGGGCGCCCAACATCGTCACGGCGCTCGGTCGGTTCGGCGGCCGCACGGTCGGCGTGATCGCCAACAACCCGTTACGGCTGGGTGGCTGCCTCGACTCCCTCTCCGCCGAGAAGGCGTCCCGGTTCGTGCGGCTCTGCGACTCCCTCGGCGTGCCGCTGATCGTGCTGGTCGACGTCCCGGGGTACCTACCGGGCGTCGGCCAGGAGTGGGACGGCGTCGTACGGCGCGGCGCGAAGCTGCTGCACGCCTTCGGCGAGTGCGTGGTGCCGCGGGTCACGCTGATCACGCGGAAGACCTACGGCGGCGCCTACATCGCGATGAACTCCCGGGCGCTCGGCGCGACCAAGGTGTTCGCGTGGCAGGGCGCAGAGGTCGCGGTCATGGGCCCGGTGGCCGCGATCCGGATCCTGCACCGGCGCAAGCTCGCGGAGGTCGCTCCCGAGATCCGGCCGCAGGTCGAGGCGGAGCTGGCCGCGGAGCACGAGCGGCTCGCAGGCGGTGTCGAGAAGGCGCGGGAGATCGGGGTCGTGGACGAGGTGATCGAACCGGCCGGCACGCGCAGCGCGATCGCCCGGGCGATCGCAGAGGCCGTCCAGACCGACGGCGTACGCCGAGGTCAGCACGGCAACATCCCGCTCTGAGCCGTCCACGTGCGGCCACGTGGTGCGTGCGCAGGCGAGCGCCTGCTGACCGGTGATGCGGCGTGAGGCGCCTCAGATGACGTGGTGCAGCCAGCGCACGGGCGCGCCGTCCCCGGCGTGACGGAACGTCTCCAGCTCGTCGTCCCACGGCTTGCCGAGGAGCTTGTCGATCTCGAGCAGCAGCGTGGTGTCGCCGATCGCGGACTTGACCACGGCCGCCTTGAGCCGGTCCTCCGGGATCATGATGTCGCCGTGCAGCCCGGTCACGGCGTGGAAGACGCCGAGGTCCGGCGTGTAGGAGTACCGCGCGCCCTCCGACTGGGGCGTGGGGTCCTCGGTGACCTCGAAGCGCAGGTGGTTCCATCCACGCAGGGCCGAGGCGATCGCCGCGGCCGTCCCGGGCTCACCGGAGAAGACCAGCTCGGCGCGGTAGCTACCGGCCGAGGCCGGCTGGGGGGACCACTCGAGGTCGACCGCAGCACCCAGCACGCCTCCGACGGCCCACTCGAGATGGGGGCAGAGTGCCGAGGGCGCGGAATGCACGTACAACACGCCCCGCGTCGTCGACGCAGGTCGGCTGGCGATGTGTGCGGTCACCGGTATCTCCTTCATCTGCGGCATCGGAGCGACGCCTTCCCCAGCGGGCTCGGTGGCCGATGAAGGTCCTACCTGTGACGGATGTGCAGTTGTGGAGACATTGTGGCCGATGGGACGTCGAAACGCCAGCAGGCCGGACTGTTCAGGCGAACCGATTCTCGAGGTCGTCCGCTCGCTGCGCCGCGTCGGTGATCATCTGGGAGTCGACTGCGTGGGTGCGGTGGAACCAGGCGAGCGCGTCGGCCTCGCGACCGGCGGCCTCGAGGGTGTCGGCGTAGGCGTACCGCAGCCGCACCACCCAGGGCTCCCTGCTCTTGGACTGCAGGGGCGCGAGCTCGAGCGTGCGGAGGGCCGCGTCGAGCTGGCCGAGATCGCGCCGGGCGCCGGCCTCGACCAACGTCATCTCGGCCTTGGCGGCAGGCGCGAACCTGGCGACAGCGGGGCTCTTGGCGAGCTTCAGCGCCTGCTCGGGCTGGCCGAGGGCCCGGTGGCAGTCGGCCATGATCGGCAGGTAGTCGGTGGCACCGTTCATCCGCTTGGCCGCGCGCAGCTCGGCCAGCGCCTCGGCGTAGTGACCGGCGGCGTAGGCCGCCTCCCCGGTCGCCTCGCGCACGACGGCCAGGCGCGACGCGCGGGCCCGCGCCGCCAACGTGTGCTGGTAGGCCGTCTCGGGATCGGTGTCGATGAGGACGCCGGCTGCTGCCAGATGGCGAGCCACTCGAAGTGCCAGCCGGTCGGGCAGACCCTTGAGCTGGGCGCCCACGCGGCGATCCAGCTCCCGTCCGGTGATCTCCTCGGGGATCGGCGGCCCGTCGTACCGGGCCTGCTCCTCGGTCCGAGGCGTCTGCTTGTCGGGCGGGCGAGACCAGCTGGAGCGCGACTCTCCGCGCCCGCCCCCGCGCTGGGCGCCGCGCGGCGCGCCCTTCCGGGCGTCGCGAGATCCCTGGGACCGTCCCCGGCTCCCGCCCTCCGGCGTACGTCGACGGCCGTCTGCCACGTTCTCTTCCACTCCTCGAGGTGCAGGACCGGACCGCATCCGCTCCACACGATAGCGATGGGGGCCATCCGCAGATGGCCCCCATCGGACAAAGATGTTCGGCGGCGTCCTACTCTCCCACATCCTGTCGGGTGCAGTACCATTGGCGCTGGCTGGCTTAACTTCCGGGTTCGGGATGGGTCCGGGTGTTTCCTGGCCGCTATGGCCGCCGTAACGTGGTGAACCTTGTGCCCGTTGGTGGGTTTGTTGGTTCAGATTCTGGGTGGTGGACGCGGTGTGGTGTGGTGGCTGGTTGTTCGGGTGTGGTGTGGTGTGGGTGACAAGCCCTCGGCCTATTAGTACCGGTCGGCTGGGCATTGCTGCTGTACACCTCCGGCCTATCGATCCCGTGGTCTGCGGGTGGCCTTACCCCATCGTGTGGGTGGGA
>JBKPTA010000082.1:0-54682 GCA_046735295.1 Actinomycetota bacterium | reverse complement strand
GGATCACCTCCACCTGCACACCGTGCTTCTCCATGATCGTCCGGCTCGCGTCGACCAGGCCCTGGGTGTTGCTCGGCTCCGGGGACTTCTTCAGCGTGCAGTTGATGAACAGCGCCCGCAGACCGCTGAAGTCGTACGTCGCGTCATTCATGGCGGCACTGTCCCGGTACCAGCGCCGTCGTGGCAAGGGCGGTGTGATGGGATTTGGGCCGGTCGACCAGCCGCGCGGCCGGGAAAGGGTCACCGATGGAGGTCTGGCCGGGAACGGCGTACCCGTTGGGCGCGACGTTCGACGGCGTCGGCACCAACTTCGCCGTCTTCAGCGAGGTGGCCGAGCAGGTGGAGCTGTGCCTGTTCGACGACGCACGGCACGAGACACGGGTGCCGCTGACGGAGGTCGACGCCTTCGTCTGGCACTGCTACCTGCCCTCGGTCCAGCCCGGCCAGCGCTACGGCTATCGGGTGCACGGTCCCTACGACCCGAGCCACGGCCTGCGCTGCAACCCCGAGAAGCTCCTCCTCGACCCCTACGCGAAGGCGACCCTCGGCGACATCGACTGGGACCAGTCGCTGTTCGGATACGACTTCGGCAAGCCCGACTCGCGCAACGACGACGACTCCGGCGGTCACATGATGCTCGGGGTCGTCATCAACCCGTTCTTCGACTGGGAGGGCGACCGCCGGCTCAACGTGCCGTACCACGAGTCCCTCATCTACGAGGCGCACGTCAAGGGCCTCACCCAGCTGCACCCGGCCGTACCCGAGGAGCTGCGCGGGACGTACGCCGGCCTCGCGCACCCGGCCGTGGTCCAGCACCTGACCCGACTCGGGGTGACCGCCATCGAGCTGATGCCGGTCCACCAGTTCGTCCAGGACAGCACACTGCTCGACAAGGGCCTGCGTAACTACTGGGGCTACAACACCCTCGGCTTCCTCGCACCGCACGCCGAGTACGCCGCCGCCGGTCAGCTCGGCCAGCAGGTGCAGGAGTTCAAGTCGATGGTGCGTTCCCTGCATGCGGCTGGCATCGAGGTCATCCTCGACGTGGTCTACAACCACACCGCGGAGGGCAACCACCTGGGGCCCACGCTGAGCTTCAAGGGGCTCGACAACCCGGCGTACTACCGCCTCGTCGAGGACGACCAGCGCTACTACATGGACTACACCGGCACCGGGAACTCCCTCAACGTGCGGCACCCGCACTCCCTCCAGCTGATCATGGACTCGCTGCGCTACTGGGTCACCGACATGCACGTCGACGGGTTCCGGTTCGACCTCGCCTCCGCGCTGGCCCGTGAGTTCTACGACGTCGACCGGCTGGCGACGTTCTTCGAGCTCGTGCAGCAGGACCCGGTCGTCAGCCAGGTCAAGCTGATCGCCGAGCCCTGGGACGTCGGGCCCGGTGGCTACCAGGTCGGCGGGTTCCCACCGCAGTGGACGGAGTGGAACGGGAAGTTCCGCGACACGGTCCGCGACTTCTGGCGCGGCGAGCCCTCTCTCGGCGAGTTCGCGAGCCGGCTCGCGGGCTCCAGCGACCTCTACGAGCAGTCGGGTCGGCGGCCGGTCGCGTCGATCAACTTCGTGTCCGCGCACGACGGCTTCACGTTGCGAGACCTGGTGTCCTACAACGACAAGCACAACGCCGCCAACGGCGAGGACAACAACGACGGCGAGAGCCACAACCGCTCGTGGAACTGCGGCGTCGAGGGCCCGACCGACGACCCGGCGATCCTCGCCCTGCGCGCCCGCCAGCAGCGCAACCTGATCACCACGCTCCTGCTCAGCCAGGGCGTGCCCATGCTCCTCCACGGCGACGAGTCCGGCCGCACCCAGCAGGGGAACAACAACACCTACGCCCAGGACAACGACCTGTCGTGGCTGCACTGGGACGATCTCGACGAGCCGTTGGTCGAGTTCACCGTCGACGTCGCGCGGCTGCGGCGCGAGCACCCGACGTTCCGCCGGCGGCGCTTCTTCACCGGTACGACGGTCCGCACCGGAAGTGCCGAGGGCGACCGGCTCAACGACATCGTCTGGCTCCATCTCGACGGCCGGCCGATGGGCGACGGCGACTGGGCCGCGCCGGACGCCCGGTCGATCGGGATGTACCTCAACGGGCACGGCATCGCGGGAGCCGACGCCCGCGGACAGGAGGTCTCCGACGACCACTTCCTGCTGTACTTCAACGCCGGCGCCGACGACGTACCGCTCACGCTTCCGCCGGACGAGTACGCCGCGGCCTGGGACGTCGTCATCGACACCGGCGAGGTACGCCGGCGGAAGAGACCGATGAAGGCAGGCGTCCGGTCCACGGTGCGCGGACGCAGCGTGCTGGTGCTTCGCGAGCACACCGCTCCGGTGACCGTCCCGGACACCTCCGCAGCGGCCTCCGTCGCTGCCCAGGAGCAGAGCACGCGGAGCATGCCGCCGGGATGACCACCGGATCCCCGGGGTACGGATCTCCGATGCGCGTCCCCACCAGCACCTACCGTCTCCAGGTGAACGCGCGCTTCACCCTGCACGACGCCGCTGCGGCCATGAGCTACCTGCACGACCTGGGCGTCGACTGGGTATACCTGTCCCCGCTGCTGAAGGCGGAGCCCGGGAGCGACCACGGGTACGACGTCGTCGACCACTCGGTCGTCGACCCGGACCGCGGCGGCGCGGACGGGCTGGCAGCACTGTCCGCGGTGGCCCGACGTCTCGGCATGGGCGTGCTCGTCGACATCGTCCCGAACCACATGGGCGTGGCAACCCCCCGCGAGAACGCGTGGTGGTGGGACCTGCTCCGCAACGGCCGGTCCTCGGCACATGGGGACGCCTTCGACGTCGACTGGGAGGCCGGTCACGGTCGCGTGCTCATCCCGGTCCTCGGGGACGACGACCTGCAGGACGACGGTCGCATCGCGAACCTGACGGTCGAGGACGACGAGCTCCGGTACCACGACCACCGCTTCCCGATAGCGCCTGCTGGTGGTGCACCGCCGGTCGAGCACGACGAGCCCACCGACGCGAACGCCGTCCACGCCCGACAGCACTACGAGCTGGTCTCGTGGCGGCTGGCCGACACCGGCCTGAACTACCGGCGCTTCTTCGCGATCAACACCTTGGCGGGGATCCGCGTCGAGGATCGTGCCGTGCTCGACGACTCCCACGTCGAGATCCGCCGCTGGCTCGACGAGGGGCTCGTCGACGGCCTCCGCGTGGACCACCCCGACGGTCTCCGCGACCCCACGGCGTACCTCCAGGACCTGCGCGAGCTCGGCGGAGACGCCTACGTGCTGGTCGAGAAGATCCTGGAGCCCGGTGAGTCACTGCCCTCGTCGTGGGCCACCGCGGGAACCACCGGGTACGACGTCCTCGGTCTGATCGACCGCCTCCTGACCGACCCGGGCGGCCAGGACGGGCTCACGGCCCTCGAGTCCCGGCTGCGGGGCGGTCCGCTCGACTGGCGGGAGCTGACCCACACCACCAAGCGGGCCGTGGCCGACGGCACTCTGAGGTCCGAGGTGCGACGTGTCGCGCGTGAGGTCGTGGAGGGTCTCGACCTCTCGGTGGTCGAGGAGGGCGCCCGCCCGTCTCGAGACCCCGAAGCCCTCGTCGACCCGCTGGCCGAGGTGCTCGCCTGCTTCCCGGTGTACCGGTCGTACCTCCCTGAGGGCCGGGGCCACCTGGGTGCGGCGTTCTCCGACGCACGTCGCCGACGTCCCGACCTGATCACCGCGTTCGACGACCTGGAGCCGGTGCTCAGCGATCCCGCCCACCCTGCGGCGCTGCGGTTCCAGCAGACCAGTGGCGCCGTGATGGCCAAGGGTGTGGAGGACTGCGCGTTCTACCGAACCTCGCGGCTCAGCTCCCTGACCGAGGTGGGCGGCGACCCGAGCCAGTGGTCCCTCACGGTCGAGGAGTTCCACACCGCGATGTCCGAGAGGCAGCGCGACCGGCCGTACGCGATGACCACGACGTCGACCCACGACACCAAGCGCGGCGAGGACGTCCGGGGCCGGATCGCCGTCCTGGCCGAGGTCCCGGACGTCTGGGCAGACGGGATCGCCCGGCTCCTCGCACTCGCTCCCCTCCCCGACCCGTCGTTCGGGAACCTGCTCTGGCAGGCGGTACTCGGCGCCTGGCCGGCGTCACGCGAGCGCCTGCACGGATATGCCGAGAAGGCGATGCGCGAGGCCGGTGACCGGACCAGCTGGACGGCGCCGGACGTGGCCTACGAGAACGCGGTGCACGCGGCCGTCGACGCGGCGTTCGACGATCCCGGGACCCGCACCGTCCTCGACGGGCTGCTCGCCGTCGTGGCCGGGCCGGGCTGGAGCAATGCGCTCGCGGCCAAGGCGATCGCGCTGACGATGCCCGGCGTCCCGGACGTGTTCCAGGGCAGCGAGCTCTGGGACCGGTCGTTGGTCGATCCCGACAACCGTCGCCCGGTCGACCTCGACGTACGCCGTCACGTGCTCGAGCGCGTCCTGGCCGGAGAGCGGCCGGTCCTGACCCCACACGTGGATGACGCCGGCCATGCCAAGCTCTTGGTCACCCAGAGCGCGCTGACGCTGCGACGGAACCAGTCCCACCGGTTCACGACGTACTCTCCGGTGACCGCGCGCGGTCCGGCCGCAGACCATGTCCTCGCGTTCGACCGGGGCGGTGCCCTCACCGTCGCCACCCGACTGCCGGTCGGCCTGGCCGAGCACGGCTGGGGTGACACGGTGCTGTCGCTCCCCGCGGGCCACTGGGCCGACCTCCTCACCGGACGCGAATGTGCCGGCGACGCGCCGGTGCACGAGCTGCTCGCCGACTACCCGGTGGCGCTGCTGATCCGGGAGGAGGCGTAGTCGTGGTCTCGACAGGCGCGACCGACGAGGAGGACCGCTCGACCGACGAGGGGACGGTGGTCCCGACAGGCTCGACCGATGACGGACGACACCCGCCTTTCGCGGTCTGGGCGCCGGACCGTCGGCGAGTTCGGCTGACGGTCGCCGGTCCAGGCGGCGGGGTGGTCGAGATGGTGCGGCGTGAGGACGGCTGGTGGGAGGCACCCGTGCTGCCTCCGCGCGCCCTCGAGCCTGACGCCGACTACGGCTTCAGGCTCGACGACGAGGACCACGACTACCCGGACCCGCGGTCTCGACGACAGCCCCGCGGCGTCCACCAGCTGTCGCGCACCTACGACCCCACGACGTTCGCCTGGACCGACCACGCCTGGACCGGCCGGCAGCTGGCGGGCTCGGTGGTCTACGAGCTGCACGTCGGTACGTTCTCCCCGGACGGCACCCTCGACGGCGCGATCGACCGGCTCGACCACCTGCGCTCGATCGGCGTCGACCTGGTCGAGGTGATGCCGGTCAACGCATTCAACGGCACCCACAACTGGGGTTACGACGGGGTCGACTGGTTCGCGGTCACCGAGGAGTACGGCGGGCCGCCGGCGTACCAGCGGTTCGTCGACGCCTGTCACGCGGCCGGCCTGGCCGTCGTCCAGGACGTCGTCTACAACCACCTAGGGCCGTCCGGGAACTACCTGCCGCTGTTCGGTCCCTACCTCACGCAGGGACGCAGCACCTGGGGTGACCTGGTCAACCTCGACGGGACCGGATCCGGCGAGGTCCGCCGGTTCATCCTGGACAACGTCCACATGTGGTTCGCCGACTTTCACGTCGACGCGTTGCGGCTGGATGCCGTGCACGCCATGGTGGACTCCTCGCCCGTTCACATCCTCGAGGAGATGGCGACCGAGACAGCGGCCCTGTCCGCGTACCTGCGCCGGCCGCTCACCCTGATCGGGGAGTCCGACCTCAACGACGCCAAGCTGGTCACGCCCCGCGAAGGCGGCGGTTACGGGCTGGACGCGCAGTGGAGCGACGACTTCCACCATGCCGTCCACGTTGCCCTGACCGGCGAGACCTCCGGGTACTACGCCGACTTCGAGCCGCTCTCGGCCCTGGCGAAGGTGTGTGAGAAAGGGTTCTTCCACGACGGTACGTGGTCGTCGTTCCGAGGCCGGGACCACGGCGCCCCCATCGACACCGCGCACATGCCGACCTGGCGGCTGGTCGTCTGCAGCCAGAACCATGACCAGGTCGGCAACCGTGCCCGCGGCGACCGACTCAGCGAGCATCTCGACGACGACCAGCTGGCGTGTGCCGCGCTGCTCACCCTGTGCGGACCGTTCACACCGATGCTCTTCATGGGCGAGGAGTGGGCGGCGTCGACGCCGTTCCAGTTCTTCACCTCCCATCCAGAACCCGAGCTCGGAGGGGTGACGGCCGAGGGGCGGCTCGAGGAGTTCGAGCGAATGGGATGGGATCCCTCGGTGGTGCCCGATCCGCAGGACCCGGCGACGTTCGAACGCTCGAAGCTGGACTGGTCGGAGCCCGCATGCGGGCGGCACCGCGTCGTGCTCGACGTCTACCGGCGGCTCGCCGACCTTCGGCGCTCCCTGCCCGAGCTCACCGACCCGTCCTTCGCCGCGCTGACGGCGACCGCCGACGCGAAGACGCGCGTGTTCACACTCCGACGGGGAGGACTCCTGGTCGCGGTGAACTTCTCCGCCGCCCAGGCGACCATCCCGGAGACCGGTGAGCTGCTGTTCACCACCCCGAGCCCGGCGACCCCGGGTACGACCGGACTCAGGCTGCCCGCGCACGGAGGGGCCCTCGTGCGCCTGCGCTGATGCCTTCTAGGGTGGTCGCCGTGGAACGCCTGCAGACGGCCGACCTCGTGCTGCGCCCGCCCGCCGAGGAGGACGCCGCCCAGGCCTTCGTGCTGCTCAACGACCCGGACGTGAGGTTGTGGAACCCGGCGCGGGAGTGCCCCGATCTCGAGACGGCCGCGGCCTGGTGTCGCGACGGTGCGGACTGGTCGGACGGCTCGCACGCCACCTGGCACGCCGTTGACCCCGACAGCGGGACGATGCTCGGCAACGTCAGTCTCTTCGCCATCGACACCGACGACCAGGTCGCCAAGATCGGCTACCGGGTCCTTCCGGCGGCACGCGGCCGGGGTGTCGCCCGGCAGATGGTCGACGCAGTCACCCGCTGGGCCTTCGAGTCCCGGGGGTTGATGCGGGTCCAGCTCGAGCACTCGGTCCACAACACGGCGTCGTGCCGGGTCGCCGAGGCGGCGGGATTCATCCTGGAGGGCACCACGCGCTCGGCGTACGCCGTCCCAGGGACCGCTGTCCGCGAGGACTGCCACATCCACGGGCGCCTTCCCGGAGATCGCGGGCTGTGAGCATGGCGACGTCTGACGGGAGCTCGGTGGTCGCGCTCCGCCGTCCGAGCACCTCCACCGTGCTCACCTACGACGACGGTCCCACGCCCGGGATCACCGACCGCCTGCTCCCCGTGCTGGCCGACGCCGGCGCCACCGCCACCTTCTTCGTGCTCCTCACCCGGGTACGTGCGAGCCTCGGGCTGCTCCGCGAGGTGCAGGCCGCGGGCCACGAGCTCGCACTGCACGGGCCCGACCACCAGCGGCTCACCGCCCTTCCGGGCGAGGTCCACGCGGCACGCTTCCGGGAAGCGCGAGCAGAGCTCGAGGACCTCGCGGGGGTTCCGGTGCGCTGGTCACGGCCGCCGTACGGCGCGCAGGACCTGCCCTCGTGGCGGGGTGCCCGCCAGGCCGGACTCACGCCGGTCTTCTGGACCGTCACCTGCCACGACTGGGAGACGCGCCCGCCGGAGGAGTATCTCGCCGAGCTCCGCGCGACCGACCCCTCGGGCAGCATCATCCTGCTGCACGACGGGTATGCCGATGCGCGGGACGGCGTGGACGACGGGCCACCCCCGAGGTTGGACCGGGTCGCCCTCACCAGCGGCGTCCTCGCCAGGGTCGCCGACGCCGGAGCGACGCCCACCAGCATCGGGCGCGCGCTCGACTCGGACGAACCCGTCTACCGGCCCTGGCTGGAGGAGCTGGGGGACCCGGCGTAGTGAGCCCCGAGCCTCACGGCTGCGTCGTGGGACCGCTCCCGAGCCGGTCGGCCAGGGCCCGGATCTCGGTCCGCAGCGAGACGATCTCCTGGCGCAGCTCCTCGTTGCTCGTGGTCTCCTCGGCGACCCGTTCGACGAACCAGGACGCCAAGGTGGCGGTCACTGCACCGAGCAGAGCGATGCCCCCGACCATCAGTCCCGCGGCTGCGAGCCGCCCTTCGCCGGTGACGGGGAAGTGGTCGCCGTACCCGACCGTGGTCATCGTGGTCAGGGACCACCACAGCGCGGTCGGGAAGTCGGTGATGTTGGCCGAGCTCGCATGCCGCTCGGCGTCCAGCACGGCCAGGGCACCGACGAAGGCGAGCAGGGAGGCTCCCCCGACGACGAAGGTGACGACCCGGCCGTGCAGCGACGACGCAGCACTGCGGTTGAGGACCCGGAGCAGCATGACGAGGCGCAGCAGACGCAGCGGACGCAGCATCGGCAGGACCACGACCGCGAGGTCGAAGAGGTGTCGGATGAAGAACTCGCCTCGACGATCGGCCGTCCACCACCTGATCGCGTAGTCGATCGCGAACAGCGCCCAGGTGAGCAGCACGACGGCCTGGCAGGTCGCTCGGGCCGCGCTCGGTAGCGAGGGATCGAGGATGGGCCAGGCGTAGGCGGCCAGGAAGAGAGCAGCGGCACCCATCAGCGGCCACTCGGTTCGGCGTTCCCAGGTGGTCATGCGAGACATGGTCGCCGACGCGCGACGTCGGCGGGCCGTCCCCCCACCGAACGGCGTCCTCAGGCGACCGCGTCGGACTCGGTGCCGGACTCGGCGGCGAGTGCGGTGTCAGGCTCGGTGACCCGGGTCGGCATCAGGAAGGCCACCGCCACGAGCGTGAGGGTGATGAAGAGGGTCACCAGGTAGACGTCGCTGATCGCCGGCTCGAGGATCCCGGCGGCGAGGTGCTCGAGGTTCGGGTCGGAGGTGCCCGAGTGGCTGCTGACATAGCTGTTCACCACGGCACCGAAGACGGCAACGCCGACCGCGCTTCCGACCGAGCGGGAGAACATGTTGGTGGCGGTGGCCACGCCGCGGCCCGACCAGGACACGGCGGTCTGGGCCGCGACGACGCCCGGGCTCGCGACGTACCCGAAGCCGAGGCCCATCACGAAGCAGGCGAGCGCCAGACGGTAGACGCTGCTCTCGGCGTCGACGCTGAGCAGGATCAGCGCGCCGGCCACCGAGAAGAACGCGCCGATCGACAGGGTCGCGCGGAAGCCGATCGAGAGGTAGAGCCGCCCGGCCGTCGACGCCGCGATCGGCCACCCGATGGTCATCGCGGCCAGTGCCAGTCCGGCGACCAGCGCGCCGGTGCCGAGGACGCGCTGGCAGTACAGCGGCACGTACGACGACAAGCCCATCAGCAGGATGCCGACGACCAATGACCCGGCGTTGGTCACGTTGAGGACCCGCATCCGGAACACCCACAGGGGCAGCACCGGCTCGGCGGCCCGGCGTTCCACCGCCACGAACCCGACCAGCAGCGCTGCCGACCCGGCGAACAGGGCGATGCTGAGCGCCGAGTCCCACGCCCACTGCACGCCACCCTCCAGCAGGGCGAGGAGGAGCACAGTGCCTCCGACCCCGAGCAGCGAAGACCCGAGGTAGTCGATCCGGTGTCGCCGGCGCTCGACCTCCTCCTCGAACCGGTGCCACAACACCCAGGCCGCAGCCGCGCCGAGCGGCAGGTTCACGAAGAAGATCCAGCGCCAGCCGATCGTGTCGGAGAACACTCCACCGAGCGTCGGTCCGACCAAGGCCGCCATCGCCCAGACGCTCGCCATGTACCCCTGGACGGTGGCCCGCTCCTGCAGCGTGT
Source organism: Actinomycetota bacterium (assembly GCA_046735295.1). Classification (GTDB taxonomy): domain Bacteria; phylum Actinomycetota; class Actinomycetes; order Propionibacteriales; family Nocardioidaceae; genus Nocardioides. The sequence goes on along the minus strand of JBKPTA010000082.1, from coordinate 44,874 downwards.
AGATGTCGCCGATGATCGTCATCCCGATCGGACCGATCGCGCCCGCGCCGAAACCCTGGACGAGCCGGAAGACGATCAGGGAGGTCATTCCCCAGGCAACGCCGCACAGCAACGAGCCGAGCACGAACAGGCCGACGCCGAGCAACATCAGCGGCTTGCGGCCATACAGATCGGCGAGCTTGCCGTACAGCGGCACCGAGACGGCCTGGGCGAGCAGGTAGATCGAGAACAGCCACGGGAACGACGTGAAGCCACCGAGGTCGGAGACGACGGCCGGCACGGCCGTGGCCAGGATCGTCGAGTCGATCGCGACCAGACCGATGCTCAGCATCACCGCCAGCAGGACCGGACCGCGCTCGCTGCGCAGACCTACCTCAGCGCGGGCCACCCGGGGCGTCGAGGAGGTCGTCACGTGTCGGCAACCTGCGCCTCCGCCGAGACATTCCCGCAGGAAATCGTTCGCTGGACCGATGACGCGCCCGGGCGCCTCTCGGTAGCGTCGAGGCTACGGGGAGGGCGCCATGCGCTTCAGGTCACACACGTCGGCAGCCGGGATGGTGTACGCCGTCACGGGCACCAACACGGCGTCGTTCGCGATCGCCGGCAGCGACGTCACCAAGGCAGGTCTCCTCGGGTTCGCCGTACGCCGCTACGACCTCGCCGCCGGAACCGACCGGTGGATGCCGGGTTTCAAGGTCTTCCGCTCGCTCGTCCCTGCGCCGACGCCCGGTGCCACCGTCAGCACCTACGACCAACCTATCCAGAGCTTCATGTGGGACGACTTCACCTGCCAGCCGGACCAGCGCTACCGATACGTCTTCTGGCCGCTGAAGGGGACGCCGGCGAGCCTCGTCCGATCGGCGGCGCCGCTCACCCTGACCGTCCACAGCGAGGCGCTGGCCGGCGGGAAGCACGACGTGTTCTTCAACCGGGGCGTGGCGAGCAGCCAGGCCTACACCCAGCGGTACGGCAACACCCGCATCCAGGACCTGGACCCGGCACGCCGACAGCAGGCGCTCGGCTGGCTGAGCCGCGACCTGGACGACGCCTTGCTCCGGTTCATCGACCAGACCCAGGCCGGCGACCAGCTGCTGGGGTGCTTCTATGAGTTCACCTACGAGCCCGCGGTGATCGCGCTGAAGGCCGCCATGGGCCGCGGAGTGGACGTACGACTGGTCATCGACGTCAAGGAGAACGGCACTGCGTCGAAGCAGGCGTTCCCGCGCGAGGAGAACCTCAGGACGCTGAACACCTGGAGCCTTCCCCCGGACCGGGTCGTCCAGCGCCTGGCGCGCGCATCCGCGATCGCGCACAACAAGTTCATGGTGCACACGCCGGCCGGGTCCGTGCCGACCCAGGTCTGGACGGGGTCGACCAACCTCACCGACGGGGGCATCGCGGGCCAGACGAACGTCGGTCACTGGGTTCGAGACCCCGCAACGGCGCTGGCCTTCCAGGGGTACTGGAACCTGCTCGCGGGCGACCCCGGCGGGCGGACCGGCGACACGACGTCGGTCGTGCTGGCGAAGAACAAGGCGTTCCGGGACGCCGTGGAGCAGCTGTCCCCCGTGCCGACCGACCTGCGCACCGTGCCGACCGGCGTCACGTGCGTGTTCAGCCCCCGGCACGGCACCGGCGTCCTCGAGTCCTACGCCTCCTTGCTCGACACCGCCGCTCGGGAGGGCTGCATCACGTTGGCCTTCGGGATCGACGCGGCGTTCAAGGACCTGCTCCAGGACAACACCCCGCAGAACGCGCTCGTCTTCATGATGCTGGAGAGCAGGGACCGGCCCGACCCGGCCCATCCGACCGCCTTCGTCAAGATCAATGCCAGCAACAACGTCTACCAGGCGTGGGGGTCCTACCTCCAGAACCCGGTCTACCAGTGGGCCAAGGAGACCAACGCCCGCATGCTCGGTCTCAACACCCACGTCAGCTACGTGCACTCGAAGTTCCTGCTGATCGACCCCCTGAGCGACGACCCGATCGTCGTCACCGGATCGGCCAACTTCAGCAAGCCGTCGACCACGGAGAACGACGAGAACATGATCGTCGTCCGCGGTGACCGACGCACCGCCGACATCTACCTGACCGAGTTCAACCGGATCTTCAACCACTACTACTTCCGCAGCGTCACCGAGGCGACCGCCGGACAGCCCCAGTCCGTCACCGACGCCAGCCTCTTCCTCGCCGAGAACGCCTCATGGCAGCAGAAGTACGAGGCCGGATCTCTCCGGGCCAAGCGACTCGCGCTCTACGCGTCGATGTCGGGCTTCACCCGTGCCTGACCCGCGCTGCGGTCAGCGCTGTCCGACCTGGAAGCAGGCGACGTCGTACTGGGAGATCTCGTTGTAGTGGAGGCCGCCCGTGCCGACGCCCTCGTTGAACGGCGAACCCGGGGACGTGGTCGTGTGGCCGGGGAACGTGCCGAGGTCTCCGCAGTCCTGGCTCGGAAGGCCGGTGCCGCTCGGGTTGGCCGCGGCGAGTGCCGGGCCGGCGGACGTCAGGGTAAGGGCTGCTGCGAAGGCAGTCGCGATGATCGTGGTGCGCATGGGGATGCTCCTCTTCTCTCGCGGTTGGATCTCCGGAAGTACGGCTTGTGCCGATGGTCGGTTCACGGGGATCAAGAATCCTGTCGATCTCAGGGCCGGAGCGAGCGCGCAGCGAACGCAGCCGCTCCATGCACGATGGCGTACTGGCACCGTCCCCGCTTCTCCTCCGTCCAGGGCGGAGGAGACTCCACCTACGACCCGTTCTGGCGTGACCTCTACTCGGCCCACGCCGACGTCGTCCTGAACGGACACATGCACTGGTACGAGCGGTTCGGACTCCAGAACCCGGCGGCGCAGGGGGACCCGAACGGCATTCGGGAGTTCATCGTCGGCACTGGGGGGGAGAGCTATGTGGTGCCGTCGTCGCCGGCGGTCAACAGCGAGGTGCTCCACTACGGGACGTACGGCGTGCTCAAGCTCGCCCTCCATCCAGGGGGCTACGACTGGGCCTTCGTCCCGGACACCGGCAGCGTCGGCGGGTCCTTCACCGACAGCGGGAGCGACGCCTGCCACAACGCCGCGCCCGGGCCCGATGTGACACCTCCGACGACGAACACGTCGTGCGCGAACAACCCGTGCTCGAGTACCTGGTACACCGCTTCGGTGACGGTGGCGCTCTCCGCGACGGACAACGCCGGAGGCTCCGGCGTGGACAAGACCTACTACACCACCGACGGCTCGACGCCGACGACAACCAGCCCGACCTACGTCTTGCCCTTCTCCGTGGCCGAGACCACCACGGTGCGGTTCTTCTCCACGGACCTGGCCGGCAACACGGAGACCACGAAGTCGCAGCAGATCCTGATCGACGGCGGACCACCCTCGGCGACGCTCACCTCCCCTGCGTCGGGGACGACGGTCAAGAAGGGCGGAAAGGTGACACTGTCCGCGAGCGCGTCCGATGTCGGGACGGGCTCAGGCGCGCCGTCGGGAGTCGCCAAGGTTTCGTTCTATCTCGACGGCTCGACTCTGCTCGGAACCAGGACCGGCTCCCCCTACCAGGTGAGCTGGAACACCGGATCGGCCTCCCGGGGGACGCACACCCTCACCGCAGTCGCCACCGACGTCGCTGGGAACTCCCACGCCTCGGCGCCCGTCACCGTGACCCTGAAGTAGGAGCGGCGTGCTGCACTCGTATGCCCCGGGTAGCTGACGACCCGCGGGACGTCACTCGGGAACGCTCGAGCAGGCCATGACGACCGCTCCGAGGAGTCGGTGACACCCCAGCACATCACGCGGTCGACTTCTGTGTCTCAGGCGGTGGCCGGCTCCCCCGGAAGTCGTGGCCATGCCGGTCTGTCTTCTCGCGGGCTCCTGGCGGACTGAAGCGACCGAAGAGCCCGGAACGCGATGACTCGCTCCATCAGTAGTACCAGGGAAACGGCGACCAGTCGGGGTCGCGCTTCTCGAGGAAGTGGTCGCGCCCTTCGGCCGCCTCTTCGGTCATGTAGGCCAAGCGGGTGGTCTCACCGGCGAAGAGCTGCTGACCGACGAGTCCGTCGTCGATCAGGTTGAAGGAGTACTTGAGCATCCGCTGGGCGGTGGGGCTCTTCCCGTTGACCAGGCGGCCCCACTCGAGGCCGGTCGCCTCGAGCTCGGCGTGCGGGACGGCGCGATTGACGGTGCCCATCCGGACGCCGTCCTCGGCCGAGTACTCCTGGCCGAGGAAGAAGATCTCGCGCGCGAACTTCTGGCCGACCTGCCGGGCGAGGTACGCCGACCCGAAGCCGCCGTCGAAGGAGCCGACGTCCGCGTCGGTCTGCTTGAACCTGGCGTGCTCCCGGCTCGCGATGGTGAGGTCGCAGACGACGTGGAGGGAGTGCCCCCCTCCCGCCGTCCAGCCGGGGACCAGGCAGATCACGACCTTCGGCATGAACCGGATCAGCCGCTGGCACTCCAGGATGTGGAGTCGGCCGAGGCTTGCCTGGTCGACCGTCTCGGACGTCTCGCCCTCGGCGTACTGGTAGCCGGTCCGGCCGCGGATGCGCTGGTCGCCGCCGGTGCAGAAGGCCCGCTTTCCGTTCTTCTCGCTCGGGCCGTTCCCGGTGAGCAGCACGCAGCCGACGTCGCTCGACGTCCGGGCGTGCTCGAGCACGCGGAGGAGCTCGTCCACGGTGTGTGGGCGGAACGCGTTGAGCACGTCGGGGCGGTCGAAGGCGACCCGGACGGTGCCGTGTGCCCGGGCGCGGTGGTAGGTCACGTCGGTGAGGTCGTCGAACCCCGGCACGTCGTCCCACTGCTCGGGGTCGAATGTCTCGCTGATGCCTGCGACGGCGCTCATGACGAGGAGCGTAGGGGGGTCGTGTGTCTGAGCCCGCGCCCGGGCGCGGCGTGAGGCACACGACCGCCCCGGGCCTCGACGGAATGCTGGTGCGCGGCAACCCGTTACGCCGACATGACACTCGAAGGCACCTACGCCCCCAGCCAGCAGCAGTGGGTCCGCGACCAGGTGGCGGAGTTCGAGGCCTCCGACGGCGCTCGAGCCAACACGCTCCGCGACACCGGCTACCCGATCGTGGTCATCACCTCGGTCGGCGCCAAGAGCGGGCAGCTGCGGAAGAACCCGGTGATGCGGGTCGAGCGCGACGGGACCTACGTCGCGATCGCCTCCAAGGGCGGCGCCAGTGACAACCCTGAGTGGTACTACAACTTCCTCGCCCACCCCGAGGTCGAGCTGCAGGACGGACCGGAGAAGCACACCTACACCGCCCGGCTGGTCGAGGGCGACGAGCGCCGGACGTGGTGGCAGTACGCCGTCGACACCTGGCCGACGTACGCCGAGTACCAGGAGCGCACCGACCGGCAGATCCCGGTCTTCGTGCTGGAACGCGTGGCCTGACGGTTTCGCGAGCCTACGGCGTCCGCGCGATCGAGGCGGCGAGCCCGACCAGGTGCCCGAGCCGCGCGAGCTCGGAGTCGAGGAACTCCGGGCCGCCGCGGCGCCCGATCACGACCACCCGGGCATGGCCGACCGGTGCGACCGCGACCAGGTCGTCGCCGATCGTCTGCCGGTCGAGGCCGGAGCCGGGCTTGAGCTCGATGGCGGTCGGCGCACCCTCGCTGGCGCGCTCGATCTCGAACCCGTCGTCGGTGACCGAGATCCGCGCCGCCCACTCGCATCGGAAGGCCACCGGCAACGCCGAGACCAACGCGTCGAGGGCGTGGGAGGGGTCGGTGGTGAGCGCCTCGACGACCTCGAGGTCGGGAAACAGGTTGCCCCCGGCGAGATAGCGACTGATCCAGAGCACGCGCACGCCCTCGACCGTGTTGCACGCCGACACCACCGAGTCGGGCATGGCGCCGTCGACCATGTCGAGGAGGACGTCGTCGACGTCCGTGCCGTCGAGGCGCTTCTCGACGATCTCGATCGACTCGATGTCACCCCCCGCAGCGCCGATGGCGGTCGCCAGCCGACCCAGCGACCCGGGCACGTTCGGCAGCTCCACCCTCAGCAGCAGCATGCCTCGACCATAGCCACGCCAGATGACGGTCAGGTTTCGTTTCTTGCCTCGTGAGCCAGCCGGGCGGCCAGCCCGCTCGCGCGCTGCACCCGCCGGCGTACCGCCTCGCGCACGGTCTGCTCCGTGCCGAGCACCCGAACGACCCGACGCGCCCGGGTGATCGCCGTGTAGAAGAGCTCACGCGACAGCAGCCGGGAGTCCGGCGGCGGCAGCAGGACGGTCACCTCGTCGACCTGGCTGCCCTGGGACTTGTGGACGGTGAGGGCGTGCATGGTGTCGACGTCGACGAGTCGCGTCGTCGCCAGGTCGCGAACACCGTCGGAGCCGGAGATGCGCGCACGCAGGGCCCCGTCCTCCCGGCGTACGACGACTCCGGTCTCGCCGTTGTAGACCCCGACGGCGTAGTCGTTGCTGGTGACGATCAGCGGTCGTCCGGCGTACCAGACCGGCCAGTGGTCGCTGCCGGACTCCTCGGCCAGCCAGGCCTCGGTGGCGCGGTTCCAGTGCGTCACGCCGTACGGCCCCTCCCGATGCGCGCACAGCAGCCGGTGCCGGTCGAGCGCCGCCAGTGCAGCGTCGGTGTCGGCCAGCTCGGCCGCCGCGCGGACCTCACGCGCCGACGTCAGCACCAGCTCGCGCAGCAGCACGTCCGGCTCGGCGTCCTCCACGAACTCGATCGCGGGTACGCCGGATCGCAGCCGCGCCAGCACCTCGTCGATGTGGTTCTCCCGGACCGCGCGGGCGAGCGCTCCGATCTCGTCCCCGAACCGGTGCGACGTCTCGAGGGTGACGACCGGCGACGGCGTGCGCTCCTCGTAGCCCCGCACGAGGTCGCCGAGCACGGCGCCGGCTCCGACCGAGGTGAGCTGGTGCGGGTCGCCCACCAGGACGAGCCGGCAGTCGGCCCGGGTCGCCTCGAGCAGTCTTGCCATCATGGCCAGCTCGACCATGGAGGACTCGTCGACCACGATCAGGTCGTACTTGAGGTGGTTGTCGCGGTCGTGCCGGAAGCGGGTGGCCGTGTCGGGGCGCCACCCCAGCAGGCGGTGCAGCGTCACCGCGTCCATGTCCTGGAGGCGTCGTCGGTCGTCGTCGGAGAACCTGGCGTCCCTCGCCTCCTCGAGCACCGACTCCTGGAGCCGCGCAGCCGCCTTTCCGGTGGGCGCCGCGAGGGCGACCGACAGCCGGCGGCCGCCTCGCACCTGGTCGGCGAGCACGCAGATCAGGCCCGCGACGGTCGTGGTCTTCCCGGTGCCGGGCCCACCGGTGAGGACCGTCGTCCACGAGCGGGCCGCCAGCTCGGCTGCGCGTCGCTGCTCTGTGTAGTCACGGGCTCCCGCTCCCGAAGCCCCCGTCGGCGGAAAGGCCCGATCCAGCGCCGTACCGAGAGCGTGCTCGTCGACGACAGGCGGCGTCCGCCGCGCACGCTCGCCGAGGTCGGCACAGACGGCGAGCTCGAGACGGTGGTAGCGGTCGAGGTAGACCAGGCCGTCGTCCAGCACGGCGGCCCCCTCGGCGACGACTCTGGACGCGGCCAGCGCCTGACGCCACCTCACCGGCGCAGGCCAGGGCAGGCCGGGTGCGAGCTCGGACACGAGATCGAGGTCGAGACAGACCGAGCCGTCGCGGACGGCCCGCACGGCGAGCGCGAGGGCGAGCACGACGTCGTGGTCCGGCTCGGCGCAGATGGTCGCGATGCGGCGCGCGATCTGGAGGTCGCCAGCAGTCAGCAGCCCTGCCTGGTTGAACGCGGCGAGCACCGACCCGTCCGCCTCCGCGACGCGGTGGTCGTATACGTCGACCGGCTCGAAGAGCTCAGTCACCGGCGACCACCAGTCCGTCGAGCAGGTCGGACAGCTCGGTGACCAGCGCACCCGGCGCAGCCCACTGGAACACGCCGCAGGGACGTCCGTCGACGCGCGGCGTGCCTGGGCCGCACATGCCGCGCAGATAGAGGTAGAGCACACCCCCGAGATGTGTGGACGGGTCGTAGTCGGGCACCCGCCACCGCAGGAACCGGTGCAGGACCACGGCATACAGCAGCGCCTGCAGCGGATAGTCGGAGTGCCCCATCGCCGCGTCGAGGCGGGCCGGCGTGTAGTCGTCGGAGGTCAGGGTCGCGTCCTCGTGCCCGGCAGGGAGCACGCCGAGCCAGTTGGTCTTGTAGTCCACGACGAGGTAACGGTCGTCGATGCGCAGGACGACGTCGATCGACCCGGTCAGGTAGCCGAGCAGCTCCTGGCCGCCCAGACCCGGCCGATCGAGCTGCTCGGCGTAGGGCAGCACCGGGTCTCCGGGGGCGAGGTGACGCCGGAGCACCCGCGCGACCTGTCCGAGCCGTACGCGGCCGGCTGCGTATCCGGGCACGTCACCGCCGGCCAGCGGCAGCTCGAAGTCCAGCTCGCACAGCCGGTCGTGGCGTGGCACCTCGCGCAGCGTGCGGTCGGCGGCCAGCGCTCCGAGCGGGCTGTCGCACACCGCGACGAGGGCGTCGGTGAGGCTCTCGGCGTCGAGGTCCGGCACCGGCCACCACACCTGCTGCTCCGCCACGTGCCGGGAGATCTCGGCCCGCAGGTCTCCGTCGTACGCCGCAGCGGCAGGGTCGGTGTGCTCCAGGACCGCGTGCACCAGCGAGCCGAACGTCGCTCCCACCGGCAGGCCGGCCATCGGCGACACGACGGCGGCCTCTCGCGTCGGCTCGGCGGTCGCGTCCGGGTGCGTGGCCGGCGGATCGGCCACGATCGGCAGGACCTCGTCGTCGCGAGGCGGGTTCTCCGGCTCGCTCGTGACGGTCGCCAGGGGCTCGACCGGCGCGTCGTAGGCCGCCAGTGCTGAGTACGACGTACGACGCCACGCGGTGTCGACGGCCCTCTCGAACGAGCGGACGGACAACGCAGCGTCGTCGGAGGGCAGCCTGGCCTCCGCCGACGAGGAGGGCTCGGCCGGCTCGACCACCAGGCCTCCGGCGGCGGCCCAGCGCCCGAACGTCGTGGCGGCGGCGTCGTCGGTCGGTGTCGTCACCGTCGCCGGGACGCCGGGCACGCCGGGCGCTCGGCCGAGCAGCAGCCGCTGGAGTGGCGAGGCGACGGCGTTCCGGCTCGGTGCCCACCATGTGACGACCTGGGACTTCGCCCGCGTCGTCCCGACGTACAACAGGCGCAGCCGCTCGCCCCGCTCCTCGTCCCGCCAGCGCCGGGCATGGTCGGCCCAGTCGGGGCCGGAGCCCCCCACGTCCCGACACCGGCGGCCGGAGTCGTCGTGGTACAGCGGCTGTCGAGGGTCGCCCTCCCACTGGTCGGCCAGGGTCGGCAGATAGACGACGGGGTACTCGAGCCCCTTGCTCGCGTGGATCGTCACCAGCTGGACGGCGGCGGCGTCGCTGTCGAGACGACGGGTGCGTTCGATGCCGCGGTTCCGTCTGGCGTCGGCGATCTGGCGACGCAACCAGCCGAGGAGCCCGACCGTCCCGAGACCGTCGCGCAGGCCGACCTCGTGGACCACCTCGCAGATGTGAGCGAGATCGGTGAGCCGGCGCTCGCCCCCGACCTCGGCAAGGAGCCGCGCCCCGATCCCCCGCTCGGTTGCCGCTTCGAGCACGGCCGCGACGCCCCGGAGGGCGAGCACGCCGGCCCAGTCGCGCATCAGCTCGGCGAGCTCGTCGGTGAAGGCGTCTCCGCCCTCGTCCAGGGCCCGGGCCGTGACGCCGACCAGGCTGGTGAGCGCGGCTGCCCGCACCCTCGCCCTGCGGTGCGGCTGCTCGAGCGCCTCCAGCACCGCGAGCCACTCGACCGCGGCGGGAGTCGCGAACACGCTGCCGCCGCCGGCGATGACCGCAGGGATCCCGACGTCCGCAAGTGCCGACCGCGCCGCGTCGAGGTCGGCGTGCCGGGAGGCGATCACCGCCACGTCGCGCGGCTCCAGAGTGCGCCCCTCGAACGTGGCGGCCGAGGCGAGAAGGGCGCGGACGTCGCAGGCGAGGTCCTTCGCGATGTGCGGGCGCACAGCGGAGACGGTGAGCGGTCGGGAACCGCGCTGCCGGAACTGCCCCCGGGTCACGACCCGCAAGCGCACGGGCGCGTCCACCGGCGCCCCGACGAGCCGCGTCTCCTGGTGATGGGCGTCGACGGGACGTACCACGATCGCCGGGTCACCGAGCTCAGCGGTTCCGAGCAGGACGTCGAGAGCCGCGACCAGGGCGGCGTCGGACCGCCGGTTGACCGAGAGCGTACGTCGGTCGGCAGCGGTCTCGGCCGCCTGCAGGTAGCTGACGACATCGCCGCCGCGGAAGGCGTAGATCGCCTGCTTCGGGTCGCCGATCAGCACCATCGTGGCGTGTCCGGAGAACGCGCGGTCGAGCACCTGCCACTGCACGGGATCGGTGTCCTGGAACTCGTCGACGAGGACGTGGGTCCACCGTTGCCGCATCCGGGCCCGCGCCGGAGCGTCGTCGTCGAGCAGGGCGTCGGCCACCTGGCTGAGCAGGTCGTCGTAGGAGAGCAGGCCGAGCCGCCGCTTGCGGCGGTCGAGCTCTGCCCGCACAGCCTTCGCGAACGCGACCCGCATGCCGGCGGGCGTCTCGGGCGGCTGGTCGGCCGGCTCGATCCGCGCGCGCGGGTCGTCGGCCGCCGCCCGCGCGATCGCGAGCGCCTCGGCCCGGGCGAGCTCCGCACCGTCGAGATAGGCGAACTTGCGCAGGTAGAGGTCGTCGACGACCTCGGTGAGCACGTCGTCGAGGTCCTCGACGAGCTCTGCCCGAGAGTCGGAGTCACCGGCCACGCCCAGGGAGCCCAGGACCTCGGCACAGAACTGGTGGGTGGTGGCGATCGTGGCCGCGTCGTACGACGCGAGGGCCGCCCGAACCCGCCGATGACGGCGGTCGAGCTCCTCCTCGTCTGCGTCGAGGAGGAGGTCGAGGAGGTCGTCGCATCCCCGGTGGGCGTCGGGGTCGGCCAGGGCACGCTCCGCCTCGACGAGCTGGAGCCGCACGCGCTCTCGGAGCTCGCGGCTCGCCATCCGGCCGAAGGTGACCACGAGCAGCTGCTCGAGCCGCGCTCGTCCTTCGGCGACGTACCGGGTCACCAAGGCCCCGATCGTCCAGGTCTTCCCGGTGCCGGCGCTGGCCTCGAGCAGCGTCGTCGTCGGGCCCTCGGGCAGCGGCGCCGTGATCTCGAACGGCAGCAGGTCGGTGGCCGCACCACTCACAGGGGGCCCACCCTCTCGTGCCCGAGCACCGGCTCCCAGATGCGCCACGCCGCCGACGCGAGCCCTCCGTCGACCAGTCGCTGAAGGGGAGCCCGGTCGCCGTACACCTGCCGGTGCGCCGCCTCGTCGTCCTCGCCGGTGATGCCGAACCGGTTGTCCGGGTCGGTGACCCACTCACGCGCCGCAGCGCGCTCGGGTGACAGGTCGTCCCCGCGCAGCGCCCGCGCGTGCGCCTCGGCCCACGCGCACGCGGTCTTCACCGGTGCCGGCACCGGCATCGTCAGCCCCAGATCGCACATCGACACCAGGTCACGCAACCAGTCCAGGGCGCGATGGTCGACCGGCCCCGACAGAGCACGGCTCGGCCCGGCCTTGCTCCGCCCGATCGCATGGCCGGTCCAGTGCCGGTCGGCGTACGTCGCGCTCAGCGCCAGCAGGTCGACCCACGTCGACAGCCGCTGCTTCGGCCCCAGCCGTGAGTAGCCGAGCGAGACGACCCGCTGGTCCCACACTCCGGTGACGGTGCCGGTCAGCCGCCGGCCGTCACCGAGCTCGACGTCCACGTCGACGCTGCGCTCGGTGCCCTGTCGCACCTGTGCGGTCGCCGCCTGCAACGAACCGGCCTCCGCGACCACCTCGGCGAGCGCGTCGCTCCCGAGTGTCCCCGGCGGGACCGTGCCGCGCAGCAGCTCGGCGGTGAACGTCGCCTGGGGCGACTGACCGGAGAGGAGGTCACGGAGGATCCGGTCACCGATGCCCCACTTCTCCAGGCCTCCGAGGTCGATCGGGATCGCGTCGCTGAGCTCTTCGGCCTCCAACGGAGCGGAGACGTCGAGGCGTGCGCGCAGGAAGGTGCGGACGGGGTTGAGCAGGAACCCCTTCAGCTCGTCCAGGTTCACGTCGCCGCGGGTCCTCGGGGCGAGGGCCTCGTCCAGGAACGACGGGTGCGGACGACGCTCGCCCCGCATCGCCTCGGCCGCCTCGAGAGCAGCCCGGTCGAAGCTGAACGGGCCGGGGACGCCGAGCGCGCCCGGCGTGACGTTGCGGGCGTCGTAGGCCTGGAGGGGATGTCGCACCAGCACCCGCGCGCGCACCGGCTCGGCGGTGACCGTGTCGATGCTGTCGAGGATCTCGCCGAGCGGCACCGCGGGCGGCACGCTCAGGCCGGTGTGCTCGTTGGCGCCGGTGTAGGTGACCACCAGGGTCTCGGTGGCCGCCATGATCGCGTCGAGGAGCAGCTGGCGGTCCTCGCTGCGTACGTCTCGCTCCCCGGTCATCGGCCGGCGGGCGAGGACGTCGTCCCCGTCGACGAACCCGGCCCGGGGCACGACGCCGTCGTCGAGGCCGATCAGGCACACGACCCGGTGAGGCACCGAGCGCATCGGCACCATCGTGCAGACCGTCAGCGTGCCGGTGCGGAAGTTCGCGCGCGTCGGTCGCCCTCCGAGGCGCGCGTCGAAGAGGGCGCGCACGTCCGCGATCCCGAGCGACGCCGAACCGCTGCCGGCGGACTGCCCGATGCGCGCGAGCTCGCGCTCGAACTGCGCGACCTGCCAGGCGTCGCGAACTGGTACGTCGCCGATGCGGCGCACGCCGAGGCGCAGCGCCGACATCCAGTCCCCCACGGCGTGGGCGTCACGCAACGACCCGAGGCACACCCCCAGACGGTCCGCGAACTCGGCGAGCCGCCCGGCCAGGTCGATGTCACCGGAGGCGAGGTCGTCGAGCGGCAGGGCGGTGCCGATGTAGCGGTGATCCTCCTCAGACATCGCCACGCCGAGCAGGATCCGGTCGAGGCCGGCGCGCCACGTGTTGTGGGGGAACCGTTGCATCGCGTACGCCGTGCGCTGCTCGGCATCGAGCCCCCAGCGGATGCCGGCAGACGACACCCACCGGGTGATGCGCGTGAGATCGTCGTCGGTGAGCCGGAAGCGCGTACGGACCGGGGGCGAGGCCAGCAGGTCGAGCAGCTCGGTGGCGGTGACCCGGCTGCCCGAGAGCTCGACGAGCCGTCCGCCCAGCGCGAGCAGGGGGTTGACCGAGGGCAACGCCCGGTCGGCCAGCCGGACGCGCAGCTGGTGCGCCGGGTGCCCCTCGGCACCGACGACGTCGGCGAGTCCGAACGCTGCCGAGATCAGCGGCGCAAACGTCTCGACGTCGGGGCACATCACGACGATGTCGCGCGGCTCGAGGGTCGGGTCGTCGTCGAGCAGGCCGACGAGCACCTCGCGCAGCACCTCGACCTGGCGGCTCGGGCCGTGGCAGGCATGGACCTGGACCGACCGGTCGCTCGCATCCGGCGCTCGGCGCGCGAGCTCGGCACGCGTCGGCAGCCGGTTGGCCGCGATGTCGCTCTGCAGCCACCCCAGCACCGTCGCCGGCCGCGTGGGTGCCGGTAGCGCTGCGGCCACCTCCGCTTCCCCAGCCGTGAGCAGCTGCTGCAGCTCCCGGCCGTCGCGACCGAGCGCGGCCAGCAGCGGGTGCCCCGCCAGGTCCGCTGAGGCGTCACTCTCACGTGGCAGCTGCCCGCGGGCCGGTTCCAGGGCCGACCACAGGTCGGGAGACGGGTGCGGTAGCCAGACCTGCACCTCACGGTGGCGGCCGAGCGCGGTCAGCAGCTCGATCTCGGTCACCGAGAGGCGCGTGTGCCCGAAGAGCGAGACCCGCTCAGGCAGGTCGAACGACTCCGGCTGGTCGGTGAGCCGGCGTACCGTCTCGGCGTGCCGTTCCACCGGGGTGGGCGCGTCGATGCGGGCCCGGACGCCACGCCACAGGTGCGGCTGCCACGCGAGGTCGGGGTCGATCGCCGCGCCGTGACCGTCGGTGTCGGCGCCCGCTGACCAGTCGGCCAGCAGGCGCGGCCGTTGGACGGCGTACGACGCGAACAGCCGCGCGAGGCGCTGGGCCACGGTGAACCGGCGTCCTCGCCGGATCTCCTCCCCCTCGGCGTCGAGGCCGTGACCGAGGTGGCGGGCGACCGGAGCACACCAGGGCTCGTCGAGTGAGTCGTCGATGACGGAGAGCAGAGGCCACACCAGGTGGTCGGGCTGCCAGGGGTCGTCGGCGTCGACGTCGAGGAGCAGCCCGACCAGGGAGCGTGGGCTGACGAAGCGCACACCGGCGCAGACCCCGTCGGCCGCGCGGGCGCCGCGACCGAGGCGGTGCGAGAGCCGCTGCGACAGCCAGCGTTCGACGCCCTTGGCCGGCACCACGACCAGCTCGGAGGCGAACGGGTCGGCGGGACGGACGGCGAGCAGCTCCGCCAACGCGGCGGCGAGCACATCCGTGCGCTCGGCGCGATGGACGTGAAGACCCACGAGCCGACCCTATGCGGCGGGTCGGACACCTCGAGGGCGCAGCGGGGTGGTCCGTACAGGCCACGACCCCCGCTTCTCGGTCGCGGGGGTCGTGGCGGGTGCGGGGTTGACGTGGGCGCTAGTACCAGCGCCGGCGGGTGCCGCCCATGGGAACGAAGTTCAGGACCAGGCCGACGATGATCAGGATCAGGCCGATGATCCAGAGGATGTTGATGCTGGCGATCAGGCCGATGATCAGCAGGATCAGTCCGAGGATGACCATGCGGAACCACACCTCCCTGTCAGGTAGATAGGTCTCGGACCTTTCCGCGGGTCGGGGCGCAGCGATACACCCCTTCAGGTGAGCACGGGGGGTACCCCTTCCCGCCTAAAGTGCGAGCCGTGGGCATCCGACTGGCGATCGTCAACGACTACGAAGTCGTCGTGCACGGCCTGGCGTCGATGCTGCGGTCCTACAGCGACCGGGTCGAGGTGGTCGAGGTCGACGCGAACGCGCATCCGCTGTCGGCGGTGGACATCGCCCTGTTCGACACCTTCGCGCAGAGCTTCCGTGACCGGGCGCGGATCGCACGGCTGGTGTCGGATCCCCGGATCGGCAAGGTCGTGGTCTACACCTGGAGCGCGGACGACCCGGCCATCGGTCAGACCCGGGTTCCGGGGATCGCCGCCTACGTCAGCAAGCGCCTTCCGGCGGCCGACCTCGTCGAGACCCTCGAGCGCATCCACGCCGGAGATCCGGTGCGACTCCACGACTCGGGGCACGGGCCCCTCGTCGGTGGCGACTGGCCCGGTCGCGAGGAGGGACTGACGGCTCGCGAGTCGGAAGTGCTCTCGTTGATCACGCAGGGGTACTCGAACAACGACATCGTCGAGACCACGATGCTCTCGATCAACTCGATCAAGTCCTACATCCGGTCGGCGTACCGGAAGATCGGCGTCACCTCGAGGTCGCGCGCCATCCTGTGGGGGATCGACCACGGCTTCCAGCCTGACCGGGTGCGGTCCACCGGAGACGAGCAGCTCCTCGACCTGCGGTAGTCCTTCGAGAGCCAGGAGGGTCGTGATGACGCCGCCGCCGTCCGATGACGGGAACGATCGTCGGCGCACCGACGACGACCGGGACGAGTCCGAGAGCGAGAAGCTCGACCGCAACTGGGACGAGCTGCTGCAGGAGCTGCGGATCACCCAGACCGGACTCCAGCTGTTGTCCGGCTTCCTGCTGACCCTGCCGTTCACGCAGATCTTCCCGACGCTGGACGACGGGCAGAAGGGCCTCTACCTCACGCTCGTCGTGATCGCGGGCATCGCCGTGGGCGTGAACATGACGCCGATCATGCTGCACCGTCGCGTCTTCGGTGCCCACGTGAAGGACCGGGTCGTCGCGACCGGACACCTGCTGATCCAGGTGGTGATGGCGGCGATCGCGCTGCTGATCGTCGGGATGTCCGTCCTGATCTTCTCGGTCGTCACGTCCTGGACGGCGGGGCTGGTCGCCGGGGCGGCGCTGGCCGTGGTGCTCGCGGTGCTGCTCGCCGTCGTACCCGAGCGTCTGGCGCCTCGGTGAACCCATCGGTGCTCGCCCGGTCCACGCGATCTACTCGGCGACGCTCTTCACGGACCGAGAGCCCGCCTGGCTGCCGGAGTGAGGGTCCGCGCCACGATCGGGCAGCAGCATCCGTGCACACAGCACCAGCCACAGCCCGGCGTAGACGAACGCGATGAGCACGTCGCTCACGTGGTGCGCACCGACGTACAGCCGCGACAGCATGGTGTACGCCGGGACCGCCACCAGGAGCACGAGCAGACCTCGGGCGACGCGGGTATATGCCCAGAGCAATGCGGCCAGCACTCCCGCGATCCCCGTCGCCGTGCCGGTATGACCGGACGGGAAGCTGGCGTTGTGCACCAGGCCGGACTGCAGGATGTGCACGGGTGGCCGTGGCCGCGGGTCGAGCTCGGTGCCGGCCAGGTAGAACAGTCCGAGCCCCGCGTCCAGGACGCCCACGAAGACCAGCGGCCACCAGCTTCGCTTCCACAGGGCGAACAGCACGCCGAGCACGGCGAGGGCGACCAGGCCGGTGAGCGTCTCCCCCACCAGTGTGCCGACGTCTGCGACGTGGGTGAGGGTGCCGTTGCGCTGATGGGCGAACCACCGGTTGACGTCGTTCTCCTCGCCCGTGATCGACTTCAGCGGGTGGGTCAGGAGCCAGCCGACCAGGACGACGCCCGCGCAGAGCAGACCGAAGCCGACCACCAGCGTCAGGACCGTGCGGCCCAACGACCGGTCCGTGGGCGGGGAGAACCTGGACGCGGCCATGCGCCGGATTGTTCGCATGGACCCGGCTCCCGTCTTCACCGGGAGGGGTGACCATCGCCGGCGACCTTGAGCGTGTCGGCGTTCGTTCGACAGAGTGGCGCCATGACGTCGTTCATCTCTCACACCACCCTCGACTGCCGCCACGCCTACGAGCTCTCCGAGTGGTGGAAGCCGGTGCTCGGCTACGCCGATCTCGAGGACGACCCGAACGAGCCCGGTCACGAGGAGTGCATGATCCGCGACCCCGAGACCGGACATCTCGTCCTGTTCATCGAGGTGCCGGACGTGAAGACCGGCAAGAACCGCATGCACTTCGACCTGATCCCGCGGGAGGGGACGCGGGACGAGGAGCTGGCCCGGCTCCTCGCGCACGGCGCGACCGAGGTCCTCGACATGCGCGGGCAGTGGGGGCCGGGCACCGGCTGGGTGGTCCTCGCGGATCCGGAGGGCAACGAGTTCTGCATCCTCCGGTCGGAGGCCGAGCGCGAGGCCGCAGCCGAGTCCGGGTCCGGCTGACGTCGTCGACGAGGCAGCGCCAGGTCCGTGTCGCCACACCCCGCGGACCAGCTCGGTATCGCGCCGTCATCCAGAGGCGCCCGTAGGGATGCGAGCCCCAGACCTTATGTTCCGCAGGAACAGGCCCACCGCGACGACGCTTGTCAGGTCGTGCCGCTCGGCGCCCTCCAGGCGTAGGTCCCGTCCTCTCCCGGCTGGCCAGCGGGGCCTGGAAAGTTCGACGCGCCCGTGTCTGAGTCGACGTGGGCTCCAGGTCCCGACGAGGACTCAGCCGATCCGACGCCGTCGTCCGGAGGATCGAACCTGGGGCGGTGACGGCACCCGAGGTGGTGGATGGCCCGGCCAAGCCGGACGGGTAGCCGCTGCGCCTGGAACTGCGCGGCGCCAGGCGCCGTCGTTCATCCCCGCTCGTCTGTGATGGCCAAGCCGACCACGCACGACCTGACCCGCGCTCAACGTCAAGGCGTCGGACGACCGGCAGAACCCGGAGGACGTCGCGCAGCAGTGGCTCAGCGACCAGGGTCTGCGCTGACCTGGACCTCGGCGGGACGCACGGCCAGCGCGTCCCGGGAGACCGTCGCCGGGTCGAGGCCGGGTACGTCGAGGCGTACGCCGTCGGCGTCGGTCACCCGGGACACGCGCCGACCTTCCAGCGTGCGCAGGTGCTCGATCACTGCGACGGCGTCGTCGCGGCGACCCTGCTCCACGAGCCAGCCGGTGAGCCGGTGCACCGGCGGCAGCACGCTGTGGGTCAGCGACCGCTCGCCCCACAGCTCATGCACGCCCTGGACCAGGAGGTCCCACCAGGCGTCGTCGGCCTCGGGGATCAGCTCGAAGTAGCGCCACAGGTCCGCGGGCAGCACTCGGTCGAGAAGGGCGGCCTCGAGGTCGGAGGTGCCCTCGCGGCGAACCGAGTCCAGCGTCATCTGCTTGGTCGTCCAGCGGTCGCGGAGGTCGTCGAGGCGTCCCCGACCCTGGGTGATCGAGGAGCCGTCCGAGCGCAGCCGCCAGTGGTAGACGACCTGCGAGGTCACGGCGATCCGTGATGCGCGTAGGAAGGCCAGGGTCGAGGTCGGCTGGTCCTCGTAGCGGACACCCACGGGCCACGACAGCTCCGAGGCGTCCCAGAAGTCGCGGCGGAACAGCTTGTTCCACGCGAACACGTCGCCCAGCAGGTCGGGCACCTCGCCGATCACGACAGCGCGGTCGGCGGTGTGCAGCCGGCTCACCCAGGGCAACGGCCGGACCCGTCCGTCCTCCAGGCGCGCGACGTCGCCGGTCGCGAGGTCGGCACGGGTACGGCGTAGGAGCGCGGCCATGGTGGAGTACGCGTGCGGTGGTACGACGTCGTCGGAGTCGGCGAAGGCCAGCAGGTCGCCGGTGGCGTGCCGCACCCCTTCGTTGCGCGCGGCGCCCAGACCGTGGTTCTCGGTGTGCACGACACGAACCCGGGCGTCGCGGGCCGCGACCCGGTCGACGACCTCGCCGGAGCGGTCCGTCGAGCCGTCGTCGACCGTCACGACCTCGAGCAGACGGTGGTCCTGGCCGAGAATGCTGGCGAGCGTCTCCTCGACGTAGTCCTCGACGTCGTGGACCGGCACCACGACGCTCAAGAGCGGGGTCCGGCGCAGCACGGGCCGCAATCTACCGACCCCGGACGGGCACCCCCGGGTCGCTAGCATGACTGACGCTCGAGACCCGGACGCAGCGAGGAGGACGGCTCGGATGCGTGGAGGGGTGCGGCTCAAGCGCAGCCTGCAGCGACTCTCCGCCGAGACCGCGCGCCGCACCGGCCTCCCGGTGCGGGCCCCCCGCCTGCTGAGCGTCGTGGTCACCGCCGCCGGGGACGCCCCGGTCGAGGGGTGCCTCGACTCGCTGCGCGGCCAGCACCTCGAGGGAATCGAGGTGGTCGTCGTCGACCTCGGGACGACGGGGTCGAGCGCGGCGTGCATCCAGCGACATGTGCAGGACGACGGGCGCGTCCGCACGATCACCCACCGGGGCGGCCTCGCGGCCGGCCGCAACGCCGGCGCCGCGGAGGCGGTCGGGGAGTACCTCGCCTTCGTCGACGCCGACGATGCGGTGACCCGGCACGGGCTCGGGATGGCGGCGGCGACACTGCGCGACACCGACGCCGACCTGGTCGTCCTGGGGCATCGGCCGTTCCGGCGCGGGCACGTGCTGCCGGTCGACGACCGCGTCCGTGCCCTGCACGCCGTACGCCGGGACGGAGCGACGCTGGCGACGTTCCCGGACGCCCTGGCTGACACGGTCACCGGGAGCCGGGTCTTCCGCCGCAGGTGGTACGACGCGTCCGGACTCCGTTTCGACGAGTCCCTCGACGCCTGCGACGACGCCCACAGCATGGCGGCCTACCTCGCCGCCCGGTCCTTCGCGGTGCTTCCCCACGTGGGCCTGCTCCGCCGGGTCGACCTCGACCGCACCCCGCTCACCCGCCTGGCCGCCGACCTCCCCGGACTCACCGCGTGGTGGGCCGGGCTGCAGGCCGCCCTTCGCCTGCTGCCTCCGGCGCTCGTCGAGGTGGCGGCGGCCGAGACGATCGACGGCCCGTTGGTGCCGTTCACCGATCGGGCGTGGCGCTGCCCCGACGTCTACTGGGAGTCGCTGTGCACGGTCGTCGCCGCGCTCCGCACCTACGCCGGCGACGAGGCACGAGGCCGGGTCTCGGCGTACCAGAAGGTGCTCACCCGTCTGGTCGCCGACGGCGACCGCGACCGTGTCCGCCGCCTCCTTGCAGACGTCCGGCCGACGCCACGGCGCTACGCGACGGACGTGTCCGAGGTCGGCGGAGGCCCCGGCGTCGTGGTCGACCTGGGGCCGGAGTGGTCCGGTGTCGCACCGGACGACCGGGTGCTCAGCGACGTGGAGTCCGGCGTACGGGCCGAGATCAGCGCGCTGCGAGACCTGGGCGATGGCCGGATCGCCTTACAGGGCTGGGCCTTCCTCGACAACGTCGATCTCGCCGGTCGCGTGGCGCGGCTCACGTTGACCGCGAGGTCGGGTGACGCGTCGGTCGGCGTCGACGTCGTGACCGAGCAGTCGCCGGACGCCGACGTCGCCTCGGGCCTCTGGTACGCCGACGTCACGGCGTCAGGATTCCGTGCGGAGATCGACACCTCGGGGCTGCGCGGCGGCAACGGCTTGTGGCACCTGGAAGCCTCCGTCTCCGTGGACGGCCTGTCCGGCACCGGGCGTGCGCAGGTGCGGCCCTGGACCATGGCGGGCGTCCCGGCGTGGCGCGACGCCGATCGGCGGGGCTGGCACCTCGACCACGACGACGCGCACCGGGTCGAGCTCCGCGTCAGCCCGCCGCCGTGGCCGGACTTGGCGCTGGAGATGGACGGCGACCGGGCGCTCCTGCACTTCCCGGCCGGTTCCTTACGGTCGGTGTCGCTGGTGGCACCGGGCCACCTGCCCGTCGTCGCGGCACTGTCCGGCAGCACGGCGGAGCTTCCCTTGCGTGGCCCGGACAGCGTGCGCACCGTGCGCACGGTGCGCGCCGTCGACCGCTCGGGCGCGGGTCGCGACGTGCCGTGGCCCGGCGGCCCGGTGACCGACGTGCGGCTCCGCCCGAGCCGGCGCGGAGTCCTGACCGTCTCCCCCTCGGCCGCCGAGGTGGTCGCCGCCGAGACCCGCGGCGAGGCGGTCGTGGTGCAGGTGCGGGCCGGCTCCGCCGTCACCGAGGCGGCCCTGCTCGTGGGCGAGACGGCTGTCCGTGGCGTCGTACGCCGCCTCGAGGACGGTCTCGCCGAGGCGGTGCTGCCACTGGTCCGCACCCAGTGGGGTGTGCCCGACCTGCCCCTCCCGTCCGGGCGGTACGCCGTCGCGGTGCGCGCCGCGGGTGGCGACTGGGTGGTTGCCGCACCGAGCGCCGATCTGTGCCGGATGCTGCCGGCCGAGGAGCTCCTCGAGCGGATGCGCGTGCGGGTCGAGGCCTTCCGACCCGACGACCCCGGACTGCGGGTCGTGCTCGAGCCGCCGCTGGCCGACGACGAGCGCAGCCAGCGGCACCAACGGCTGCTGCGTGAGGCGGCTCGGGTCGAGACCGCCGACCGCGCCGCCGTCTTCTTCCGGGCGATGTTCTCCGAGTACGCCAACGGCAACGGGCTCGGCCTGCACGAGGAGCTGGTCCGGCGCGGCTCGACGCTGGAGCTGCTCTGGTCGGTGCTCGACCGGTCGGTCGTGGTCCCGGCCGGCGGGGTCGGCGTGGTGGAGCGCAGCCGGGCCTGGCACGAGGCGGTCGCCCGTGCGCGGTACCACATGGTCGACGTGCATCAGCTGGAGTGGTTCGTGCGCCCGCTCGAGCAGGTGCTGATCCAGACCTTCCACGGCTACCCGTACAAGGTGATGGGTCACGACTGGTGGGAGAAGATGGGCAACCCCGTCCAGGAGATCGGCAGCCTGGACCGGCGTACCCGCGACTGGACCGCCCTGGTCAGCCCCGCGCCGTACGCGACCCCGCTGCTGCGCGCGGCGTTCCTGGAGCCGGCGGGGGCGGACGACGTGCCGGTGCTCGAGACCGGCTACCCGCGCAACGACGTCCTCCTCCGGCCAGAGGCGGACGACCTGCGCGCGCGCAGCCGCGCCCTGCTCGGCCTGGACGACGACGCGGTGGCCGTCCTCGTCGCCCCGACCTTCCGTGACTACCTGTCCGCCGAGGACCGCACGGCCCGCACGGTCGACTTCTTCGACACCGTCGAGGCGCTCGACCTCCTCCCCGACAACTACGTGGTGCTGATGCGCGGGCACGCGTTCAACGCCCGCATCCGTACCGAGCGCCTCGCCTCACGCGACCGGCTGGTCGACGTCACCGACCACCCCGACGTCAACATGCTGATCCTGGCCTCGGACGTCGCCGTGCTCGACTACTCCTCGCTGCGTTTCGACTACGTGCTCTCCGGTAACCCGATGGTCTTCCTGGTGCCGGACCTCGCGGAGTACGACGCCGCGCGTGGCGGCGTGATCCCCTACGGCCCGACGGCACCCGGCCCGCAGGTGTCCACGACTCGGGAGGTCGTGCGCTGGCTGGCGGACCTCCCAGGGCTGACCCAGGAGTACGCCGGTGCCCGGGTGCGCTTCCGGGCGGACTACGTCGGTCTCGAGGACGGCCGCTCC
This sequence comes from Actinomycetota bacterium, assembly GCA_046735295.1. GTDB lineage: Bacteria > Actinomycetota > Actinomycetes > Propionibacteriales > Nocardioidaceae > Nocardioides. The sequence continues at coordinate 22,373 of JBKPTA010000082.1, read as the reverse complement.
GCCGCCCGGCTGGTCGAGGCGCTGTTCACTCCACGCGGCGACGGCTGAGGCCGGCTTCGCGGTCGGGCGCGGCGGTCCACGGGTTGGCGAACTGGGGGCGCTTGCGACATTCATCAGGTCCGCTCAGCGCGACACCAGCAGCGTTCCCCCCGCCGCCGCATCGGCGGCATCCCGTTCCGCCGCCTACCGGGTTCGGGTGGTGGGCATGGGCGCCCGAGTCGACCGAGGGTGACCAGACCAGGGTTGAGACATAACGTCGGAGGTATGCCGAGCATCGACCCCACCGCCTCATTGGCATCCTCGTCGGTCGTCACCGGCGACGTGACCATCGGGAGCCACTCGCGCATCCTGCACGGTGTGGTGCTGAACGGCGATCTCGGTCCTGTCTCGATCGGGTCCGACGTGCTGGTCATGGAGAACGCGGTCCTCCGAGGCCGGGCCGACCACCCCCTCGTCATCGGCGACGACGTCCTGGTGGGCCCCCATGCTCACCTCAACGGGGCGACGATCGAGGACGAGGTGTTCGTTGCCACCGGCGTTGCCGTGTTCGCCGGCGCACGCGCAGGCCGTGGCAGCGAGCTTCGCATCAACAGCGTGCTTCACGTCAACAGTGTCCTTGCGCCCGGGGCTGTGGTTCCGATCGGATGGATCGCGGCCGGGGATCCTGCGGAGCTCTTCTCGCCGGACCGGCATGACGAGCTGTGGGCCGTTCAGGAGGCTCTCGACTTCCCTGGAACGATGTACGGGGTCTCCCGTGGCACGTCCATGCGCGAGATCATGCGGATGCAGACTCAGGCTCATCGCCCCCGCGAGACCTGACCACCCTCACCAGCGCGAAGCCGCGCGCAGGCACAGGTCTGCGTGGCGCATCCTTTCGACAGTGTGTTTCGACGGGGTGTTCAGCCAAGGCTCGCCCATGACGGCCGAACGCGCTGTGCGGGTCGACCGCAGGCGTCGTGTCGGAGTGGCCGGAGGCAACGGATCACCCAGGCGAGCCGACCTCTCACGCCAGGACCGCTCAGCGCATCTCGTGCGCGCCGAGCCGTTCATCTACCGCGCGTCCCACCCAGCCACTCCCGGCGGCGAACCCAGGATGGCGCTCGACGAAGCACGTGACGGCTCAGCGATGGCTGCGAAGCCAGCTCAGGGTGCGCGGGAAGTCTGCGAGAAGGGTGAGGTGGCCGTCGTCGGGCGACCGGGCATCGGTGACCTCAGGAATGTTCTCGACGAGCCATTGTGCGTGGGCGTACGGCACGAACCGATCCTGTTGGCCCGCCTGGATGAGTACGGGCACCCGGATGTCGCTCAGATCGAAACCCCAGGGCCGGACGATGGCCGCGTCATCGTCGAGCCATCCGTCGTATCCGGCCTCCAGGCCGCGGATGCTGGCCGCATGCACCCAGTCCACGAGGTCTCCGGTGAGAACGGCTCGGTCCACTGGCGACAACAGGCTTTCCCACATCTCGTGCATTGTCTGGGGGGAGGTCGCGAGGAGCGCTTCACGTTGCTCGGACAGGAATGCGCTCCTAGACGGTTCCCCCGCCAGCGCGGCGTTGAGCTCGTCGATGTTGTCCTGGCCCATGCCCGCCAGGAAGTCCAGGCCCTCGGCATCGAAGGGTGCCGGGCCGGCCATGCTGACCGCCGCGATGACCCGCGCCGGGACGAGCGCCGCGCAGCCCAGCGCGTAGGGTCCCCCGCCGGACTCACCGAAGACAAAGAATCGGTTCGCACCCAACGCGTCCGCGACAGCCTCCGTGTCGGCTACCACATCCGCGATCCGGCGGCCGGGCTGGCGATCTGACCCGCCGTAACCTGCGCGATCGAAGCTGACCAACCGCACGCCTTCAGCCTGGGCGACCTGCGCCCAGGACGAGGGCAGCAGCCCTGACAAGGGGGTGCCATGGTGGTAGATCAGCAGCTGCCCAGCGGGATCGCCGTCATCGTAGACATGAATCACGCGGCCGTCGCCGGACCGAGCGTCAAACTCACGAGACTCCGCGACCGCGGGCTGCATGCGCGGGAACATATGGCTGGCCGACACCGACGTCAACGTTCGTCGGTTCCTGTTGTGGGGCGCGAAGCCTGCTCGTTGCAGGCAATGGTCTCGGGAGGTCCCCCGTGTCCAGGCGTCCACCAGGGCTCGAGAACCCGTCCGCATCGGCCGCTGTCCGCGCCGTAACGCCGCCGTTGATCCGCCTCCCAGCGGGCGTCCCAGTGTCTCCGACGGAGGCGCACTCATCTGCCGGTGAGCGTGCTGCCTGGTGCCAGTCGTTTCTCCCCAGCACCAGGCCCTTGCACCTTCCGGATTCACCACCTGGAGCGTACGGTCAGATGCGGCTCCGGTCAGTGTGACCTTCATCGAGGATCGGCCCTTGATGGCTCGGGGGACCCGTTCGGGTGTTTGACAGGTCGTCTGCCACTGAGGGAGGGCACACCATGGCCAAGTACATGATCAAAGCTTCCTACTCGCCCGAAGGAATCAAGGGCGTGATGGCGAAGGGCGGCTCCGCTCGCGCGGAAGCCATCGAGAAGTTGGCCTCCGGCGTTGGCGGCACGGTGGATGGTGTCTACTTCTCGTTCGGCTCTCATGACCTGTATGCCATCGTCGATGCGCCGAACCATGAGGCGATGGCAGCTATCGCTGGCACGGTCGGTCAGACCGGTGCGCTCAGCCATTACGAGACCGTCGTTCTGTTGACGCCCGCGCAGATTGACGAGGCCGCAAACATGAAGGTCGACTACACGCCGCCAGGCGCCTGACTCGGCCTCTTCCTGCCAGCGACCCGGCGGCCCGGAACCGCTGTCGGCGCGCCGCTCGCCGGCGCATCGGGCTCCCCGGCGGGCGTATCGAGTGCCGGCATCGTTCAGCCAGCTTGTCCCCGCTGAGGGTGAAGGTCTCGGCCCTCCACCCTGCTGACACGCCGCAGACAACGAGGCCCTGAAGATGCTCATCTGGGAACGGCCCGTTGAGGACGCGAAGACCGAAGTCGGTCAGCGGCAGGGACGGTCGCCAGCGCTCACGCGGCGGCCCACGGCCATAGAGCGTGCGACGTCCTGCGTCGGGCCCGACTATGGACGTTCATCGGGCCTCCGAGACGGGGCGGTGCACTGACGAGCATGCACCGAGCCCCCGTGGAACAGCAGCAACGCTCAACCAACCCGACGTGGCTGCTCGCGCTCACCTCTGGAGAGACGCTCCGGGCACTCGTCCGGTGCCCAGCGAATCCCCTCGACTGGACCGAGTTCTGGAGCAGTAGCCTTGGTTGATGGGCGACCCATTCCGGGAAGACCCCGCCTCATCGTTCAGCCCGCCATCTGACTCGCCACAGGTCGGTCCCCCGGACAACGCCGCGAAGCGGCCCCACCTGGAGGCCACTGTACGAGCGCTCTCGGCAGTATCGGCCGCGGGTGCGCTGCTGGGGGTGGTGGTCGGCGGGGTGGGCGGCCGCTTGGCCATGGCCCTGCTCGCAGCACAGAACCCGGAGGACGCCGGGAGGCTCACGGACGATGGATTCACCATCGGACAGTTCACGGTCGGAGGAACGATCCAGCTGATCGTTGCCGGTCTCCAGCTCGGACTTCTTGCGGCCGTGATCTATCTCGCTCTCCGAGGACTGGCCCTGGGTCCACGGTGGCTGCGCGTGGCCGAGCTCACCGCGGGAGGAACAGCGGTCGTCTCCGCCATCCTGATCGACCCCGACCCTCGTGGGGTCGACTTCACGATCCTGGACCCGGACTGGCTTCCGGTCGTCCTGTTCTTGGCGATTCCAGCCTTGTTCCTGGTGCTGCTCTGCCTCCTCGCCGAACACTGGCTCGGCTCCGACTCGTGGTTCGCCACCGCTCCGGTACGCATGGTGGGCGCCATGCTTCTGGTGTGGATCTTCTCTGGGCCGCTGATCGTTCTGGGTGCCGTAGCCCTCGGCGTCGGCGTCGCTTGGCGCCACGTGACCACTGCAGACACCGAGCGCCGCCCATCCTCCCCGCAGGTGTGGGCGATGTGGGCCCTCCGTGCCCTGTTCGGCATCCTCGGGACTTGGGCCTTCGTCACTGTGGTCGACAACATCGCCGCCGTGACGTGAGGCGGGGTATCAGTGCGCGGGGGTGCAGGCCGTAGCTCCCTGAGAAGGGACCAGGGCCGGGCCCGCGTCGTGGCCTTCATCCCCAGCGGCGAGCACAGGTACCGGTTCACCGTCGTCGCCCTGGACGCTCCGACCGGGCTCACAGAGAGAGCGAACCTCGACGACGCCGCTCGACACGGTGGGCGACCACGCCGCTTCCCGGGGGACCAATCAGTGAGGTCTACACGCGCCACTGACGCCGCGTCATATCATCGCCAGAAGACGGCGTGGCAGTCTCTCCACACCATCCGTCATCCCGACGTACGGCGCGGGTCATGACCGTCCCCCTTCCGACCCGGGCGTGGTGACCGACGGTGACTCGGAAGGCGCCGAGGACGACGGTGGCCAAGACCCGGACGACGTAGCCGGCGACTGAGCACCGACCAGCGGCCGTCGATGCGGGATGGACGCCGCGAGCGAGAAGGTGGCGAGCAGGGCCCAGTACAAGAGGGCCGCCCAGGCGCCGTGCGGGTTGCCGAGTTCCATCGACGGGCCGCCCACGTCGTTCGCCGTGAGGCCCCAGGCCGGGACCGTGGCCACCAGCACCAGAAGGCCGATCGCCCGGAGCCAACGAGGACCGCGACCGCTGAGGCCGTACCCTCCCGCCATGCAGATGGCTGGCACGGCCACGGCAGCAAGCCCGATGCCACCTTCGAAGCCGTCCATCAGGTCGCGGGGATTCTGGAACAGCACAGCAGTGAACAGCATCGGGCACCAGACGACCCAGCCCCGGTGCGGCACTGGTCCCGACCAGCGCCGATGCTCCGCCCAGCCCAGCAGCGCCCCGATGACCGCACCGGGCAACAGCACCCACACGAACGTGCCCGCCCATTCCACCCCCGCGTTGATGCCGGCGACCTCCCACATGAAGGCTCGTAGGGCGCAGGCCCAGGCCACGCCGCACAGGGCACCCACGACAACCGCGATCCAGCGCGCGGGCACCAGCTCGGCGCAGCCGATCCGCTGCGGGATCGCGCAGGCCAGACAGAGGAGGACGAGCAACGAGGAGGCGTAGACCCCGATCCACGCGCCTCGCGGCTCACCCAACGGCGCGGTGTCGGACGCCGAGGCGAACATCAGCAGGACCCCCAGGACAGCGACGAGGCCACAGCCAAGACGCCACCACGCGCGGCTCCGCCCCGAGAGGGCATAGCCGCCCACCAGCGCGAACAGGACCATCCCGATCTCCCCGTCGCCGATCCCGTCGCGGAGCAGCGCCTCGACGTTCATCGGGTCGATGAGAGCCACCAGGAACAAGCACGGAGACAGAGTCAGCCACCAGCTCCTCGAGCCACGGATGCGGCGCCGGTGCTCCGCCAGCCCGATCAACGCGCCCGTGAGGAGCCCCGGAAGGACGGCCAAGCCGAATGTCTGAAGCCAGCGGAACTCTGAGTCACCGTCGGCCATCTGGATCATCCAGCCGCGCAAGGCCGCCGCCCACGTGAGCCCACAGACCGCCCCCGTGGCGACCAGTGCTCGAGCGGACGCGCTCGTCGGGAAGGCGTGCGCGGTCGAGACGGCGACGCTCCTCACCGTTTGCCACCAGGTCCAGGCAGGAGCACCGCGCATGGGGTGGCGATCACCGCGACGGCATGGTCTGCTCTGCGTTCCGCCGCGATCCCGTTGAGACGGAGGCGCGGTTCCGGAGTGATCCTCATGGGCGCAGTCCGGGCCGCAGCGCCACAGCACAGACTGCGGCGCCGCTGAGCGCCACTGCCAGCCACACCGTTCGCACTGGGTCCGGAAAGTCACCGATCGGGTAGAGAGTGCCCCAGCTGAACATCCCCGAGACCGTCACCGGCGCGACCGAGGCCACCGCCACCACCGGGGCGAGCAGCGCGCCAGGCGTCGGGATGAGCCGTCGGGAGGCCAGCGCCGCGGAGCCGGCGACGAGCAGGACGGTCGAGCCACCCAGCAGCCACCATCCCGGCTGTGCCAGCGACACGTGGCCGGGCCGCACCCTCACGACCACGGCCCACAGCGACAGCGGCACCAGCGCCACTCCGAGTCGGTTGACGCGCCGCCAGCTCGCGCCGCGCGGGGTCACCGCCACCACCAGAAGACCGTCTTCGTCGTAGACGAACGCCGCGGCGGCCGCACAGCACGCGAGCACCGCCGGCGCGAGCAGGAAGGCGTCCTCTGGCCACCGCGCGAGAAGGACCGCAGTGATCGCCGCGGCGCCACAGGCGCCGAGAACTGGGCGCCACGCCACCCCGCGCCGGAGGTACCAGAACCGAGCGCTCAACGTGTCGCCCTTGACGGAATCGGGTCGGAGATGCGGTTGTCGTGGTTGCCGGTGGTGGCCGCAACGAGGAAGAACGCCAGCGCGGCCGCCACGACGGCCGCGACGAGGAGGCGCAACCTGGGCGACCGGGCGGTGCGGTCGTGCCACATCGCCCCCAGGACCGCGAGGGCGCCGAGCGCCAGCAGGTAGCCGAGGTAGGCGGCTGGGTCGCCGGCGACGAGCGTCTGGGTCCCGTCCGCGTTGTCGCCGGTGTGGAAGATGGCCCACGGCACCCAGAGCCGCCACTCAGAGCTGCTGGTCTCCAGGAGCGGGACCTGTCCGAGCAGGGTCACGACGATGAGTGCGACCACCACCATGGCCGAGGCGCCCCGGAAGCGGAGCCAGCGGCCGGTCAGCACGCCCAGCAGTGCGCCGTCGAGGCATGCGACCGGGCAGAGGAGCAGGATGCTCCACACCTGCCAGTCGGGAAGCGTTCCGAACCACCAATCCTGCCGAGCCACGCCGATCTCCCTCGCGGCGACCACGAGGGCACCCGAGAAGACCAGCCCAGCCAGGAACGGCGGGATGCCGGCCGCGGCGAGCGCCAGCGTCCGGCGGGCCTCGGTGCCGGGCACGGTCGCGAAGGCCTCGACGGCGACCTCGGTGGACCGGGTGAGCCGAGCGGCGGCGATCACGCTGGCGAGGCCGATGTAGAAGGCACCGAGCAACGGCAGCGTGAGCGCGACCGGGACCCCTGTCTCGTCGCTGACGAGGACGAGGTACAACCCCAGCACGACGAAGCCAAGAGCGACGCCGAGCAGGAAGACGGGGTGGCGGGCCATCCGGCGAGCCTCGATGACGGCCATCGTGCGATGACCAGCGATGCCCGACGCGGGCGTTGAAAGACTGCTCATCGGTGGCTCCAGGTGTGGTGGGGAAAGCCTCAAGTGGGTGTGTGGACCCGGTGTGCGTCGGGCCCGAGCATCAGCAGGTAGGCGTCCTCGAGGGTCGGCTCGGCAGGGTCCGCTCCGACCGGCCGCCTGCCGCCGACGACGTGGTGGCGGCCGGTGCCGGTCCGCCAGCTGACCAGTGCGTCGTCGCCGGGTTCGTCGGCGAGCCAGACCTGGCCGCCCGCGGTGGCCACCAGCTCGGTGACGGCACCGTCGAACCTCACCGTGCCGCCGGCGAGCACGACCACCCGCTCGCAGAGTGCGGCGACGTCCTCGGTCTGGTGGGTGGACAGCAGCACCGTCGAGCGGTGGCCCAGGGCTGACAACGTACGTCGTAGGTCGGCTCGCTGCGCCGGGTCGAGCCCGGTCGTGGGCTCGTCGAGAACGACCAGCCGAGGGTTCCCGAGCAGCGCCTGCGCCAACCCGACCCGCCGGCGTTGCCCACCAGACAGACGGCTGATCCGGACGGAGGCCTGATCGGCGAGCCCGACCGCGTCGAGAACCCGGCGTACCTGCTGGGACCGGGCCTCGCGGTCGTTCCACTCCTTGAGGACGGCGACGTACTCGATGAACCCGAAGGCGGTCATGTCGGACGGGTAGCCGAGCTCCTGCGGCAGGTAGCCGAGCTCGCGACGCACCGCGGTCACGTCGGCGTGAGAGCGGTGCGGGTCGCGCCCGAGCAGCCGCACCTCGCCGCTGTCCGCACCGATCGACGTCGCGACGATGCGCAGCAGCGTCGTCTTTCCGGCGCCGTTGGGGCCGAGCAGACCCGTGACGCCGCGGTCGAAGGCGATGTCGACTTCGTCGAGGGCGCGGGTGCGGCCGCGGTCGTACAGCTTGCTGACGCCGGTGAGCTCGACGGTGCTCGTACCGGCGCTCACAACGCCACCCCCGGCTCTCGGGCGGTACCCGCCCGGATCGCGATGACGGCACAGGCGGCCACGGCCAGCCCGAGGTAGACGCCCTGCTGTGCTTCCTCGACCGGCCAGGTGGGCGCGAGGGTACGCGTCGAGCCGAGCACGACGCCGGACCAGATGAGCGACACGACGGTCGCGGCGGTCCGCGGCCCGACGAAGCCGGCCAGCGCCAGCAGCACCGGTACCAGCGCCACGGCTGGGCCCAGCCACGCTGCGGCGAGCCACGCCGGCCCGGGAACGGCGAGGCCGAGCAGCACGGTGACCGGCAGCACCGACACCAGGACGCCGATCGTGCGCAGCAGGATCAGCCGGGTCCGCCCGTACGGTGCGGTGGCGATCAACACCTCGAGCGGGTCCTGACGCGGGCCGTAGGCGGCGGCGACACCGAGCACCGGCGCCAGGGGTGCGGCGAGGAGGAACGGGGCGAGCGACGTTCCGCCCGACGCGTAGGCGGCCAACGTCGCGAACGACAACGAGAGGAAGGCGCCGACCAGCCAGGCACTACGCAGCGAGGCCGCCGACGCGAGCAGGACCGCCGTCGGCTCCGAGAGCCCGCACCGCCGGGCGAACCGCAGGGCGAACGGCAGGGCCGGCCGCTCGACGGCGTCGCGGATGCCGGTCCACGTGTGCTCGAGCACCTGCGGCTCGAGCAGTTGCCCAACCGTCCCCCGGCAGGTCTCGCATCGGCTGACGTGCTGCTCGACCGAGGCGCCGGTGACGGCATCGAGGTGTCCGGCGAGGTAGCTCGACAGCAGCGCCGGGTCGGCGTGCCAACCCTGGGTCCCAGCGGTCATCGCCATCCCTCCTGCGGCTCGGTGAGCGCGCTCCTCAGTTGTGCCTTCGCACGGTGGAGTCGCGTCTTGACGGTGTTCTGGCGGACCCCGAGAAGTCGTCCCGCCTCCTTGGTGGTCAGGCCGTCGAGCACGACCGCCTGCACCACCGAGCGGAACTCCGGCGACAGGCGTCGCAGCCCCGCTGCGAGGTCGCCGTACTCGACTCCGAGCAGCACCTGGTCCTCGGCGGACGGCATCACCTGCTGCAGTGCCGGCGACACATCCCACTCCGGGATGAGCACCACGTCCCGGCGGGAACGCAGCCGTGTGACCATCCGTCGGAACGCGATACCCCACAGCCAGGCACCGACCTCACCGTCGTGACGGAACCGCCGCGCGTCCTTCCAGAGCGCGACGAAGGTGTCCTGAACGACCTCCACCACGACCTCGGGATCATTGCAGCGGCGGATGAGTCGGGCGTGCAGCCAGGCGCCGTGCCGCTCGTACAGCTCCCGCAGCGAGGTCATGTCCCCGTCCGCCACCGCAGCCACGAGCGCGGCGTCGGTCACTATCGGGGTGGTGCCCATGACCTCACTGTCGCAGTGACCACGGGGTTTGGTTCCCGGCTACCCACATCAAGACTCGGGATTGCAGGTCTCTCGCCCGCCCTCGGCCGCCTGTCCCCATGGGAAGAAACGGCGTGTGACCTGCGGAAGCGTTGGCGCGCCCGTAGGGATTCGAACCCCGCCCAAACCTTCTGATCCGTAGTCCGAATGGTGGGTGTCATCGGGTGTCGTCCGGTGCGGTCTTGTCCGGGTTTCACGCTCAACTGAGCGGATTCCGTGTCGTCGCGTGTCGGGGTGGTCAGCGGCTCGCGAACGTGAGTTGGCGTACGGCGCCGGGGATGACTCGTCTCGACACGATGCCCGCTGGCCTGGTTCGCGAGGTTGCTGAGCAGGGCGCCGAGTCGAGTCTGGCTGCGGTTCATGGCGCGGAGGACGAACGCGCCGAGGTGGTCGGTGTGACGCCCGGCGGTCGAGGGGCCGGGCTTGCACGCGGGCGCTCTCATGCCGTGCGAGCATCCGCGGGGCCTTGCTCCGAAGTTGTCTAGGCCGGAAGTCGACCTAGGCGTGACCTACTGCTCTGTCGCAATTGCGCAGGCGGGGGGATCTTTGATTGGGGAGGTATTGCTGCAACGTCGTTGACCTCCTCAGGAGGGCATCACCATGTTCATAGATCGGCGCAGGATCACAGGCGGCTTGCTCGCAGCAGGTTTCTCGGGCGCACTCCTCGTACCGCTCGCCGCCCCCGCTCAGGCGGCCGAAGTTGACCTCGATGCGCAGATGCAGTCCACCGCAGCCTTCCCGAACGCCCGGGGCCACGCCGAGTATGAGAGTGACAGCAGTGGCAGGGAGTTCGAGATCTCGATCGCCGGTGTCCGAGCACTGGCCGGGGCCACGGTGGTCGTGCGGGTCCATGGCGACCTCGTCGGACGTATGACCGTCAGTTCACTAGGGCAGGCTCATCTGGATCGGCACTCGGGGGTCCCGAGCATGCAGGCGGGCGACGTGGTGCGCGTTCGCACAGGAGGAGGTCGACTCGTCACCTACGGCACGCTGCACCGCGACGCCGACTGAGGATCGAACGCCCTCACATGTCGCTGTCCATGCGCGGTCCTGCCACGGATGCGTGCATTCTTGGCCATGATCATTCGGGATACGGAGTGTGAGGCTGAGGGCTGGCACTCGGGCATCTGACGGGGGGTCAGACGCCTGGGCCGGTTCGGCACGCTCAGCAGTGGCCCGTCGGGTGCCGAGGCACACGGTGGCGCTCACAGGGAGGTCGACGAGGCGGGGGTGTGGGGGTCAGGTCGGCGGCGGCGACCTCACAGGGCAGCCGCAGGTGGCGGCGGCGTCGCGGATCGAGGTCTTGACGACGGCGAGCACCTGGGCGTCGGTCACGCCGACTCCCGGGCCGGTTCGGTGTGGGGGTCGCTGGCGAGGAGCAGCCCGGCGGCGACGAATTCGCGGGTGGTGAAGGCGATCAGGTCGGCCAGCGCCTCGGGTGGGAGGGACGCGAGCAGGGTCGACCACTCCGCGAGGGCGTTGTCGAGGTCGACCAGGGTCTCGGCCCGCGCCCTCGGGTGCAGCCGGTCCTGGAGCCGACGGGCCCGGTCCCGGGTGGCGCTCACGGCAGACGGGGGTGGTGGGTGCCCCGGATCTGCCTGGCCAGCCGAGCAACACGAAGGCGGCGCCGGAGGGTGAGGGTGCGCTGCACGTCGTCGGCCACGGCCCGGAGCAGGGCCAGGTCGGGTTCGGTCTCGGGGTCCAGGTCGGGCGGGTCGGCGGCCTCACCGGTCAGGCTGGTCAGGTCGTGATGGTTGCGAGCGGCCATGTCGGGCTCCTGTGCGCCTCCTCACAGTTCTCCGCCAGGACGACGGCATCAAGCAGTCCCAGATCACGCTGACGTTCAAGACCAAGGCTGCTGGCGAGGCTGTCTCCCCGCTGCTCGTCGACCTCGGGCTAGGTGAGTGAGTCGAGTGTGGGTCGGCCCCCACCCGGGTGTAGTCGGGTGGGGCCGACGCCTGTGCGGACCGGGCCGGGTGCAGTCTGTGTGCCTCGTGTGTGCCTCGGCGGTTCCGGAGCCGGGTCCAGGCCGTGTGATTCGCCTCTGACCTGCGGTGATGTGGCGCGCCCGTAGGGATTCGAACCCCAAACCTTCTGATCCGTAGTCAGATGCTCTATCCGTTGAGCTACGGGCGCCGGTGCCCTGGCCGCGTGGAAGCCGCGACGAGGACTGGACGAGGATAGCCGAGGGCTCACGGTCGCCCTAAATCGGTTCACCGGCCTCCCATCGCGCCCTCGGCGAGGGCAAGGCCTAGGGGAGCGGTGCCCAAAACGAGGGATGCGTGTGGGGGTCGGGAACGGGTACGTCAAGGGGTGTGACGGGGGCCACGAGCCCTGGATCGATCCAATATGTCAGGACTCCTGACAACGGTAACGTCCCCGCCACACGTCGGGCGACAACGACGCCGGCCGATGGCAGACGCACAACTTCACGTTCACCCCGTCGCAAGACGGACCGGTGGTCTCCTCTCGGGCCTGCACGAACTGCAGGAAGGGTGGCCACCGCGACGTACGGAAGGACACAACAGCAGATGACTGCCGACACGCAGACTCGGCCCGCCGCCCACGACGACTCAGAACCCGTCCCGACCACCCATCAGGGCGTCCTCGACTTCGTCGCCGAAGTCGCTGCGATGACCACGCCCGAGCGCGTCCACTGGTGCGCCGGCTCCGACGAGGAGTGGACCGAGCTCACCGACGCGCTCGTTGCGTCCGGCACGTTCACCCGCCTCGACCCGGCCAAGAAGCCGAACTCCTTCTGGGCCCGCACCGACCCGACCGACGTCGCACGGGTCGAGGACCGCACGTTCATCTGCTCCCGCGACGAGAAGGATGCCGGGCCCACCAACAACTGGATGGATCCAGACGAGATGAAGGGCATCATGCGGAGGCTGTACGCCGGCTGCATGACCGGGCGCACCATGTACGTCGTCCCGTTCGTCATGGGTCACCTCGAGGCCGAGAAGCCGATGTTCGGCGTCGAGATCACCGACTCGGCGTACGTCGTGGTCTCGATGAGGGTGATGGCCCGCATGGGCTCCGACGTCCTGCGGCGGATGGAGGAGCTCGACGCCCCGTTCGTCCCGGCGCTGCACTCGGTCGGGATGCCGCTGGCCGACGGTCAGCAGGATGTCGCGTGGCCTTGCAACGACACCAAGTACATCGTGCAGTTCCCCGAAGAGCGTGCGATCTGGTCCTTCGGCTCCGGCTACGGCGGCAACTCCCTGCTCGGCAAGAAGTGCTACGCGCTGCGCATCGCCAGCGTGATGGCCCGCGACGAGGGCTGGCTCGCCGAGCACATGCTGATCCTCAAGCTCACCTCCCCCCAGGGCGTCACCAAGTTCGTCGTGGCCGCGTTCCCGAGCGCGTGCGGCAAGACCAACCTGGCCATGCTCGAGCCGACGATCCCCGGCTGGAAGGTCGAGTCGCTCGGTGACGACATCGCCTGGATGCGCATCGGCGAAGACGGCCGGCTGTGGGCGGTCAACCCGGAGTGCGGGTTCTTCGGCGTCGCCCCCGGCACCAACGAGCACACCAACCCGAACGCCATGCGCACCCTCAACCGGGGCAACTCCGTCTTCACCAACGTCGCGCTCACCGAGGACGGCGACATCTGGTGGGAGGGCATGGAGAACACCCCCGCCCATGCGACGAGCTGGAAGGGTCAGCCGTGGACGCCCGACAGCGAGGAGCTGTCCAGCCACCCCAACAGCCGCTACTGCACGCCGATCAAGCAGTGCCCGATCCTCGCCCCGGAGTACGACGACCCGCGCGGCGTCCCCATCGACGCCATCCTGTTCGGCGGCCGGCGCAAGACCACCGTCCCGTTGGTGACAGAGGCCCGCGACTGGACCCACGGCACGTTCCTGGGTGCCACCTTGAGCTCCGAGACGACGGCTGCGGCGGTCGGCCAGGTCGGCGTGGTGCGCCGTGACCCGATGGCGATGCTGCCGTTCATCGGCTACAACGCCGGTGACTACTTAAACCACTGGATCACCGTCGGCAAGGAGAACGACGCCGCCAAGCTGCCACGCATCTTCTACGTCAACTGGTTCCGCTGCGACGACAACGGGAAGTTCCTCTGGCCGGGCTTCGGCGAGAACAGCCGCGTCCTGAAGTGGGTCATCGAGCGGATCGAGGGGCAAGCGGCCGCGGTCGAGACCCCGATCGGCCACGTCCCGACTCCGGAGTCGCTGGACACCGAGGGGCTGGACCTGACCGAGGAGGAGCTGGCCCAGGCACTCGCGGTCGACCCAGACGAGTGGAAGGCCGAGATCCCGCAGATCCAGGAGTGGTTCGAGAAGTTCGGCGATGAGCTGCCCGCCGTCCTCTGGACCGAGCTCGACGGTCTCAGGGCCCGCCTGGGGATGTAGCCATCGCGGTCGGCGTGCATCCCAGAGCGCGCCTCCCGTTCACGTGAACCTGCCGGAGTCTGTGCTGGCTGCGCACCCGATGTGCGACGATGCCTGGATGGGGCAAGGTGAGAGCGTGACCGGTGGCAGACCTCGGTCCTGAGGAGCGTCAGCTCTTCGACTCCGCGGGGACCCGGCTGTACGAGGAGGCGGCCCTCGGCGGCGCTCTCAAGGAGGACGATCCCCGGATCGCACCCGGCGGCGAGCTGCACGAGGCGCTGCAGCTCCTGGTCTCGTTGAACCTCCTGGTGCACGACCAGGAGAACGCCGTCTACGTCCCGGTCGACCCGACCACGGTCCAGTCGCACGTCGTGGGCCCGATGAGCCAGCGCGGTACCGAGCTGCTGGGTGAGTCGTCGGAGTGGGCTCGCTCCTTCGGCACGCTGTCCCAGTCCTGGCGTCGCTCACCCACCGCCGTACGCGGCCCGATCACCGAGTTCCACGGGCGGGCCATCCAGACCTTCATCAACGGCGCAGTGGCCGAGGCCGAGCAGGAGCTGCTCACCGCCCAGCCCCAGGCGGGGCGCGAGCGGTTCAGCCTGAAGGCCGCGGCCGATCGGGACAAGGCAGCCATCGACCGCGGCGTCCGGATGCGCACGCTGTACCAGCACAGCGCCCGCCGCCACTCCCTCACTCGCGAGTACGTCGCCGGGGTGAGCGCCGCCGGCGCCGAGGTGCGGACGCTCGACGAGTTCTTCAACCGGATGATCGTCGTGGACCGCCGGCTCGCGATCATCCCCGGCCCCACCAGCGACGACACCGCGATCGCCGTGCAGGAGCCGGCCCTGGTCGCCTATCTCGTCGACGTCTTCGAGCGTGCCTGGGAGCGGGCGCGCCCGTTCACCAACACGGAGCGGACGATGATGAACGACATCGCCCGCGAGCAGCGTGCGATGACGATCAGGATGCTGATCGAGGGGCACTCCGACCCGGTCAGCGCCAAGCGGCTCGGGGTCAGCGCGCGCACGTTCGCCGGGTACGTCGCCGACCTCAAGGCTGAGTACGACGCGGACACCCGCTTCCAGCTCGGCTACACGATGGGGCAGCGCGGCGTCTCGGGCCGCGAGGACGAGTAGCTGCGGCGCAGCCGTCGCGACCGAGCCGTCTCGGGCCCGGCGGGCCCGGGAAGCCAACGGCCCGGGAGTCGGACTCCCGGGCCGTCGTGAGGACCTTCCGCCGGTCAGCGCACGAGGTCCGGCACCGGTCGGGACGTCGCAGCGCGGCAGTTCTGACGACAGGTCAGTTGTTCGCCGCCTTCACGCAGCCAGCGCACGGCCAGTTGGTGTCGTTGTAGGCGTGAGCCGGTGCCGTGAAGCCGATCGCGGCGACGCCGAGAATCGCCGCGGCGAGCGTCAGGGCCGCCTTCCGCATCGTGTTCATGAGTCGCCATCCTCCCGTAGGGCCTGTGGTCCCCCCCGGTACCTATTCTCACGGTGCGGCTCACGGCAGGACACAGCGTCGATGGCTCAAGAAGTTGCAATGCACATTTCTGCAACCCGGCTCTGGGCGGCCATCGCGGTCTCCGAGATTGTCACGGTACGACACAGGCCCCGCGTCCGATAGAGCGATCCGGAGCGGGGCCTGTGCACGCTGGCGGAGGCGGCGGGATTTGAACCCGCGAGAGGGATGAACCTCAACCCGCTTAGCAGGCGGGCGCCATAAACCGGGCTAGGCGACGCCTCCCCTCAGCCCGGACAGGCTACAAGGAGTCGCGGGCGGCCACCCAATCAAGACGCGGGGGCGTCGGGAGCCCCCACGCCGGGGGTGTGTGCGTCCCGAACGCGTCGGCGCACGTCGTTCGCGAACGCGTCGGGATCACCCGCGATGACGGCCATCGGGAGCCGCGTCTCGCGTCCGTCGCGCAGGCGCAGCACGAGGCAGGCCTCGCCAGAAGGGCTCGCCGCCACGACCTCGTCGACGTCGTCCCACGCCGCAGCGGTGACCCCGATCCCGCCGAGCAGCCGGACGGCGTACCCCCGTTCGCCGAGGCGCACCGACCAGGCGAGCCGGAACAGGAACCAGGCCCAGGCCCCCACCACCAGGAGGCCGACGACGGTGACGCCCGACGCCAGACGCCAACCGGCACCGGTGAGCGCGCCGACCAGGGTCGCGACCAGCACCAGCACCGCCAGCGTGACCAGGCTGCGGCCGACCAGCCGAGCGCCGAGCGCGGGCGCCAACCGGTACGTCGTGGAGGGAGACGGCGCCGGCACGTTCACCCCGTCATTCAACGTCATTCAACTGAAACCGTCGCCATACGGGCGAATCGGCACGGTTCCGGGCCTTGTCGCCGCCGCTCCCAGGGTCCACAGTGGACGCATCGCTCCACCCCCCAGGACGAGCTGCCGGCGCTCGGGAGGTCCCCATGACGGCTATCAGCGCTTCGCTCGGGGAACTCCTGCGGCCTGACTACGACCGTGCCAACGCCGGTGCGTGGCGCTGGTCGGTACGCCGCCACCTCGTCCCGGTCCGCGATCGGCTGCTCCGTGAGCATCCCGACCGCCGTGAGGCGTGGCTCTCCGCCCGCGCCACGAGGGCGCTGCGGGAGCGCGATGACCTGCTCGCGCGGCTCAACGGCCTCACCTCGCAGGTGATGGTCGCCGCCGACCTCCCCGATCTCGCTGACCGGCTCAGCCGGCTCCTGGTGGACATCGAGCACCACCATCAAAGGGTCCACGACCTCGCCTACGACGACGTGGAGCTGGAGATCGGCGGATCTGAGTAGACCTCGACGCCGACTCAGCTGCCGGATGGGCCTGATGGTCCCCGACGTACTGGTTGTCCCAGCCCCCCAGCAGGCCACCACCCGTCGGGGACCATCGCTTCGCCGTGACTCCGGCTCCCGCGCCCCGCACGACCTAGACTCCTCCCCGGTGCCGGCCCGGGCGGGTCGCACACGGAGGGGTGCCGGAGTGGCCGATCGGAACCGCCTTGAAAGCGGTCGCTGGCAGAGATGTCAGCCGCGGGTTCGAATCCCGCCCCCTCTGCCCGGTCGATGTGGCGTGTTCAGGAGCCTGAGCGACTCCACGTCATGACGCGTCGAGCTCCACCAGGACATCGCCCTCCTGGACGACGTCACCGGGGGTGACCTTGATCGCCGAGACCACCCCGGCGAACTCCGAGAGCACCGGGATCTCCATCTTCATCGACTCCATCAGGCAGACCGGATCTCCCGGCTGTACCTCGTCGCCCACGGCCACCTCGACCACCATCACGTTGGCGACCATCTCCGCCAGGATCCGGACCGTCTGCTCGCGAGCCACCCTCCGAACCTAGTGGATACCGCCGGGACGCCGGACGAGGTCGCCGGCCCAATCGCACCGGTGCTGGATCACCAGAGAGCGTGGGTCCGGCCGGGCTCCGGACGGACGGTGGTGACCTCGTCCATCTCCGCCTGCCGCCGGCGGCGGGCACTGCCGCGACCACTCGAGGCCAGATCGATCCGGATGAGCACGAACGCGATCACGAGGCCGATCACCGCGCCGTACCCCGTCGCCAGGCTGACCTCGACGACGCTGCGACCGGGGTCGACCAGGGCGTAGGCGATGGGGGCGGTCAAGGCGATCCCGAACGTGCACAACCACCAGCCCTGGCGGCGGCGCGCGCGCATGTGGGTGCCCCAGGTGAGGGCGGGCACGCCGAGCAGCGCGACGATCGGGCGCGGGAACGCGCCGAGGTGGTGATGGCTCCAGCGGACCGCGTCGTCCACTGACTCGACCAGGCTGGGAGTGCCGTAGCGCTGGAGCAGGGCGGCGTACCCCACCGTCAGCCCGAGCATCACGCTCCCGGCGACGACGATCACGATGCCGCGGCTCCGCAGTCCGTGGAAGCCGGAGCCGAGTCGGTAGACCGTCAGGAACGACCCCACCAGCGACAAGCCGAGGACGGTGTACTCGAAGCGGTGCAGGTCCACCATCGGCGCCCACGCCAGCGTCGCCAGCGAGCCGATCGCCGCCACCAGGGCGGCCACGACGGTCTCGCGGGCGGCCGCGACGAACCCGCGGGCCGGGACTGTCACCATCACGGCGAAGACCGCTGACAGCACCGCGGTCACGACGGCGGCCCCGCTGCGCAGCGCGTTCACGTCGAGGGCGACCACCGCGCCGCCGAGGGCGAGTGCGAGCAGCGCCAACACCACGGGTCGGCCACCGGTGCGCGCCGCCAGTCCCCAGGCATACGTCGTCCCGGTGGCGACGGCGCCCGCGTCGGCCAGCCAGTCGCCGGCGTATCCCAACAGCGCGGCGACGAGCGCCCCGCCCGCGGCGAGCACCAGCAGGAGCCAGACCGAGACCCCCAGGCCGTGCACAGCTCGCCTCGGCCACGAACGGCGCGGGGGCCCGTCCGCCCCTCGAGAGCGGCGCTCCACCCGCCGGCGAGGGACAGCGCTGGACACGGTCTTCGACACCGCGGTGAGGCTACAGGCGGCGGTTGGCCAGCGAGGGATTGGTACGCCGCGCCTGGGCCACCGCCGCCGGGTCGATCTCGACCTCGAGGATCTCGGCATCGGGGCCACCTTCGGCGAGCACCTCCCCCAGGGGACCCACCACCATCGAGTGGCCGGAGTAGCGAGGAGCCGGCTGGCCGACGCCGACGACGAAGGCCGCGTTCTCGATCGCGCGTGCGCGCAGCAACGTCGTCCAGTGGTCGACCTTGCGCGGGCCGGCGACCCAGGCGGCGGGCACCACGATCACCTCGGCGCCCGCATCGACCAGACGGCGTCCGAGCTCGGGGAAGCGGAGGTCGTAGCAGTTCAGCAGACCGACGACGGTGCCGTCGAGGTCGAACGTCACGGGCTCGATCGGCCCGGCCGAGAGCACGTCGGACTCGCGGACGCCGAAGGAGTCGTACAGGTGGATCTTGGGGTAGTCCGCCCGAGCGCGGCCTCGGACGACGATCGTGCTGTAGGGCCTTTCCGAGGTCTGCTCGAACATCCCGGCGACGACGGTCGTCGCACGCAGCGATGCGACCCGCTCGACCTCCGTGGCGAACGGACCGTCGAGCGGCTCCGCGTACTCGTCGAGGGTGGAGCCACTCCTTCCGAAGTCGCGGGCGAAAGCCTCGGGCAGCACCACCAGGTCGCTCTCGTCAGGCACCAGCGACTCCAGCCTGCGCCGGTTCTCCTCGGGGTCGAGCGACGACGCCGCCTGCACCAGCACCACCAGCATGGCCCCAGCCTGCCACCGCACCCGCCGATGGCCCACGATGGATCCATGACCTGGGCCGCCGTGATCCTGACCGGTGGTCGAGCACGCCGGTTGGACGGCGTCGACAAGGGATCGCTGGTCTACGAGGGGCACTCGCTGCTCGAACGCGCCCTCGACGCCGTCGCTGCGGCGTCCGAGACCGTCGTGGTCGGGCCGGCGGCCACCACGTCCCGTCCGGTGACGTTCGCCCGCGAGTCTCCGCAGGGAGCCGGCCCCTTGGCGGGTCTCGCCGCCGGTGTCGCCGAGCTCCGAGGCGAGCACGACGTCGTCGTCGTCCTGGCGGTCGACATGCCGCACGTCGATGCCTCGACGGTCACGCGGCTGCTGGTCGCGGCGGACGGTGTCGACGCCGCCTGGTTGACCGACGCGGAGGGCCGACGTCAGATCGCAGGAGCCGTCCGGACGTCACTGGTGCCCGCCGCCCGGGACGCCGCGGGTGCCCCGATGCGGAGGCTGATGGAGGCCGGGCGGACGCGCGACGTCCCCGCGATCGGTCAGGAGGGCGACGACGTCGACACCTGGGAGGACCTCTCCCGCCTGCGCGGTGACCCGCCGCCCGGCGTGGCGCCCCCTCGGACTTGAAGGTGAGGCCTGGTTTCGCCAGATTGGGGCCGTGAACCTGCACGACTGGATCGACGAGCTGTGTGATGTCCTCGACATCGAGACCGAGGTCGACGAAGCGCTCCTCCTCGACCTCGCGAAGGTGGCGGCGGACAACGTCGTCCGGCCGGCAGCACCGATCACCACCTACCTGCTCGGCTATGCCGCGGGAGCCGCGGGGGCCGACGAGGAAGAGGTCGAGAGGCTTGCAGCCCGAGCGCAGAGACTGGCCGAGGGGTGGGACCGGCCGTCGGGTGCGGCCGACCCCATCGACATCGACGATGTCGTACCCGACGACACGGGTGTCGACCACAGCGACGACGAGTACGACGAGTGAAGGCGGTCCTCCCCACCGGACCCGGCGGCCCGGAGGTGCTGCGGTACGTCGACACGCCTGATCCCGAGCCGGGCCCCGGCGAGGTCCTGCTGGACGTGGCTGCCACCGCGGTGAACCGGGCCGACCTCGTGCAGCGCGAGGGCCACTACCCGCCACCGGCGGGTGCCTCGGAGATCCTCGGTCTCGAGTGCAGCGGCACGGTCGCCGCGCTGGGCGGGGGCGTCGATCGCGTCGAAGGTGTCGAGCCCGGCCAAGAGGTGTGTGCCCTGCTCGCAGGCGGCGGCTACGCGACACGGGTCGCCGTCCCGGTCGGTCAGCTGATGCCGGTCCCCGACGGGGTGGACCTGGTCACAGCGGCGGCACTGCCCGAGGTGGCGGCCACGGTGTGGTCCAACGTGATGATGGTCGCCGGGCTACGGGCCGGCGAGACGCTCCTCGTGCACGGCGGCGCGGGCGGCGTCGGCACGTTCGCGATCCAGCTCGCGCGAGCGCTCGGGGCACGGGTCCTTGCGACGGCCGGTGGTCCCGAGAAGCTCCAGCTGTGCCGCGAGCTCGGCGCCGAGGTCGCCATCGACTACCGCGAGCAGGACTTCGTCGAGGTCGTCGACGACGTCACCGAGGGTCACGGGGCGGACGTGATCCTCGACAACATGGGTGCGTCGTACCTCTCCCGGAACGTCGACGCACTCGCGACCGAGGGGCGCCTGATCGTGATCGGGTTCCAGGGCGGCTCGCGCGCCGAGCTGGACCTGCGGACCCTCTTCCGCAAGCGCGCGGCCGTGGCCTCCGGCAGCCTGCGCGCCCGGCCGGTCGGCGAGAAGACCACGATCTGCGCCGAGGTCGCCGAGCACGTCTGGCCGCTCGTGGCCGACGGGACGATCAGGCCGATCATCGGGCGCACCCTCCAGCTGGCCGAGGCCGCCGAGGCGCACCGACTCATGGAGAGCGGCCAGAACACCGGCAAGATCCTGCTGGTGGCCTGATCCGTTCGCCGCGTTTGTAGGCTGACGGCATGAGTGAGCAGCAGTCCGGGGACCAGCAACACGTGATCGTGGTCGGCCCGGACGGTCAGCCCGTCGCCGTGCCGGCCGCGGCCGTGAGCAAGGCCGACGGCGAGGAGGGTGACGACCTGCGCGACCTCACCGAGCTCGTCGAGCAGCCGGCGAAGGTGATGCGGATCGGGAGCATGATCCGACAGCTGCTCGAGGAGGTGAAGTCGGCCCCGCTCGACGAGGCCAGCCGCAACCGCCTCAGGGAGATCCACCGCTCATCCATCAAGGAGCTCGAGAGCGGCCTCGCACCAGAGCTGGTCGAGGAGCTCGAACGCCTCTCACTGCCGTTCACCGAGGACGTCACACCGTCGGACGCCGAGCTGAGGATCGCCCAAGCCCAGCTCGTCGGCTGGCTGGAAGGCCTCTTCCACGGCATCCAGACTGCCATCTACGCCCAGCAGGTCTCCGCCCGAGCCCAGTTCGAGCAGATGCGCCGGGCACTGCCAGGGGGCCACGGGCCCGGCCCCGGACAGGGACTCGGTGCCCAGGGACCCGGCGTCCCCCAGCAGTCGAACGGCGACGAGGGCGAGGGCCGCAGCGGGATGTATCTGTGAGCGAAGCGGTGACCACTCCGCCGTGGGGCCGAAGAGGGGAGCCCGCGCTGGCACCGCCCGCCGTCAGCTCGTGCGCCGGCCGAGCCGCCCGACGACGAGCAGTCCGAGCAGGCTGAGGATCAGCAGTGCAGCCCCCGGAGCCAGCAACCGCGACAGGCGAGGTGGCGCGGCGTTCGCGACCTCGGTGAACTCGGCGCTGGCCGGAGGGGTGGTGTGCGGCTGCACCCCGCTCCCGAGCCTCGCCTCGACCCGGTCGGTCAGCCGGTGGGTGGCGCGGGCCGTCGCTGACGTGGACACCAGGCGTGAGCCCTGCTCGGTGACGAAGAAGATGTAGCGCTTGCCCTTCCTGAGGTCGGGCGGCGGGCAACGGACGCCGATCTCGGCGGTCACCCGCACGGAGTCGGCGACCAGTGACGACCGGTAGACGCGGTCGGCGGTGACCTGGTAGGTACGGGTACGCCGATCGCCCTTGCCACGCACCGCTTTGGCCCGGTCGACGACCCCGCGGAACACGACGTCGGCCCGCTTGATCTCCTGGCCCAGGGTGCGGACGGGGCACGGGGCAGCCGACGCCGCGGCCGCCGGCGGGGGGGCGATCGTGAAGAG
>JBKPTA010000081.1:0-9772 GCA_046735295.1 Actinomycetota bacterium | reverse complement strand
GCTCATGGACTACGGGAAGTTCAAGTACGAGAACGCCCAGAAGGCCCGTGAAGCCCGCCGGAACCAGACGAACGTGATCATCAAGGAGATGAAGCTCCGGCCGAAGATCGACCAGCACGACTACGAGACCAAGAAGGGCCATGTCGTCCGGTTCCTCAAGGCCGGCGACAAGGTCAAGATCACGATCATGTTCCGTGGACGCGAGCAGCACCGCCCCGAGCTGGGGTTCCGGCTGCTGCAGCGGCTGGCGGAGGACGTCACGGAGCTGGGCTTCGTGGAGTCGGCGCCCAAGCAGGACGGCCGCAACATGATCATGGTGCTCGGTCCGCACAAGAAGAAGGCCGAGGCGAAGGTCGAGATGCAGGCTGCGAAGGCCGAGCGGGCCGCAGCCCGCGCTGCCGACGAGGCGGAGGAGCGTGCCGAGCGCACCGCCGCGAACGCCGGTCACGCGGTCGCCCAGAAGAAGGAACGCGGGAGGTCGGAGAACCTGGATCCCGAGATCGAGGCGTGACGAAGTCACGACTCGATCGAGAGGGACGCGGGACACAGGTCGATGTCGTGGGGGAGAGATCGAGAAGGACGCGGGACACAGGTCGATGTCGTGGGCAGAGGCCGACAAGGACGAGGACGGGCCTGAGATTTCGTGGCGCAGACGGACGCACTCGCCGAGTCGCGTCGGCCGAGCCGCGAGCCAGCACGACGTGTGACCGCCAACCGCACGCCGTACCGAGAAGGAAGAGGAACGATGCCGAAGAACAAGACGCACTCCGGCGCCAAGAAGCGGTTCAAGGTGACCGGGACCGGCAAGCTGCGCCGGCTGCAGACCGGCCGGAAGTCCGGCGCCGCGTTCGCATCGGCGCCCACCACCGGTAGTCGCAAGAAGCACCGCCAGAAGAGCGGCTACGACGAGGTCGCCAAGGCCGACGTCAAGGCTGCCAAGAGGCTGCTGGGTCGCTGACCCGAGCGAGGCCGGGGATCCGCGGAGTCCCACCTGCTCGACGAGGCCGACCGCGACGCGCGCTCGCGCGCGAGCCGAGAACCGACGGACAGCGTCACCAGACCGAAACTGCAAGGAGTAACACGATGGCACGCGTCAAGCGGGCAGTGAACGCCCACAAGAAGCGCCGGACCACCCTCGAACGCGCCAGCGGCTACCGCGGGCAGCGCTCGCGCCTGTACCGCAAGGCCAAGGAGCAGGTCACCCACTCGCTGGTCTACAGCTACCGTGACCGCAAGGCGCGCAAGGGTGACTTCCGCAGGCTCTGGATCCAGCGCATCAACGCCGCTGCCCGGGCAAACGGGATGACCTACAACCGGTTCATCCAGGGCCTGAACCTCGCCGGAGTCGAGGTCGACCGGAAGATCCTCGCCGACCTGGCCGTGAACGACGCACCGGCGTTCGCCGCTCTCGTCGAGACGGCCAAGGCCGCCCTTCCCGAGGACGTCAACGCCCCGCAGGCCTCCTGACCGCCGTCGGTCGAGCTTGTCGTCGCGACCACCGTCGGCGCCCCTGACCCCGGGCAACCCCCGCGTCAAGGAGGCCCGCAAGCTCAGCCGCCGTTCGGTCCGGACCGAGCGGCGGCTGTTCCTGGCCGACGGGCCGAAGGCCGTCGAGGCCGCGCTGGCGCGCGGAGTCGCGACGGAGGTCTTCGTGACACCCACCGCCGCCGAGCAGTACGCCGCGCTGATCGGTGCCGCACCGCGCCTCTCGATCGCTGACGAACGTGCCCTCGGCTCGCTCAGCGACAGCGTGAGCCCGGCCGGCATCGTCGCGGTGTGCTCGTTCCTCGACGTTCCGCTGGACGACGCCTTCGTCCGGGCAACCGCGTCGCCGCCCGGCCTGGTGACGATCGCGGCCGACGTGCGAGACCCCGGGAATGCCGGCACGCTGATCCGCACCTCGGACGCCCTGGGGGTCCAGGCGGTCGTGCTGGCGGGACACGCCGTCGACGTCTACAACCCGAAGACCGTTCGCGCCAGCGCCGGCAGCGTCTTCCAGCTCCCGGTGGCGCTCGCCCGCGACCCGAGCGCCGCGGTTGCCTCCGCTCGCGAGTCCGGCTTGGTCGTGCTGGCAGCAGACGGTTCGGGAGAGGTCCGCCTCGACGAGGCGGCACGCCTGTTGGCCGGTCCCGTCGCCTGGCTGTTCGGCAACGAGGCCTGGGGGCTTCCCCCGGAGCTGGCCGAGCTCGCCGACCACCGGGTGAGGATCCACCTCGACGGAGCCGCGGAGAGTCTCAACCTGTCGACGGCAGTCGCGATCTGCCTGCACGAGACAGCACGGGTCCGTCGGCGGCCGCGTGACTAGGTCGTGGCCGGGACCGCCGCGCCGGCCGTGCGCCGGTGATGGTGGTGCTCGAGCCCGATCTGCCGGAGCAGCTCGAAGACCTGGCCGTAGACGACGGAGCCGGTGACCATCTGCTCGAGAAGCCGGGAGCGCTCGGTGTGGGGGTCCACGAGCGCCACCTCCGCCCGAGCCAGCCGGTCGGCGACCCCCGCATAGAAGGTCAGCAGCTCGCGGGTGGCATCGAGCGGCCCCGGACCGTTCAGCAGCGAGATCAGGGCGGCCAACCGCAGCCGGTCCATGGACTCCGCACGTACGCCGTTCCATCCGGTCGCGGCCAGCACGTCGTCGACCATGTCCAGCGACACGGGGTCGGCGGCGATCGTCGGTCCGGCGGTGATCACGTCCGCGACCAGCGTCATCACGTCGTGGACGGGCAGGGCCTCGTCCTCGAGCGCCTCGACCACCTGTCGCAGGCTCGTCACCGGTACGCCGCCCACCTCGCGGAGCAGCCGCAGCACGCGCAGCCGGCGGAGATGGCCGTCGTCGTAGTCGGCGCGGCGAGGTCCGGTGACCTCCCCCGCCGGGAGCAGCCCCTCGCGCAGGTAGTACTTCACCGTGGCCAGCGGGACATCGGCACGCTCCGCGAGCTCCGACAGCAACATCGATGCACTCTTTTCAAAGCAGAGTCTGAGATTTTCTGCGAAATCGGTTGTGGGGCGTGGATACCGGCACTATCTTACAACCTGTTCGCGCATCTCCACCTGCGGACACGTCGGACGGATCCCGCGGGGGAGGGGCTGTCCACCTCTGTTGTCGGTGCGGCCCCACCGGGGGGAGGGGCCGCCCACAGCACCCTTCGTCGCCCGCCAACGCCGCGTGCACGCTGTCCGGCGGTGGTTCGACCGCCCCCTGCCGCTCTACTCTTTCGTGCGTGACACCTGATCGCGACGTGCCAGGAGACACGCCCGTGGACGCCGCGGCCCACATGATGGTGGACGCCCGGGAGGCGGTCGACGCACTGCCCGACGGAGTGCTGATCGCCGACGAGGGGGGCGTCGTCCGGCTCGTCAACGACCGGGCTGCGTCTCTGCTCGGCACCACGCGGGCCGCTGCCGAGGGGAAGCGTCTGGCCGAGGTGCTCACCCTCACCAACCAGGAGGGTGCCGGCTGGGTGGCCTGCACACAGCCCTACGAGGGCCTGGTCACCCGTACCGGCGTCCCCGAGCAGTCCTGGATCACGCCGTCCGGCGAGGAGGTCCTGGTCACGGCCCGCATCCACCGCGCCCTGTCCCGGGGGCCGGTCACCGACGTGGCTGTCAGCTTGCGTTCCGGCCGGGCGCGCGCGCGGCTCGACCGCGACCGCTCCGACCTGGTGGCGACCGTCGCCCACGAGCTCCGCTCTCCCCTGACCGGGGTCAAGGGCTTCGTCCAGGCCCTGCTGAACCGCTGGGACCGGCTCAACGACGAGCAGAAGAAGCTGATGCTGACCACGGTCCACGCCGACTCCGACCGCCTCAGCCGCCTGATCACCGAGCTGCTCGACGTGGCCCGTCTGGACACCGGACGACTCTCCATGCACCCGCGCAACTGCGACGTCACCCTGCTCACCGGACGGGTCATCGACAGCATCCGTGCCGGCGCGCCGCATCGGATCGAGCTCCGTGCGCCGACGGACCTGCCCGACATCTGGGCCGACCCCGACAAGTTCACCCAGGTGCTCACCAACCTGGTCGAGAACGCGATCCGGCACGGGTCGGACCCGGTCACGGTGACCGCCTCGAAGGAGGGTGACCACGTGGTCATGCAGGTGGACGACTCCGGCGACGGCATCCCGCCGGAGATCCGGCAGCGCGCGTTCACCAAGTTCTGGACCACCGGTCAACGCGGTGGGTCGGGGCTGGGGCTCTACCTCGTCAACGGCCTCGTCCGCGCCCACGGTGGCACGGTGACGATCGACGACGCCCCCGACGGCGGTGCGCGGATCATCACCACGTGGCCGGCGTTCGCGGCCCGCTCGTAGGGACGGTTGGGCTCGCGAGGCGAAACCCCGTCGCCGCGACCCCGGCGCCGTTCCTAGACTCGACCACGAGAGACGGCGCGGCAGGCGCCACCAGGCTCAGCGAGGGGCATCCATGTCGGGTCCGAACAGCGACTACGACCCTGTCGAGGTCACGCCGCTCCAGGCCGAGCGGGTGGCCGCGATGCGTGACGAGGCCGTGGCCGCGATCGAGGCGGCCCGAGACCTGGCCGAGCTGAAGCAGGCGCGTCTCGACCACGCCGGCGACCGGTCGCCGCTCGCCCTCGCCAACCGCGAGATCGGAGCGCTGCCCCCGCAGGCGCGCAAGGAGGCGGGGCTGCGCGTCGGCCAGGCTCGCAGCGCGGTGCACCAGGCTCTGGCCGAGCGCACGGCGGTGCTGGAGGCGGAGGCCGAGGAGCGGATGCTGGTCGAGGAGACCGTCGATGTCACCCTTCCGACCGGACGCCGCGCCCGCGGCGCGCGACATCCCTTGACGTTGATGAGCGAGTACGTCGCAGACCTGTTCGTCGCGATGGGCTGGGAGGTCGCGGAGGGCCCCGTGCTCGAGGCGGAGTGGCTGAACTTCGATGCGCTCAACCTGGGCCCCGACCACCCGGCGCGCACGATGCAGGACACGTTCTGGACCGAGCCGGCCGAGGACCACCTCGTGCTCCGCACCCACACGTCCCCCGTGCAGGCGCGCACGATGCTCGAGCGCACTCCGCCGATCTACGTCATCTGTCCCGGACGGGTGTTCCGTACCGACCCCTTCGACGCGACCCATTCACCGATGTTCCACCAGGTCGAGGGGCTCGTCGTCGACGAGGGCATCACGATGGCCCACCTCAAGGGGAGCCTCGACCACTTCGCGGAGCAGATGTTCGGCGATGGGATCACGACGCGCTTCCGCCCGTCGTACTTCCCCTTCACCGAGCCCTCCGCCGAGGTCGACATGGTCTGCTTCGTCTGTCGCGGTGAGCCGGGTGCCGTCGACGAGTGCCGCACCTGCAAGGGCGAGGGGTGGATCGAGTGGGGCGGCTGCGGGGTGGTCAACCCGCGTGTCCTCGCGGCCTGCGGCATCGACTCGGAGCGCTATCGCGGCTTCGCGTTCGGCATGGGCATCGACCGGTCGTTCATGTTCCGCAGCGGGGCGGAGGACCTGCGCGCGCTGTTCGAGGGGGACGTACGGTTCGCCTCGGCGTTCGGCACGGACTGGTGACCGCGCGCCCAGCCTCCGTCTAACCTCCGACCGAGCCCCTTTGCGGCCCCTGCGGCACAGACCAGAAGGAACCACCCATGCGCGCGCCCGTCTCCTGGATCCGCGAGTACGCCGACCTGCCGGCCGACGTCTCCTCGATGGAGCTCGCCCGCCGGCTGACCGCGCTCGGGCTCAAGCTCGAGTCGTTGGAGCGACCAGGTGCCCAGGTCGCGGGCCCGCTGGTGGTCGGCCGGGTGCTCACCCTCGAGGCTGAGCGACAGAAGAACGGCAAGACCGTCAACTGGTGCACCGTCGACGTGGGGCGGGCGAACGGAACCGGTGAACCGCAGGGCATCGTCTGCGGTGCCCACAACTTCGCGGTCGGTGACCTCGTGGTCGTCGTCCTTCCGGGCGGCGTCCTGCCGGGGGGTCTCGAGATCTCGGCGCGCACGACCTACGGCCATGTGTCCGCGGGGATGATCTGCTCGGCGCGCGAGCTCGGCATCGGCGACGACCACACCGGGATCATCGTCCTGCGCCCGGACGCGGGCGAGCCTGGCGACGACGCACGTCCGGTGCTCGGGCTCGACGAGGAGGTCATGGAGTTCGAGATCAACCCCGACCGCGCCTACGCGCTGTCCCTTCGAGGGGTGGCGCGCGAAGCCGCGATGGGCTTCGGCACGGCGTACACCGACCCCTGCCTGCGTAGGGTTCCGGACGCGAACGACGACGGCTACCCGGTGCGGGTCGAGGACCCGCAGGGTTGCCCGGTCTTCGTCGCGCGCACGGTCACCGGATTCGACCCGGAGGCCGAGTCGCCGGACTGGCTGCGGAACCGGGTGCGGCTGGCCGGGATGCGTCCGATCTCGCTCGCGGTCGACGTGACCAACTACGTGATGCTCGAGACCGGCCGCCCGATCCACGGCTATGACGGCGACAAGCTGCGGGGGGCGCTGGTCGTCCGCCGGGCGACATCGGGGGAGCGGCTCAGGACGCTGGACGGCGTCGACCGGGAGCTCTCGACCGAGGACCTCGTGGTCTGCGACGACTCCGGGGCGATCGGGCTCGGCGGCGTGATGGGCGGCGAGACGACGGAGATGTCGGACGAGACCACTACGGTCGTGATCGAAGCCGCGCACTGGGACTCGGTCTCGATGTTTCGTACCGGCAAACGACATCGGATCACCTCCGAGGCGGGCAAGCGCAACGAGCGCGGCGTCGACCCGACCATCTGCGAGGTGGCTGCCGAGCGGGTGGCGACGCTGCTCACGACCTACGGCGGTGGCACGGTGTCGCCGGGTGTCACGGTCGTCGGCACCCCGCCTCCGCCCGAGCCGATCGTCCTGCCGGTCGAGCTCTCGGCACAGGTGGCCGGGCTCCCGATCGATGCCGAGCAGGTCGTCGCGAACCTGCGCGCGATCGGTGCCGAGGTCGTCGGCGACGACCCCCTGCACGTCACCCCGCCCTCCTGGCGTCCCGACCTGACCGACCCCTACGACCTGGTCGAGGAGGTCGTCCGGATCGTGGGGTACGACCAGGTCCCGTCGGTGGTGCCCGTGCCGCCGGTGGGCCGAGGACTCACCCTGGAGCAGCGGATGCGTCGCCGCATCGGCCGCACCCTGGCCGGACTCGGGTGCGTCGAGGTGGTCAGCTTCCCGTTCGTCGGGGACGAGACGTTCGACGCGCTGGGGCTGTCCGAGGACGACGTGCTGCGCCGCGCCGTCCGTCTCTCGAACCCGTTGTCGTCCGAGAAGCCGCTCTACGCGACCACGCTGCTTCCCGGGATCCTGGACGCGGCGTCCCGGAACCTCGGCCGAGGTGCCTCCGGGGTGGCGCTCTTCGAGACCGGCACCGTCGCCTTCCCCACCAACCGCGGTCCCGCACCGGTGTACGGCGTGGAGTGGCGCCCCAGCGAGGCCGAGCTGGAGAAGCTGTTCGAGGCGATCCCTGCGCAGCCGCTGCTCCTGGCGGCGGTCCTGGCGGGCGAACGGGAGCGCGACGGCTGGTGGGGCGACGGTCGAGCCGCCGACTGGTCGGATGCGGTCGAGATCGTCCGCGAACTGGCCGGCGAGCTCGGAGTAGGCGTCGAGCTCGAGCAGGCCAGCCGGATGCCCTGGCACCCGAGCCGCTGCGCCGTCGTCCTCCTCGGCGAGGACGAGATCGGCCACGCCGGTGAGCTCCATCCGAAGGTGTGCCAGCGGTACGGGCTCCCGCGCGGCACCGCGGCGCTCGAGGTCGATCTGGATGCGCTGATGGCCCGCAGCGTCGAGATCCCGCCCGCGCCCGTCGTCTCCCACCAGCCGTTGGCCAAGGAGGACGTCGCCCTCGTGGTCGACGTCTCCGTCCCCGCGGCCCGGGTGGAGTCGGCGCTGCGCGCCGGCGCGGGCGACCTGCTCGAGAGCATCCGGCTCTTCGACGTCTACTCCGGTCCCCAGGTCGGCGAGGGCAAGAAGTCGCTGGCCTTCGCCCTGCGCTTCCGGGCCATCGACCGCACCCTGACCGAGGCGGAGACCGCAGCCGCCCGCGATGCCGCGGTGACGTCCGCCGCCGAGGCCGTGGGGGCCGTGCAGCGCTGAGGTGGGGTCCCTGAGCAGGGAGACCAAGGGGATCGCGACGGCGTGGCGTCACCCGATCGGTACGTCGGCCCCGGGACGAGCCGAGAGCGTGGTTGTAGCGTCACCGCGTGACCGATCTCGCTGCGTTGACCATGCCTACCGCCGACGCCGGGACCGACGCCTGGTCGGCCTGGCTCACGACCCGCACGACCGACCAGCTCGACCGGGCCCGTGAGCTGGTGGCGGCGGTGAAGCGGGAGCGGCCTCGCCGCGCTGCCGACCTCCTGGAGCGGTGGAACCAGATCCACCTCGCCCTGGGCAACGCCTACGCCGCGAGCAGCCTCGTCCAGAACGTCCATCCCGAGCAGGCGATCAGGGAGCAGGCCGAGCTGGCCCAGGTGGAGGCCTCGAAGCTGGAGACCGACCTGTCGCTGGACCGCGAGGTCTACGACCTGATGGTGGTCGACGAGGCGGAGTCACGCGTGTCCGGGCTCGACGACGAGGCGGAGCGCATCCGCAACTTCGCCCTGCGTGACTTCCGCCGCGCGGGCGTGGACCGCGAGCCCGAGGTGCGCGACCGGGTGCGCGCCATCAACGAGCGACTGACCGAGCTGTCCCAGGCCTTCGAGCGCAACATCCGCGACGACGCCACGACGGTCACGCTGCGCCCCGAGCAGCTCGACGGGCTGCCTCAGGACTGGATCGAGGGTCATCCCGTCGGCGACGACGGGCTCGTGGAGCTGACGCTGGACTACCCCGACGTGCTGCCGATGCTGAAGTTCGCCACCGACAGGTCGGCCCGTCTGGAGATGTTCGTGCCGTTCACCAACCGGGGATGGCCGGCGAACGACGAGGTCCTCATCGAGCTCCTGGCGCTGAGGCACGAGCTCGCCACGCTGCTCGGGTACCCCGGGTGGCCGGCGTACGACGCCGAGGTCAAGATGATCGAGACCGGCGACGCGATCGGGTCCTTCATCGAGAAGATCAGCAAGGCCGCCGAGGCGTCTGCGATACGGGATCGCGACCAGCTGCTGGAACGCGCGCGGCGCGACCGTCCGGCCGTCGAGGTCCTCGACGGCGCCGACTCGAGCTACTACTCCGAGCTCGTGCGCCGTGAGGAGCACGACGTGGACGCGCAGGAGGTTCGGCGCTACTTCTCCTTCGAGCACGTGCGACAGGGTCTGCTCGGCGTGACGGGTCGTCTGTTCGGCCTCACCTACACCGCGGTCGACGCGCCGGCCTGGCACGACGACGTCTCCTCCTACGACGTGGCCCTCGGCGGGCGCTACCTGGGGCGGATCCATCTCGACCTGCACCCCCGCGACAACAAGTTCAGCCATGCGGCGTGCTTCCCGGTGACGGTCGGGGTGACCGGCCACCAGCTCCCCGAGGGCGTTCTCCTCTGCAACTTCCCGCGCGGTCTCATGGAGCACAGCGAGGTGGTCGTCCTCTTCCACGAGTTCGGGCACCTCCTCCACCACGTGCTGGGCGGCGACCAGCGATGGGCTCGCCTCTCCGGCGTGGCGACGGAGTGGGACTTCGTGGAGGCGCCGTCCCAGCTGCTCGAGGAGTGGGCCTGGGACGCCGACGTGCTCCAGGAGTTCGCCGTCGACGACGAGGCGCGCGCCATCCCGCGGCAGCTCGTCGACCGGATGCGTGCCGCCCGTGACTTCGCCAAGGGGCTCAGCACGCGCTCCCAGATGTTCTACGCCGCGATC
>JBKPTA010000080.1:0-21519 GCA_046735295.1 Actinomycetota bacterium | reverse complement strand
GAACGCCGCCAGGTGGGCCCGCGGCACCGTGGCTCCCGAGGGGCTCACCGCGGCGGTGAACGTGCCGCCCACGATGACCTGGTTGCCCACGACCACCGATGCGAGGACCCGACCGTTGACCCCCCACGAGCGAGCCGGTGTAGGACTGACGATGGCCGCCTGCGCCGGCCCGGCCAACCCGACCGCAGTACCCAGGCCGATCAAGCACGCGACCAACAACCGTGCACGACGAGTCATCCAGTCCCCAACCCAGACATCAGCGCTACCCCTACGCCGATCTTCACCCATGGCCTCCGGGTCCCGGATCCCCCATCTGGGGGCATCGCATCGGGAAGGCGCCACACCAGCCAGAAGTGGACGTTCGACGCCACGGGTCCGGCACGGAGTCATCGCCCCTCGGGGTAGCCCGTGCCCTGGGCCGGTTCGCAGGCGGGGCGCGGCGCTAGCGCAGGGCGGTCCGCGTGAAGCGCAGGGCCTGCGCTCACCCCTTCGTTGCTCCTCCTCCGTCGGCCGGGCAGACGTCCAACCGGCCCGGTGGTCGTGACGTTGACGCGGGGGATGGTGGACACGTGGCGAGCCTTCGGGTCAGAGGCCGCGGCAGTCATCGAGGCACCTCACCCCCTCAGAGACAGCGCTCCGCGCCACGGTCGACATGCCGGGTGGAGAGCGGGCTACGGACGTCCGCCGTCGTCCCGAGGACCCGTTCGCGGTGACGGGTCTCTGCGGCGGTCGAGACGTGCGGCGCCGAAGCGAGGACCGTCTCGAGCCAAGCGGTGTCGAAGGCGAACACTGCCAGTCCGAGGCGGCCCAGAGGGAGCAGTGCAGCATCCGAGACACCGCCTTCCACCGAGCGGACACGGCGGGCGGCCGACGACGCTTTCGCGTGCCACATCACCGCGACATCAGCCGGCGACGAGGCCACCGATCCCGGCTCCCACCTGCGCTGATCTCACTCGTCGAAGGTATTCACGCCTCCCTCAAGTCTGGAGGCGTGAACTGAGCGCGCCCGTGCGTGCTCATGGCCGCAGGGACATCTCGTGCGTTGTGACATTGTTGTGACACCCTGCCGCGCACGGCCAGCGGCATGAGCGCTCACGCGATGTGCTCATCCGCTTGGCAGCATCGACGCGCCATGTGACCTTCGGCACTACCTGGAGTCGCATCGAGTGCGGACGCTGGAGGGAACTGCGGAGATGATCGACATGACTCACACGCACACCCTCACGTCAGGGAAGCCTCACCTCTCGCCCTTCTGGCGCCACTTCCTCCAGATGCTCGCAGTCATGATGATCGGGATGATCGCGGGCGGCGCACTCCTCCTGACCGTGGTCGGGGTGAAGACTTGGGAGGAGGTGACGACTCAGTACGGGACCCAAGCCCTCATCGTGATGGCGGTCGGCATGACTGTCCCGATGGTCGCGTGGATGCTCTACCGCGGCATGGGCTGGAAGAACTCCTACGAAATGGCCGCAGTGATGGTGATCCCGGTGATCCCCTTCCTCTGTCTGTATTGGTTCGGAATCACCAAGAGCGCTCAGTGCGGCGGTTACTGCGGTGTCACGATCCTCACCATGCTGGCGCTGATGTTCTATCGACGCGCGGAGTACTCGTCCTCGATGTAGCCACGACAGCGGGAGGGAGGGCTGTGGTGGGCACTCACTTCGCCTTCTTCTACCTCATGCGCGCCGACGCGAGGGGCATCCCCGAGGCGGTTCCTGACCACGTGGCGCACTGGCGGGGGCTCGGCCTGGGCGACTACCTCGGACGGCCGTTCCAGGACCGAACCGGCGGCCTGATCACGTTTCGCGCCGAAGCAGTACATCGAGCCGAGCAGGCCGTGGCGACCGATCCGTTCGTCGTCCGCGGCTTGGTGGATGCGTACTGGCTCAAGCCCTGGACGCCTGAGTGACCCGAATGCCCACGGCACCCGAACTGATCGGGATTGGTGTGTAGGGGGAGGGGTTCCACAGCGACCGCACATCGGCATGAGACGTCGCTCTCGGCTTCGGTGCATCCACAAGTAGCAGACGGAACAGTCGCTGCCCGTCCTCGTGCGTGCTGGTGCGTGGTGCTGCGCGTGATCGACGCGTGGGCGACGGCTCGGGCGTGCTGGTGCGTCCTCATGAATGGTCGAGGACGGTTCGATGGTTCGGACCCCCGAACAGCCCCCCGAACGGGGCACGTTTGTCACTCGACGAACTCGAACGAGCTGATCAGCGAGTCGAACGCCTTCTGGTTGTCCGCCACACTTTCGCTGGTCGGCGAAGCGAACAGGACGACGTATCCCCGGCCGTGGTGGAGTGCCACAAGCTTGATCACGTCGTAGCCATCCGAACACGAGGCGGTCCACGCCAGGGCGTCCGCGCCGCCGAGCGTCGCCTCCGTCGCAGCCTTGGAGTCATGACATACCGAGGGGGCGAGCTCGACGATCCTGGCGCGCCACCCAGCCAGGTCCGTGTCGGAATCGACGGCCTTCGCGACAACCGCCAGCGTGCGACCGTCCACCGATGCGGCAGCCCACGCTGGATCGTCCAGCCCACAAAGGCACGACGCATCCCAATCCACCGTCGCGTCTTGCCGAATCGAGCCGGCCGGAAGCGTGACGGAGAAGTCGTAGCGATCGGAAACGAAGGCCTCGGTTCGGGGCTTGGTCGACGATGGGCCGGAGTCCCCCGACCCGCAGCCAGCCGCAACCAGCGCCGCGCAGAGCGACGCGGCGATGGCGAGGCCCCGCAAGCCGGAACGGAGCGCAGGACCCACATGACCTCCTGGTTTCTGCGCACAGAACCGAGTCTGCACAGTGTCATGACTTCCGAGGCCGAGAGTCAATGAACATTGGGCCGACCACGGGTGGTCTCAGAACCCGCCTTCGGCGGCCACTTACGACCTACGGCCACCTGCTGCCCGACGCTGAAGACCGCACCCGCCTGGCGGTGGACGCGGCGTGGAGCAGTACCGGGGACGCCCCAGTCGTCGCGAGTGACATCTGATGTGACATCCCGCCCCTGAGGTCGCTATTCCACGGGTAGACCGGGCTCGTCAAAAGTGTTCACCATGAACTGGGCGGCGTGGGTGACATAGTCCCAGAACTGCGCATCTTGCTCGGGTGGCAGACCGACCTCGTCGAGAGCTGCGCGGAAGTGCCGGAGCCAGTGGTCCTTCGCCTTCGGCGTCACCGGGTACGGTGAGTGACGCATCCGCAGTCGCGGGTGGCCCCGCCGGTCGGAGTACGTCGTGGGGCCGCCCCAGTACTGGATCAGGAACAGTCGGAAGCGCTCCTCGGCGGGGCCGAGATCGTCCTCGGGGTAGATCGTTCGCAGGTACGGGTCGCCCGCCACGCCCCGGTAGAACGCAGCGACGATCCGGGTGATCGTCTCCTCGCCGCCGATCTGCTCATAGAACGTGGTGGTCACGGGGTCATCCTCGGTCATGTGCTGTCGGAGTCCGTGTCGCCGGCCATGGCCGCATCCGGATCGCCCGGTGTCCGGTTCATCACGTACGACGTGGGGTAGGGCGCCTGGATGCCTTCGTCGTCGAAGCGCGACTTGATCCTCTCCCGCAGGACCCGGGCCACACGCCACTGCTCCATCGGAGCGGTCTTGAGCGTCACCCGCAGGGTGATCGCGTCGGGGGTGATCGCCTCGATGCCCCAGATCTCCGGCTCCTCGATCACGACGCCGTGGTAGTCGTCGTCGTCCCACAGGTCGTGGATGACGTCACCGAGCACCCGGCGTACCCGCGAGATGTCCTCGCGAGCGCTCACCTGGACGTCCAGCACGGCCCGGGCCCAGTTCTGGCTCATGTTGCCGACCCGGTAGAGCTCGCCGTTGCGGACGTACCAGACCGTTCCGTTGGTGTCGCGAAGACGAGTGACCCGCAGGCTGACCGCCTCGATCGTGCCGCTGAGGTCCTCGCCCATGTCGACGACGTCGCCGACGCCGTACTGGTCCTCGAAGATCAGGAAGATCCCCGACAGGAAGTCCTTGACCAGGGTCTGTGAGCCGAAGCCCAGGGCGACGCCCAGGATGCCGGCACTGGCCAGGATCGGGCCGATGTCGAGCCCCAGCGCCGAGAGCATCATCGTCACCACGATCGCCGCGATGATCCCGGACCCGATGCTCTTCAGCAGGCTCCCCATGGTCTTGGCGCGTTGCACCCGCCGCGTGGACCCCGGCGGTGGCGTCGCCTCGTCGCTCGTGCGGCCGATCGCGACGTGGCTGATGCGGTCCGGAAGGACGCCTTCCTCGGCCTTGCTGACGAGCTTGTCGATCAGGCGGCGGAAGATCCACTGCACGATCAGG
This sequence comes from Actinomycetota bacterium, assembly GCA_046735295.1. Lineage (GTDB taxonomy): Bacteria > Actinomycetota > Actinomycetes > Propionibacteriales > Nocardioidaceae > Nocardioides. Next base: position 17,218 of record JBKPTA010000080.1, on the reverse strand, counting down.
CCGATCAGGACCAGCGCGACCAGGGTCGCGGACTTCTTGGCCATCAGGTGCCCGAAGGCGGACCAGTCCGTCTGATCGATTCCCAGGAGGAGCGCGGACATGGCGACCAGTATCCTCATGCCGTGACCCCGACGACCCAGGCCCTGCGCAGGGCGGCCCTCGGTGTGGGCTCCGCCACGATCCTCGTGATCGGGTACGCCGGGCCGGCCTCCGCGGACATCCCCGACGGCTGGAGCGACCCGCAGCCGGTGCCTGTGCTCAACTTCCTGCTGACCTTCGTGGGCATCCCGGTGCTCATCACGATCGGCATCCTGGCGGCGGTCTACCTGCCCGGCGTGGTGCGAGGTGAGTCGGTCGCTCCGGCTGGTGCGCGCACCAGCGACCAGTGGTTCGGCGGGCGACGTGACATGGCTCAGCTGGAGGGCGCCTCGTCGCCGTCGCGCGCCGAGTCGAGCACCCCGACAGACACGGAGACGACCACCGAGGCCCGCGAGCGCGACACCGGCGGCGCCGGCGGCGCTTGGTGACGACGGGTCGATCGACGGTGGCAGGTGAGTTCACGGCCGCGCAGCGGGTGTCGCTGGACCAAGCCATCCGGGCCGCCGAGCAGGTCTGTCGGTACGAGTTCTCCGTGTTCGTGGGGTCCGCTGAGGGCGAGCCGCGCCGCTTCGCCGAGCGACTGCATGCGGCGTTGTCGACGCCGGCGCGCAGCGTGCTGATCATGGTCGACCCCACGGCGCGTCAGCTCGAGGTGGTCACCGGTGCCGAGGTACGCCGTGTGCTCAGCGACCGCGAGGTCGCCCTGGCCGTGCTCGAGATGCAGAGCGAGTTCGCGAGCGGCGACCTGGTCCGCGGCCTCCGCCGAGGCATCTCGATGATGGCGCTGGCGGCCCGCGCTCCGCGGACCCTGCACGCGGGGACCTAGCCGGCGTCGCGCTCCTGTGCGGCGAGGGCTCGGGCGATGTCTGCCCGGCCCTCCTGCACGAACCGCTTCGCGGCCGGGTTGGCCGGCGACTCCTGGAGCCAGCGGTCGATCCTCGCGATCAGCTCCGGGCTGCCGAGCGGCAGCGGGAAGGCGTCCTCCAGCAGGTTCGAGGCCATGTGGGTGCCCAGCTTCTCCCACGCCGTGTCGGCCGCCGCGAGATACTTCTCGACGTAGGGCGCGAGCAGGTCCTCCTGGCCGAACCGCATGAAGGTGCTCGCGATCGAGCGATGGGTCTCGTTCGGCACGTCGGGGTTGTCCACCAGCTCGGTCCACGCGGCCGCCTTGGCCTCGGCGTCGGGACGCGAGGCGCGAGCCCCGGCGGCGTTCTCCCGGCCGGAGATCGTGGGATCCCTCTCCAGCTCCGCGTCGATCTCGGCGTCGCCGACGGCACCACACTTCGCCAGGCCCACCAGGAGCACCCAGCGGAGGTCGGTGTCGACCTCAAGGCCTTCGATGGTCACGCTGCCGTCGAGCAGTCCTGACACTTCGGCCTTGCCCTCGGTGCTGACCAGCGCCGACGCATAGAGCCGGGCGAAGATCAGCTGGGCATTGCTGCCCGGCTCGGCCGCGTGCAGCAGCTCGCGCAGCCCGGACTCCCAGGTCTCGCGCAGCGCAGGCCGCCTGGCCGGGTCCGAGTAGAGGTTGACCGCGACCCCGGCGTATGCCGGGATGGCCCGGATGCCGAACGCGTCTGTCTCGCCGCCCACGTTCTGCAGGACCAGCGTGACGTAGTCGGACGCCGCCATCTCGGCGTCGCGGGTCATGTCCCAGGCGGCGCCCCAGCACAGTGCCCGGGCCAGTGAGTCGTCGAGAGTGCGCAGACCGCCGACGACGGTAGCCAGCGAACGCTCGTCGAGCCGGATCTTGGCGTAGGTGAGGTCGCCGTCGTTGAGGAGCAGCAGGTCGGGCTGGCGCTGGCCGACCAGCTCAGCGACCCTGGTCAGCTCGCCCTCGACGTCGACCTCGACGTTGTGGCGCAGCACCAGGTGCCCGTCCTTCTCGTCGTACAGGCCGATGCCGAGGCGGTGGCGCCGTAGCGTCTGGTTGTCGCCGCTGGCGGTCTGCCGGACGCCGAACGAGGCGTAGTCGCCGTCCTCGGTCAGCTCGAACTCGGGCGAGAGGGTGTTCACGCCGCTGGTCTGCAGCCACTCCTTCGCCCACGCGTCCAGCTCGCGGCCGGAGGCCTTCTCCAGTGCCGTCATCAGGTCGACGAACTCGGCGTTGGCGTAGGCGTGGTCCTTGAAGTACTGCCGGAGGCCCTGGAGGAACTCCTCGATCCCCACCCAGGCGACCAGCTGCTTGAGCACCGACGCGCCCTTGGCGTAGGTGATGCCGTCGAAGTTGACCTCGACCGCCCGCAGGTCGTAGTTGTCCGCCGCGATCGGGTGGGTCGACGGGAGCTGGTCCTGGCGCAGCGCCCAGTTCTTGCGGGCGTTGGTGAACCCGGTCCAGGACTCGGTGTACGACGTGTTCTCGACGGCTGCGTGGTAGCAGGCCCACTCGGCGAACGACTCGTTCAGCCAGAGGTCGTCCCACCAGCGCATCGTGACCAGGTCACCGAACCACATGTGCGCCATCTCGTGCAGGATCACCGAGCAGCGGAACTCGTAGAACGCGGCGTCCTGCCGGCTACGCGGCAGGTACTCGTCGCGCAGCGTGATGGCGCCGGCGTTCTCCATCGCGCCCGAGTTGTACTCCGGCACGTAGAGCTGGTCGTACTTCTCGAACGGGTAGGGGAAGTCGAACGCCTCCTCGAAGAACTCGAAGCCCTGCTTGGTGAGCAGGAGCAGCTCCTCGGTATCGAGGTGCTCGACCAGCGCCTGGCGGCAGTAGTGGCCGAGGGAGATCGTGCCGTTCCTGCCCTCGTAGGAGTCGCGATGCTCGTGGTACTCGCCGGCGACGAGCGCGGTGACGTACGTCGACATCCGTTTCGACTCGGGGAAGCTCCATCGGGCCTTGCCGTTGCCGATCTGCTCCGGCTGGGGCGTCGGAGCGTTGGAGACCACCTTCCAGCGCTCCGGCGTGACGACCGTCCAGGTATAGACCGACTTGAGGTCGGGCTGCTCGAACGTGGTGAAGACGCGGCGCGCGTCCGGCACCTCGAACTGGGTGTAGAGGTAGACCCGGCCGTCCACCGGGTCGACGAAGCGGTGCAGGCCCTCGCCGGAGTGGGAGTAGGTGCAGTCCGCCCGCACCACGAGCTCGTTGTCGGCCGTGAGGTCGGTCAGCGTGAGCCGGCTGTCGGCGTACACCTCGGCGGGGTCGAGGCGGCGCCCGTTCAGCCTGATCTCGTGGACGGTGGCGTCGACGAGGTCGGCGAAGGTCTCGGCGCCGGGCTGGCGACAGGTGAAGCGGAGGACGGTCGTGGACGCGAAGGTCGTGTCACCGGTCGTGAGGTCCAGGTCGATGGAGTACGACGTGACGTCGAGGAGGGCGGCGCGGGTGGCAGCCTCTTCCCGGGTGAGGTTGGTACCAGGCATGGGAGCGATCCTCCCATCGGCCCCGCTCGCTGCCGCAATCGGAATCGGACACATTTGTATGACAATCGCGGCGCATGCGCCCCGAAGGTCGACTCGAGCCTCGTGCTCCTCGTCGGCGGCGCCCGGTGCCGCGGGTCAGGGGTCTTGTCGGGGAATGGTTGCCAACGACGACCGGTTGGGCGGTGTATGACCACCACCTCGGAACACACCTCGGAACAGGTCACGGCGCCGGAAATAGAGGTCCTCGACACTGCGGACTTCTGGTTCGACCCGTTGTGCCCCTTCGCCTGGATCACGTCGCGATGGATGCTCGAGGTCGAGCAGGTTCGCGACGTCCGGGTGCGCTGGCACCCGATGAGCCTCCATTTCCTGAACAAGGACCGCGAGCAGCTCCCCGAGAGCTACCGGGCCAACGTGGCGCGCGGGCTCCCGATCGGCAGGGTGCTGATGGCGGCGCAGGAGCAGGTCGGCCCCGAGGCGCTGGGCCCGCTCTACACCGCCCTGGGCGTCCGGATCCACCACGACAAGCAGGAGCGCGACCGTCGCCTCGTCGTGGACGCGCTCGCCGACGCTCGGCTGCCCGCTGAGCTGATCGAGGCGTTCGACGACGCGACGTACGACGAGCCGCTGCGGCTGTCCCACCAGGAGGCCATCGACCGGGTCGGCGACGACGTCGGGACGCCCACGATCGCGTTCAACGGGTCGGCGTTCTTCGGCCCGGTCCTGACCCGCATCCCCCGAGGAGAAGAGGCCGGCCGGCTCTGGGACGGCGCCATCACCGTCGCCGAGCTCCCGTACTTCTTCGAGATCAAGCGCACGCGCACCGGCGAGCTCGACTTCGGCTGACGCGGTGGCCCGCTGGCGGTCGATCAGGACCCCGGGGGTCGAGGAGGTCGCTCGACGACCGTCTCGACACCACCCTGGTCTGGGACCGCTGGTTTCGAGACATGCGCGCCCTCCTCGACCAGCCAGGTGCCGCGGCGGCTTCCGCCACCGACGGGGCAGGTGGGGCGCCCTCCTCAACCACCGGTGGCGGGCGTCTCGTCGAGCAGCGGTGGCGGGCGTCTCGTCGAGCAGCGGGCCGGTGAAGGGGGGCCCCGGTCTCCTCCTAGGCTTTCGCCATGACCCACGTCCTGTCCGCCGTCGCGTGGCCCTACGCCAACGGCCCGCGCCACATCGGCCACGTGGCAGGGTTCGGCGTGCCGTCCGACGTGTTCAGCCGGTACATGCGGATGGCTGGGCACGACGTCCTGATGGTGTCGGGTACCGATGAGCACGGGACGCCGATCCTGGTCGCGGCCGACGCCGCAGGCGTCAGTGCGAAGGACCTCGCCGACAAGAACAACGCGGTGATCGTCCAGGACCTGGTCGATCTCGGCCTCTCCTACGACCTCTTCACCAGGACCACCACGGGCAACCACTACCGCGTCGTGCAGGAGCTCTTCACGACCGTCCACCGCAACGGCTACATGGTCGAGCAGACGACCAAGGGCGCGGTGAGCCCGTCGACGGGCAGAACCCTGCCCGACCGCTACATCGAGGGGACCTGCCCGATCTGCGGGTACGGCGAGGCGCGAGGCGACCAGTGTGACAACTGCGGCAACCAGCTCGACCCCACCGACCTGATCCAGCCGCGCAGCAAGATCAACGGTGAGACGCCGGAGTTCGTGGAGACCCAGCACTTCTTCCTCGACCTCCCCGCGCTCGCCGACGCGCTCACGACGTACATCAAGGGTCGCGAGGCCGGTGGGACCTGGCGACCCAACGTCATCAAGTTCTCGCTCAACCTGATCGAGGATCTCCGACCGCGGGCGATGACCCGCGACATCGACTGGGGCATCCCCGTCCCGGTCGACGGCTGGCGCGACAATCCGAGCAAGCGGCTCTACGTGTGGTTCGACGCCGTCATCGGCTACCTGTCGGCGTCCATCGAGTGGGCGCGGCGACTCGGCGACCCGGATCGCTGGCGCGACTGGTGGAACGACCCCGAGGCCCTGTCGTACTACTTCATGGGCAAGGACAACATCGTCTTCCACTCGGTCATCTGGCCCGCAGAGCTCCTGGCCTACGACGGCAAGGGCGCGCTGGGCGGCCAGCCTGGACCGTACGGCGACCTCCAGCTGCCCACGGAGATCGTCTCGAGCGAGTTCATGACGATGGAGAGCAAGCAGTTCTCCACCAGTCGTGGTCACGTGATCCTGGTGGGCGACATGCTGTCGCGATACCAGGCGGATGCGCTGCGGTACTACATCTGTGCCGCCGGTCCCGAGACCTCCGACTCCGACTTCACGTGGGCCGACTTCGTGCTGCGCACGAACTCCGAGCTGGTCGCCGGCTGGGGGAACCTCGTCAACCGGACGGCGACGATGATCGCGCAGCGCTTCGGCGAGATACCCGCGGCCGGCCCCCTCGAGCCTGTCGACGAGACCGTGCTGGACGTCGTGCGGACCGGGTTCGACACCGTCGGCGCCCTCATCGGGCGCCAGCGGCTGCGCAGCGGCATCGCCGAGGCGATGCGCGTGGTCGGCGAGGTGAACAAGTACCTCACCGCGACCGAGCCCTACAAGATGAAGGACGAGTCGCAGCGTGATCGGCTGGGCACGGTCCTGCACGTCGCAGCCCAGTGCGTGCTCGACTGCAACACGCTGCTGGCACCGTTTCTGCCCTTCTCCGCGAACGCCGTGTGGCGGGTGCTGGGGGAGGCGGGCGAGCTCATGCCGATGCCGCACGTGGAGCACGTCGAGGACCTCGACCCCGACAACGGGGCCGGGCTGCACGTCTACCCGATCATCACCGGCGACTACTCCACGACGCCGCGGTGGGAGAGCCGTCCGGTGACGGTGGGCGCGAAGGTCGACAGGCCGGCCCCGGTGTTCACCAAGCTCGACCCGTCGGTCGTCGACGAGGAGCTGGCCCGGCTGGAGGCGTGACGGGTCGAGTCGGGCAGCGCGGCCGCCGTCACCGACCGCGGTCGCCGAGCGGCCTCCTCGCGACCTCGGCGACCCGCGGCAGCTGGGCGAGCCCGTTCACGACGATCGAGAAGACGAGCAGGGCGAGCGCCCAGCCGTGGTGACCGGCGTCCCACAGCGCCCAGCAGGCCAGCCCGATGACGAGCACCTTGGCCACCGGACGACGTACCGCGCCGCCCCAGGGCGCCCGAGGGGAGGCGAACAGCCACCACGCGGTCATCGCCAGGGCCGGCAGCAGGACGACCAGCGCCCACCGCGGCGAGCCGACCTGCCAGCCCCACACCCCGAACGCCGCCATCGCGAGCAGCTCGTCGACGAAGACCAACGCCAGCACGCTCCAGGCCATGCCCTCCACAGAGCGACACGGTAGCGGTGGGGGTGGCGCTCAGAATCCTCGGGCCGCATAGGGACCCACGTCGGTGCGGAACGCTCGCCACAGCTCTCGCACCGCACCTGTGCGGTGCTCGCCGACGACTCCGGCGCGGTGCATCTCCGCGAGGTTTGCACCGCCCAGGTATGCCGCGCCGAGCGCGGCCACCGGTAGCGACACCTCTGCCTCGTCGTCGGTGCGGGCCGCCTCGCCGACACCGTCCTTGACCCTGATGCGCCATCGTCCGGCGTTCCACGGGGCGGGCTCGTCCGCGACCTCGACGACCACGTCGCAGGTCCCCTCGTAGCCGCGCGCCGCCAGCGCCTCGGGCAGGTCGACCAGGCGCAGCCAGAGGCTGTCGAACGGGTGGACGTCACCGAGGCCGCGTGGACCCTCGACCCACGACAGCAGGGGGTCGGTGCTCGCAACTCCGCCGACCGTGATCTTCCCCGAGAGGTCGAGGTCGGTGAGCCGTCGTAGCAGCGCCAGCCGGGCCGCTGGTCCCCCGGAGAGGCTGGTCACCGAGACCTCGGCCGCCGGGCGGGAGTTGGGCCAGCGGTGCTTGCGCGTGAACACGGCGTACCCGACGTCGCGCCCGTCCTGGACCGCGACCAGGACCCGCGGCGGCTCGACCTCGCGCCTCTGGTCGACCGAGACGTGGCAGAGCTCGGCGTAGAACTCCTCGTTGCCGACGATCGTGCCGACGTTGGTGGCCAGCATGTCGAGGTCGATCCGGCGACGTCGCGCACCCATGTCCTCGTCGTCGATCGTCGCGAGCCTGGTGCTGATCCGGGCGACGTCGTCCTCGAGGTGAGGGGCGGTGAACGTCGCCCCGCGGCCCAGCTCGACGTCGAGCTCGAGCGAGGCCAGACCATAGCCGTACCGGCCGTAGATCGACGGCTCGCTCGCATGCAGGGCCGACAGATGACCGCCCTCCCGGCGCGTCTGCTCGAGGTGGTGCCCGATCATCGCGGTGAGGAGCCCGCGCCGGCGGTGGTCGGGGTGGACTCCGACCCACGTCAGTCCCGCCACCGGCACGGCGCGCCCGCCGCCGGCGCCGTCGGGCACCGACAGCTCCATCGGGCGGACGCCGTAGATGCCGGGGTACGTCGAGGGGTCGGCCTCCGAGCCGACGACCTCCGCCGCGAACCGCTGGTCGGCCGGTACGGCACGGAGCTCGATCTCCTGCGGCTCGAGGCTCCCGTGGTTGAACCACACCAGCCGGTCGGAGGCGAGGTATCGATCCGCGTCGGTCGCCCGGTAGACCTTGATCTCCGGGTGCTCCTTGTCCGCCATGCCACAAGGAAACCGGCGGCCACCTCCACTGTCCAACGACTTTGGCGCCTCCAGACTCGCGCCGACGTTCAGTGGTGGAGCTCGGCGATCAGCCCGAACGCGCCGCTCACGACCTCGCGCCGGGTCACGCCGTACACCTCGCGGAGCATCCGCGTCGTGATCGCGTCGGCGTTCACGCCCTTGAAGTGCGTGCGGTACGCGTGCATGAGCTCGATCAGCTTGGGCATCCCGTAGTGGGACACCAGCCAGGCCACCGCTGCCTGGGAGACGACGTAGTTCACGTCGGGGTCGTCGTTGAACAGCCCGATCGTGGGGAGCGTGCGCTCGGCGCGCATCAACCTGCTGTACAGAGCCTGCGGGACCGCCAACGCCGAGAAGGAGTCCGGGTAGTACTGGATCCACGTCGCGATGCCCTCGGAGAGCCACGTCGGCGACGAGCCGCTGTAGCTGCGCAGGAGGTAGTGGGTGAGCTCGTGACGGAGCAGAGGAGTGCTCTGGGTCAGCTGGGCAGCGTTGTGGGGGTTGACCTTGATCGCGAGTCCGGCGAGGTGCCGGCCGACGGCCGGGCTCTCGCGGGTCCCTTCCACGAGCCCGAAGGTCACCGCGGCGGCCTCCTCCTTGCTCAACGAGCTGAACGTCGTGGCGGCGCCGCTCGACGTCGCGTCGACGACCACCCGGTAGGTCGCCGGTACGCCGAGCCGCGCGGCGTCGAACGCGATGTCGTCGTGGACGGCCCGCGTCAGGGACGACAGCGTCGAGGCACGGGACCGATCGACGATGACGGTCATGGCCGCGGTGCGGAGCACCGCGATGGGGGCGCCGGACCAGGGCCGCCACTGCACGTCGTGCTCGTCCGTGGACTCGGCACCGACCACCCACCGGTGGCCGCGTCGTACGAAGGTCTCGTCCACGCTGTTGGTCACCGGACGGACGAGGCTGCCGGTCAGCTGCAGGAACTCGGTGATCTGCGGATGGAGGACCGGGTCGTTCCCGGGGATCCGGGCCGGGACCAGCGCGGCCGACATGTCCATCGCGTAGTGCAACGACGCGAGGGGCAGCCGGGTCATGTTGGCGAAGAGCATCCGCTCGCGACTGACCAGGCTCGTGTCGGACCGGTCGACGGTGGCCAGGAACGCACCCAGGTCACCGTCGCGGACGGCACGGGCGCGCCGTTCGAGGACGGCATCGACCGCACGGAAGTCTGCGCGCGTCGGTTGGTACCGTCCGCTCCCGGTGGACGCCGACGGGGAGGTCCCGTGGGACGAGCCCGTGGTGGCGCCGGCCTCGGAGGAGGTGCCGCCACCGCATGCGGCGAGGAGCGAGACAGCGAGCAGGACGCCCACGGCCGGCCCGAGGCGTCGCAGCATGGGAGGACTGTAGACGAGCGATACCGGCCGTCGACGCGGACTGGAACACTGTCGCCCATGCGCGTCCACCTCGGCACCGACCACGCCGGTCTCGACCTGAAGCAGCACCTGGTCGACCATCTCCGCAGCCAGGGTCACGACCCGGTCGACCACGGCGCGTTCGTCTACGACGCGCTCGACGACTACCCCGTGTTCTGCCTGCGCGCGGCCGCGGCCGTCGTCGGCGATCCCGGAAGCCTCGGCGTCGTCATCGGCGGATCGGGCAACGGCGAGCAGATCGCCGCGAACAAGGTGGAGGGGGTACGCGCGGCGCTGGTGTGGAGCGAGGAGACCGCCGTGCTGGCCCGCCAGCACAACGACGCCAACGTGATCTCGGTGGGCGGGCGCATGCACACCGTCGACGAGATGACCCACTTCGTCGACCTGTTCCTCGTCACCGCCTTCACCGGAGAGCAGCGCCACGCCCGTCGCATCGCGATGCTCGCCGACTACGAGCAGACCGGCGAGCTTCCGCCGCTCCCGACCCCCGACGCGCGGTCCGTGGAGGAGGGACGTGCCTGAGGGGCACACGCTGCACCGCCTCGCCACCGAGATCACCGAGGTCTTCGCGGGACACCCGGTCCGGGTCAGCAGCCCGCAGGGGCGCTTCGACCGTGAGGCCAGCCAGCTGGACGGCGCGACGCTGCTGGTGGCGGAGTCCGCCGGCAAGCACCTGTTCCTCGACTTCGACGCCGACCGCGTCGTGCACGTGCACCTCGGCCTGATCGGCGGGTTCGACGTCCACCGTGACGTCGCCGAGGTGCCCGGGCCGGTCGGCCAGGTGCGTCTACGTCTGGTCGGCGGCGGTCGACACACGGCGTACGCCGACCTCCGCGGCGCCACCCAGTGCGCGCTCGTGACGTCCGACCGGCGTGACGAGATCGTGGGCAAGCTCGGCCCGGACCCGCTCCGGCCCGATGCCCGCCCCGACCGTGCCTGGGCGCGCATCTCGCGGAGTCCCCGCGCCATCGGCGATCTCCTCATGGACCAGGCGGTGCTGGCAGGCGTCGGCAACGTCTACCGCGCGGAGGTGTTGTTCCGTCATCGCATCCACCCGCTGCGACCGGGCCGGACGCTGCGCATCAGCCAGTGGCGGGCGATCTGGTCCGATCTCGTGGAGCTGATGGCCGAGGGCGTCCGCACCGGCCGGATCGACACGGTGCGCCCCGAGCACACACCGCAGGCGATGGGCCGGCCACCCAGGGTCGACGACCACGGGGGAGAGGTCTACGTCTACCGGCGGACCGGCCAGCCGTGCCTCGTGTGCGGCAGCACCGTGCGCACCGCCGTCCTCGTCGGGCGCAACGTCTTCTGGTGCCCACAGTGCCAACGTAGGTTCCGGTCGAGGGCCCTACAGTGAGGTTCCTCAGCGCAGGACGGGGCCGCCAGATGACTCACGCCGCCGGGCAACGTCCCGCCTCGGACCGGGCTCGACGCCGTTGGTCGGCGATGCTCGCCAGCTCCGAGCCCGATCGACTGGCGCTCGTCGGGATGTTCGTGTTCGCCACCATGATCGGCGCGGCGATGCTGGCGGTTCCCGACTGGGCGCCGATCACCGCGATCGTCCTGCCGATGGTGATGGGCGGCCTCTTCCTCGGTCCACGAGCGCTCCCGTGGTTCGTCGTGTACAACCTCGTGCTGCTGACCCTCGCCCTCCCCAAGCTCCCGACGCTGACGTTTCGCGGGGTCGTCTCCATCGGCGTGCTGTTCCTTCTCGCCTTCATCCTCATGGTCGTGTCGTTCCGCCGCTCCCGACTGGGGATCGCGGGCACGATGGGCGAGACGATGCTGGCCGACCTGAGCGACCGCATCCAGGGCCAAGGCGTGCTGCCCGACCTGCCCGGTCCCTGGCACGCCGAGTCGGTCATCCGGTCCGCAGGCGGCACCCGCTTCGCCGGCGACTTCTTCGTGGTCGGTGACATCGCGTCCGGGCGCCTGGACGTCTCCGTGGTGGACGTGTCGGGGAAGGGTGACCGCGCCGGCACCCGGGCGCTCCTCCTGGCCGGGGCCATGGGGGGCCTGGTCACCGCGCTCGAGCCGGCTGACTTCCTCCCGGCCACCAACGCCTACCTGCTCAACCATCCGTGGCAGGACGGGTTCGCCACCGCGGCACACCTGAGCGTGGAGCTGGACACCGGTGCGTTCCGCGTCTGGACGGCCGGTCATCCGCCCGCACTGCACTGGCAGGCGGGTGCAGGGCGCTGGACGCCGCTGGGCTCCGAGGGCCCGATGCTCGGCCTGATCCCCGATGCCGAGTTCCACGAGGTCCCTGGGGTCCTGCGCGCCGGGGACGCCCTGATGCTCTACACCGACGGCATGGTCGAGACGCGCACCACCGACATCAGCATCGGCATCGACCGCTTGATCGGGCAGGCCGACCGGAAGCTGCGCAACAGGTTCACCGGAGGTGCCCGTACCCTCGTCGACTCGACGGGCAGCCGGTCCGACGACCGCGCCCTGCTCCTGGTCTGGCGTGACTGAGCCGCGGTTTCGGAAGCTCGACAGAGGGTGTGGCACCATGTCGGGGCGCGTCACGCGGGCGGGAGACCGGGCCGCGGACGGTGCGCGGACGTAGCTCAATGGTAGAGCCTCAGTCTTCCAAACTGATGACGCGGGTTCGATTCCCGTCGTCCGCTCGCTGGCGATGCGGCGGCTCCGACGAGGACGCCGACCGGTCGTCGCGCGGGGCGTAGCGTAGTGGCTAGCGCGCCTGCTTTGGGAGCAGGAGATCGCAGGTTCGAGTCCTGTCGCCCCGACCGGGAGGAAGGCGGAGACCGAGACGCGCCGCGCGAACGCCGGACCGCGCGGCCGGTCAGCACTCGCTCGACGAGCTGACCGCGACGATCGGAGAGGCGGCCCGACGAGCGGGATCGACCTGGTGCAGGGTCACCTCGTCGGCGAGCCGGTCCGGTTGGACGAGCTGCCGCGGAAGGTCGGTCCCGAGGACTCGGGACCGGCGGCTGCGCTCGGTTAGGCGCCTCTCCGGCGGTGCCCTACGCTGGGAGGCGCCGTGCGAGCGGCTTCCCCGCCCCCGTGTCCTCGTCTCTCGGTGCAGGCTCGGGCATCGCCGCGCGCCACCACCAGATGCGAGGAGAAACGCCAGTGAAGAGCGCCGTGGAGACCTTGAGCCCGACCCGGGCCAGGCTCACCGTCGAGGTGCCCTTCGAGGAGCTCAAGCCGAGCCTCGACAAGGCCTACAGGACCATCGCCCAGCAGATCAACGTGCCCGGGTTCCGTCGCGGCAAGGTGCCTCCGATGGTCATCGACCGTCAGGTCGGACGCGGCGCCGTCCTCCAGGAGGCGATCAACGAGGTCGTCCCGCAGAAGTACGTCGAGGCGCTGCAGTCCCATGACCTCCAGCCGCTGGCTCAGCCGGACGTCGAGGTCACCCGCATCGACGACAACGAGGCCATCGAGTTCACCGCCGAGGTCGACGTCCGGCCGGAGTTCGCGCTCCCGGACTGGCACGGGCTGAGCGCGGAGGTCGACGATCTCACGGTCACGGACGACGACGTGGACGAGCAGGTGCAGGCGCTACGCGAGCGGTTCGGCGCCCTCCAGGACGTCGACCGTCCCGCCGAGGAGGGCGACTTCGTCACGATCGACCTGGTCGCGACCCGAGATGGCGAGCCGGTGGAGGGTGCCGAGGTCAGTGGCATGTCCTACCGCGTCGGCCGGGGCGGCATGATCGAGGGCCTCGACGAGGCCCTGGTGGGGATGGGCGCGGGCGAGGACAAGGTGTTCAGCTCCCAGCTCGTCGGCGGCGACCTGGTGGGCGAGAGCGTCGACGTGCAGGTCAGGGTGTCCCAGGTGCAGGAGCAACAGCTCCCCGACGTCGACGACGAGTTCGCCCAGCTGGCCTCGGAGTTCGACACGGCCGAGGAGCTGACCGACGACGTCCGCACCCGCCTCGGGAACGGCAAGCGGCTGGAGCAGGCGGCGGCCGCCCGGGACGCCGTCCTCGAGAAGCTGCTCGAGCAGGTCGAGGTGCCGCTGCCCGACACGGTCGTGGCCGACGAGCTCACCGAACGCCGGCGCAGCATCGAGCAGCAGCTGGTGTTGGCCGGCATCACCTTGGACAAGTATCTCGAGGACGAGGGCCAGACGCAGGAGGAGTTCGAGGCCGACCTCGAGCGGCGGGTCCGCGATGCCGTGGCCGCTCAGTTCGTGCTCGACAAGGTCGCCAACGAGCTCGAGGTCGGCGTGGACCAGTCCGAGCTCACCGAGCACATGGTGCGGCGTGCCCAGCAGTCTGGCCAGGACCCGCAGGAGTTCGCCAACCACATGTTCGAGCACAACCACATCCCCGAGCTGGTCGCAGAGATCCGCCGCGGCAAGGCGCTGGCGGAGATCGTGGAGAGCGCGACCGTGACCGACGGGTCCGGCAACGTCGTTGATCTGACGAGCCTGCGCCCGGACGGCACCTTGGGTGACCACGCCGAGGCCGCCGAGCAGCCGGCGGCCGAGCCGGACCCGAGCCCGGAGACGAGCCCGGAGACCCCCGAGACCTGACCTTCCGCTGTGCGCGAACAGCGGCCCCTCACGCGTGGAAGCGTCGGCCGGTGCGGCTAGGGTCGCAGACGTGAACGACATCTCGCCCGCGCCGCTCTCCCCTCAGCTCAACGGGGCTTCTCCGGGCTACGGCCTTGACGACCACATCTACCAGCGGCTGCTGAAGGAGCGGATCATCTTCCTCGGCTCCGAGGTGCGTGACCAGAACGCCAACGCGATCTGCGCCCAGCTGCTGCTGCTCTCCGCAGAGGATCCTCAGGCCGACATCTTCCTGCACATCAACAGCCCGGGCGGCTCCGTCGACGCCGGCATGGCGATCTACGACACGATGAACTACATCCCGAACGACGTGGCGACCGTCGGCATGGGGCTCGCGGCGTCCATGGGCCAGTTCCTGCTCTGCGCCGGCGCCAAGGGCAAGCGCTACGCGCTGCCCCATGCGCGGATCATGATGCACCAGCCCAGCGGCGGCATCGGCGGCTCCGCGTCCGACATCAAGATCCAGGCCGAGCAGAGCCTGCTCCTGAAGAAGCAGCTGACCGAGCTCCAGGCCCAGCACACCGGCCAGTCCATCGAGCAGATCGAGCTCGACTCCGACCGTGACCGCTGGTTCACCCCGCAGCAGGCCCTGGAGTACGGCTTCATCGACCGGGTGATCACCAGCGCCACCGAGGCCAGCGACGAGGGCCGGCCGGCCCGGAACGAGGACTGAGATGAACTACTACATCCCGCAGTGGGAGGAGCGGACGTCGTACGGCTTCCGCCGCATCGACCCCTACGCCAAGCTCTTCGAGGACCGCATCATCTTCCTCGGCACCCCGATCTCCGATGACGTCGCGAACGCCGTGATGGCGCAGCTGCTCTGCCTGGAGTCGATGAACCCCGACCAGGACGTGCAGATCTACATCAACAGTCCGGGTGGGTCCTTCACGGCGCTGACGGCCATCTACGACACCATGAAGTTCATCAAGCCCGACGTCCAGACAGTCTGCTTGGGCCAGGCGGCCTCGGCGGCCGCCGTGCTGCTGGCCGCGGGTACGCCTGGGAAGCGGCTCGCCCTGCCGAACAGCCGGATCCTGATCCACCAGCCCTACACCGAGGGCACCGGTGGCCAGATCTCCGACCTGGAGATCCAGGCCAACGAGATCATCCGCATGCGCGAGCTGCTGGAGAGGATGATCGCCGAGGCCTCCGGCAAGGACCAGGCGGTCGTGAGCCGTGACATCGAGCGCGACAAGATCCTGACCGCCGAGCAGGCGGTCGAGTACGGCCTCGTGGACGCCGTCCTGAACTCCCGCTCGGCGGCTCCGGCGCTGGCGTGACCAGCCTCGGCGCGTCGGCACCCGCCGGGGCCCGGTGCCAGGCAAAGTTCGGGTGTGGGGTCCTCCCAACGAGGCGCCGAGGAGGTACCGTCGAAGGACCCCGCCGACACCACCAGCGAGACCAGAAGAGACCAGCAGTTCCGACACCGGCACGAGGCCGGCCGAACCGGAGGATGACCACCTGTGGCACGTATCGGTGACGGAGGCGATCTGCTGAAGTGCTCGTTCTGCGGGAAGAGCCAGAAGCAGGTCAAGAAGCTGATCGCTGGGCCGGGCGTCTACATCTGCGACGAGTGCATCGACCTCTGCAACGAGATCATCGAGGAGGAGCTCGCCGAGGGGAGCGAGGTCAACCTCGACGAGCTGCCCAAGCCGCGTGAGATCTTCGAGTTCCTCAACTCCTACGTGATCGGCCAGGAACGCGCCAAGAAGACCCTCGCGGTCGCGGTCTACAACCACTACAAGCGCGTCCAGGCGGGCCTCCAGCCGATGACGGCGAAGCACGCCAAGGACGAGGCCGTCGAGGTCGCCAAGTCCAACATCCTGGTCATCGGGCCGACCGGCTGCGGCAAGACCTATCTGGCCCAGACGCTGGCCCGGATGCTGAACGTGCCGTTCGCGATCGCCGACGCCACGGCGCTGACCGAGGCCGGGTACGTCGGTGAGGACGTCGAGAACATCCTGCTGAAGCTGATCCAGGCCGCCGACTACGACGTGAAGAAGGCCGAGACCGGCATCATCTACATCGACGAGATCGACAAGGTCGCCCGTAAGGCCGAGAACCCCTCGATCACGCGGGACGTCTCCGGCGAGGGCGTGCAGCAGGCGCTGCTGAAGATCATCGAGGGCACCACCGCGTCCGTACCGCCGCAGGGCGGCCGCAAGCACCCGCACCAGGAGTTCATCCAGATCGACACGACGAACATCCTGTTCATCGTGGGCGGTGCGTTCGCCGGACTCGAGCACATCATCGAGCAGCGGGTCGGCAAGAAGACCCTGGGCTTCACCGCCGAGGTCAAGGGCGCCGAGGAGCGCGACGCCGACGACCTGCTGGCGCAGGTGCGGCCGGAGGACCTCACCAAGTTCGGCCTGATCCCGGAGTTCATCGGGCGGCTGCCGATGATCGCCACCGTGAACAAGCTGGACGCCGACGCGTTGATGGAGATCCTCACGGTGCCGCGCAACGCCTTCGTCAAGCAGTACCAGAAGCTCTTCGAGCTCGATGACGTCGAGCTGGAGTTCACCGCGGACGCGATCCGTGCCGTCGCGAGCCGGGCGCTCGAGCGTGGCACGGGTGCCCGCGGTGCCCGCGCGATCCTCGAGGAGGTGCTGCTCCACGTCATGTACGACGTCCCCTCGCGCAGCGACGTCGGCAAGGTCGTGGTGACCGAGGAGGTCGTCCTCGCCGACGTCGCCCCGACCCTGATCCCGCGCGAGTCCGAGGCGAAGAAGAAGAAGTCCGCCTGAGCCGCTCGCGTCGTCGGGCCGCAACCCCGTCCGGACCAGTGGACACGGGCGCTGGTCCCACCCCTGGTGGGGACCTCTGATGGGCCTGCCCGTCTAGTCCGTTCGGACCATTTCTGGGTCATTTGCGAAGCCGGCCCTCCCCCTCCGCCTTCCCTGGTGGAAACACTGACCCATCACCGTCACCGGTCCATGAGGGGGACGTACGTGGGCGCCGACCACAGGGGACCGCTGGCGGCATTCATCGTCGTCGCCATCATCGCCGTGGTGCTCCTGGTGACGTCGGTCCGCAGCCAGGCGGCTCCGGGTTGGCTTGACCCCGGCAAGGTCCCCGCCACCGCCGTCGTCGGTCCCGTCGCCGAGCCACACGTGTGGGGCGCGGCGAGCGGTGCCGTGCAGCAGGCCGTCCAGGAG
>JBKPTA010000079.1:0-19774 GCA_046735295.1 Actinomycetota bacterium | reverse complement strand
TGTATGTCTCGTGGGCTCGGAGATGTGTATAAGAGACAGGTCCAGGGCCTCTACGACGCTGCCGACGACGACTCCGCCACCGGCGGCCCCGACCTGACCCGCCGGATCTTCCCCGTCGTCCAGGTGATCACCGCCGAGGGCGGCCGCCGGCTGCCCGACGCGGACGTCGCTGCGATCGCGGACTCCGTGATCGCCGGCCGGATGACCCGACCCGACGGCCCGGCAGCGGCCCTCACCTGATCGGAGTCCCTCGAGATGAGCATGCCGTTCTACGTCTCTCCCGAGCAGCTGATGAAGGACCGGGCGGACTTCGCGCGGAAGGGGATCGCGCGCGGAAGGTCGGTCGTCGCCGTCCAGTACGTCGACGGCATCCTGTTCGCCTCGGAGAACCCATCCCAGGCGCTGCACAAGGTCAGCGAGATCTACGACCGGATCGCGTTCGCGGCGGTCGGCCGGTACAACGAGTTCGAGAACCTCCGCATCGCGGGTGTCCGACTCGCCGACATGCGCGGGTACGCCTATGACCGACGCGACGTCACCGGCCGTGGGCTCGCCAACGCCTACGCCCAGACGCTGGGCACGATCTTCAGCAGCGGGGGGGAGAAGCCCTACGAGGTGGAGATCTTCGTCGCCGAGATCGGGGACCGGGCGGCCGACGACCAGATCTACCGGCTCACCTACCAGGGCCAGGTCACCGACGAGCACCAGTACGCCGTGATGGGCGGCGCCGACGAGGTGGTCGCGGCGTACCTTAAGGAGCATTACACGGAGGGAGCCTCTCTCTCCGACGCACTGCACCTGGCCGTCGCCGCGCTCGGCCGCGGCCCGGAGGACGGCAATGGCGGCGGCGAGCGCGTCATCCCGGCGCCCGACCTCGAGGTCGCCGTGCTCGACCGCACCCGCAGCCAGCCGCGCAAGTTCCTGCGGTTGCTGCCCACCCGCCTCGAGGCGATGCTCGGCGACCGCGGACCGACCACACCCGCGCCGCCCGAGATCGATCCCGCCGACATCCCCGACGAGACCCCGACGACCGGCTCCTCCGAGGGCGCCGCGGGAGGGTCACCGGGGGACGCGCCCGGCGCCGCGCCCCGGGACGACGGTCCGACACCCACCGACGCCGGCTGACTTCGGCAGGCTCCGGTCCGAGCGGTAGGGCGGGCGCTGGTGTCGCCGTTTGGCACCAAACGGCAAGAGTTTGCACAGAAACGGTGCCGGATTTGACCAATCGACGGGCCTCGCGTCCTCGCCGCGTGGATCGAAGGGTCGACGGTTGTCCACAGGGGGGCGAGAGCGAACCGCCACAACCCGCGAGGTCGGTCACCATCGGTGGATGTCCATCACAGACAGCCCCCGCCATCCGGACGACCCCTTGGGCCCCGAGGACGTGATGCGCGGGCACATCCGGCTCGCCGGGCGTCGCCGGGTCAGTCACGGGTTGTTCCTGCCTCTCGTCCCAGGGCTTACGCCGGAGGCCGAGTTCCTGAGCGAGCTGGTTGCCTGGCGTGCCGTGCTCCCCGAGACGGCGGCGTTCACCCACGTCACCGGAGCACGCGTCCTGTCGTGGCAGCTCCCGGCGTGGCCGAGCGACGTGCCCGTGTTCGCAGCTGTGGAAGGGGATGTGGCGCGTCCGCAACGTCCGGGTCTCATCTACTCCAGGCTCGTCCGGCCGTCCCAGTCAGCCCTGTTCCGCGGGCTGCCGATCGACGCCCCAGAGGAGATTCTGCTGAGAGCGTCGCGTGACCTCGGACTTCTCGACCTCCTCGTCCTCATGGACTCGGCCCGACGGATCGGACATGTCGACCCGCAGCGGATGAGCGCCGTCATCTCCTCTCGCCGTCCAGGCGTTCGCATGCTCGCGCAGGCGTGGTCCTGGTCTGACGATCGGTCAGAGTCGGGCGGCGAGACGGTGCTGCGCATCTTCCACAGGGTGTTGGACGTTCCGGTCGAGCCGCAGGCGGTGTTGCGTGACGAGCACGGACGCGTGGTGGGTCAGGCGGACCTCCTCATTCTCGGCACGCCTCACGTCCAGGAGTACGACGGCGAGGTGCATCGCGACAAGCAGCGGCACAGGATCGATCTGCGACGCGAGCGCGGGCTTGCTGCGACGGCGTACGACCGGCGCGGCTACTCCCTCGACGATCTGTTGAACCACCCACTCACGGTGATGCACGAGATCGACCGTCTGCTCGGGCGACCGCATCGGATGTCGAGGCTCCGGCGCTGGCAGCGGCTCGTTGAGAACTCGATGTTCGGGGAGCGCGGTCGCGAACGCGTGGTGAACCGTTGGAGACGCGTCAACGGCATCATCGATTGGTCAGAAACTGCATGATTTCTGTGCAAACTCTTGCCGTTTGGTGCCAAACGGCGCCCAGACGGAGCCGCTGGCCCGGCTTCACCCACCGACTGCGGTGCACGCCGTAGTCTGAACCCGTGGACCGGCGGATCTTCGGCATCGAGAACGAGTACGGCGTGACGTGCACGTTCAAGGGCCAGCGCCGGCTGAGCCCCGACGAGGTCGCGCGTTACCTGTTCCGCAAGGTCGTCAGCTGGGGCCGGAGCTCCAACGTCTTCCTCCGCAACGGCGCCCGGCTCTACCTCGACGTCGGCAGCCACCCCGAGTACGCGACCCCTGAGTGCGACGAGGTGGCCGAGCTGGTCACTCACGACAAGGCGGGGGAGCGGGTCCTCGAAGGCCTGCTGAAGGACGCCGAGCAGCGGCTGCACGACGAGGGTATCGCCGGCGAGATCTATCTCTTCAAGAACAACACCGACTCCGCCGGCAACTCCTACGGCTGCCACGAGAACTACCTGGTCAACCGCTCAGGGGAGTTCAACCGGCTCGCGGACGTGCTGATCCCGTTCCTGGTGACGCGGCAGATCATCGTCGGAGCGGGGAAGGTGACCCAGACGGCCCGCGGTGCGTCGTACGCCGTGAGCCAGCGCGCCGAGCACATCTGGGAGGGTGTGAGCAGCGCCACCACCCGCTCCCGGCCGATCATCAACACCCGCGACGAGCCGCATGCGGACGCCGAGCGGTTCCGCCGGCTGCACGTCATCGTCGGCGACTCCAACATGAGCGAGACCACCACGATGCTCAAGGTGGCCAGCTGCGACCTGGTGTTGCGGATGATCGAGGAGGGCGTGGTGATGCGCGACCTCACGATGGAGAACCCGATCCGGGCGATCCGCGAGATCAGCCACGACGTCACCGGCCAGCGCAAGGTGCGCCTGGCGAACGGTCGCGAGGCCAGCGCGCTGGACATCCAGCACGAGTACCTCTCCAAGGCCCGCAACTTCGTCGACCGGCGGGAGATCTCCACGCCGCTGATCGAGCAGTGCCTGGACCTCTGGGAGCGGGGGTTGAAGGCCGTCGAGTCCAACGACCTGAGCCTGGTCGACCGCGAGCTCGACTGGGTGATCAAGTGGAAGCTGATCGACCGCTACCGCTCGACCCACGGGCTGCCGCTGGGCCATCCGCGGATCGCGCAGCTCGACCTGGCCTACCACGACATCCGGCGAGACCGCGGCCTGTACTACCTGCTGGAGCGGCGTGGCGCCGTCAGCCGCGTGACGTCCGACCTGAAGATCTTCCAGGCCAAGTCCGTGCCTCCGCAGACCACCCGGGCCCGCCTGCGCGGAGAGTTCATCCGCAAGGCCCAGGAGCGTCGCCGCGACTTCACCGTGGACTGGGTCCACCTCAAGCTGAACGACCAGGCCCAGCGCACGGTGCTGTGCAAGGACCCCTTCCGGGCCTACGACGAGCGGGTCCAGCGCCTCATCGACGGGATGTGAGCCGTCGGGCCTTTCTCCGATGCGGGCCTTGCTGGATCGCCGGGCTAGGGTTGCCCGCGGGCTCACGCCCTTCCCGACTCCCGACCTGACGATCCTCGTCGAAGGTGAACCCCGTGCCACGACGTCTCCGACGCCACCTGCTCCTCCTCATGCCGGTCGTCCTGCTCGGCCTCGCCGGCTGCGGCAGCGGCAGCGGCAGCTCCTCCTCGACGGCGGCGGGCGACGATCCGCTCGCGGCGGTCAGCATCACAGGAGCCGTCGGCGAGAAGCCCCGAGTGGAGTGGAACAGCAAGATGACGGTCGACAAGCTCTCGACGTCGACCCTCACCAAGGGCGACGGGGACACCATCGCCGACGGCGACCAGGTGTCGGCTCAGATCTGGATCGGGAACGGTTTCAACCAGAAGGAGGCCTACAGCACCTACGACCAGGGCGGGGCGCAGCTGCTCACGATCAACGACCAGCTGGTCCCGGCGTTCGCAGACGCCATCAAGGGCGCCACCGTGGGATCCCGGATCGCCATCACCGCGCCCGCCGACGAGATCGTCGGGGCCAGCGGCAACGCCCAGCTCGGGATCGGCAACAAGGACCCGCTGCTGGTCGTGATCGACCTGGTCAGCAAGCCCACGCCGCCGCTGGACGGCCCCCAGGGCAAGCCGAAGGCGTCACCGGCCTGGGCACCGAAGGTGGTGGAGAAGGGCGACACGGTCACGGGGCTCGACTTCGGCAAGACTCCCAGGCCCGACGGCGCGCTCCACTCCGCGGTGCTGGTCCAAGGCAAGGGCGACACCGTGAAGAAGGGTCAGACCATCACCGTGAACTACTTCGGTGAGGTGTACGACGGGAAGTCCCCGTTCGACGAGAGCTACAGCAAACAGCCGGCCAGCTTCGGGATCGGCACCGGGCAGGTCATCGCCGGCTGGGACAAGACGCTCGTGGGACAGAAGGTCGGGAGCCGCCTGGTCCTGGAGATCCCGCCCAAGGACGGCTACGGGAAGTCCGGGTCGCCGGACGCCGGGATCAATGGCACCGACACGCTGTACTTCGTGGTCGACATCCTCGGGGCCGCCTGAGCAGGATGAGCCGCATGTTGCCCCGGAGCCGACGGTGAGCGCGTCCAAGACCGAGCGCCTGCTCAACCTGCTCATCATGCTGCTGGTCCAGCGCCACTACGTCTCGAAGGAGCGCATCCGCGAGATCCTGTACGCCGACTCCCCGTCGACCGACGCTTTCGAGAAGACCTTCGAGCGTGACAAGGAGGAGCTGCGCAGCCTCGGGGTCCCCATCGAGGTCGGGCAGATGGACGCCTACTTCGACGACGAGCCCGGGTACCGCATCCGGGCCGACCAGTTCGCGCTGCCCGAGGTCAGCCTCGAGTCCGACGAGGCGCAGGTGGTGGCGCTGGCCACACGGGTGTGGGACCACGCCCGTCTCGCGGAGGCGACCACGGATGCCGTCGGCAAGCTGACGGCGGCCGGTCTCGATCTCGACCTCGGAGCGCTCGAGATCGCCCAGCCCCGGCTGAGCGCCGATGAGCCGTCCTTCGACGCTTTCTGGGAGGCGACCCTCGGCCGCCGACCGGTGACCTTCGACTACCGCCGGCCGGGCTACGACGAGCCCCTCACGCGACACCTCGAACCCTGGGGGGTCGTCCGCTACTCCGGACGCTGGTACGTCGTCGGCCAGGACACCGATCGCGGCGAGGAGCGCGTCTTCCGCCTGTCGCGCGTGGTCGGGCCGGCGACCTTCACCGGTCCCCCCGGCTCTTTCGCGGTCCCGCCCGGCACCGACGTACGCGAGGTGGCCAGGCGCCTGGCTCCAGCGACCCCCGCCGAGGAGGCCGTGGTCCTGGTTCGCCCTGGCGCGGCCGCCGTGCTCCGTCGTGCCGCGAGCCGGGTCGAGCCCGACGTCGACGGCCCGGACGAGCAGACGCCCTGGGACCGGCTGTTCCTGTCCGGTGGCGCCCAGGCGGACGAGCTCCTGGCCTTCGGGCCCGACCTGTACGTCGAGGCACCGGCCGCCCTGCGTGCCGAGGTCGTGGCCCGTCTCCGGGCCGCCGTCGCACAGGTGACCGCATGACCACCGCCGGATCCGGAGCGGCCAAGGACCAGGTGGCGCGCCTGCTCCGGCTGGTGCCCTACCTCCATGCCCGCGACCAGGTCTCCCTCGACGAGGCTGCTCGTGCGCTCGGCGTACCCCCTGAACAGCTGGAGAAGGATCTGAGGGTCCTGTTCCTGTGTGGCCTGCCGGGCGGCTATCCCGACGACCTGATCGACGTCGACCTCGACGCGCTCGAGGGTGAAGGGGTCATCCGGGTGTCCAACGCCGACTACCTCGCGCGTCCGCTGCGCCTGACCCCGACCGAGGCCAGCGCGATCATCGTCGCGCTGCGGGCGCTGCGCGCGGGGTCGGTGCGGGAGACCCGCGACGTGGTCGACCGGGCCCTGGCCAAGCTCGAGGCAGCGGCGGCAGGCAGCACCCCCCTGGTGGACCCCGGGGACGACGTCCCGGCCATTCTCGCGGTGCGGGCCCAGCTCGAGGAGGCCACGCGGACCCGCCGGCAGGTCCGGATCACCTACTACGTCCCGGCCCGGGACGAGGAGTCCCAACGCGTGGTCGATCCCCATGGCGTGGTGTCCCACCACGGCGTGGCCTACCTGGACGCGTACTGCCACAGCGCCGGCGCACCACGGCTGTTCAGGCTCGACCGCATCCATGAGGCGACCACGCTGGACTCCGAGATCACCACCGAGCCTCGAGAGCCCCGTGACCTGTCCGACGGCGTGTTCGGCGGCGAGGAGGCCACCCTGGTGACGCTCCGTCTGCAACCCCAGGCCCGGTGGATGGAGGAGTACTACGCGGTGGAGGATGTCCGGTCCGAACCGGACGGCGGATCCGAGGTGGACCTGCTCGTGGGCGACGAACGGTGGCTCCAGCGGCTGCTGCTGCGTCTCACGCCGTACGCCGAGGTCGTGGCACCGGCGCATTTCGGGGACGGCGCAGCGGACGCGGCCCGCCGTGCCCTGGCGCTCTACACCTGACGAGTCGTCACGCTCGTCCGGCGACCGTGTGCGGGCACCCCGGCACGTGCCCCCGGGGACAGCCCTTGCCGCACGTGGTAGGCATGTCGCAGCAGCGCCCATCGGGGCGTGGCGGCAGGTAGACTCGAATGGTCATTGACGCATGTGAGGACTCCTTATGTTTCCCTTGATTGGCAGCCTCGGCACACCGGAGCTCGTGATCATCCTGGTGATCGTGGTGCTGGTGTTCGGCGCGTCGAAGCTACCCGAGCTCGCGCGCGGCAGCGGTCGTGCCCTGCGCATCTTCAAGGCCGAGACCAAGGGTCTGACCGATGACGACGACCTGAAGACGGCCGAACAGCGCGAGCTCGAGGCTCGGCAGACGGCAGAGCGGGAGGCCTTCGAGGCCCAGCAGGCGGCTGAGCGCGAGGCGGCGCACCGCGACGACAGCACTGCCTGACGGCCGCTGAGCGAGAGCGGCCGGTCCCGTGTCCTTCGTCGGTGTCGTCGACGTCCTGCGCGGAAAGCCGCGCAACCCCGTCGGCCCCGACGGCCGGATGGCGCTGTCGGACCACTTCCGTGAGCTCCGCGCCCGCCTGATCCGATCCGCCCTGGTCCTGGTGATCGCCTTCATCCTGGCGATCATCTTCTACGACCAGCTGCTCTCGCTGGTGACCCACCCCTACAACCAGGCCCAGCAGACGCTCAAGGAGAAGGGCGTGGTCTCCACGCTCTACGTCGGCGACGCGACCGGCGGCATCTTGCTCCAGATGAAGCTGTGCGGCGTCGTGGCGATCATCGCCTCCAGCCCGTACTGGTTGTACCAGGTCTGGGCGTTCATCCTCCCCGGCCTGCACGAGAACGAGAGGAAGTACTCCCGGCTCTTCGCGTGCGTCGCCGGGCCGTTGTTCATCGGCGGCGTGGCCCTCGGCTACTACGTCCTCCCCAAGGGCCTCGCGGTGCTGATCTCGTTCGTGCCCAAGGGTGCGGTCAGCCTCGTCGACTTCACCAAGTACTTCTCATTCCTGATGCGGATGTTGCTGGTGTTCGGCATCGCGATGGAGATCCCGTTGTTCGTCGTCCTGCTGAACCTGGCCGGTGTGATCAGCGGACGCGCTCTCGGGAGGCACCGGCCGTGGATCGTCATCGGCACGATGGTCTTCGCCGCCGTGGCCACGCCCTCGACCGACCCGTTCTCGATGCTGATGCTCGCGATCCCGATGGTGATCCTGTTCCTCATCTCCGAGATCATCTGCCGCGTCCTCGACCGGGTCCGAGGCCGCCGATCCCACCGCACCGACCAATGGGCGGACGACCAGCTGTCTCCGCTGTGAGCGCGCACCGGACGCCGTCGTACGACGAGACCGACCCGCTGGAGCTGCCAGCCTGGCTCGGGGAGGGCGGGGTGACGTGGGAGTCACAAAAGGGCGGCCACGCCGGGCACCGGCTCGACGGGGCTCTCACCCGTGCCGGCCACGATCCGCTGCCGTGCGACCTGCTGGCCGTCGACGACGCCTATCCCGAGCCGGTCGCCGCGGACACGACCCGGGTCAGGGCCCACCGGGCCTGGCGGTACGGCGAGGTGCTGGTCGCCGCCGACGGCGACCGGCTCCTGCTGGCGGTTCCAGGGTCCCGCCTCGACACCGAGACCGTGCTCGCGGCCGTCGAGCGCCTGGCGCGGGCCGTCGGGGCCCCTGCGGGCTCCTACGCCGTACGCCTCCGGGCGGCCACCGACGGGGCCTGACCCTCGCCGATTGGTGCCAAACGGCAGGAGTTTGCACAGTTTCCACGTCGATTGGCACCAAACGGCAAGAGTTTGCACAGGTAGTCTGCGCGCGTGCCGAGCAGGGAGATCGCCCTACTCACGAACCCGAGCGCGGGCAAGGGGAGGGGTGCCCAGGTGCACGACCGGGCGGCGAGCCGGCTCCGAGGAGCAGGCCTCGTCGTCCGTGAGCTCCGGGGTCGTGATGCCGCCGAGGCACAGGAGCTGGCCAGCGCGTGCGTGCGTGAGGGGATCGACGCGTTGGTGGTCTGCGGGGGCGACGGCACGGTCCACTTCGCCGTCCAGGCCGTGGCCGGCACCGGTACGCCGCTCGGCATCGTGCCAGCCGGCACCGGTAACGACGTCGCGCGCTACTTCGACCTCCCGCGCAAGGACCCCGACGCAGCGGTCGACCGGATCGTGGCGGGGCGCATACGGACGGTCGACCTCGCCCGCAGCGGCACCCAGTACTTCGTGACCGTGCTCGCTGCCGGGTTCGACGCGGTGGTCAACGAGCGCGCCAACCGGATGACCTGGCCGAGGGGTCAGATGCGCTACAACATCGCCACGCTCGCCGAGCTGCGGGTCTTCGAGCCGTTGCCGTACACGCTCCAGCTCGACGACCGCCAGGTCTCGCTCGAGGCCATGCTGGTCTCGGTCGGCAACGGACCGTCGTTCGGAGGCGGCCTGCGGATCACCGAGGGCGCGGTGCTCGACGACGGACTCCTCGACGTCGTCATCATCAAGCCCATCACGAAGCCCGACCTGGTCCGCACCTACCCGAAACTCTTCAGGGGCACCCACGTCCACCATCCGCAGTACGAGCGGCATCTGGTGCGCTCGGTCACCGTCGCCGCTCCCGGCGTCGTGGCGTACGCCGACGGCGAGCGTTTCGGCGCGTTGCCCCTGACCGTCGAGTGCGCCCCGGGCGCGCTTACCGTTCTGACATGAGAAGCCACCCGGTCTTCGACGCTTTCGCGGGGCTCTACGAGTTCGGTCTCGACCCGTTCCAGGTCGAGGCGTGCCACGTCGTCGAGGAAGGGAAGGGCGTCCTGGTGGCGGCACCGACCGGGTCCGGCAAGACCGTCGTCGGCGAGTTCGCCGTCCATCTGGCCCTCCAGGCCGGTCGCAAGGCCTTCTACACGACCCCGATCAAGGCTCTGTCCAACCAGAAGTATCACGACCTCGTAGCCCGTTACGGAGCCGACCAGGTGGGGCTCCTGACCGGCGACACGACCGTGAACGGTGAGGCGCCGGTGGTCGTGATGACGACCGAGGTCCTGCGGAACATGCTGTACGCCGGCTCCGGCACCCTGAGCGGTCTCGGCTACGTCGTGATGGACGAGGTGCACTACCTCGCCGATCGCTCGAGGGGTGCCGTGTGGGAGGAGGTGATCATCCACCTACCCGAGTCCGTCGCCCTGGTCTCCCTGTCGGCCACGGTTTCCAACGCCGAGGAGTTCGGCGAGTGGCTCGAGACCGTCCGCGGTGACACGGTCACGATCGTCGAGGAGCGCCGTCCGGTCCCCTTGTACCAGCACGTCCTGGTGGGCCGGCGGCTGCTCGACCTGTTCGCGACGTCCGACGTCGACGCGGCGGCCGGCTTCGTGAAGGAGGGAGCGCCGGTCAACGCCGAGCTGGTGCGGATCGCCCGGGACGACTGGGCCAGTACCCGGATGCGCGACCGGCGGACGCCCCGAAGCCGACCGCAGCGCGGGGGACGCAGACCGGTCGGCAACGGACGACGGGTCTGGATCCCCAGCCGGGTCGACGTCCTGGACCAGCTCGACGCGGCCGGACTGTTGCCGGCGATCGTGTTCATCTTCAGCCGGGTGGGCTGCGATGCCGCCGTGGAGCAGTGCCTGCGTTCGGGCATCCGGCTGACGACGCCGGAGGAGCAGGACGTGATCCTCGCCTACGTCGAGGAGGAGTGCGCCGACCTCCCCGACCAGGACCGCGCGGTTCTCGGCTACCACGACTTCCTGGACGGTCTGACGAGGGGACTCGCCGCCCACCATGCGGGCATGCTCCCGGCGTTCAAGCAATGCGTCGAGCAGCTCTTCCAGCGCGGACTGTGCAAGGCGGTCTTCGCCACCGAGACGCTCGCGCTCGGCATCAACATGCCAGCGCGCACGGTGGTGCTGGAGAAGCTGTCGAAGTGGAACGGCGATACCCACGCCGACATCACCCCGGGGGAGTACACCCAGCTGACCGGGCGGGCGGGTCGTCGGGGCCTGGACGTGGAGGGGCACGCCGTCGTGCTGTGGCAGCCCGGGACCAACCCGTCCGAGGTCGCCGGGCTGGCCGCCACCCGTACCTACCCGCTGCGATCCAGCTTCCGCCCGTCGTACAACATGGCCGTCAACCTCGTGCACCAGGTCGGTCGGGAACGGGCGCGGGAGCTCCTGGAGATGTCCTTCGCGCAGTTCCAGGCAGACCGAGCGGTGGTCGGGCTCGCCCGTCAGCTGACCAAGGGTCAGGACGCGCTGGCGGGCTACGCCGAGGCGGCGACGTGTGAGCGCGGGAACTTCATGGAGTACGCCGCGCTGCGGCACCGCGTCTCCGAGCTGGAGAAGAGCGCCGCCCGCGCCCGGAGGGCGGACCGGCGCGACGAGGTGATCGCCTCGCTCTCCCAGCTGCACCGCGGCGACGTCATCCGGGTGCCTGGAGGCAAGTTCGCCGGGTACGCCGTGGTGCTCGACCGTGGGACCTCCGCGGAAGGCCCCCGCCCCCAGGTGCTGACAGCCGAACGGCAGGCGAGGCGTCTGAGCGTCGTCGACTTCCCGGCCCCGGTGACTGCGCTCAGCCGGCTCCGCATCCCGCGTCAGTTCAACCCTCGCAATCCGCAGATGCGCCGCGACCTGGCCTCGACCCTGCGCACCGCCACCCACGACCTCGCGCCACCTCCTCCGAGCCGTGACCGGGGCGAGGCCGGGCGGTCGCAGGCCGATCGGGAGGTCGAGGGGCTACGGGAGCAGCTCCGGCAACACCCGTGCCACGCCTGCCCCGACCGGGAGGACCACGCCCGCTGGGCGGAGCGTTGGTTCAAGCTGGACCGCGACACCAAGACGCTGCAGCGGCGCGTCGAGCAGCGGACGAACACCGTCGCCCGGCAGTTCGACCGGGTCTGCGACGTCCTCGAGGTCCTCGGTTACCTGGCCGACGACGACGTCACCGACCTGGGACGGCCGCTCCGACAGATCTACTCCGAGCTGGACCTGGTCGTCGCCGAGGCGGTGCGGACGGGCGTGCTGGACGGTCTCGCCCCGGCCGGTCTGGCGGCCGCGCTGTCGGTGCTCGTCTACGAGGCCCGACGTCCGGAGGACGTGGTCTCGCCGCGCCTCCCCGACGACCAGACGCGGCGCGCGGTCGATGCCCTGGAGCGCCTGTGGCAGGAGCTGTCGGAGATCGAGCGCTCCCACCGGCTCGACTTCCTCCGGCGGCCGGATGCTGGACTCACCTGGGCGGCGTACCGCTGGACCGAGGGCGATGACCTCGCCGAGGTGCTCGACGACGGCGACCTGACCGCCGGTGACTTCGTGCGCTGGATCAAGCAGCTGATCGACCTGTGCGGACAAGTGGCCGACGCCGCCGGCCCCGGGCCGCTGCGCGAGAACGCCCGCGACGTCGTACGCAGGATCCGCCGCGGGGTCGTGGCCGTCGCTCCGATGGAGGACTGACCGTCTTCCACAGCCACCGAATGGTCAAGAACGGCACGTTTTCTGTGCAATGTCTTGTCGTTTGGCGCCAAACGGCGGGCCGGGGGCCAGAATGCGCGAGTGGCGGACATCGAGCTCCTGGTGATCGGGGCGGGGCCGTACGCCTACTCCGCCGCGGCCCATGCGGCGGCACGGGGGGTCCGGACGCGGATCGTCGGGAAGCCGATGGGCTTCTGGCGTGACCGGATGCCGGCCGACATGTTCCTCCGATCGGGCCGGGACTGGACGCTGGATGCCGACGGCGAGCACTCCTTCGAGGCCTACTTCGAGGATCGCGGGCTCGATCCGGCGTCCCACGACCCGATTCCGATCTCGCTGTTCCTCGACCACACCGAATGGTTCCGTGAGCACAAGAAGCTCGACGTCGAGGAGGTGATGGTCGACTCGGTGGCCCCGGCTGACGGGCACGGCTTCGCGGCCGCGATGGCCGACGGCACCACGATCACGGCCGAGAAGGTGCTGGCGGCGCCCGGCATCGCCCACTTCGTCGCGCTCCCGGCCTGGTACGACGACGTCCCGGCCGACCGGCGCAGCCACACCAGCGAGCGGGTGGCGTTCGACGACCTCGCCGGAGCTCGTGTCGCGATCATCGGCGGCCGGCAGAGCGCCTATGAATGGGCTGCCCTGCTCTGCGACCACGGCGCGGCCCGGGTCGACGTGATCCACCGCCACGAGACCCCGAGGTTCGCGGCGGTCAGCTGGAGGTTCGTGGACGCCTACGTCGAGCAGACGCTGCAGCACCGCGGCTGGTGGCGTGGGCTGACCGAGCAGCGCCGTCAGGCGATCGCGCAGGAGTTCTGGCAGGTGGGCCGCCTCACCCTGGAACCCTGGCTCACGCCGCGTCTGGACCGGGCGGTCGTCCGGTCGCGGCCGCACACCCAGGTGACGGCGGTCGACGTCACCCGGCCGGACACGGTCGGCCTGGCGCTCTCGGACGGAGATCTGATCGAGGTCGACCACGTCATCGCCGCCTCCGGGTACCGCGCCGACCTCGCCGCCGTGCCTTACCTGGCGCCTGTCCTGCCTCTCGTCTCGGTCACCGACGGCTTCCCGGACCTCTCGCCCGGCTTCGAGACCCAGCTGACCGGCCTGTACGTGACCGGTTTCGCCGCCACCCGGGACTTCGGGCCGTTCTACGGGTTCACCAAGGGCTGCCCGTCCGCGGCTCGGATCACGGTCAGCGAGATGCTGCGCTGACCGTGGTCAGCCGGCGAGGACGGCCCGCAGCCGCTTGACGGGCGAGTCGAGGTTGTAGCGCTCGGCCAGCTCGTCGAGCCGGTCCGGGTCGCGAGGCTCGGACGGCAGCGTCGCGTCGAACGCCGGCAGGTCGATGTCGCGGACGACCGCGACGACCTTCGGCGCGACCAGGAGGTACTCCGCCGCGTCGAGGATCCGGCGACGCGGACCCGGTGACATGCCCGACTCCCGGTCCTCGGCGGCCGCCACGATGCCGCGCAGGTCGCCGAACCTCAGCAGCAGCGACGCCGCGGTCTTCTCGCCGATCCCGGCCACGCCGGGGAGACCGTCGGAGGCGTCGCCGCGCATCGTGGCGAAGTCGGCGTACTGGCTGGGGAGCACGCGGTACTTGCCGACGACGACCTCGTCGGTCACGCGCTCGTGGTTGCCGACTCCGCGCGCGATGTACAGCACGCGCACCTGGTTGGCGTCGTCCACCAGCTGGAAGAGGTCACGGTCGCCGGTGACGACGTCGACCGGCATCGCGGCACCGGTTGCCAGGGTCCCGATGACGTCGTCCGCCTCGAAACCGTCGGCGCCGACCACGCAGAGGCCCGCGGCGTCGAGCACCTCGAGGATGACCGGGATCTGCCGTTCGAGTGGGTCCGGCACCTCCTCGATGTCCGGCCGCGGACCGGGAATGGCCTTCACGACCCGATGCGCCTTGTACGACGGAAGCAGGTCCACACGCCACTGCGGGCGCCAGTCGTTGTCCCAGGCACACACCACGTGGCTCGGCCGGTAGTCCCCGACCAGCCGACTGATGAAGTCCAGGAAGCCGCGGACGGCGTTGACCGGTGTGCCGTCGTCCGCGGTGACCTCCGGGACGCCGAAGAAGGCCCGGAAGTACATCGATGCGGAGTCCAGCACCATGAGCCGCTTCTCGCTCGACACGTGCCAGAGCCTACGCATCCGGCGAGGACGCTAGGGTCGTCGGCGTGGAGGAGACAGATCGCGCGATCGTCCGGCTGCTGGCCGCCGATGGCCGGATGTCCTTCACCGATCTCGGGAGGGCAACCGGTCTCTCCACGTCCGCGGTGCATCAGCGGGTCAAGCGGCTGGAGAAGCGCGGCGTGATCGGCGGGTACGGCGCGTCGGTCAACTACGAGGAGCTCGGGTTCGCGCTGACCGCCTTCGTGTCCATCACGCCGATCGACCCCAGTCAGCCCGATGACTACCCCGATCGCCTCGTCGACATCCGGGCGATCGAGTCGTGCTGGTCGGTCGCGGGGGAGGAGTCCTACATCCTCAAGGTGCGGGTGGAGACCCCGCACGCGCTGGAGGACCTGCTCGCCCGGATCCGCGCCGCGGCGAACGTCTCGACCCGTACGACGATCGTCCTGAGCACGCCGTATGAGAACCGCACCGTCACCGGTGAAGGACGGCGCGAGTCTCAGCCCTGATGACCGTCCCGCTTGCGGTCGCAGTCGCGGAGCAGGTGGGCCGCGCGTTCGAGGCCGGCGCCGAGCTCCATGGTGGAGGTCATCGGCACCGAGCGCGGGTCGGCAGGCGAGGGCGAGAGCCGGGCGGGCGCCACGGTCACCACACCGTCGATCCTGAGCAGGCGCATGCCGAGAAGCCGGGCCAGCAGATGGGTCTCGATCAGCACCCCGCTCGAGAGCTGTCCGTCGCCGTCAGGTGCGAGTGCGGTCCCCGTGGTGGTTGAGCTCCGAGACGCGGTTAGCCAGGCTCCCCGAGGCTCCGTAGCTCTCGAGCTTGTCCGCCGCGCGACCCGCGAGCTTGCGAATCTCCTCATAGCGCTCCCTCCCGGCTCTGGCACCCAGGACGTACCCCACGGCGAGCGCTCCTAGCGCGGAGAGCTTCATGACCCCTCCGTACGGCGCCTGATCGCCGACGTGACCGCGCTCGCCGCGGACAACGCGACGAGCGTGGCGCCGGCCGCGACACCGGAGCGCACCAGGCTCTGCTTGTCAGGTTGCGGCAACGTGCGCGTCACGCGCTCCACGGGAGTGTCCGGCGTGAGCCGCTGCCATGCTTCGCGAGCAAGTCTCGTGGCGATCATCGCTTCTTCCCCAATGCTGAGAGCAGCTGCTTCTTCGACATCGACGACCGTCCGGGGATGTCGCGCTCCTGAGCGAGGTGGAGCAGGTCCGCCCGCGACATGGTCGAGAGCGCGCCCCCCTTCGTGGTGCGCTGCACCTTCTGTGTGACGGTGGCGGCTTCCTTCTCCGTGCGCTCGCGCAGTCGGTGTGCCTGGGAGACCGCGCGGTCGGCCTGCTTGCGGCCGGACTGGGCGGACTGGGCTGCCGCGCTGATCCGCTCGGCATCCTGCCGCGCCTTCTCTGCAGCCTCTTGGGCCAGAGCGGCCGCCTCCTCCGCGAGGCCTCGGGCGCGGGCGAGGCGCTCGGTGGCCTCTGTGAAGCGCTCGTGCGCTTCTTGCTGGGCCCGCTCGGCCTCCGCCCGGGCTGCTTCCTGACGCTCGGCGGAGACCTGTTCCTGCTGCTCCAGCTCGCGTTCCGCCTCTGCCTCCGCCTCCTGTCGCGCGCGGGCCACGAGGTCCGCGGCGTCCCGCTCGGCACTGCGCACCTTGCGGTCGACCTCGTCCGAGAGCTGTCGCCGTACCTCTTGGAGCCGCTGGCTCTCCTCGGACTCCACCACGTCGACGCGCTCGGAGAGCTCATGAGCGCGTTCTGCTGCCTCGACGGCGCGGTCCTCGGCCTCCTGGGCGCGCTCTGCACCGTCACGCGCCTGGGTCAGGCGGTGCTCGACCGAGTCCTGCCCGGGCATCACCTCGCGGACCGCGTCGCCGGCGCGCTGGACCAGGCTTCGCCCGCTGCCGTTGCTCGGGGACCTGCTCGAGGACCGGTCCCCGCCGGTCCCGTTCGTCGCTCCCTCGTGGGGCAGGGCCTTGCCCGCCAGCCACGAGGCGTTCCGTGGGATGTCCTTCGCCCCTGACACCAGGCTGCCCAACAGCCCGTGCGGGACATGCGTGTTGCGTGCCACGTGCTTCTCCCTCCGCAGTGGTTCGACTGGGCTCCCGAGCAGCCTCACATGCTCATGGGGCACGGTTGTTCCCGTGCCGCTGCACCAGCCGTACCCGGGTGGTGACGCCCCATGCACCCCGATACCACCGGGAGAACCCCGATACCCACAGGGAGGGGGCCCGGACCGGGTCAGGAAGAAGGAGTCAGTGAGCCTGGAGGGCGGCCGTACGCCGGCTCGCCTCCGCGACCTCGGCCGCCCTGAGGGCGGACTCGTCGAGCTTCCCGTGCTCCGACCACCACGCCTGTCCCTCCGGGGGCAGGGTGTGGATCGGGTCGTAGTACTCGTAGTGGCGGGTCAGCGCCTCGGGGTCCTCGGCCTCGATGGAGGTGCGGTAGTTCTTGGTCCAGGAGGAGATGCCGCAAACCCGGTCGTAGTCCGAGAGCTGGTGCACCCAGCGCTTCCCCACGAACGGCACGTCGCAGACGATCCGGGGGGTGGCGAAGCCGGGCAGGTAGCCCATGATCGCGTGTTGGAGACGCTGCGCGTCGGCCACCGAGACGCGCCAGTGCTCCGAGAAGGGGATCATGTCGCACATGTAGAAGTAGTACGGCATGATCTGCGCGCCATCGAGCAGGGCGAAGCACAGATCGAGCAGCGCGTGCGGGTCGGCGTTGACACCGTTGAGGATCACGCCCTGGTTGCGGACGTCGCGGATGCCGGTGTCCAGCATCGTGCGCGTCGCCTCGGCGACCAGCGGGGTCACGGAGTTGGCGTGGTTGACGTGGGTGTGGATCGCCACGGACACGCCGCGTTCCCGCGACAGCTTCCCGATCCGGCCCATGCCCTCGACCACCTCCGGCTGCAGCCAGTGCTGCGGCATCCCCATGAGCGCCTTGGTGGCGAGCCGGACGTCGCGGATGTTCTCGATCTCGAGCAGGTCGGTGAGGAACGCCTCGAGGCGGGGCCACGGCATGTTGGCCACGTCGCCGCCGGAGACGACGACGTCGCGGACACCGGGCGTACGACGCAGGTAGTCCAGCATCGCGCCGAGCCGGTCGTTCGGCTTGCCGACCAGCTTGAGCTTCTCCACCTGCGGGGTCGAGTTTCCGACCAGGTCCATCCGGGTGCAGTGGCCGCAGTACTGCGGACAGGTCGGCAGCAGCTCGGCCAGCACCTTGGTGGGGTAGCGGTGGGTGAGACCCTCGGCGACCCACATGTCGTGCTCGTGGAGCGAGTCCCGGGTGGCGTGCGGGTGCGAGGGCCAGTCCTGACGACGGTCGCTGAGGACGGGCAGCATGTACCGGCGGACCGGGTCGGCGTAGAAGGCCTCGGTCAGCGACCCCGGACCAGCCGCCTCGACGCGCGGCGCCATGGTGTTCATCATCTGCGGTGGAACCAGCATGGACATCGTCGCCCGCTCCGCCTGGTCGCGCTCGAGGTCGTCGTAGAACCGCTCGTCGAGGAGGTCGCCCATCAGCTCACGGAGCTGCTTGAGGTTCTTCACGCAGTGCGCACGCTGCCACTGGGCCGACGCCCAGTCCTGTGACGTCACGTCCTTCCAGCCGGGGAAGCGCGTCCAGTCCGGCTCGACCAGCTCCACGCGCCGGTAGGGATAGGGCTGGCCGGTCTCAAGACCGATCGAGGTCTCGATGCTCATCGCGCAGTGCTCCTTGGTCGACGGCGAGCGGACGGCGTACGGACGGCGTACGGACGGACGGCGTGCCGGTTGGCAGGCGCGCCGCTCTCATGTCAGAGTAGGTGGAGAACATGCGGTGAGTCCAATGCCACGCCGTAGATTCTTTCGTACTTCACGCTCCCCAGCGGAGGAAACTCTAGAAATGCCGGTGCCAGTGTCCGAATTCGGTGCGCGGACCACGAGCGACCCGACCGGTCTCCACCGCGTCTTGGACGACGTGGTCGTGCTGCCCCAGGCCGCGCAGCGGCTCGACACCCGCCGCGAGATCTGGCCGGACGAGGTCCGCGTGCGGGTGGAGACGCTGAACCTCGACGCCGCGTCGTTCCGCCAGCTGGCGAGCAAGCATGCGGTCGGTGGTCGGCACGACGGTGAGGCGGTACGCCGTGAGGTGCTCGAGATCGTGGCGACCCGCGGCAAGATGCAGAACCCGGTGACCGGCTCCGGCGGCATGCTGATCGGCACCGTGGAGGAGGTCGGCCCCGAGTCGAGCCTCGGCCTCGAGGTAGGCGACCGCGTCGCGACGCTGGTGTCGCTCAGCCTGACTCCGCTGGTCATCGAGGACGGCCTCGCGCGATGGGACGGGAGGTCCGAGCGGGTTCCGGCCCGCGGGTATGCGATCCTCTTCGGCCGCTCGATCGCCGCCAGGATCCCCGACGACCTCCCGCCGGCTCTGAGCCTCTCGGTGATGGACGTGTGCGGCGCCCCGGCGCTCACCCACCGGATCGTGGAGCAGTACGTCTCGACCGGCGCGACACATGGTGCTCCCGTCGTGGCGGTCGTCGGGGGCGCAGGCAAGTCCGGTTCGCTGAGCCTCGCCGCCGCCGCGCGTGCGGGGTGCCGGCGGTCGGTCGGCGTCGTCCCGACCGAGGAGGAGGCGGCCCTCCTCCGTGACAGCGGCGTGGCCGATGACGTGGTCGTCGCCGACGCGCGGGACCCGGTCGCCCTCCGCGACGCCGTGGCCTCCACGGGAAGCCTGTCCGACGTCACCGTCGTCTGTGTGGACGTGCCGGGCTGCGAGGGTGGGGCGATCCTGGCCACCGCCGAGCGCGGGACCGTGATCTTCTTCTCGATGGCCACCTCCTTCTCGGCCGCCGCCCTGGGTGCCGAGGGCCTCGCCGCCGACGTCACCATGCTCGTCGGGAACGGCTTCGTCCCCGGCCACGCGGCGTACGCGATGGACCTGCTGCGCTCGCACGACGGCGTGCGCCGACTGTTCGAGCGGAGGCTCTAGGTGACGCGCCGCACCACACGCTCGACGACCGGCCGGGGCAAGCTGGACCTCGACCCGGCGACCGTCCGCAAGGCCCGATCACTCGCGCGCACCGTGGGACGGCCGATCGTGAACATCGCCCGGCAGCACACCACGGTCTCCGTCGAGCGTGCGACGCTCAGGCTCGCCGGCCTCGACGGGGCCGACGCCGAGGGAACCCCGTGGGTGAACCGGCTGGTGGACGTCGTGCGTGCCGACGTCGGCCTCGAGCACGGCGTGGCGCTGCCCGTCTGGGACGCACTGCGCCGTTCCGAGGGCGCCGACCTGCGCGAGCTCGCCGAGAAGGCGTCGGCCGGCTCGGTCACCTTCCGTCTGCCCGAGGGTCAGGACGCG
>JBKPTA010000078.1:0-39930 GCA_046735295.1 Actinomycetota bacterium | reverse complement strand
ACGGTCACGTTTCCAGGGGCCGCGGTGTGGCACGTGCCGTGGACCGACAAGAACGACGCCGTCGACTGGCAGGCCTACTTCCATCACCGCAACCGGATCGTCGCGGCGCTGCTCCACTCGTCGTACCCGCGCGGCGGCAGGCTGCTGCGCGAGAGCCTCAACCACCAGATCGCCCACCTGGTCTCGATGCAGTACTCCACGGCAGAGCTCCGGCTGATGGCGATGGAGGACGTCCTCGCCGGGCCGTACGGCCTGCACGAGCTCCTGCCCCACCGGCTGGCCGACGTGAACGCCTTCCGCACGACCTTCACCGACGCCCAGCTGCACGCCGACCGCGACGACTTCCCGCCGGTACGCCGCGAGAAGCCGCCGCGCAGGGGGAAGTCCGACAGCGAGGTGCCCAGCCGGCGTTCGCAGCTGGTCACCGCCGGGCTCGCCCCCCTGCGGCAGCTGCGCCCACGTCGCGGGCTCGCCGGTGAGTTCCCGGAGACGGAGCTGCCCGCGATGGATGCCAAGTGGTACCGCCTGGCCCGCTACGACTCGGCGATCGTGTCGATGAACGACGGGACCTCGGCCGCGCTGTACCGCCGTGACCCGGCACAGTTCCGCGACCTGATGCGGCGTACCGTCGCACTGCACCACCGCTTCCGCCGGGAATGGGACCGGCTGGCGGCGGAGTACCGCGCCGCGCTCCCCGAGATCTCGTCCCCCGAGGCCTGGGACGAGACGTTGCGGCCCTGGACCGAGCCCGAGGAGTGACCCACGCATGAGCGCCTCCACGGCGCCGGTGCGCAACCGCCGGGTGGACGCCGCGCTCCGACCGCCCTGGTCGGAGCAGGGCCTGCTCGAGGTGTTCCGGCACCGCTACATCCTCACCCTGCTGGTACGCCGCGAGATCGCGGCTCGGTACCAGGGCTCGGTGCTCGGGCTGGTGTGGTCCTACGTCAACCCGCTGACGCAGTTCTTCATCTACTACTTCGTCATGGGCATCCTCTTCGGCCGGGCCCAGCGCACCGAGGACTTCGCGATCCACGTCTTCTGCGGCCTGATCATCGTGCACTTCTTCACCGAGACGATGAATGCCGGCACGCGCTCGATCGTGCGCAACAAGTCACTGGTCCAGAAGATGGCCGTCCCGCGAGAGATGTTCCCGGTCGCCTCGATGCTGGTCTCGCTGTTCCACGTGGTCCCGCAGGTCGTGATCCTCCTGGTCGCCACCTTCATCTCCGGATGGCACCCGGACGCGACCGGTCTGGTCTTCGGCGTTCTGGGGCTGTCGATCAGCATGACGCTCGGCACCGCACTGGCCCTGATGTTCAGCGCGGCCAACGTGTTCCTGCGTGACATCTCCAACGCCGTGAACGTGCTCAGCAACTTCGTCCGCTTCGGGGTGCCGATGATGTACCCGTACACGATGGTCGCGCAGCGCTTCCACGGGCACACGGGGTTCTACCTGTGGAACCCGATCACCGAGGCCGTGCTGTGCTTCCAGCGGGCGTTCTGGGTGGGGGCCACCCACCACCCGCACCACACGGCCCTGAACGACATGCCGCCGCACCTGTTCTGGTTGGCGATCCGGGCTCTGCTGATCAGCCTGGTGGTCCTCGTCCTCGCGCAGTCGACGTTCTCGCGCCTCGAGCGCCGCATCCCGGAGCGCCTGCTGTGAGCGACAAGCGGTCGATCGTCGTCCGCCATGTCTCGAAGACGTTCACGTTGCGTTACCACCGCACGCTGAAGCAGATGACCGTCGCGATGCTGCGCCAGCAGGAGCTGACCGACTCGTTCCTCGCCGTCGACGACGTGACGTTCACGGTGCGGCAGGGTGAGTCGATCGGGTTGATGGGACTCAACGGCTCGGGCAAGAGCACGCTGCTCAAGATGATCAACGGGGTCATGCGTCCCGACTCAGGACGGGTGCTGACCCGCGGCCGGGTCGCGGGCCTGATCGCCACCGGCGCCGGCTTCCACCCACAGCTGACCGGCCGCGACAACGTCTACCTCAACGCCGCGATCCTTGGCATGACCGAGGCGGAGACGCGCCGCAAGTTCGACGACATCGTCGAGTTCGCCGACATCGGCCGGTTCCTGGACTCGCCCGTCGGTCACTACTCCTCGGGCATGTTCGCCCGCCTCGGGTTCGCCGTAGCCATCCACGTCGACGCCGACATCTTCCTGGCCGACGAGGTGCTCGCCGTGGGCGACCGGCCGTTCAAGAAGAAGTGCCTGGCCAAGATGCAGGAGATCCGCGACGGCGGCACGACGTTGTTCTACGTCAGCCACGCCGCCGGCAGCGTGCGCAAGATGTGCGACCGTGTGCTCGTGCTGGAGAAGGGCCGGCTGACCTTCGACGGCGACGTCGACGACGGGATCAGGTTCCTCCACTACGACGACGACGAGGAGGACACGCTCGACACCGAGGAGGAGCTCGAGGACGAGGAGCTCGGCGCGGACATCTGAGGAGTGAGCTCACGCGCCCCGACCATCCGGGATGGGGCGGCACGGCCGAACGGCGCCTACATCGCTGGTGTCGCGCGCCGCCGCATGACGCCGGCTATCCCCTCGGCACCCTGACCTTGGCCCTCACCGTGTCCGCCTTGGTGGTGTTGTTGGTGGATCTGGCGGTGACCAGCCAGGAGCGCAGGATGCCCTTCTTGGCGGTGGCCTTGACCTTGACCACGAGCCTGATCACCCGTTGCTGCCCGGAAGCGAGGTTGCGCAGCCGGAACCTGCCCGCGACCACCGCAGAGGTGATGTCCGTGTGACCCGCGAAGTATCTGACACGGAATCCCTTCCGCCCCCCGGCACCGAGGATCGTGAAGGTGTCTTTGACAGTGCCGTCGTTCTGCACGTCGACGAAGAACGTCGCGCTCCTGGTGCGCCTCTTCTTGGTCGTCACCGTCTGGCCGGTGCCGGTGGTGTTGTAGATCCCGTTGCCGACGTAGGCCAGCGTGCCCTTCCGGATGAGTCCGTCCGGCCGCCGAGTGATCGGTGGCGGCTGGACGATCCATTCCACCTGCGCCGGGGTGGGATCGACAATGGCATTTCCCACGCCGGTTGCCGCACGAACCCGAAAGCTATGGGTGCCAGCGCTCAGGCTACTGAGACTGTGCGGCGAGATGCAGGACGTGAACACTGCCGCGTCCAGGCTGCACTGAAACATCGCCGCTGCGACGTTGGGCGATGCGAACTCGAACGAGACGGTGCTCCCCGACTGTCCACCGTTGGCCGGACCCGCCGTGATCACGGTATCGGGGTCATCGGCAGCCAGAGTGAACGCGACCCCTCCCGACAGCGCGGCAGTCCTGGTGTCGTAGGTGCTGATGCGGATCGTCCAGTTCCCGTTGGCGACGTGGCCACGCAGCGCTGCCAACGTGGTCGGCTCCGAAGGGAAGGAGAGGAAGTGGTTCGAGGGCTTGATGAAGAACTCGTTGATCCAGCACGAATCCGAGGTGTCGGGCGCGTCCTTGGGCAGCGGAGCCGGCAGCCGATCGTCGACGAGGAAGTTCTTGGCCGACACCGGCGCCGTGCTGCCCTGGCACGCCGAGTCGATCAGGTCGACCCCTGTGCCGTCGGGCGACACGATGGTGATCTTGACGTTGTCC
Organism: Actinomycetota bacterium; assembly: GCA_046735295.1. Classification (GTDB taxonomy): domain Bacteria; phylum Actinomycetota; class Actinomycetes; order Propionibacteriales; family Nocardioidaceae; genus Nocardioides. The sequence continues at coordinate 36,328 of JBKPTA010000078.1, read as the reverse complement.
ATTCTGGCTGCGTCCAGGCCGCGCAGGGTCACGGTTAGATCGGTGATCAACGACGGCATCCCCGAGACCGGGAGCACCAGCTCCCCAGGATCATTGATGGCGCCGGACACCGGACCAGGGTTGTCGAAGGTCGCAGCAACTGCGGTAGACGGGCCGCCCGCGCTACCAGCCGACGCTGGTGCGGACGCGCCCACGGCGCCGGGCCTGGCCGCTCCGAACGCCGTCGGGGTCTCGCCCCACAACATCGCGGGCACCAACCACCCAGCGACCAACGCGGCGGCCATCCGAGAACCACGCATGAACCATGGGTAACCGGGTCTCGTTGAGGCGGCGTTGATCACACGCCAACCCTGGGGCCACCTCACGTGGACACAGCGGGGCCAGCTCAGGGTTGACACCATGGCGCGGTTCGGCGGCACCGGCCTCCGCCCCTGAGCGAGGCCGGGACGCCAAGCCAAATCTCGACGTTCTCGGCGTGTCGACTGGAAAGTACATCACTGTAGTTACTCCGAACATCTTTCCGACTCCTGTGACTGGTGTGAAACTTGCTGCTCGTGTGACTGACTTCCCCCACACCACGGAGCAGATCTCGTGTCCCCCCACCGCAGCCGGTTCGTCACGGCCTGCCAGCAGGTGCTGGCGCTCGGCGTGGTGCTGGCTGCGCTGACTCCGGCCGCGAGCGTGGTGACGCTGGACGTCGTCGGGACGCAACCCCTGGTGACTCCCGGGACGGGGCGGGCGGCACCGCCGGCCGCGCTGACGGCGTACACGGCCGAGGCCCGGCAGACGTCGCGAGTGCCGACGGCTCCGGTAGAGCCGCACGTCCGTGAGGTCCGGCTGACCTCCGCCACGACGGTTGCCGGGCGGGCGCTGCCCACGACGGCGGCCCGCGTGGTGTCCCGGCCGGGCGGTGTCGCGAAGTTGACGACGTCGCCGCAGAAGGTCACCGGCTTCGGGGAGGTGGGCGTCACCTGGGCGCACGGCGTGCGCATCCCGGAGCAGGCGCTACAGGTCAGTGCGCGGACCCGGAGCGGACACTCCTGGACCGCGTGGTCCGACGTCCCCTACGACCCCGAGCACGGCCCCGATCCCGGATCCGCGGAGGCCAGGCACGCACGACCCGGCACGGAGCCCGTGCTGGTCGGCCGGGTGGGCCGGGTGCAGGTGCGCGTCGAGTCGCGCGAGCCGCTGCCGGCCGACATGAGGCTCGCGGTGATCGCTCCCGGGCGCGCCCGGCACTCGGCGCAGGAGCTGGCCGCCATCGACACCAGCACGATGGACGGCAACGACGGCACGGACTCCGTGTACGCCGCTGCCACGAGCGCCGACGACACGACCGGCGTGACGTCTGACGGTGCCGCTGTCGGCACCGCCGACGACCGGGCCCGACTGGCGGCTGCGGTCTTCACCCCGCGTCCGGTGATCTACTCCCGCAAGCAGTGGGGCGCCGACGAGAGCATCCGGGGCAAGTCCTCCCTCCACTACGGCGACGTCCACGCAGGCTTCGTCCACCACACCGTGAACGCCAACGACTACACCCGCTCCGAGGTTCCCGGCCTCCTGCGCAGCATCTACGCCTACCACGTGGAGTCCCGGGGCTGGAGTGACATCGGCTACAACTTCCTGATCGACCGGTTCGGCCGTATCTGGGAGGGCCGGTACGGCGGTGTCGACCGACCGGTCGTCGGCGCTCACACGTTGGGCTACAACGACGACTCGTTCGCTGCGTCCGCGATCGGCAACTACCAGATCGCCAGGCCCGGCAAGGCCATGATCCAGGCCTACGCGACCCTGTACGCCTGGAAGCTCTCGCTGCACGGCGTGGACGCCGCGTCGACCCACCAGTGGGTCACCTCGACGTGGTTCGAGGCGATCAACGGCCACCGCGACGCGGCCGCCACCCTCTGCCCGGGTCAGTACCTCTACGACAAGCTGCCCGCCATCCGGAGGCTCGCGGCAGCCGCGCAGCGGGGCTGGTCCGGCCGGCAGCTCGAGTCCAACCTCGCCTCGACGCCGGCGCCCGACATCGTCGTACGCCGGTCACGCGACGGCGAGGCCTTCGTGGTGCCGACCGGAGGGCTCATCCACTTCCCACCGGCGGTGACGGTGGCGAAGGGCGCCACCGGCGCGACCCAGCTGGCGGTGACCCCGGACATCACCGGTGACCGGACCAGCGACCTGCTCGTCCGGCAGGCCGACGGATCGGTGGCCGTGCGGCCCGGCACCGGCTCGGGCACGTTCGGCGCCGCCACGGCCGTGCTCGGGGCCTTCCGCGGGCTCGACCAGGTGCTCGCGCCAGGAGACCTGAACGGCGACGGCCGGAACGACCTCGCGGCGAGGAACACCGGCACGGGGGCTCTGGCGGTGTTCCTGCAGAAGGCCGACGGCAGCTTCCGGCGCGAGCGCAGCGGCACAGGGTGGGGCTCCTTCGACCTGATCACGGCGGCCGGCGACCTGAACGGTGACGGCTACGCCGATCTGGTCGTGCGCGACGCCGACGGCGGTCTCTGGCTCCACGCCGGCCACGGCGACGCGACGTTCGGCAAGGGTGTGCAGATCCCGGGCCGGTTCCGCAGGTACGACGTGATCGCGGGCGCCGGAGACCTGAGTCGTGACGGGAGGAGCGACCTGTTGGTGCGCGAGCGGAAGACCGGCGACAGCTACGTCCTGCCCGGCAAGGGCGACGGCACGTTCGCCCGCCGGCTCGGGCCCATCACCCGTTTCGCCGATTCCGCCTTGCTGGCCGTCGGCGCTGTCGGCGGCTCCAGCGCTCCCGACGTCCTGGCGCTCGACGGTGGGAAGGTCCGTGCCTGGATCAACCCCGGGGGGTTCACCGTGGGCCGCCCGATCGACACCCACGCGGATCTCTCGGCGGCCGATCGGCTCCTCGTCGCGGGCGACTGGGACCGCGACGGCTACGGCGACGTCATCACCCGCCAGTCCGGCACGGGCAACCTCGTGCTGTGGCGCGGTGACGGCCACGGACACCTGACCCGCACCCAGGTACTGGCCACCGGTTTCACCCGCGTCCGCAAGCTCACGGCCGTGGGGGACATGACCGGTGACGGGTTCCCGGACCTGATCGGGCAGCCCCGTCACCGCGTGCTCAAGGTCTTCCCGGGCAGGGGAACGGCGGGGCTGAAGAAGGCCTATCCCGTCTACGGAGCTCTCAAGAAGGGTGTCCCCGTCGGCGTCGGTCGATGGAACGGCGACGGCGCCCCCGACAGCCTGGTACGCCGCGCGGGAACGCTGACCGTGCTCCACGGGAACGGACCAGGCGGGTTCCACGTGCCCGCCAGGCTGGCGGGAGGCGTCACGGGCTACGACTGGGTGATCGGGATCAGCGACCTCCGGCTCACCGGACACCCCGACCTGATCGTGCGGCAGAAGGACTCCGGTCGGCTGTACGTGCTGCGCGGCACGGTCACCGGGGTGAAGACGCCGGTGTTCCTCGGTGGAGGCTTCCGGGGTTACGACCTGGCGGGCTGACCAGGGTCGGCGGAGGCGAAGCGATGGGTCACCCGCTCGTCGGCCGCGATCTGCTCGCGTCCCTCGTCCGAGGCGTGGGCGACCAGGACCAGGGAGCCGCTGCGGGCCAGCGGCTCGGTGAGGGAGGCGAGGCCGGAAGGGGAAGCCGGGTTCGCCTCCGAGATGAGGCGGCCGCCGTCGGTGAGATGCTCTCCGGCGGCGGCCGACCTCCACAGCTCGGCGTGGGTGGTGCCGTCGACGGCCGGGTCGTCGTCCGCGGGCCCGGGCCACGCGACGTACTCGTCGGGCTGCGACCAGACCTCGGTGCCGAGGTCGTGCACGCCGGCCGGCACGCCGTCGGCGAACGGCCCTGCCAAGGGGTGCAGCGCGGTCGCGAGAACCGGGAGCCGACGCGCTGCGGGAGCCCAGCGTCCGACGCCGCCGGGCCCGGTCACGACGGCGTCCGGCTCCCCGTCCCAGATCACCTCGATCCCGCATCCCCACGCCGCACCCAGCACGACGGTGCCGAGCCAGTGGGCCGGAAGGTCGACCAGCAGCCGGGCTCCGTGCTCGATGTCGAGCTCGTCGGTGAGCAGCGCGGAGACCTTGGCCACCCAGGTGGCCCAGGTCGTGGTCGAGAGCTCGGTCCGCTCACCGCTCGAGCCGTCGTAGAAGGTGACCAGCGGGCGGCCGGGATCCTCGGCGAGCCGGCGGGCCAGGACCTGGGGGAACGTCGTCATCGCGACGTCACCTTACGGACCGGCACCACGCCCTAGGGTTTCGCCATGGCTGCCATCGAGCACTTCTGGGCCGTGGTCCCGGCCGGCGGCTCGGGGACGCGGTTGTGGCCGCTGTCCCGGTCGGGATCGCCGAAGTTCCTGCACGACCTCACCGGATCCGGCCGCTCCCTCCTCCAGGAGACCGTCGACCGCCTCGCTCCGCTGGTGGACGACCGGGTGCTGGTGGTGACCGGCGCCCGGCATCGCGACGCCGTGCTCGCGCAGCTGCCGGACACCCCCGCCGAACGGGTGCTCGGTGAGCCGTCCCCGCGCGACTCGATGCCCGCGATCGGCCTGGCCGCGGCGGTCCTGGAACGCAAGGATCCGGACGCCGTGATGGGCTCGTTCGCAGCAGACCACGTCGTTCGCGACAGGGTCGCCTTCGAGGAGGCCGTCAGGCTGGCCGTCGAGGTGGCGAGGGACGACTGGCTGGTCACGATCGGGGTCGAGCCGTCCTACCCCGCGACGGCGTTCGGGTACGTCCGGCAGGGGGAGGCGCTGAGCGGGCATCCCGGTGGGTTCGTGGTCGCGGAGTTCGTCGAGAAGCCGGGCCCGGAGCTCGCGGCGTCGTACGTCGCCTCGGGCGAGTACCGCTGGAACGCCGGGATGTTCGTGGTCCGCCCGAGGGTGCTGCTCGAGCTGCTCGCCACCTGGCACCCGGCCCTGGCCACGGCGCTGCGCGACCTGGCCGTAGATCCGGGACGTACGGACGAGGTCTGGCCGGACCTCGACCGGATCGCGATCGACCACGCCGTGGGGGAGCCGGCCGCCGCCCAGGGGCGCGTGGCGATGGTCCCGGCGGACCTCGGCTGGGACGACATCGGTGACTTCCACTCGTTGGCCGCGGTCCTCGGTGACGGCGGGCTCGAGGTCCTCGGCGACGACGCGAACGTCGTGACCGACGCGAGCACCGGCCTGGTCGTCCCTGGGGGCGATCGCCTCGTCGCTCTGGTGGGGGTGGACGACATCGTCGTGGTGGACACTCCCGACGCCGTGCTCGTCACCACCCGGGAACGGGCCCAGGACGTCAAGGCACTCGTCGACCGGCTCCGCGAGAGTGGCCGCGCCGACCTGACCTGAGCACGGGCCCCGGGTGCGAACGCGCATTCCTGCGCTACCGCTGCCAGCGGGCGACATCCCGTTCCGGCTACATCCCGTTCGGCTCCGGGGAGTCGGTGAACGGGTAGTCGCTCATGAACGTCTGCAGCGCAGCTCCGGACGTGGAGGAGCAGTACTGCCAGACGCCGACCTGCTTGGCGTTGCCGGCCGAGGCGTTCTGTGCGCCACCGACCGACCAATGGGTGAACGCGACGTGCTGACCGCTGGGGAACGGCTTGCCGTCGTCGGCGGTCCACGGCACCGCCTTGAACTTGTCACGGAGATCGCTGGTGCCGGCGAACTTGTCCGCGATCGCCCGGATCTGGCTCATCTGGTCGGAGTCGCCGGCGACGCTGTCGTCGTACCACAGGATCGTGTAGCCGTGCTCCTCGTTGTGCACGAGCGTCCCCAGCGCCGGGCGGTCCTGCGCGGTGTAGAACTTCCGCGCCATGGGGTCGGGGTCGATGTAGTGCTCGCCGAACGCCGGCGGGTTGTCCGGATAGCTGATGGGCGAGCCGTCGGGCAGATGCTGCTGGTTGCCGGTGGCGGGCTTGGTGATCGGCTGCTGGCACGCCGACGCCGGCGCCCCGATCTGGTCGAGTGCCGTGCCGGAGTACTTCTGCTCCCGGAAGTGGTCCGTCACCGGGCCCCATGCCGCGGCGACGATGATCCCGACGGCGACGAGGACGCAGACGGCCACGATGATGCCGCCACGCCTGCGCTCGGCAGCCTTCTGCCTCGCTCGCATCTCCTCGATGACCTTCTGGCGCTCGGTGCGCACGGTCCTCGATGACTTGGACGACTTGGCCATGGATCTCTCTTCGTTGCGGCCGGACGGAGTGGGAGTGCGGGCGAGTCTACGGAGTTGCCGGTCGTAACCGAACTCGCGACGACTGCCGCTCCCCGCTGACCTCCCAGCCGTGGGCGTACGCCGCCACCTCCGCGACCCACCCGGCCCGCGGGTCGTCCACGGCGAGCGTGAGCACGCCGTCGCGCGCCGAGACCTCGCCGCCGGTCAGGGCGGCGAGCAGTGCGGCCAGCTCCTCGGCATCGATGGGTGCCCCGAAGTGGGGCCGCTCGGCAGCGTCCCCTCGAAGCGCGGCCACCACGGCCTCCCGCGAACCGAGCCCGAACAGGTCGGCACCCTCGGGACGCAGGAGCGCGGCGGCACCCGGACCGTGTTCTGACGCGGGCAGGACGACGTCGGCGCGGCCGCGGACGACTGCGAACGGCCGGCGTCCGAGCTTGCCGGCCACGAGCTCCGCCGCGCCGGCGAGCTGGTCCGCCACGGCCGGGGCCGTGACGCTCAGGGTGTTGCCGTAGGAGTCGGTCCGGCCGGCGTGGTCGTCGAGGACCCGGACCCCGGCGGCGCCGATCGCGATGTCGGTCTGTCCCTCGCGCCAGGGACGCCCCGCGGTGTCGGTCACCAGAACGCCCACGTTGACCCCGGCCCTTCGTCCGATCGCGCCGCGCAGGGCCCGGGCCGAGGCGTCGGGATCCTCCGGGAGGAGCTGGACGTGTCCACGCTCGACGTTGGACGAGTCGACGCCGGCCGCGGCCATCGTCAGCCCGAGGCGGTTCACCACGATCGAGAGGGACCCGCGCCGGGCGACGAGGCGGCGCGTCTCCCGGGCGACCGCCTCGCCCCGGTCACCGGCCTCGACGCGGCCCTCGGCCTTGCTGACCACCTTGCTGGTGACGCACACGACGTCCCCGACGGCGAGCTCCACGAGCGGCAGCAGGTGATCTGCGAGGTCGTCGCCGCGGCGTACCTCCCCGACCCCGTCCGGAGCCCAGACCGTGATCATGGGGCCGCCGGCATCGAGCTCACGAGACCAGGGCGACCGCGGCGGCCGCCATCTCCGCGGTCGCTGCGGGGGAGGTCATCAACAGAGGAACGGCCTCGCACCGCAACCCGGCCGTCCGCACCGCGTCCACGACGTCGGCGTCGACGGTGTCGACCAGCCAGCCGTCTAGCACGCCGCCCGACGCGCGCGCACCGTAGTGCAGACCCACGGCCGCGGCGGTCACCTCGACACCGATCGCGGTCAGGACCTGCTGGGCCATCCCGCGTACGTGCGTGCCACCGATGATGGGGGAGAGCCCGACGACCGGAGCCCGCGTCGTCACCAGCGCCTCGCGCACCCGAGGGACCCCGAGGATCGTGCCGACGCTGACCACGGGGTTGCTCGGCGGGACGATCACCAGGTCGGCGTCGGTGATCGCGTCGATCACGCCGGGGGCCGGCGCCGATTCCTCGAGACCGACCACTACCACCGCTTCGGCCGGCACCTCGGCGTGCAGGCGCACCCAGTACTCCTGGAAGTGCACGACGCGGCGCCCGCTCGGGCTGTCGGGGTCCGCGATCGCGATGTGGGTCTCGACGCGGTCGTCGGACATCGGCACGAGGCGCACGCCCGGCTGCCAGCGACGACAGAGCGCCTCGGTGACCTGCGAGAGCGGATATCCCGCGTCGAGCATCTGCGTGCGCACCAGGTGGGTGGCCAGGTCCCGGTCACCCAGTCCGAACCACGTCGGCTCCGCGCCGTACTCCGCGAGCTCCTCCTTGGCGTGCCAGGTCTCGTCCCGGCGGCCCCAGCCGCGCTCGAGGTCGATGCCGTCACCGAGGGTGTACATCACCGTGTCGAGATCCGGGCACACCTTGAGCCCGTGCAGCCAGATGTCGTCGGCGGTGTTGGCCACGACGGTGACCTCGGCGTCGGAGTCCACGCCCGGCAGCATCCCGCCCCGGGCGCCGTGGAGGAGTCCCCGGATGAACGTCGCTCCGCCGACACCGCCCGACAGCACGGTGATGTGATGCATGCGGGTAGCCTGCCGCACCCGGCCGGGCGGGCGTTCGCCAGGCCGTTCGGTACGCCGTTCGGTACGCCGTTCGGCAGGCCGTGCGGCAGGTCGTTCGGAAGCCCGTTCGTGGCGCCCCTCCTCGGGCCCGCGCCGGACGAAGTCGGAGAGGTCCGTGCCTTTCCGGGCCACCGCCCGGGGCGGAATGCGGGATGGTACCGGGGAGATCCCGGTTCCGCAGGTTCATGCCAATACCAGATCTTGCCTTGACTTCGGGTGTACGACAGGCGTGTAATTCCCACAGTGTTCTTCGGACGGTATGGGCGGTCCGAGCCGATGACAGCCGAGGGTCGAAAGGGCGAGTGCCGTGAGGGAACTGTTTCTCCTCGACGCGGACGCCGAGGAAGCGGGTTGGCAGGAGCGGGCCCTGTGCGCGCAGACCGACCCGGAGGCGTTCTTCCCCGAGAAGGGCGGCTCGACCAGGGAGGCCAAGAAGGTCTGCCTGACATGCGAGGTGCGCGGCGAGTGCCTCGAGTATGCGCTGATGAACGACGAGCGCTTCGGCATCTGGGGCGGGCTCTCCGAGCGGGAGCGCCGCAAGCTGAAGAAGCGCGCGGTCTAGCCGGGCGCCGACCGCGTACGGTCGGCGCGCCGGTCCGGGTGTCCGGTCGGCTGGGTGGTGACTCGGCTCACCCGGCCGCCCCAGCCGCTTCCCTGGCGATTCGGGGGGTCAGGGGGCCGCCGCTAGGGTGATCGACCGTGGGACCGGCAGTCGTGGCACTTCTCGTCAGCCACGACGGAGCCCGGTGGCTGCCCGCCGTGATCGACGGCATCCAGGCGCAGACCGCCCCGGTGGCGGGAGTCGTCGCGGTCGACACCGGCAGCACCGACGAGAGCGTCGACCTCCTGCTCGAGGCCTTCGACGAGGTCGTCACGCTGAGCGGCCGAACGGCGTACCCCGAGGCCGTCCGGGTCGCCCTGGAACAGGTGCCGGCGTACGCCGCCGAGGTGACGGCCTGCCCGGAGTGGATCTGGCTGCTGCACGACGACAGCAACCCAGTGCCGGACGCTCTGGAACAGCTGCTCGCCGCGGCGTCCGCCGATCCCCGCGCCGACGTCCTCGGCCCGAAGCTCCGTGAGTGGCCCTCGCTGAAGCGCCTTCTGGAGGTGGGGGTCACGATCTCCGGCACGGGGCGCCGGGAGACCGGCCTCGAGCCGGGCGAGTACGACCAGGGGCAGCACGACGAGGCGCGGGGGGTACTCGCCGTGAACTCCGCGGGCATGCTCGTCCGGCGGCGGGTTCTCGAGGAGCTCGGCGGATTCGACGACAACCTGCCGATCTTCGGCAACGACATCGACTTCGGGTGGCGGGCGGCGGCACACGGCCACCGCACCGTGGTCGTGCCCCACGCGGTGGTCTTCCACGCCGAGGCGGCCCACCGTGGAGTCCGGCGTACGGCGCTGACCGGCCGGCACACCCACTACCAGGAGCGCCGCGCCGCCTTGTTCACCCTGCTGGCCAACACCCGGGCGAAGGCGCTGCCCTGGCAGCTGGTCCGCCTGCTCTTCGGCACGCTCGTCCGGATGGTCGGGTTCCTCGTCGTACGGTCGCCCGGGGAGGCGCTCGACGAGCTGGCGGCCCTGTTCTCCGTCTACGTCAGTCCCCGCGAGGTCATCCGCGCCCGCCGGGCACGCCGAACCTCGTTCGACCCACGCCCGCTGCTGGCTCCCTGGTGGCTGCCGTACCGACACGGCCTGGACTTCGTCGGCGACATCGTGGCAGCCGCGTTCAACCAGGCCCAGGACGTCGCCGACCGTCGTCGGGCCGCGAAGGAGACCGTGGCGCCGGTCCCGATCCGGCGCCCGGTCGTCGACGACGAGGCACCCGAGGAGGACACCGGACTCGTCGCCCGCTTCTTCACCAACCCCCTGGCCGTCGCGCTCGCCCTGGTCGTGGTGCTCTCGGTCGTCGGGGCGCGCGAGGCGTTCGGCCACGTCACGGGCGGAGGTCTCGCCCCGGCTCCGGCGCGGGCCTCGCAGCTGTGGAGTCTCTGGGTCGAGTCGTGGCACCCGCTGGGCACGGGGACCGCCGTCCCGGCGCCGGCGTACGTCGTGGTGATGGGTGCGCTCGGGTCGGTGCTGGGCGACAGTGCCGCGGCGGCCGTCTCGGCCGTCCTGCTGCTCGCGGTGCCGATCGGCATCTGGGGTGCCTGGCGAGTGCTCCGCGTCGTCGGCCGGCTGGTCGACCCCGGCGGCTCCCCGCGCTGGCTGGTGGCACTGGGCGCCGTCACCTATGCGCTGGTCCCCGTCACCTCGGGGGCCTTCGGTGCCGGTCGCCTGGGCGTCGTCGCGGTCGCCGTGGTGCTGCCGTTCCTGACCCATGCCGCTCTCGGCTTCGCCGACCCCGACCACGACCGGCGCTGGCGCGCCGCGTGGCGCACCGGGCTGCTGCTCGCCGTGGCCGCTGCGTTCGAGCCGGTCGCCTGGCCCTTCGCAGTCGTGCTGGCGGTGGTCGTGCTGTGCTTCGCGAGTGCGGTGACGCGCCGGCTGCCCCGAGGCTGGGAGGTGTGGGGCCCGCCGATGGTGACGCTCGGTGTCCCGCTGGCACTGCTCTGCCCCTGGTGGTGGCCCGCGGTCCAGCACGGGGCGTCGTCCCTGCTGCTGATGGAGACCGGTCGCCAGCCCTATCCGTCGCTCACCCCGAGCGACTTCCTGCTGGGCCGGTTCGGCCCCGGCCTGGGCGCTCCGTGGTGGCTCGGTGCCCTGCTGGTCGTGCTGGCGGTGCTGGCCCTGCTGCCGCGGGCGACCCGGATCCCGGTTCTGGCCGCCTGGCTCGTCGCGGCGGTAGCGGCGATCACGGCGGCCCTCCTGTCCTTCGTCCCGCTCCCACTCCCGGGAGGCTCGGTGCGGCCCGGGATCGCGGTGCTGGCCGTGGTGCTGCACGCCTGCTTCGTGCTCGCCGGGATGCTCGGCGCCCAGGGCCTGGTGACGATCCTGCGTCGCTCACGCAGCGAGCACCACGAGGTGTTGCTGGTCGGGCTGGCAGCCGTGGCCGCGATCGTCCCTGCGGTCGGACTGGGCTGGTTCGTCTGGCAGGGCCCAGGCGACCTGGCGAACGCCGAGAGCACCGGCATCCCGCCGTTCATGACCGACGAGGCGACCGTCGAGCCCGCGGCCGGGATCCTGGTGATCCGCGGCGACGTCGCGCACGGCCTGACCTACTCGGTGCGCCGGGGAGCCGGCAACACGCTCGGCGAGGACGAGATCCTGTATGCGTCCGGCTCTGATCCGTCCTTCCAGGCAGACGTGCGGGCGCTGGTGTCGCGGCCCACTCCGCAGGTCGTCGCCGACCTCGCGGCGTCCGGTGTCCGCTACCTCGTCCTCCCGGCGCCGTACGACGGGTCGGTGGCGGCGGGACTCGACGCGACCGACGGGCTCGGCCAGGCCGGGTCCGAGAGCCAGAACACGCGGACCTGGCGGATCGAGACGCCGGTGGACCCGCGCGCGGTCCAGGGTCCTCGTTCGGTGGCCCGGGTGGTGCTGCTGGCCGTCCAGTGCGTGGCGCTGGTCGTCGTCCTGGTCCTCAGCATGCCCACGCTCCGAGTCGCCCGACGCCGCCAGGACGACGAGGAGAAGCCGTGAGCCCCGGCAGGCGCATCCGCGACTCCGACGTCGTCCGACGTCGGAGTACGCCGCGACTCGACGCCGTCAGCGTGCTCGCGCTGGTGATCCCGCTGGTCACCGTGGGCGCGCTCGCCCTGGTGCAGCAGCCTCCGGTGCACGACGGCTCGCGCCCACCCGCCCTCACCCGGCTGACCAACGCCACGGTCGTGTGCCCCGCCGCGACATCGGTGTCCCGCGACGGCTGGGTGGCGTCCGCGAGCGGCGCCTCGGGCGACCTCAGTGTCGGCACCGGCACGGACTCCGCGAACGTGTCCGTGTCTCCCACCACCGTGTCCCGGATCCCTGGGGACGGGCCGGCCCTGGTGCGGGGCCGTGACGCTCTCGCACCCGGCCTGCTCGGGATGCGTTCCGGGACCAGCCCGTTGACCGCGCAGGAGTGTGGCAACCCCGTGTCCGACCAGTGGTTCACCGGCGTCGGAGCAGGGCCGAAGCACGACTCGGTGATCGAGCTGGTCAATCCCGACGCCGGTCGCGCCGACGTGGACGTGACGCTCTACGGCCAGCGCGCGTTCACGCGGCGGGCGCTGCACGGCATCACGATCCCCGCGCACCGGGCCGTCCGGCTCGACCTGGGTAGGATCGCGCCGCGCCGGCAGCTGCTGAGCGCCAGGGTCCAGGTCACCCGCGGCCGGCTCGCGGTGCACGTGTGGGACAGCCGGACCGACCTGGTCAGTCATCAGGTCGTGCGTGAGTGGCTGCCAGGCCAGACCGCGCCGGCGCTCGAGTCACAGCTGCTCGGACTGCCGACCGGGCAGGGCACTCGCTCGCTCCAGGTCGCCAACCCCGGCGAAGGCGTCGTCCGCGCGCAGGTCAAGATCGTGACCGGGGACACCAGCTTCACCCCCGCCGGCCTGAAGGCGGTGACGGTCCAGCCCGGCTCCACGACGTCCGTGCCGCTGACGAAGGTGCTCGCCCAGGCGCTCCGCGACGGCGCCGTGGGCGTCCAGGTCATCGCGGACGCGCCGGTCGTCGCGTCCGTGCTCACCGTCCTCGGGAAGGACGAGGCCGTGACGGCTCCGGACACGGCGATCCGTGGCGAGACGGCGACCGTGCTCCCGGTCGCGTCCGGCAGGGGAGCGGTTCCGGTGCAGGCCACCGTGTACCTGTCGGCCGATGCGGCCGGGGCCGCCACCGTCAAGGCGTACGACGCGTCGGGGAGGCGGCTGCTCCGCCGACGGGTCGGTCAGCAGCAGGGACGGGTGGTGGCCGTCACGCTGCCGACGGGGGCGGCGTTCCTCCGCGTTCTCCCGGAGCGCACCGTGATCCGCGCCGCGGTCGTGCTCACCGGTGACGGTGCCTCGGTCGTCCCGCTCCACGAGCTGCTCACCGAGGGGCTGGTCCCGCACGTCCAGCCCGGTCCGGACTGAGCCGTGGCGGCGCACGTCCGGGAGCGTGCGCGATCCGGTCTCGACCTGTCGTGCTCACGGTGACCGGGTCGTGGCGATGTGACGTGGCGGTACGCCTGCCCGGTCAGTCGTCCCCGCTGTAGCGAGGGTCGACCTCCTCGGGGTCGATGCCCAGGAGCTCCGCGATCTGCTCGACCAGCACCGTCAGCACCAACGCCTCGAGGTCGGCGCGCGTGTCGCAGCGGTGCTCGATCGGGCGCCGGAACACCACCAGCCGGGTCGGCTCTGCCCCGTGCCCGCGGACGAGCGACGCCAGCGGCACGGTCCCGCCGGTCCAGTCGTCGGGTAGCTGCGGGGTGTCCTCGACGGCGTACTCCACGAGCCCGAGGCGGTCCTGCCAGCGCGTGTCGATGTCGCGCACGGTGTCGAGCACGAGCTCGTCGAACCGCTCGCCGCGCGTCGGCAGCTCCGGACGGCCCGGCTGGGACGGCGTGATGGCGGGACCGCGCATGCCTCGGCCGCGCCGGTCGCGGCCTCGGCGCCGGGGCGACGGGCGAGGCGGCGAGCCGGGCACCGGAGAGCTCACGGCGGCGAGCATAGGCTCCCCGCGTGCCTCAGCCGCGATCCGGGTGCCCCCGGGTACGGTCGGCGCGTGAGCCCCGCCCGACGCTGTTCGCGCACCGCGTGCGGCCGCCCGGCGGTCACCACCCTGACCTACGTGTACGCCGACCAGACCGCGGTCGTGGGCCCGCTCGCGACGTACGCCGAGCCGCACTCCTATGACCTCTGCGAAGTGCACGGGGAGCGGCTGTCGGCTCCGCGCGGCTGGGAGGTGCTGCGCCTCGCCCCGGACCCGAGCGCGACCCGGCCCTCACCGGACGACCTGCTCGCCCTCGCCGACGCGGTGCGCGAGGCCGGCCGCCCGCACGTGGAGGCGACCCGTCCGCCTGTCGAGGCCGTCCCGTCCGGGGCCGGGCGTGAGACCGCTCGACGCGGTCACCTGCGCGTCCTCACCTCCGACTGAGGACTTCGGCTCGGTCCCCGGTCGTTAGGCTCGGCCACGTGTCGACGACGGACCCCGTGAACACGCATGCCGTCTTCAAGGCGTACGACGTGCGGGGCACGGTGCCCGACCAGCTCGACGAGGAGCTGGCTCGGCGTACCGGCGCGGCGTTCGTCAGGCTCTGTGGCGCGTCGACGGTGGTCGTCGGACACGACATGCGACCGAGCTCCCCGGGTCTTGCCGGGGCCTTCGCCGCCGGTGCCGCGGACGCCGGCTCCGAGGTGGTGATGATCGGCCTTGCCTCGACCGACGAGCTGTACTTCGCCTCCGGGGAGCTCGGTCATCCGGGTGCGATGTTCACCGCCAGCCACAACCCGGCCAGGTACAACGGCATCAAGCTCTGCCGCGCCGGGGCGAGCCCGGTCGGTGCTGACAGCGGCCTGCAGGAGATCCGCGACGCCGTCTCGCGCCCCGAGGAGCCCGCGGCGGCCACACCCGGCACGATCTCACAGCTCGACGTGCTCGAGGCCTACGCCGCCCACCTCCTCTCGCTCGCCCCGGTGGTGGGCCGTCGGCTCCGGGTGGTCGTCGACGCCGGGAACGGGATGGCCGGGCTCACGGCGCCGGCGGTCTTCGAGCGGATGGGTGACGGCGTCGAGCTGATCCCGATGTACTTCGAGCTCGACGGCACGTTCCCGAACCACGAGGCCAACCCGATCGAGCCGGAGAACCTGGTCGACCTGCAGAAGCGGGTGGTCTCGGAGAACGCCGATCTCGGCCTCGCCTTCGACGGCGACGCCGACCGCTGCTTCGTGGTCGACGACACCGGCCGGGCGATCTCGCCGTCCACGCTGACCGCCCTGATCGCGGCTCGCGAGCTCGCGAAGGAGCCCGGGGCGACGGTGATCCACAACCTGGTCACGAGCCGGCACGTCGCCGAGCTGGTGACCGAGCTCGGCGGGCGCCCGGTGCGCACCCGGGTCGGGCACTCGTTCATCAAAGCCACCATGGCGGAGACGGGTGCGGTCTTCGGCGGTGAGCACAGCGGGCACTTCTACTTCCGCGAGTTCTGGCGCGCGGACTCCGGGATGCTGGCGGCCCTGCACACGCTCGCCGCGGTCGCGGGGTCCGACCGGCCGGCGTCGGAGCTGCTGGGCGACCACCAGCGCTACCGGCTCAGCGGAGAGATCAACTCGGCGGTGGCCGACCCCGCGGCCGCGCTCGCGGTGGTGGAGGCGGCGTACGCCGGCACCCCGGGATCGACCATCGACCACCTCGACGGCCTCACGGTGACCACCGGCGACTGGTGGTTCAACGTGCGCCCGTCGAACACCGAGCCGTTGCTGCGGCTGAACGTCGAAGGCGCGGACTTCGAGACCATGACGCGGGTCCGCGACCAGGTCCTCACCCTCATCAGGAAAGGCGCCCCATGAATCTCGACCCGAAGCTGATGGAGATCATCCGCTGCCCCGACGACCGCGGGCTGCTCGAGCCGGTCGGCGAGGAGCTGGTCTGCCAGAGCTGTGGCCTGGCGTACCCGGTGCGTGACGACATCCCGGTCCTGCTGGTCGACGAGGCACGGCGTCCGGCCTGAGGCCCGACGAGTCACATGGCCACCTGGTTCGACGAGTCCCGGCTGGACGACGAGGGCGCGCTCGCGTCGGCCGACGCGCGGCTGCGCGAGCTGGCCGAGGCCGGCGCCCGGGTACGTCGCGAGGCTTCGGAGGCGGCCGAGGGAGTCGCGGCCGCCGTGGCGGCCGCCCACGACGTGGCCCGGCCGCGTGCCATCGTCGCGGCCGGTCCGGACTCCCGGCTGCTCCGGGCCGTCCTGGAGCCGTGGTGCCCCGTGCCGTTCGTGGCGTGGCCCGGCCCCGCCCTGCCCGGGTGGGCCGGGGGGCTTGACCTGGTCGTCGTCCTCGCTCCCGACGGATCGGACCGCGCGACCGCCGGAGGCGTGGCCGAGGCGGTGCGACGGGGCTGCCAGCTGGTCGTCGCGTGCCCCGCCGGATCGCTGGTCGCCCAGCACGCCGAGGGTCGCTGGTCGACGATCGTGCCGACCGTGACCCGCGACCAGCTGGCCACGGCCGTGGTCCTGCTCGAGTACCTCGACCAGGTGGGACTGGGCCCGCGTGCCGACCACGGCGACGTGGCCTCGGCGCTCGACGAGGTCGCGATCGCCTGCTCGCCGCATCGCGACCTGGCCGTGAACCCCGGCAAGATGCTCGCGATCGCCCTGGCCGACACCACGCCGATCGTCTGGGGCGGCTCGAGCCTGGCCGCCCGTGCCGCGCGGCGCGTCTCCGAGACGCTGCGGCGGGCGTCGGGGCGGACGGCCATCGCCGGAGACGCCGAGCACCTGCTGCCCCTGGTCGAGGCGGTCCGGCCGCGCGACGTCTTCGACGACCCGTTCGCAGAAGGCGGGGGCGACCCCCGGCCGGTCCTCGTCGTCTTCGACGACGGCGCGGACGACCCCGTGGTCCGCGAGGACCGGGGCCGGCTCCAGGCCGCGGCCGCCCAGCACGGCGTACGCGTCGAGACGGTGACGACGGAGGCCGACACGGAGATCGCGCGCTACGCGTCGCTGGTGCTGAACGGACGGTACGCCGCGGAGTACCTCCGCGTCGGTCTGGTCGACGACTGACCCGAGTTCGGCGTGGACCGTCGTTGCGAGCGGGTGTTCTCACCTGATCTGCAGGTGTGGCGAAGCTGACGCTCGAGGGGCGGTCCTGGACAGGGGCCGGAGCGGCCGCGCGTCGGGTGACGCGGCTCTGCGCGCCCTCGGGCGACCCGGCAGCAGCCGAGGACCTCGCCGGGGAGATCCTGCCGCCGGCCGACGCCGTGGCGCTCCACCCAGAGCCGGGCCAGCGGTGGCCCACCGGCGCGTCCGAGGGCACTGGCTGACCTCGGTACCCTGCCGCGCATGTCCACCGAAGGCAGCACCAGGGCGGTCGTCGCGGCCCTCCTGGCGAACACCGGCATCGCGGTGACGAAGTTCCTGGCGTTCCTGCTCACCGGCGCTTCCTCGATGCTGGCCGAGGCGATCCACTCGGTGGCCGACTCCGGCAACCAGGGGCTGCTGCTGCTCGGCGGTCGACGGGCGCGGCGCCGGCCGACCGCCGAGCACCCGTTCGGCTATGGACGCGAGCGCTACGTCTACGCGTTCATCGTCTCGATCGTGCTCTTCAGCGTGGGGGGCCTGTTCGCTCTCTACGAGGCCTACCACAAGGCCCACGAGCTGCACGTCACCCACGGCCGTCCGGAGGACTCGCTCCTCGACAGCAGGTGGGCCTGGGTCCCGATCGTGGTACTGGTCGTGGCGATCGTGATGGAGGCCTTCTCCTTCCGGACCGCCGTCCGCGAGACCGCCCGCGTCAAGGGCGACGCGACGTACCTGGAGTTCCTACGGCGCGCCAAGGAGCCCGAGCTGCCGGTGATCCTGCTCGAAGACCTCGCCGCGCTGTGCGGCCTGGCGTTCGCCCTGCTCGGCGTCGGTCTCGCCCTGGTCACCGAGAACCTGTGGTTCGACGTGGTCGGCACTGCCCTGATCGGGACCCTGCTCGTGGTCGTCGCCGTGGTGCTGGGCATCGAGACCAAGAGCCTGCTGATCGGCGAGTCGGCCACGGCCGCCGCCGAGGAGCGGATCACTGCCGCGCTCCAGGGCGTCGAAGGGATCGAGCGGGTGGTCCACCTGAGGACGATGCACCTGGGACCAGACGAGCTCCTCGTGGCCGCGAAGATCGCCGTCCCCGCTGCCGACACGGCCCTCGAGGTGGCCAGGGCGATCGACGCCGCCGAGGCCTCCATCCGCGACGCCGAGCCCATCGCCCGGGTGATCTACCTCGAGCCGGATATCGCGCGCCGCTGACCCGTCGGTCGAGCCGGTGCCGTCGGTCGAGCTCGTCGAGACCGCGGAGGGCCGGGCGTCAGTCGAGCTCGTCGAAGCCGGTCACCGTCCGGGCTGCGGCCGACCGGAGCAGACCCTCCTGACGGCCCACGACGACCGACCACACCACGGTCACCACCGCCGCGGTCAGGGTCAGGCTGATGACAGCGCCGCCCTTGACCAGGACGAACTGGACCGTCGACAGGGTCGTCAGCAGCCAGAAGGTGACGATTCCCTTCGCCATGATCACCAGTCCCCACAGCAGCGTGAGCGGCCGGAACAGCTCACGGACCGCGGCGTTCTCGGCGACCACGGCGTCCATCGGGTAGAAGTCCGGGGCCAGACGAGCGACGATCGGTCGCGCCGACCACAGGGACCCGAGGAAGACGGCCGAGACGACCAGGTCCACGAACGCCGGCTGGACGAAGTAGATGAACGTGTTCCCCGTGGCGAGGGTGACGGTCGTCTTGACCGTCATGATCCCCAGGGCCAGCCCCAGCAGCCCCGAAACGGGCCGCTTGGCTGTCCATCTCCAACACGTCGCGCCTGCCATCCAGGCGAGCGCGACGAGCAGTGCGGTGGTGATGTTGAAGATCACGAGGGTCGCCGCGAAGAGCACGGTCGGTGCCACGACAGCGGTGGCGAGGCTCACCGCCACCCGGGCCAGCACGTCACCGAGGCGCGGGGAGACGGGCAGGCGCACGACCGGCTCTGGAGCAAACACGCGAACCGGGAGCGACGTCACGATCTTCGGCCCGTCCTCGGCTGGCGGCAGCCGGTTCTCTGGTGATCACCCAAAACGACGGAGCAAGAGCCTTCGTGCAGGAATCCTCGGCTCACCCATCCTAGCGCGGATCGCGAGGCTCGAACGCACGCTCGGCGATCCACACGTGGGCGCACTCAGGGACGCTGATCAGGCGCTCATGGAGCGCTCATGCGGGCATGAGACAACGGAGGTCACTCATGGGTCCCTCCTGAAGGAGGTCACGGTGACGCAACCGAGGCCGACCACCGTGCTCGCCGCGGTGCTGGTGGTGGCGGCGCTGGTGATGCTCGTCCTGCGGACCGTCTCGTCGTCGGGGACGTCGGCGCTCGCCTCACGGGAGTGTCCGCGTCTACCGAAGCTCGACCAGCCCGTGAACCTCGATCCGGCCGACTTCAGCGCCGAGATCAACAACGCGCGGTGGCCGATGACCGCCGGCAGTCGCTGGGTCTACCGCGTCACCGACATGGAAACCGGATCGGTGAGCCACGACGTGATCGAGGCAACGCACCGCACGAAGCGGATGGCCGACGGCATCGACGCCCGGGTCGTCAAGGACGTCGTCACCCATCACGGCACCCCGGTCGAGGTCACCCGGGACTGGTATGCCCAGGATTTCTGCGGAGACGTCTGGTACTTCGGCGAGCACACGATCGCCTACCGCCACGGCAAGCCGCACGACAACGGCTCCTGGCAGGCCGGCAGGGAGGGGAACATGCCGGGCGTCGCGCTACCGGCTGAGCCGAGGGTCGGCCTGAGCTATCGCGAGGAGTACTCCCCTGGCGTGGCCGAGGACCAGTCGCGTGTGCTGGCCCTCGACGAGCAGGTCAGGGTCGGGGCCGGCCACTTCGAGCCCGTGCTGATGACCGAGGACTTCTCGCCGATCGAGCCCGACGTGTCGGAGCTGAAGTTCTATGCACACGGCAGCGGCCAAGCGGTCCTCGCCGTCGATGTCTCAGGGGGGTCGGACCGAGAGGAGCTGGTCGCCTACCGCCACGGGCGCTGACCGCCGCGGCCCCCGACGATGACGAGCACGTCCTGGCTGGCGCCGGCCGAGGGGTCTAGCCTGCCGCCATGAGTCACTTCTCCGGCCACGTTTGAGTCAGCGTGGTGGGTGACCGCCGCGACGGGTTCGTCGCGCGTGTGCTCGCCTACCACGCCTCGCGGGACCTGGTGCCGCTCTACAGCGTCTACGCGCTGCTGTTCGCCGACCACGGCGTCGACAGCGGCCGGATCTCGCTGCTGTTCATCATCTGGTCGCTGACCTCCTTCGCCTGCGAGGTGCCGTCCGGCGCTTGGGCGGACACCTTCGACCGGCGTCGGCTGCTCGTCCTGTCCGCGGTGGTCTACGGCGCGGGGTTCGCCACCTGGATGGTCTGGCCGACGTTCGCCGGGTTCGCGCTCGGGTTCGTCTGCTGGGGTCTGTCCAGTGCGTTGATGTCGGGCACCTTCGAGTCCCTGGTGTACGACGAGCTGGTCGAGCGGGGCGCGCGGGAGCAGTACGCCGGCCTGATCGGCTGGGCCCAGTCGACGGCCCTCGTGGCCAACCTGACCGCCAGCGCTGCGGCGGCGGCGCTGTTCCACCTCGGCGGCTACGCCCTCGTCGGCTGGACGACCGTGGGGATCGCGGTCGTCCAAGGTGTGCTGGCGGCCACCCTGCCGTTCTCCTACCGGGCACGTCACGCGTCCGACGCTGCCGAGCACGGAGGTGCGGTGGCGGGCGCGGAGCGAGCCGCCTCCCGCTACGTCGCCATGCTCCGAGCGGGCCTGTCGGAGTCCCGCCGCCACCCGGACGTCCGTCGGGTGCTCATCCTGGCGGCCGCCATGGTCGCGATGACGGCGTACGACGAGTACTTCCCTCTCGTGGCCCGTGCCCATCACGTGTCGACGTCGGTGGTCCCGGTCCTGATCGCGGTGACGGTGGTCGGTCAGGCCGTCGGCACCGCGCTGGTCGGTCGCACGAGCCGGCTGCCGGGCCGGGCCGTGGGCACGATGCTCGCCGGCGGCGCGCTTCTGATCTCCGCCGGCGCGCTGGTCACGCCGTACGCCGGCTTCGTGGCCATCGCCGTGGGCTACGGCCTCGCCAACAACGCGATGGTCGTCGGTGAGACGCGGCTGCAGCACCTGATCGGCGGCCCGGCCCGGGCGACGGTGACCAGCGTGCTCGGCGTCCTCGAGGAGGTGGGTGCGATCGCGCTGTTCGCCTGCTTCGCGCTCGGCTCGCGGGTCCTGGGGTTCCCCGCGCTGGTCGCCCTCCTGGCACTGCCCGCCGTGCTGGTGGCCCTGGCGGTGGGCCGCTGGTTGCCCGAGTGGAACGGCTCGTGGGGGTCCGGCGCCAGCGTCGAGGATTCTGCTGGCGGGGCGTCCGAGACCTAACCTCTTCGAGGAGCGGCCGTCACCAGCGGCCGGCAGAGCGGGAGGCAGCACATGGACTTCAAGGTCGCCGACCTGGGCCTGGCCGACTTCGGCCGGGCGGAGATCACCTTGGCCGAGCACGAGATGCCCGGCCTGATGGCGATGCGTGCGCGATACGCCGACACCCAGCCTCTCGCCGGGGCGCGGATCGCCGGCTCCCTGCACATGACGATCCAGACGGCGGTGCTGATCGAGACCCTCGTGGCGCTCGGCGCCGAGCTGCGGTGGGCCTCGTGCAACATCTTCTCCACCCAGGACCACGCCGCTGCCGCGGTCGTGGTGGGCCCGGACGGCACCGCCGACGAGCCGCAGGGCGTGCCGGTGTTCGCCTGGAAGGGCGAGACCCTCGAGGAGTACTGGTGGTGCACCCAGCAGATCCTGGTCTGGCCCGGTGACAGCAAGGCCAACATGATCCTGGACGACGGCGGCGACGCGACCCTGCTGGTCCACCTCGGCGTCGAGGCCGAGAAGAAGGGCGAGGCGCCCGACCCGGCCGGCGCGGCCAGCCACGAGCAGAAGGTGATCTTCGAGGTGCTCCGGGCCTCACTCGCCGAGAGCGACGACCGCTGGACGCAGGTCGCCTCTGAGATCCGCGGGGTCACCGAGGAGACCACGACCGGTGTGCACCGCCTCTACGACATGATGAAGGAGGGCTCGCTGCTGTTCCCGGCCATCAACGTCAACGACTCGGTCACCAAGTCCAAGTTCGACAACAAGTACGGCTGCCGGCACTCACTGATCGACGGTCTCAACCGTGCCACCGACGTCCTGATCGGCGGCAAGGTCGCGGTCGTCTGCGGGTACGGCGACGTCGGCAAGGGCTGCGCCGAGAGCCTGCGTGGCCAGGGCGCCCGGGTGATCGTCACCGAGATCGACCCGATCTGCGCGCTGCAGGCAGCGATGGACGGCTTCCAGGTCTCCACGCTGGACGACGTGCTCGACGTCGCCGACATCGTGATCACCGCGACCGGCAACCGCGACGTCGTCACCGTCGACCAGATGGCCCGGATGAAGCACCAGGCGATCCTGGGCAACATCGGCCACTTCGACAACGAGCTCGACATGGCCGGCCTCGAGACGTACGCCGGCATCCAGCGCAAGACGGTCAAGCCACAGGTCGACGTGTGGACGTTCCCCGAGTCGGCCGGGGGCCGGTCGATCATCGTGCTCTCCGAGGGCCGCCTGATGAACCTCGGCAACGCCACCGGCCACCCGAGCTTCGTGATGTCGAACTCCTTCACCAACCAGGTACTGGCGCAGCTCGAGCTGTTCACCAAGCCCGAGGCCTACCCGGTGGGGGTCTACGTGCTGCCCAAGCACCTCGACGAGGAGGTCGCGCGACTGCACCTCGACGCCCTGGGCGCCCGGCTGACGACGCTGACCGACTCGCAGGCGACGTACCTCGGCGTTCCGGTCGAGGGCCCCTACAAGTCGGAGCAGTACCGCTACTGACCGCCTTCGCCCGTGGTCGAGGAGGCCGCTCCACGACCGTCTCGACGGTCCCGTCACGGCTTCGCAGGCCCAGTCGAGGGGTTGCTCGGCCTCGCCCGTGCGCACAACGTCGGCTCGTTCCTCGCCGGCCGTTGCGCGTCTCAGGCAAGATTGAGGCCGTGACCCAGGCCGAGGACTTCCGGGCGCGCGTGCTCGTGGTGGACGACGACGCGTCTCTCTCCGAGATGCTCTCGATCGTCCTGCGCCAGGAGGGCTTCGACTCCCAGGTCGTCGATCGCGGCGACGAGGCGATGGAGGCGTTCCACTCCTACCGGCCCGACGTCGTCCTCCTCGACCTGATGCTGCCCGGCAAGGACGGGATCGACGTCTGCAAGGAGATCCGTGCCGAGTCCGGGGTCCCCATCGTGATGCTGACGGCCAAGGGCGACACGGTCGACGTCGTCGTCGGCCTGGAGTCCGGTGCCGACGACTACGTCGTCAAGCCGTTCAAGCCCAAGGAGCTGGTCGCCCGGGTCCGAGCGCGCGTCCGCCGGAACGAGGTGCCCGGCGCCGACAGTCTCACCATCGGGCCCCTGACCATCGACGTGGCGGGCCACTCGGTCACCCGCGACGGTCAGCCCGTCAGCCTCACCCCGCTCGAGTTCGACCTGCTCGTGTGCCTCGCCCGCAAGCCCTGGCAGGTGTTCACGCGTGAGGTGCTGCTCGAGCAGGTCTGGGGATACCGCCACGCCGCCGACACCCGGCTGGTGAACGTCCACGTGCAGCGGCTGCGGTCCAAGGTCGAGTCGGACCCGGAGAACCCCGAGATCGTCCTCACGGTCCGCGGCGTCGGCTACAAGGCCGGAAGCCCGGGCCAGCAGTGAGGACACCCAGGTGAGCTGAGATGGTCGCGCGAACCGTCCCGGAGGCGCTCCGCCGGGGGCTGACGTTCTGGCGCCGCTCCATCCAGGCCCGGGTGGTCGTCAGCACCGTGCTGCTCTCCGCGATCGTGCTGACCGCCGTCGGCTGGTTCCTGCTCCGGCAGGTCGAGCAGGGGCTGGTGCACCGCCGCGTCGACGCCGTCCTCACCGAGGTGGGGAACGAGAACGAGCAGGCCGCGAAGCGGCTGGACGCAGTGCCCGCCACCGACACCAACGCCGGCGAGCAGGCGCGCAACCTGTTCGAGCCGATCAACGCGAGCGGACAGGTGCGCGGCTTCACGGTGGTGATGGCCGGGGACGCGACGCCGGGAACGCCGCTGACCGAACGCGGCCCCGAGTACACCCCGCAGCTCGACCTGCGCAGCGTGCCCGGCTCCCTGGTGCGGCACTTCGACTCGACGAGCAAGGAGGCATGGACCTACACCACGATCCGGTACACCGGCCGGCGCGCGCCGACCCCCACGCCGGGCATCGTGGTCGGGTCGCAGGTGAACATCCCCGCCGACAAGTCGACGCGCACGCTGTACTACCTCTTCCCGCTCGACGACGTGCAGGACAACCTCCGGCTCGTCACCCGCGCCCTGCTGACCGCCGGTGTCCTGCTCCTGCTCCTGATCGCCGCCCTGACCTGGCTGCTCACGCGACAGATCGTCACGCCCATCCGCCTGGCTCGCCGCGTGGCCGAGCGACTGGCGGCGGGCCAGCTCCAGGAGCGGCTCCGGGTGGCCGGCGAGGACGACCTCGCACGCCTGGCCACGTCGTTCAACCAGATGGCCACCAACCTCCAGCGCCAGATCCGCCAGCTCGAGGAGCTCAGCCGGGTCCAGCGTCGCTTCGTCTCGGACGTCTCGCACGAGCTGCGTACACCGCTGACGACGGTCCGCCTCGCCGGCTCGGTGCTCCATGAGGCACGGCAGGACTTCGACCCAGGGGCCCGGCGCGCCGCAGAGCTGCTGCAGACCGAGCTCGACCGGTTCGAGACGCTGCTGGTGGACCTGCTCGAGATCAGCAGGTTCGACGCAGGCGCCGCCGTCCTCGAGCTCGACGACGTGAACCTGACCGACGTCGTACGCCGGGTGGTCGACGGCACCCGCTCGCTCGCTGAACGCCGCGACACCCAGGTCACCATCCACGCCCCGAAGGAGCCGTGCATCGCCGAGGCCGACGTTCGCCGCGTCGAGCGCATCGTCCGCAACCTGGTCACCAACGCGATCGACCACGCCGAGAGCAGGGAGATCCTGGTGACCGTGGCGGCCGACGACCAGTCGGCCGCGATCGCCGTCCGCGACCACGGGATCGGGCTGGCCGTAGGGGAGTCGGCGATGGTGTTCAACCGGTTCTGGCGGGCCGACCCCGCCCGTGCCCGGAGCAGTGGCGGCACCGGCCTCGGGCTGGCCATCGCCCTCGAGGACACCCACCTGCACGGAGGCTGGCTGCAGGCCTGGGGGAACCCGAACCAGGGCGCTCAGTTCCGGCTCACCCTCCCCCGCTACGTCGGACACCCGCTGCGGCACAGTCCGCTCCCGCTCGTGCCCGATGACGCGCCGGAGGTGGTCGCATGAGGCGGCCCCTGCGGCACCCGAGCCTGCTGGCGGTCGGGCTCGCCGTGGCCACGTCGGCCGGGGTGACGTCCTGCGTCCGGGTGCCCGACAACGGCCCGGTCGTGGAGGCCAACACCCGCGTCCAGGTCGAGGACGCGCAGGCGCCGTTCAGCAGGCCTCGACCGCCTCAGCCTGGGGCGCGGCCGAACGACATCGTGTCGGGCTTCCTGGAGGCGATGGTCGCGACGCCGCTGCAGACCAATGGTGCCGCCGAGTACCTCACCACGCAGGGGCGGTCGGTGTGGCATCCCGACCAGGTCCTCTCCTACACCACCGAGCAGGTGGGGACGCCGCGACGCGACACGGTGCAGGTGCGTCTGAGCGGTACCGAGCGGATCGGCTCCCGAGGCCAGTGGCTCGGGCGGGTGCCGCCGGGCGCCGCGCGCCTGACGTTCCCGATGGAGCGCGAGGACGGCGAGTGGCGCATCGCCCGGGCCCCCGATGCGCTGATCCTGCCTCAGTCCTTCTACGACCAGAACTTCCAGGACGCGGCGTTGTACTTCTTCGACCCGAGCGGTCGCATCCTCGTGCCCGAACCGGTGCACGTCCCGGAGGGCTCGCAGCTCGCCTCCTCGCTGGTCCGGGCGCTGCTGCGCGGACCGCAGCCGTCGCTCGACAACGGAGTCACCCGCACCTTCATCCCACCGGGGCTCGAGGTCGGGCTGTCGGTGCCGGTGGACCGGAAGGTGGCGGCGGTCAACCTCAACGGCGCCGATCCGGGCACGCTGAGCCGCAGGTCGGTCCGGCGGATGCTGGCCCAGCTCGCCTGGACACTCCGGCAGGACCCGTCCATCTCGTCCTTCACCCTGACCATCGCCGGTCACCCGGTCACCGACGCCTCGGGCGTCTCGCACTTCCCGGTGACCAGCGCCGAGGCCGACCGCTACGACCCCGCCGGCGGGCGGGCCACCGGCCAGTCCTACGCACTGCGCCACGGTCGGCTGGTCTCCGGCCTGCTGGGCAGGCCGTCCCCCGTCAACGGCCCGTTCGGCTATACCGCGCAGGGCGTCGGCCCGTTCGCGGTCAACCTGAGCAGCACGACGGTCGCGGGGGTCACCCCCGACGCGCTCCTCCTCGGCAGCTTCCTCGGTGAGGGCGAGCCCGCCACGCTGCTCACCGGCAGCGGACTTCTCCGCCCCGCCTGGGACTTCGCCAACCGGCTGTGGGAGATCCAGGACCGCCCGCGGGGCGCCCTCGTGATGTACGCCGCCCACGGCAACGTCCACCGCGTCTACGTACCCGGGATCTCGGGTCGGCACGTCACCCGGTTCCTGATGTCGCGCGACGGGTCCCGGATCGTCGCGGTGCTGCGGGGCGCGACCGCCGACCACATCGTGACCAGCCGCATCCGGTACGACGCGGACGGCCGTGCCACCCGGGGAACCCGGGCGCTCCCCATCCGCTGGGACTCCTCGGGCACGACCCGGATCCGCGATCTCGGCTGGACCACGCCGACCACGATCGCCGTGCTCGACCAGCTCTCCCCTGCGCACGCCGAGGTGCGCATCCTCAACGTCGACGGCTCGATGGCGCCGAACGAGACCTCCCCGACCTCGATCAACGGGCGGGTGGTCGGCCTGGTCACGTCGCCGGTAGCGGCACAGACGCCGTATGCGGTGGTGAAGTCGTCCGGCCTGGTCGACATCTCGCCCGCCGTGCCGACCCGGACTCTCCCGATCGGGGGCCTACGGCACCTCACCTACGCGGGCTGATCCACAGGCGAGGCCGCCGCCCTTGCCGTCGCCTCGCCCACGATGGTCGGCTCGGGGGCGTGCTCGACGCCGCACGTGACCTGCTCCTCGGGAGCACCTGCGTGGGCTGCACCCGCCCGGGTCGCCTCCTGTGCACGGCCTGCGCCCGGGGCCTCGACCCACGGCCGGCGCCGGCCGTCCCGGCGCCGAGACCCGCGGGGCTCGACAACCCGTGGGCGGCCACGCCGTACGCCGGCATCGTCCGCGCCATGATCCTCGGACACAAGGAGCACCACCTCCTCGCGCTGGCCCGCCCACTGGGCGAGCTGCTGGCGACCGCGGTGGCGGCGGCACTCGCCGACCTGCTGCCAGGTGCCCCGGGGGCGCCGGTGCTGCTCGTCCCGGTGCCGTCACGGCCGAGCTCGGTGCGGCAGCGCGGCCACGAGCCGACCGGGTCGTTGGTCCGAGCCGCTGCTGCGCGCCTCACCGGGCTCGGCACGCCCGCGTTCACCCTCTCGCTGCTCCGCACCCGGCCCGGCCTCGCCGACCAGGCCGGGTTGGACGCGCGCGGACGCGCCCTGAACCTGGCCGGGGCGTTCCGCGTCCACAGCCCGGCGCTGCGCCGCCTCGCCCGATCGGAGCAGGCGGTCCACGCGGTCGTCTGCGACGACGTGCTCACCACCGGAGCCACGGCCGCCGAGGCGCTGCGTGCGCTCCGCGCAGTCGGCCTGGCACCTGTGGCGGCGGTCGCGGTCGCAGCCACGCCGCGGCGTACGCCGCCCGGCCGGACGCGCTGACCATCCACCTGCCGATAGCGGTACCGCGATCACCGGCCACGGGCTAGCGTCGGTTCATGGAGTCCGTCCGGGTCCGTGGTTGCGTCGTCCAGGCGCCCCGGTCATCCGGGTCGTCGGGACGACAAGCCGATGCCAGTCGCAGGCGAAACGGCCCACGTAAGGCGCTCGCCCTCTGTGCTCTGGCCAGGGGCGTGCCGCCGAGCACGGTGCGGCTTAGTCGTAAGTCCTGCCCCGCAGCCTCCGTCGGACACGGAGCCCTCTCGAGGGACCTGCGGGAGAAGGGCAGTAGTGGCACACGAGCTGCGAACCCCTCAGCAGGCGGGTGTGGGGACGAAGACCAGGTCGGCCGGACGGACTCCGCCATGTCGCGACCCTCTCCTTCGTCACCTGGAGAGGGCACGACCTCGTCATCCCCAACCGCACATCAGGAGGAATCCATGGACGTGGTGGTCACCGCACGGCACTGTGAGCTGTCGGAACGCTTTCGGGACCATGTGGCCGACAAGCTCGGCCGGCTCGAGAAGCACGACCACCGGATCATGCGGGTGCAGGTCGAGGTCGAGAACGAGCGCAACCCCCGCCAAGCCGACCGCGCCGTGCGGATCGAGCTCACGGCGTACTCCAAGGGGCCGGTGATCCGCGCCGAGGCGGCGGCTGTCGACAAGATGGGCGCCCTCGACCTCGCCGTCGACAAGATGGCGGCCCAGATGCGCCGCGCGAACGACCGCAAGGTGCGGGCGCATCGCGGCCGGCTGTCGACCGGGGAGCTGCCGACACTGGACGCGCCGGAGACGCCGGAGCGGGACGCCGTCCCGGAGCGCCGGGTCGGCTCCATGACCGTGACCGGCGACGGACCACCGGTGGTCCGCGAGAAGGTGCACCCGGCCCGGCCGATGACCCTGGACCAGGCCCTGTACGAGATGGAGCTGGTCGGCCACGACTTCTACCTCTTCGTCGACCAGGAGACCGCGCGCCCCGCGGTCGTCTACCGCCGCAGGGGCTATGACTACGGGGTCATCGCGCTCCAGGTCAACGGCACGGGCTGACCACTTCCAGATGGCCCGGACGGGTCAGTCGACCGGGGCTTCAAGTGGCCATTTCGGCCCATACGACCTGGTGGTCATGACATGCTAGGCGCGTGTCACTCCCCTCCGGCGCAGAGACGGAGCCGATCCGCGTCATCATCGTCGACGACCAGGAGCTGTTCCGTCGCGGCCTGACCATGCTCATGGACGTGGAGCCCGGGCTCGACGTCGTCGGCGAGGCGGGAGACGGCCAGACCGGTATCGAGCTGGCCAGCCGAGTCGCCCCCGACGTCGTGCTGCTGGACGTCCGGATGCCGAAGATCTCCGGCATCGAGGCGTGCGTGGCCATCAAGGAGGCCGTGCCGGCCGCCAAGATCCTGATGCTCACCGTCTCCGACGAGGAGTCCGACCTCTACGAAGCGGTGAAGAGCGGCGCGAACGGCTATCTGCTCAAGGACTCCTCGATCGAGGAGGTCGCGCAGGCGGTGCGCGTGGTCGCCGACGGCCAGTCGCTGATCAGCCCCTCGATGGCGGTGAAGCTCATCGACGAGTTCAAGCAGATGTCGCAGCCCGACCGTGGACCGGTCTCGACGTTCCGGCTCACCGAGCGTGAGCTCGAGGTGCTGCGCCTGGTCGCGCAGGGCCTGAACAACAAGGACATCGCCAAGAAGCTCTTCATCAGCGAGAACACGGTGAAGAACCACGTACGCAACCTGCTGGAGAAGCTCCAGCTGCATTCGCGGATGGAGGCGGTTCTCTACGCCGTCCGCGAGAAGATCGTCGAGCTGCCCTGACCCCGCAGTCCTGCCCGAGGAACCAGGGCAGGGCGAGGGCGAGGTCAGATCGGGCGGGTCGAGGTCCGTCGGTCGGGCCGGTCGAGACCACGGCGAGGCGCAGGACACCGGGTCCGCGGGCCCCGCGGCGACGTCACCGGCGCGCTGCGACCGCGCACTACTTGACGACGCGGAAGGTCGCCATCATGCCGTCGTCCTCGTGGTCGAGCATGTGGCAGTGGACCATGAACCTCCCGGCGAAGTCGGCGAACCGGGCCGCCACGACCACGCTCTCGCCCGGGTCGAGGCGCCAGGTGTCCTCGTAGCCGCGCTCCCAGGGTGGTGGCCGGTGGCCGTCGCGCGCGAGGGTCCGCCAGAGCTCCTCGTGCAGGTGGATCACGTGGGTGAAGCCGCTCGTGTTCACCAGCTTCCAACGCTCCGTCGAGCCGCGCCGGACCACGTGGTCGACACGTCGGGGGTTGAAGCGCCGGCCGTTGATGGTCCAGTGGTTGTGGTCGTTGAGGCCGAACCTCCAGGTCTTCGCGATCTTCGCCGGCACCGGGTAGTGCTGGATCCTGGCCAGCGGGTCGGGGACCTTGAACGCC
Organism: Actinomycetota bacterium; assembly: GCA_046735295.1. Taxonomy (GTDB): domain Bacteria; phylum Actinomycetota; class Actinomycetes; order Propionibacteriales; family Nocardioidaceae; genus Nocardioides. Next base: position 6,223 of record JBKPTA010000078.1, on the reverse strand, counting down.
GGACCCGGCGTGCCGCGCACCCGGAACTGCATGATGGCGACACCGTTGTCGGCGCCGGGCAGGGGTAGGAGCGACTGCAGCTGGATGTTCCCGCCCTTGAACTTCCGGAAGTCGACGACGACGTCCGCGCGCTGCGCCGGGCCCAGCAGGATGTCCTGCCGCACCACGGGATGGGGCAGGAGACCCGACCCGGTGCCGATCTGGGTGAACGGCTGGCCGTTGGACAGGGCGAAGTCGTAGCTCGAGAACAGCGACGAGTTGAGGATCTGCAGGCGGTAGCGCCCGGGGTGCACCCTCTTGAACGGGCGGAAGCGCCCGTTGACCAGCACCGCGTTGCCCAGCGTCTCCGTGCCGGGACCACCGGTCATGCCCGCCATGTGCTTGAACGGATTCGTCAGCCGGTTGTCCGCGTGGAAGCTTCGCTCGGTGACGGCGAGCGGAACGTCATACCTCCCGTCGGGTAGGCCGATCCTCGCGTCGTGCGGGTCTGTGGTCAGGAACATGCCCTGAAGGCCGAACCAGTTGTTCCGGGCCGTCCGGTCCATCCGGTGGTCGTGGTAGAACCGCAGGGCCGCGGGAAGCGGTGCGCCGCCGTCACGGAGTGGGTAGTCGTAGGTGAGCTTCTTGCCGTGCCGGATCAGGTGGCTCGCGGGCTGGCCGTCGAACCTGGACTTCTGGTGTCCGGCGTGCTGGTGGATGGTGACGGCGCCGATCCTGCGTGGCAGCCGGTTGACGAACGTGACCTTCGTGTCCCGTCCGGCCCGGCGCACGATCGTGGGGCCGGGGAAGGTTCCCCCGAAGGTCAGCATCGGCGTGCGCGGCCCGTCCTCCATGACCCGCACCTTGGCCCTCTTCATCACGATCCTGATGTTCTTGCCGTGCAGCCGGGGCGGCTGCACCAGGCGCTGGCCGAATCGCTGCGGGATGGCCACCGGACCGCCGGCCCCGATGGTGAGGGTGCCGGTCATGGACCTGTGGAACCGGCAGAAGTAGCCGTACGAGCCGTCGGCCAGGGTTGACGCGGACCTGATGGTCTTGCTCTCGAACGGGTCGAGCTTCCTCTCGAACAGCGGCAGCCCGTCGTTCCCGATCGCCAACGAGGTGAACGTGTGCGCGGTTGCGGTGTTGTTGGTGACCGTCAGCGTTCCTCCGGCGGCGAGTGCCGTGTCGGCCGGCGTGAACGCCCAGCCGTCGAACCCTGCCGGCTCGATGGTGATGGTCGCCGTGTCGGGAGCGTCCCCCGGCGCCACCGACCCGGTCGCGGCCTCGAGGCGGGCATTCGGCGAGGCCTGGCCGTTGAGCACGACCGCGGCGAGGGCGAGCGCCCCGGCTGCGACGGTGGCCGATGCGCGGCCGGCCAGCCGTGTCCCCCTCAGATTCGGCACTCAGGGATTCTCGACGCTCGTCGCGCCGCGAGCCAGTCGAAACCGCCGGATCGAGAGAAAATCATCCTCCTGGGGGAGGCGGACCACCGGGTCGGGCCCGGTGGAGAGCCGGTGTCCGAGGCGACGGCTAGGTTCACGTCCGTGCTCTCCCCGAAACGGGCCGGGTCGACCGCCACCTTGTCGAAGGCGCAGGCGCGCCGGATCGCTCTGGCGGCCCAGGGGTTCCTCGACCGGCCGCACTCGCCGCCGACGATGCGGACCCTCGCGCGAACGCTCACCCGCACCGGCGTGCTCCAGGTCGACTCCGTGAACGTGCTCCAGCGGGCCCACTACATGCCGCTGTACTCCCGGATGGGTCCCTACGACGTCGACCTGGTCCGCCGCGCCTCCGAGGTGACACCGCGCCGGATGGTGGAGTACTGGGCGCACGTCCAGGCGTTCATGCCGGTCGAGCTGTGGCCGGTGATGCGGCACCGGATGGCGAGCTACCGCGACGGCCGGCACAAGTGGTGGGGGACGGTCGTCACCGACACCCTGGTCGAGAGCCTGCTCGCCGAGATCACCGACCGGGGCGCCTCGACCGCCCGTGACCTCGACGACGGTCTTCCTCGGAAGAAGGAGAGCTGGGGCTGGAACTGGTCGACCACGCGTCGCGCCCTCGACTACATGTTCATGGTCGGGGAGGTGGCGATCGCGGGCCGCAACAGCCAGTTCGAGATCCGCTACGACCTACCGGAGCGGGTCATCCCGCGCCGGCACCTCGAGGCGCCCACGCCCCCCGAGGACGCCGCGAACCGGGAGCTGGTCAGCCGCGCCGCCCGCTCCCACGGGGTGGCGACCGCCCGTGACCTCGCCGACTACTACCGGATGCGACTTCAGCCGAGGGCCGGCCTGCGTGCGGCGCAGGAGGCCGTGGACGAGCTCGTCGACGACGGCGAGCTGATCCCGGTCGTGGTCGAGGGCGTCAGCCGCCCGGCGTACCTCCACCGCGACGCACGGATCCCGCGCCGAGTCGGCGCCCGCACCCTCCTGAGCCCGTTCGACCCTGTCGTCTGGGAACGCGAGCGCACCGAGGCCCTCTTCGACTTCTTCTACCGGATCGAGATCTACACGCCGGTCGAGAAGCGCGTCCACGGGTACTACGTGCTGCCGTTCCTGCTCGGGGAACGCATCGTCGCCCGCGTCGACCTGAAGGCCGACCGCAGAACGGGCCTCCTGATGGTGAAGGGGGCCTACGCCGAGCCCGGCGCCCCGGACGAGGCCGCAGAGGAGCTGGCGGCCGAGCTGGAGCGGATGGCGGGCTGGCTCGGCCTGCACACCGTGGCCGTCGAGCGACGCGGTGACCTCGCTGCGGCGCTGGCGACCCTGGTCCGGTAGCCGCTCGGCGCGGGCCGCCGACCCGCCCTCGGGCCGCGACGAGGAATCGGTGGGGTTCGCGCCGCTCGGTAGAGTTGGGACGTTCATCCGACGTCTGACCCCCGGGAGTCACCCGCGTGCCTGCCATCATCGACAAGCTGCTCCGCATCGGCGAGGGCAAGATCCTGCGCCAGTTGGACGCGGTGTCACGGGCGGTCAACGCCATCGAGGACGAGTTCGTCGCGATGAGCGACGCCGAGCTGCAGGGTCAGACCGCCGAGTTCAAGGCACGTCTGGCGGACGGCGAGAGCCTCGAAGACCTGATGCCCGAAGCCTTCGCCACCGTGCGCGAGGCGGCGAAGCGGGTGATCGGCCAGCGCCATTTCGACGTCCAGATCATGGGTGGCGCGGCTCTCCACCTCGGCAACATCGCGGAGATGAAGACCGGCGAGGGCAAGACGCTGGTCGCGACCCTGCCGGCGTACCTCAACGCGCTGACCGGAAACGGCGTGCACATCGTCACGGTCAACGACTACCTCGCGAAGTATCACGCGGAGTGGATGGGCCGCATCCACCACTTCCTCGGTCTGTCGACGGGCGTGATCCTCCCGACGATGAAGCCCGACGAGCGGCGTGAGGCCTACAACTGCGACATCACCTACGGCACGAACAACGAGCTGGGCTTCGACTACCTGCGCGACAACATGGCGAGCTCGCTGGACGAGTGCGTCCAGCGCGGCCACCACTTCGCCATCGTCGACGAGGTCGACTCCATCCTGATCGACGAAGCCCGCACCCCCCTCATCATCAGCGGCCCCACCCAGGACGAGGTGCGCTGGTACGACGAGTTCGCGAAGGTGGCCCGCAGCCTCACGCGGGACGTCGACTACGAGGTCGACGAGAAGAAGCGCACGATCTCTGTGCTCGAGCCCGGCATCACCAAGGTCGAGGACCACCTGGGCATCGACAACCTCTACGAGTCGGCCAACACGCCGCTGATCTCGTTCCTCAACAACTCGATCAAGGCCAAGGAGCTGTTCCACAACGACAAGGAGTACGTCGTCCTCGACGGCGAGGTACTGATCGTCGACGAGCACACCGGACGCATGCTGCAGGGCCGTCGCTACAACGACGGCCTGCACCAGGCGATCGAGGCCAAGGAGGGCGTCGAGGTCCGCGAGGAGTACCAGACCCTCGCCACCATCACGCTGCAGAACTACTTCCGCCTGTACCAGAAGCTCGCCGGGATGACCGGTACGGCGATGACCGAGGCCAGCGAGTTCGACAAGATCTACAAGCTGGGCGTCGTGCCCATCCCGACGAACCTGCCGATGATCCGTGCCGACCAGCCCGACCTGGTCTACCGCACCGAGGAGGCGAAGTACGACGCGGTCGTCGACGACATCGCCGAGCGCCACGGCAAGGGCCAGCCGATCCTGGTCGGCACGGTGTCGGTCGAGAAGTCGGAGCACCTGTCGAAGAAGCTGCGTGCCCGCGGCATCCCGCACTCGGTCCTGAACGCCAAGGTGCACGCCGACGAGGCGAAGATCGTCGCGCTGGCGGGCCACAAGGGTGCGGTCACGGTGGCCACGAACATGGCCGGCCGCGGCACGGACATCATGCTCGGCGGCTCTGTCGAGTTCCTTGCCGACGAGGAGCTGCGCAGGAAGGGCCTGGAGCCCACCGGTGAGACCGCCGAGGAGTACGAAGCGGCGTGGCCGGCCGCGGTGGAGCAGATCAAGGACCGGGTCGCCGCCGAGCACGACGCGGTCAAGACGCTCGGCGGTCTGTACGTCGTCGGCACCGAGCGGCACGAGTCTCGCCGCATCGACAACCAGCTGCGCGGTCGCTCCGGACGCCAGGGTGACCCCGGCGAGTCGAGGTTCTACCTGTCGCTACAGGACGAGCTGATGCGGCTGTTCAAGTCCGACTGGGTGGACCGCATCCTCCAGGTGCTCAAGATCCCCGACGACGTCCCGATCGAGAACAAGCGCGTGACGGGTGCGATCGCCAACGCCCAGGGCCAGATCGAGGCACAGAACTTCGACTCCCGGAAGAACGTCCTCAAGTACGACGACGTCATGGACCGCCAGCGTCACGTGATCTACGACGAGCGTCGCAAGGTGCTCGAGGGCGCCGACCTGCAGGAGCAGATCAGCACGTTCATCGACGACGTCGTCGAGGGCTTTGTGACGGGTGCCACCGAGGGCTTCGCCGAGGAGTGGGACCTCGACGGTCTCCAGTCGCAGCTGCGGCAGCTGTGGCCGCTCTCGATCGACGTCAACCGGATGGCCGACGAGGTTGGCGGGGTCGAGGGGCTCGACCGCGACGAGCTGATCGAGGCGCTCCAGGCGGACGCCCACGCGGCGTACGAGCGGCGCGAGGCAGAGGTGGGGTCCGAGGTGATGCGTGAGCTCGAGCGGCGCGTCGTCTTGTCGGTGCTCGACCGGAAGTGGCGCGAGCACCTGTACGAGATGGACTACCTGCGCGAGGGCATCGGGCTGCGCGGGTACGCTCAGCGGGACCCCCTCGTCGAGTACCAGCGCGAGGGCTACGACATGTTCATGGCGATCATGGACGGCATCAAGGAGGAGTCGGTCGGCTTCCTGTTCAACCTCGACGTCCAGCTCGTCGACGAGGACGAGGCCGGCGAGGAGGTCGAGGAGCCGTTGCAGCGCGAGCTCCGCTCGATGGAGCAACCTGTCGATGTCGTCGCGAACGGGCACCGCGACCAGCGGCCGCACATCAGCGCCAAGGGCCTCGACCAGAACCGCAGCCCGCAGCACCTGTCCTACTCGGCGCCGAGCGAGGAGGACACCGCGCTGGCGGTGCCCGCCGCCTTCGGTGGGGACGCCGAGCCTCCGGCAGCCGGCGCGCAGCGTCCGGGAACGACCGTGACCAACGCCGACGACGAGTTCGCGGGGGTCGGTCGCAACGCGCTGTGCCCGTGCGGTTCGGGCAAGAAGTTCAAGCGGTGCCATGGCGCACCGGGTGGCCCGACGGGGCTGACCGCGCGCATCAACGGCTGACGCCCCCCACGCCGTCGGTCCAGCCTGCCGAGACCCCGGGTCGCCCGACACGCCGTCGGTCCAGCTTGTCGACACCAGGGGTCGGCTGACGACCGCGACCAGGGTCTCGACCCGCGGTCGCGCGCTCGCGCGGGCTCGGGCGCGCTTGCGGGACCTGCCTGACGAGGCCGTCCGCCGCCTCCGGTGCGTCCGGCCGTCAGGCAAACTCGAGTGCCGACACCTGCCAGCGGTCGCGGATGAGCTCGAACCTGGCCGCGACGGCGCGGGAACGGCGGCCGTAGCGCACGTGCAGGCTGACCTCGGCGCAGGTCTCGGACACGAAGCTGGCGTGCACGCCGACCAGCTGCGGGCGCACGGACTGGATGCCACCGGCCCCGGGTCGTTTGCCGGCAGCCGCGGCGACCAGGTGGGCCCGACGGGCGAGGTCCCGGTAGACCTCGGGTGTCGTCCAGC
>JBKPTA010000077.1:0-40084 GCA_046735295.1 Actinomycetota bacterium | reverse complement strand
GAAGAAGATCGCCGAGGGGACCGGCGTCCTCGTGCTCGACGTGAAGGTCGGGACGGGCGCGTTCATGGCGACCGTGGAGGAGGCACGTGAGCTCGCCACCACGATGGTCGCACTCGGTCAGGACGCCGGGGTCTACACCGTTGCGCTGCTCACCGACATGTCGACGCCTCTCGGCTTCACCGCCGGCAACGCCGTCGAGGTCCAGGAGGCCGTGGACGTCCTGGCCGGCGGCGGACCCGACGACGTCCTGCAGCTGACGCTGGCCCTGGCGCGCGAGATGCTCGCCGGGGCAGGTCATGGGGACGTCGACCCGGCCGACAAGCTGGCCGACGGCTCCGCGATGGACGTATGGCGGGCGATGATCTCTGCGCAGGGTGGAGACCCGTCCGCACCCCTGCCCACGGCCCGAGAGTCACAGGTCGTCCCGGCTCCAGCGTCGGGCACGCTCCTGCGACTCGACGCGCTCGCCGTGGGGACCGCGGCGTGGCGGCTGGGCGCCGGGCGCGCCCGCAAGGAGGACGCGGTCCAGGCGGGCGCAGGCGTCGTCTGGCACGCGAGGCCGGGTGACGAGGTGTCGCAGGGTGACCCGCTGTTCACGTTGCACAGCGACGAGCCGGAGCGGTTCGAGCGGGCAGTGGCCGCGCTCGAGGGCGGCTACGACATCGGGGACGCCACGTCGTTCTCGGGGCAGCGACTGCTGATCGACCGCGTCGAGTGAACTTGTCAGGGGGTCTGAGGCATCACACCATGTAGACCACATCGACTCGACGGAGGTGCCATGACCGCATACCGCGCGCACACACGAGGGATCGGGGTGCTCGGTCTCGCCGTTCTGGCGACCTTCTTCGCCGCTCCCGCCGCCTGGGCGGCGCCGCCGGCCAACGACAACCGGACCGACGCGATCGTCCTCGACCCGTCCCAGTCGGTCACCGGGACGTTGGTCGAGGCCACCCTGGAGACCACGAACGACGCGAGCGGCTGCGGCGCAACCGACGGGTCCGTCTGGTACCGGTTCAGCGCCCCGTCCCGGGGAGCGATCGTCATCGAGCTCGACGCGGGCGGCGTGATGGATGCGACCGTGGACCTGTTCAAGCAGGTGCGGTCGAAGCTGAACCTGGTCGACTGCCGCTCGACCGACACGCAGGGCCTCGCCACCCTCGACGACGACGGTCTCGACCCCGGGGCGACGTACGCGATCCGGGTGGGCAACCAGACCGGCTCGGTCGCAGACACGTTCCGACTGCGGGTGCTGGTCCCGACCCCGCCGCCGGAGCCGCCGGGCCGGCACCTGCCCGCGACCGGCGTCAAGAACCGCGTGGACCGGGTGCTGAACCCGGGCGACGCCTACTGGCGGAAGCTGCGGGCCGGACGGACGATGCGGCTGAGCCTGCGCACACAGCTGTGCACCTCCCTGGAGGTGTTCGCGCCCGGCACCCGCAACTTCTCCACCGCTGTTCCCCTCAAGCGGTTGCCCTGCGGCGGCTACGGGATCTTCACGCCCAGGACCACGGGTCGGTACTTCTTCGTCGTCCGCGCGGCGCGCGATCGCGACATCCACCACTACCGGCTGCGGGTCGCGCGCGCCCGGCGTGACGACACCGTGCCGGGCATCCTGATCCACAACCACGAGAAGGTCGACGGCCACGTCAACGGCGGCATCGACACCCGCGACCTCTACCGGTTCGACGTCACCCGCCGTAGCGCGTTGCGTCTGGCCCTGCACGGGAACCCGGGGATGTCGTTGGTGCGCGACGACGGGCTGTTCATCGGCTCGGGGAACCTGGTCACCGGACGCATCAAGGCCGGCCGCTACTACGTGGCCGTCTCGGGGAGCGGTGACTACACGCTCCGGCTCGGGCTCCGCACCATCACCCGGTCGACGCTCCTGGTGAACGGGCGGCATAGGGCGACGATCAGGCCGTCGGCGCAGGCGAAGCTCCTGCTCCGGGTGAGGCCTGCGGTGCGCGGGCCGAGCGTGATCACCGTCGAGAGGTTCGACCCGATCGAGGGATGGCAGTTCTTGCGCCACTACCGGCCGCGCGTGGTCGACGGAACGGCGCGCGTCAGGTTCGACCCACCGAGCATCGGTCGCTACCGGGCCTACGCCACCTACCTCGGGAACCGCAGCGCCGCCCCTTCCAGCACGGGGCTTGCGCGGTTGCTGGTGGAGCGGCCGCTGGCGCAGTAGCGCTGCCTCCTCCTGGCCGGTCGAGCAGGCCGCAGACGGCCCTGCTCGACCACCAGGGGGGCTCGACAGGCTCGACCGACGCGCCGCGGCCCGCCGACGGCGTGGTCCCGACGAGCTCGACCGGCGCGCTCCCGGCCCGGCCGACGCCCCGGCTCGGCCGCGGCGCTACGGGAGCAGGAGGACGACGGTCTCGGCTACGCAGCCGGGCTTGTCCTGGCCCTCGATCTCGATGGTGTGCAGCAGCGTCAGCTGCTTCCCGGCGGGCAGGTCGGTGGTCTCGCCCAGCACCACCCGGCTGCGGATGCGCGAGCCGACGGGGACCGGGGCCGGGAAACGCACCTTGTTGACCCCGTAGTTCAGCTTCGCCCCGGGAGTCTCCAAGGAGAACACCTGGCTGCCGAGGAACGGGATCAGGGAGAGGGTCAGGTATCCGTGGGCGATCGTCCCGCCGAACGGTCCGGACGCGGCACGCTCGACGTCGACATGGATCCATTGGTGGTCACCGGTGGCCTCGGCGAACCGGTCGACGCGGTCCTGGTCGATCAGCAGCCAGTCGCTCGTGCCGAGCTCCGCGCCGGTCAGACCGCCCAGCGCATCGAGGTCGTCGAGTACGCGCATCTCGTGTCTCCCACGGCTCTCGGGGTCTGCCAGGATCGGGCCATGCCCGAACCTACCCGTCCGCGTCGCGAGCAGATCCTCCGGGCGCCGAAGGTCCTGCTCCACGACCATCTGGACGGCGGGCTGCGACCGCAGACGGTGCTGGAGCTGGCCGATCAGGTCGGTCACCGACTGCCGGCGGACGACGCCGAGTCGCTCGGCCGGTGGTTCGCCGAGGCGGCCGACTCGGGCTCGCTGGTCCGCTACCTGGAGACCTTCGAGCACACGGTCGCAGTGATGCAGACCGCGGAGGCACTCGAACGCGTGGCCCGCGAGTGCGTCGCGGACCTCGCCGCCGACGGGGTCGTCTACGCCGAGGTCCGGTACGCCCCCGAGCAGCACGTCAACCAGGGGCTCGGCCTCGACCAGGTCGTGGGAGCCGTGCGGGCGGGCCTCGAGGCGGGGATGGCCGACGCCGCACCCGGTCCGGCGGGTCATCGGATCGTGGTCCGGCAGCTGCTGACCGCCATGCGTCACCGGGCCCGGTCACGCGAGATCGCCGAGCTGTCGGTCGCCTGGCGAGACGCCGGCGTCGTGGGGTTCGACATCGCCGGCGCCGAGGCGGGCTTTCCGCCGACCCGTCACCTCGATGCCTTCGAGTTCCTGCAGCGCCAGAACTTCCACTTCACGATCCACGCCGGCGAGGCGTTCGGGCTTCCGTCGATCTGGGAGGCGATCCAGTGGTGCGGTGCCGACCGGCTCGGACACGGCGTGCGGATCATCGACGACATCACCGTCGACGACGAGGGCCGCGCCCACCTCGGCCGACTCGCGGCGTATGTCCGTGACAAACGCATCCCGCTCGAGCTCGCGCCCGCCTCCAACGTCCAGACCGGTGCCGCTTCCTCCATCCGGGAGCACCCGATCGGCCTGCTCACCGACCTCCGCTTCCGGGTCACCGTGAACACCGACAACCGACTGATGAGCAGGACCTCGATGACAGACGAGATGGCCGCGCTGGTCGAGGCGTTCGACTACGACCTGGAGCGCGTGCGGTGGTTCACGATCAACGCCATGAAGTCGTCGTTCCTGCCGTTCGACGAGCGGCTCGCGCTCATCGACGACGTCGTCAAGCCCGGATACGCCGCCATCCTCGCAAGACCGTCCTGACACGACTGGTGCGAAGCCGTCGTCTGTCGCTCGAGGTCCTCTGACTCTCGACCTCGGATCGCTCGGCGTGATGAACACTCCCGCCGGTCGAGGTCGCGGCTCATCCAGGAGCTGGGAGCCGATCGACGGGGCCGACCTCCGAGAATGCGCGGACGTCGGCCGTTCTGAGGTGCATGCCCTCGAGCAGATGGAGGACGCCGGCGTCTCGGTGGCCCCGGCGCAAGGAGCACGGAAGACGGATCGTTCGTCAATGACGAGCGCGAGCAGCGACACAAGGTCTGGCACGGAACCACGTCACACGTGGGAAGGTGCAACCCACTGCTGACCGGGAGTCGTCCGACCTTCCGCGGTTGAGCTCTCCAGCATCCAGGTGACCGCGGAACCGGGATAGGCTCGCCGCCGTGGCGACGTTCGTCCTGGCGCACGGCGCATGGCACGGCGCGTGGGTGTGGGACAAGCTCCGCGGCGAGCTCGCGGCCCGGGGTCATCATTCCATCGCAATGGATCTGCCGGTTTCGGATGGTTCAGCGACCGTCGGCGACTACGCCGACGTCATCCAGGAGTCCATGAGGGATCTCGCAGAGCCGCCGATCCTCGTGGGGCATTCACTGGCCGGCATGGCCGTCCCCATCGTGGCCAGCCGGACACCGGTGCAGACCCTGGTCTTCCTGTGTGCCATCGTGCCGAACCTGACCGGCGATCAATGGGCGGATACGCCGGAGCCGACCGCGGCGGGCACGTTCGCTGGCTTCGAGGAGCGAGAGGACGGATCCACCGTGTGGGTGGACATGGACAACGCGATCTACAGCTTCTACCAGGACTGGGACAGGGAAGAGGCGGCGGCCGCATTCGAGCGGCTCCGCCCGCAGAACTCATCGTCGCTGTGGCATGAGCCCTACCCGCTCACGGAATGGCCCGCCTGCCGGATCGTCTCGATCTTCACGACCCACGATCGATCGATCGGGCGGGAATACTCGCGATACGTGGCCAGGGAGCGGCTGGGCGTCGAACCGCTCGAGTTCAACGGTGATCACTCCCCGTTCCTGTCCCAGCCCGGCGCGTTCGCTGACTTCCTGATCACGGCAACGACATAGGACGGACCCAGTGTCGCGGGGGCCCCCCGCCAGGGCGACGCTCGTCTCTGGAGCCGGGTCTTCTCGAACCGCTCGGGTGTCCAGAGCAGGTCCCGCTCGACGGCGGTTGCAGCCGCCGGGTGGCGTCACCACGGCGGTGCGGAGTTCACGGCACGTCGCCCTTTGCGGCCATGTCGTCGTCCGTGTCGAGCCGGACGAAACCGAAACGCCACCCGACTGACCTGGAGGCCGCTACCCGAGTGCCCGGATCCGCTCGAGCGCCACCGGGACGGAGACCACCTCGCAGCCGAGAGCCTCGGCATGGGCGACCAGCCGCCGCTGGTCGCGCATCAGTGCCCAGCCCCGCCGTACCAGCACCAGCGGCGGTTTGCGGTGCTCCTGCAGATCGCGGGTCAGGCGCCGCCAGAAGGTGACCAGCGGCTGCTGGCGCAGACACAGCGCGGCAGCCAGGATCCCGTGCTGGCGACATGCGTGCACGACCTCCTGCGCGAAGATCCCTTCGGCGACGAACAGACGTCGTCCCTCGAGGCCGACCGCGTGGGTGCCGGACGGACCGTTGCGGGCGATGTCGTAGACCGGAGCAACGGTCCGCCCGGCGGTGGCGAGCTCGCAGATCGCTCGCACGGAGGCGTCGCGGTGCCAGGAGCGTGGGTCGTCCCAGTCGACGAGGCCGGCGTTGGCGCCGTGGGAGATGCGGGGGAGGCCGGGATCGTCGCCGGAGCGGTAGAAGTCGTCGAGCCGGAGCACCGGCAGACCGGTATGCCCGGCCAGCCGGGACTTCCCGACACCGGAGGGTCCGGCGATCACGACGACGCGCGCGACCACCGGCCCGGACTCCACGCGGGTGATTGTGCCGAACGGCGATCGACCCCGGAGGAGCTCGGTGGCCGATCGGCCGGGAATCCCGCGTTCTGGCTGAGGGCACGCTGGTCGGCACGACGACGACGCGCCCGGGCATCACCGACGTCAGCGGCACCTACACCTGCACGGTCAGGTACGCGCGGGGGGTCGGCCGGATCTCCGGGACCCATACCGGACCGCCAGGACGAGGCTGGTCGCGTCGGCGTCCGAGAGGATCTCGGGCACCGGGAGAACATCCCGGGTCCAGGGCGGCTCGAGACTCACGGTCGACTACCTGCCGGTGCTGGTGAGGTCCACGACGAGAGGCCACCGCGGCGGCCTTCGTCGATTGTTAGCATGCCGCTTGACCAGCCGGGGGGAGAACGTTGTTGGGACCGTCAGCCCGCTCCACGGCATCTCGCCATATCGGTGTCGTCGCCCTGCTCGTGGCCACGCTCGCCCTGGTCGGGTGCCTGCCCGCCGCGGCGTCCACAGTGCGCATCCGCCACACGTTGTTCGGCCTGCACGACAAGACAGCCGCCAGCGACTCGCTGCGAACCGTCCACGAGGGTGCGGTCAGGCTCTGGGACGTCGGGGTCCGGTGGTACGAGGTCGAGACGCACCAGAACGGACACACCTACGACTGGAGTCGCCTCGACCAGCTGGTGTCCGCCGCGCACCGGAAGCACGCCGAGGTGACCATGGTCGTCGCCGGCACGCCGTCCTTCTACTCCTCGACGCCGTGGAACGTCCCGAGCTCCCATGTGGCCGACTACAAGACATTCGTCCGCGCGCTGATGAAGCGCTACGGCAAACGGATCGCGGCCTACCAGGCGTGGAACGAGGGCAACATCAAGACGTTCTGGACCGGCACCTTCGCCGAGCTGGCCAGGCTCACCCGGGCGATGGGCCGGATGCGCGACAGGTACGCCCCCCATGCGAAGGTGATCGCGCCACCGATGGTGACGCGCCTGCCGTTCGAGATGGACGGCCTCGCGAGGTTCTACCGTCAACGGGTAGGCGGGGTGCCGATCTGGCGCGATGTCGACGCCGTGGCCCTGAACCTGTACCCGGCAGCGACGTACGGAGGTCGCATCGGCGTGCCGGAGGACAGCATCGAGCTGCTCGGTCAGGCACGCCGTCGGCTGCATCGTGTCGGAGTGCCCGTCTCGAAGCCGATCTGGAGCACCGAGGTCAACTACGGGCTCGGCGACGGATCGGCGACCCCTGTCTCCGACGGCCGGCAGGTCGCGAACGTGATGAGGACCTATCTGCTGAACGCCGCGCACGGGGTCAAGCGGGTCTTCTGGTACCGCTACGACTGGGGTCCGCTGTCCGACGGCGGAACGCTCGGCAACACCCTCCTCACCCAGCCCACCGACAGCAGCCAGGTGACGCCCGCCGGCAGGGCGTTCCGCCGGATCCAGCGCTGGATGCACGGCACCCTGGTCGGCACGACGAGGGCCCGGCCCTGCCAGAAGGACCGCCATGGCACCTACACGTGCGTGGTCAGGGACGCCTCCGGGACCCGGCGGATCTACTGGAACCCGTTCCGCACCGCCGAGGTGAGGCTGGCGAGGAACGCGCACCACCTGACGCGCGAGTTCGGTGGCGTCACCCTGGTGAAGCCGCGTTCGAGGATCACGGTGAACCACCGCCCGGTGATGGCCGGCGCATAGTCGGGCGCCTCGCCGCTACGACCTCTCACACCCCGATCGGGTGCCAGACGGTCTTGGTCTCCAGGAAGTCGGTCATCCGGTCGAGTCCTGGGTCCAGACTCCAGTCCGGCTCGGCGGCCGGCGCCCGGCGTACCCGCTTGAGGTTCTCGGCGGCTGCTGTCTCCAGGGCCGTGGCCTGCTCGGGATCACCGGCGAGCCCGGTCAGGTCGATCGCGTTGACATCCATGTGCGACGCGAGGGCCGGCGCGGTGCGCTCGAGCGAGCCGGTCAGGATGTTGACCACCCCCGGCGGGACGTCCGAGGTCGCCAGGACCTCGGCGAACGTGACGGCAGGAAGGGGTCGCTCGGCGGAGGAGGCCACGACGACGGTGTTGCCGCTGATCACGACGGGGGCGACCACGCTGACCAGTCCGAGCAGGCTCGAGCTCTGCGGCGCGAGCACCGCGACCACACCGGTCGGCTCGGGCGTCGAGAGGTTGAAGAACGGCCCCGCCACGGGGTTGGCGTTACCGATGACCTGGGCGAGCTTGTCGGCCCACCCGGCGTACCAGACGAGCCGGTCGATCGACTGGTCGAGCAGCTTGCCGGCGGCCGCGGCGGTGCCTCCCTCGCTCTGACGAAGCGCCTCCACGAACTGCGGACGACGGTCCTCCATCAGCTCGGCGACGCGGTAGACGACCTGGCCGCGGTTGTAGGCCGTACGGCCGGCCCACCCCGGGAACGCCTGGCGAGCCGCGGTGACCGCGTCCCGCGCGTCCTTGCGCGACGCCAGCGCGGCGTTCGCGACGAACCTGCCGCGCAGGTCGTGGACGGGGTAGGAGTGGCCGGACTCCGAGCGGGGGAACTCGCCGCCGAGGAACAGCTTGTAGGTCTTTCGGACCTCGATCCTGCTCATCGGAGGTATCCCTCCAAGCCGGCGCGGCCGCCCTCGCGGCCGTAGCCCGACTCCTGGTAGCCGCCGAAGGGGCTGGTCGGGTCGAACTTGTTGAACGTGTTGGCCCAGACCACCCCGGCCCGCAACGCATTGGCCATCTTCAAGATCCGGGAGCCCTTCTCGGTCCACACGCCCGCAGACAGCCCGTACGGCGTGTTGTTGGCCTTCTCGATCGCCTCGGCGGGCGTACGGAACGTCAGCACCGACAGCACTGGGCCGAAGATCTCCTCACGGGCGATGCGGTGGGCCTGGCTGACTCCGGTGAAGATCGTCGGCGGGAACCAGAACCCGTGCTCGGGCAGCTCGCACGGCGGCGACCAGCGGCCGGCACCCTCGCGCTCACCGATCTCGGACAGCTCTCGGATCTTGGCCAGCTGCTCGGCCGAGTTGATCGCGCCGATGTCGGTGTTCTTGTCGAGCGGGTCTCCGATCCGAAGCGTCGAGACCCGACGTTTCAGCCGGGCGAGCACGTCGTCCGCGACGCTCTCCTGGACCAGCAGGCGCGAGCCCGCGCAGCAGACGTGGCCCTGGTTGAAGAAGATGCCGTCGACGATGCCCTCGACGGCCTGGTCGATCGGGGCGTCGTCGAAGACGATGTTGGCGGCCTTGCCCCCGAGCTCGAGGGTGACTCGCTTCTCGGTGCCGGCGACGGCCCGCGCGATCGCCTTGCCGACCTCGGTCGAGCCGGTGAACGCGACCTTGTCGACGTCGGGGTGTGACACGACCGCGCGGCCGGTGTCTCCGGCGCCGGTGACGATGTTGACGACCCCTGCCGGAAGGTCGGCCTGCTGACAGATCTCGGCGAACAGCAGCGCCGTCAGCGGCGTGGTCTCCGCCGGCTTGAGGACGACCGTGTTGCCACACGCCAGCGCCGGCGCGATCTTCCAGGCCAGCATCAGCAGCGGGAAGTTCCACGGGATGACCTGGCCGGCGACTCCGAGGCTCTCGGTGCCATGGCCGCTGTACTCGAGCTTGTCGGCCCAGCCGGCGTAGTAGAAGAAGTGTGCTGCCGCGATCGGCACGTCGACGTCCCGGGTTTCCTTGATCGGCTTGCCGTTGTCGACGGACTCGAGCACGGCCAGCTCGCGGCCGCGTTCCTGGATGATCCGAGCGATCCGGAACAGGTACTTGGCCCGCTCGCGGCCCGGCATCCGACCCCACACCCGGCGGTGCGCGCGGCGGGCCGCCCTCACGGCGAGGTCGACGTCCTCGTCGTCGGCCTCGGCGACCTCGGCGAGGACCTCCTCGGTCGAGGGGCTGATCGTCTTGAAGCTGCGACCGTGCCCGTCCACGAACTCGCCGCCGACGAACAGGCCGTACGACGGCTTGATGTCGACGATCGCCCGCGACTCCGGCGCCGGCGCGTACTGGAAGGGGGAGCCGCCCGCGGTGGGGCGTCCTCCGCCGGCCGAGCCGGCTCCGTCAGTCGAGCGTGTCGAGACCACGGGGACCTCCCTCAGTCCAAAGTGAAGTAGTCGGGACCGGAGTAGCGACCGGTCCGCTGCTTGGCGCGCTGCATGAGCAGGTCGTTGAGCAGCGTGGAAGCGCCGAACCTGAACCAGGCCGCGTCCAGCCAGTCGGGACCGGTGACCTCGTTGACCAGCACGAGGTACTTGATCGCATCCTTGGCGGTCCGGATGCCGCCAGCCGGCTTCACGCCGACCATCCGCCCGGTCTGCTCGCGGTAGTCGCGCACGGCCTCGAGCATCACGAGCGTGACCGGCAGCGTCGCGGCGGGCTGCACCTTGCCGGTGGATGTCTTGATGAACTGCCCTCCGGCCATCATCGCGAGCCAGCCTGCACGGCGTACGTTGTCGTAGGTCTGCAGCTCACCGGTCTCGAGGATCACCTTCAGGTGTGCCGGGCCGCAGGCCTCGCGCACGGCCGCGATCTCCTCGAACACCTCGAGATAGCGCCCGGACAGGAACGCGCCGCGGTCGATCACCATGTCGACCTCGTCCGCTCCCGCCGCCACCGCGTCCCGGGTGTCGGCGAGCTTGACACCCATGGCGGCGCGGCCGCTCGGGAAGGCGGTGGCCACCGAGGCCACATGGACCCCACTGCTCCCGAGCGCGCTCTTGGCCGTGGCGACCAGGTCGGGATAGACGCAGACGGCCGCCGTGGAGGGACAGCCGGGGTCGGACGGGTCCGGCCGCATCGCCTTCGCGCAGAGGGCGCGGACCTTGCCCGGGGTGTCCTGGCCCTCGAGGGTGGTGAGGTCGACCATCCTGATCGCGAGGTCGAGGGCGTAGGCCTTCGCCGTGGTCTTGATCGAGCGCGTGCCGAGCCCCGCGGCGCGCTGCTCCGCTCCCACCTGGTCGACGCCGGGAAGCCCGTGCAGGAAGCGTCTCAGTGACGACTCGGAGGCTGTGACGTCGGCCCAATCGTTACTCTCGACCGGCGTCGGGGTGGCTGTGCTCGTCACCCACCCAGCATAGAGTTGACGGTCCGGCACCCGGTATCCGAGCAACAGCCGGCGCCGTACCGAGACACCGAAAGGGGAGCGGTGTGACCGATCAGCCGACCGCGGGCATCCAGCGCCTCCGGCCGAACAACGGCCGGGCGATGGGCGTGCTCGGACTGCTCCTGTGCGTGTTCGTCGGGGTGCTGCTCGTGGTGTCCGAGCCGCCCTCCGTGGCCGTCCCCGGCGTGCTGGCCTGCCTCGTCGCGGCCGTGCTCGTCTGGATGGCGCTCCTACGGCCGAGCGTGGCCGTCTCCGAGACCGACCTGTACCTGCGGACGCTGTTCGAGTCGGTGCGCATCCCGCTCGCGTCCGTCGAGACGGTGGTGGTCGGTAGGTTCCTGCTGGTCCGGTCAGGGGGGCAGAAGTACATCTGTCCCGCGATCAGCCGGCCGTTGCGCAGGACTGTGCGCAAGGAGATGAAGTGGAGCGGACAGAGCGCGCTGCAGCCGGGTGCTGCTCTGGAGCGGCTCGGCGACGGCCTCCAGACCGAGGTCAAGGAGGAGCACGAGATCGGTTACGCCGACTTCGTCGAGCAGCGGATCCTCGGGCTCGCCGCGAACGACCGGGCCCGTCGGGGCATCGAGGAACGCTCGGAGGCCGAGTACGAGCTGGGCGCGGAGGTGGTGCGGCGTACGGCGTGGCTCGAGCTAGGGGTCCTGGCCGTCCTCACGGTGGCATTCGTGGTGACGCTGGCCGTGCTGTAGCCCGGCACTGCCGGGCTGTGGTCAGGCAGGGAACGCAGCGGCCCGGATGCTGTCCCTCAGGGCGTCGAGCCGGGCGGCCGCGGAGATGCGCGCCGCGTCGACCCCGGCCCCGGCGTCGACCGCGACCACCACCTCGAGGTAGCACTTGAGCTTGGGCTCGGTGCCGCTCGGCCGCACGATCACCCGTGCACCGCCGCCCAGCCGGTAGCGGAGCCCCTCGGTCGCCGGCAGCCCGCCGTCGCCCCGGGCCAGGTCGTCGACCTGCTCCACCGGGAGCCCGCCGAGCGCGCTCGGAGGCGCTGCCCGCAGGCGGTCCATCGCGGCGCCGATCTCGGCGAGGTCCCTGACGCGGACCGAGAGCTGGTCGGTTGCGTGGAGCCCGTGGGCGAGCGCCAGGTCGTCCAGGACGTCGACCAGGCCGCGTCCCTGGGCCTTCTCGGCGGCGGCCAGCTCGCACAGCAGCAGGAGGGCGGAGATGCCGTCCTTGTCCTTCACGTGCTCCGGGTCGACGCAGTACCCCAGCGCCTCCTCGTAGCCGAAGACCAGACCGTCGACCTTGCTGATCCACTTGAACCCGGTGAGCGTCTCCGCGAACGGCTGCCCGGCCGCGGCGGCCATCCTCCCGAGCAGGCTGGAGGACACGATCGAGCAGGCGTAGGTGCCGGTGTGACCGCTGGTGAGCAGATGATGTGCCAGCAGTGCGCCGACCTCGTCGCCGCGCAGCATCCGCCAGCCGTGCGCGTCGGGCACTGCCGCCGCGCACCGATCGGCGTCCGGGTCGTTGGCCACGACCAGGTCCACGCCCTTCTCGGCGGCCAGCCCCATGGCCAGATCCATGGCGCCCGGCTCCTCTGGGTTCGGGAACGCCACCGTCGGGAAGTCGGCGTCGGGCTGCTCCTGCTCCGCCACGACGTACGGCGGGTCGAATCCGGCCGTCTCGAGCACCTGGGTCACCGAGGTGCCCCCGACACCGTGCAACGGCGTGTACACCAGCCGCAGGTCGCGTGGCCCGTCGCCGGCCAGGCCGGCCACGGTGTCGAGGTAGGCGTCGACCACGCGATCGCCGAGGATCGTCCACCCGTCGCTGCGCGGCACGTCCGCCAGCGGACCGACCGCGTCGATCCTCGCGGCGATCTCCGCGTCGGCCGGCGGCACGATCTGGCTGCCGTCCCCGAGGTAGACCTTGTAGCCGTTGTCCTGGGGCGGGTTGTGGCTCGCGGTCACCATGACCCCCGCCACACAGCCCAGCTCGCGGATCGCGAAGGCGAGCTGCGGCGTCGGCAGCGGCCGCGGCAGCACGAGGGCCCGCAGTCCCGCTCCGGTCATCACCTCGGCGGTGTCACGCGCGAACACGTCGGAGTTGTGGCGAGCGTCGTACCCGATCACCACCGAGGCGTCCCGACCGGCACTCCGCTCGTCCCTCCGCCTCTGCTCGTTCAGGTACGCCGCGAGCCCGGCAGCGGCGCGAGTCACCACCACCCGGTTCATCCGGTTCGACCCGGCTCCGAGCTCGCCGCGGAGGCCGGCCGTGCCGAACTCGAGCGTGCCGTCGAACCGATCTGCCAGCTCCGCCGAGTTCCGCTGCTCGATGAGCGACTCGAGCTCGGCGCGGGTGGTCGGGTCGGGGTCCTCCGCGGCCCACGCCCGGGCCCGTTCGATCAGGTCGCTCACCCCCCGCACGCTAGTGGGGGCGCTCGGCCCCAGCCACGGCTGTCCGGACCCCGCGGCATGATCCTCGGGTGGCCCAGCTACCACGACCCGCTCCCGGCGCCCGTCCGATCGGCGCCCGCATCCGAGAGCTCGACGCGCTGGTCGGGCGCGACCGGTTCGTGGAGGTCTGCGTCGACCTTCTCGCCGGCGCCGACAGGACGACGTACGTGCCCGAGCTGCGATACCTCACCGGGCACGAGTGGGAGCCCGGCGACCCTGTCCTCGACCCAGCGGTCTGGAAGGACTACTGGGTGCGCACCTGGGGCGCGCGGGGACTCTTGTACTGCTGGCACGACTCCGCGACGCGAGCGGTGGTGACAGGCCTGGACGACGAGCACTACCGTCCGGCCGAGATGTGTCTGAAGGTCTCCGCCGCCCACGACGTCGCCGGTGCCGGTCCCGGAGCGGCGAGGCTGACCCGGGACGAGCTGCCGCGGGTCCGCGCCAACGCCGTGCGGGCCCTCGGCGTCGTCGGTGACACCGAGCACGTGGACGCCGTCCTCTCGGTGCTGCACGACCCCGAGCAGTGGGTGCGTGAGCACGCCGCGCGTGCCTATGCCCGGATGGCCGGGCGCCTCGACCTCCCGCCGCTCGACTCCGTCTCCCAGCCTGGCACGGGACAGGCGGCCGACTGATGAGGTGTCGGTGAGGCGCGGGTACTCGTTCTCGGGTACCTGGACCGTCGAGTCGCCCCTGCCGCGCGTGCAGGAGGTGCTGGTGGACCTCGAGCACTACCCCGAGTGGTGGCCGCAGGTGCTCGCCGTGGCCTCGCTCGGGGAGGACGCCGCGCGGGTGCTGTGCCGTTCCACGCTGCCCTACACGCTGGATCTCCGGGTCCGGGCCCTGCGCCGGGGGCCGTCGGTGCTCGAGGTGGCGATCGACGGGGACCTGGAGGGCCGGGCCGCCTGGCGGCTGACCGACCTCGGAGCGCACACCCGCCTCGACTTCGTGCAGGAGGTCAGCGTCGGGGGCTGGCTCGCCTGGCTTCCGCCGGTGGTGCGGCCGGTGCTGCGGTGGAACCACGCACGGATGATGGCCGGATGCGTCGAGGGACTGCGGGGCCGCGTGGTGTCGGGACGGGCGTAGGACGCCCTCCTCGACCACCGTGGACGCGGTGCGTCGCCCTAGGGTCGGGGGATGGCAACCCGGGCGCAGCAGCGGCGAACTGAGCTGATCATCGAGACCCTGGACGACGCGTTCGCGCCGCTGATGGCGGCCGATCCCGCGGCGTTCCGCGCGAAGTACCGCAAGATGGCCAAGGACCCGCACGCGTTCTTCCGGGGCACGGCCTGCCTCTTCGACGCCGACGTCACCACGATGGACGACCCGTTCGTGGACGATCGGACCGCGAGCATCTGGATCCATGGCGACCTGCACGTGGAGAACTTCGGCACCTACCTCAGCTCCGAGGGCGTGCTGGTCTTCGACATCAACGACTTCGACGAGGCCTACCTCGGCCACTTCACCTGGGACCTGATGCGGTTCGCAGCGAGCCTGGCGCTGACCGGCTGGCAGAAGGCGCTCCCGGAGGAGGACGTGCGCCGGCTCGTCGCACGCTACGTCCGCGCCTACCTGCAGCAGATCAACCACTACCTGCACAGCGACGACGACACCGACTTCGCGCTGCATCTCGACACCGCTTCCGGGCCGGTGCTGGAGGCGCTGAAGGACGCGCGCAAGCTCCGCCGCGCGGACGTGCTCGACGAGGTGACGTCGGTGCACCGCGGGGTGCGCCTCTTCCATGACGACCCGACCGTCCGCCGCCTGGGCAAGCGTGAGCGCGGCCGGGTGCTGGCGGCGTTCGAGCGTTACCTCGAGACGATCCCCGACGACAAGCGCTTCGACCGCGACCTGTTCTACGACGTGCGCGACGTCGTCGGGAAGTCCGGCTTCGGCATCGGCAGTGCCGGGCTGCCGGCGTACAACGTGCTCGTGGAGGGCTACAGCCAGGCTCTCGACAACGACGTCGTCCTCTCGCTGAAGCAGGCCAACGTCCCGGCTCTGCGGCGGTTCGTGGACGTCGCCACGCTCGACGAGCACTTCGAGCACGAGGGGGAGCGCACGGTCGTGAGCCAGCGTGCGTTGCAGGCGCACACCGACCCGCTGCTGGGCTACACCAGCGTCGACGGGGTCGGGTACGTCGTGGCCGAGGTGTCGCCGTACGAGGTGGACCTCGACTGGGGCGAGATCACCGAGCCCGATGAGATCGCCGATGTGGTGGACCAGCTCGGGCGGGCCACCGCCAAGATCCACTGCGCGTCCGACGAGGACAGCACCCAGGACCTGGTCGACTTCCAGGTCGAGGAGGCGATCGCGGCCTCGCTCGAGGGTCGCCGTCAGGCCTTCACCCGGCACCTCGTCGAGTTCGCGCTCGGGTACGCCGCGCGGGTGCGCGAGGACCACACGCTGTTCGTCGACGCCTTCCGGGAGGCGCGGATCGGGATCAGCGCAACCTGAGGTCGCGGCGTGCCGGGACGTGGTCTCGACCGGCTCGACCGACGGCGTGGCGGTGGTCCCGACAGGCTCGACCGACCACCACGCGCTCGCTCGACGACCGGGTGCTCGATCGACGGGCGGGCGCTCGACCGACGGGTGCCGCTACAGCCTGGGCACGATCCGGGTGAGCAGGTCGCCCATCCGGGCGGCGGCGGCGCGGCCGGCCTCGAGCACCTCGGCGTGGTCGAGCGGTTCGCCGGAGATCCCGGCGGCCAGGTTGGTCACCAGGGAGATGCCGAGCACCTCCATGGCGGCCTCTCGCGCGGCGATCGCCTCGAGCGTCGTGCTCATTCCGACCAGGTCGCCGCCGATGCGACGCACCATCTCGATCTCCGCGGGGGTCTCGTAGTGAGGTCCCGGGAACTGGACGTAGACCCCCTCGTCGAGGGATGGGTCCAGCTCCCGGCAGAGGGCGCGGAGGCGGGCCGAGTACAGATCGGTCAGGTCGACGAAGTGAGCGCCCTCGATCGGCGAGCGGGCGGTGAGGTTGATGTGGTCGCGGATCAGCACCGGCGTCCCCGGGCTCCAGGCCTCCCTGAGCCCCCCGCATCCGTTGGTCAGAACGATCGTCCGGCACCCCGCGGCGGCCGCTGTCCGGACCGGATGCACCACGGCGGCAACGCCCTTGCCCTCGTAGTAGTGAGTGCGCGTGCCGAAGAGCAGCAGTCGTCGCTCGCCGAGCCGCACGCTGCGGATGCTGCCCGAATGGCCTGCGACCGCCGCGTCCGAGAACCCGGGCAGCTCGGTGCTCGCGATCTGGGCGACCGGGTCTCCCAGGGCGGCTGCGGCTGGAAGCCAGCCCGACCCCAGCACGAGGGCGACGTCGTGCTGCTCCACGCCGGTCAGCCGCGCGAGCGACCGCGCCGCTTCCTCGGCCTCCTCGTGAGCGGTCACGGCAGAGGAGCCTAGGGCACGGCCCGAGCCCCGATCCTGGGACACATCAGCTCCCCATTTCTGGGGATGACCTCATCCCCTATTGTGGGGAAACCCGGCTCCCCCGTTCCTGGGGAGGGTGTGCTACCCCGTGTGCACGTGGCGCGCTCCTACCCTTGACCCCAGGTCGTCTAGTACCTGCGGGCCACAAGATCATCCGGGGAGACGATTGCCAGGGGGATGGCGATGCCTCACTCTGTGTTCGAGGTCCAACTGGGGGGTTGACCGTGGGGGGTCCGCGCTACGTCGCGCTTGCGCTGCTCGCGCCTGCTTTCGGCATGCCCGGAGTGGCCGCCGCTGCCGGCGCGGCCCCCTCGCCCTCGCTGTCCGGAAGCCATGTCGTCCACTCGGTGCACCCGAGCTCGGCCCCGGCCGACATCGTGCTGCGGCAGGACGAGTCCTTGTCCGGCTCGGCGGCTCGGTCGGGAAGCACCGGGAGTACCCGCTTCACGCGCAAGCTGGACGCGCCGACCCGGGTGCGGCTGCTCGCGGCCCGGCTGTACTGGGGTGCCCAGCCGCCGTCGCACCCCACGGCCCGGCGGGTCTCCTCGGACCTGAAGAAGACGGCGGCGTACTACGCACACGTGTCGCGAGGTGCCCAGCACCTCCACTCGACCATCACCCGGTGGGTGCACGTCGCCGCCTCCGCAGACCTGATGTGCAACACCGAGCACGGCTCGATCCACGCCGCCACGGTCGCCTTGCGCCGGGCGGGCTACCACCCGGACCGGTTCAACCGGCTGATGATCTTCACCGAGCAGTGCAGCTCCGCCGTCTCGGCCGCGCAGCTGCCCGGGCGGGTGAGCTGGATCCGGTATCGGTCGCCGGGGATGGCCACGCTGGTCCACGAGCTGGGCCACAACATGGGCCTCGAGCACGCCTACGGGCTGGTCTGCCGTCAGGACGGGCGCCGGGTGGCCCTTGGGGGCGGCTGCCTCCCCGTCGAGTACGGCGACAGCTGGGACGCGATGGGGCACTCGAAGGGCTTCTTCTCGGCCGCGGCCCTGGTCCGGCTCGGCTGGGCCGGACACATCCAGCGAGTGCGCCACACCGGCACGTACGCGGTGGCAGACGTCGAGCACTCCGGGGACTCCACCCAAGCGTTGCGGATCCGCGCGGGACATACGACGTACTGGGTCGAGTACCAGCCGGAGCACAGCCCGCAGGTGGGCCGCACGGTCCCCGGCGTGATGGTCCGTCGGCAGGTCGGCGGGGGTCCGGTCGAGATGATCGACGCGTCGCCCGGCAACCCGGTCGGCATCGCGTTCCCCGACCGCGACCTCACCAACCCGGCACTGCCGGTCGGGAGCAGCCTGACCACTCCCGAGAACATCCGGATCACCACCGTGGCCACCGGGCGCAAGGCCACCGTGACGGTCACCTTCGACAAGCCGGCCGCTGCTCCCGACGCGCCGCACGTGGACGAGGCCGGCCAGCTGGGCACGGGGGCCTACCGCGTGCACTGGCAGGCACCGGCCGACAACGGCCAGATCGTGCTCGGCTACCGCGTGACCGCCTTGCCGAGCGGCACCACCACGTTCGTGCGCAGTCCTG
The DNA here is from genome assembly GCA_046735295.1 of Actinomycetota bacterium. Classification (GTDB taxonomy): domain Bacteria; phylum Actinomycetota; class Actinomycetes; order Propionibacteriales; family Nocardioidaceae; genus Nocardioides. The sequence goes on along the minus strand of JBKPTA010000077.1, from coordinate 21,721 downwards.
GTGGCTATCGGACGTCGGTCCGTCTCGCCCCCGGCAAAGTCGGGTCGGGCGTGCCGTCCTTCAGGGTCCGGGCGCTCAACCAGGTCGGCTGGTCGTCGGCGAGTGCGCCGGTGACCGCCGCGGCGTACGGACCGACCGTCACCGTCACCTCCCCTGCCGCCGGTGACCGGGTGCGCCCGCGCTTCACGGTGACTCTCGACGCGACGGCCGACTCGCGCACGCATGCGGCGCCGACCGCCGCGTGGGCTGAGATCGGATCGTCCGAGTGCACGTCCGAGGACGGCGCGGGCCCGTACACCCTCAGCTGCGACGGCACCGGACGCGGCTCGCAGACCCTGACCGTGCATGTCACGAACACCTACGGCATCACCACCGACGTCACGGTGCCGGTGACGATCCAGGGGTTGTGAGGACGCCGACTCAGAGGCCGGACGAGCGGCACGGACGCAGCCGGAGTGACGCGACGTAGTCGACCGGGGCGTCGGCCGCCTCTGCCGCGTCCGCGACGACCCCGAGGTACGACGCGCTGGGCAGGCCGCCCTCGAACGCGTCGAGCACATAGGTCCACGCCAACAGCTCGCCGGTCATGGTCGAGACCCGCACCTTGACCTTCCGGTAGAGGCCGGTGTCGGTGGACTCCCAGCGGTCCAGGTTGGTCTCGTCCTCGCGCGAGACGTCGTAGACCGCGACGAAGACCTGCTCGAGCGGGTCCTCGACGATCGTGGAGAGGGCGCCGTCCCAGCCGAGATCCTCGCCGCCGAACGTGAGCCGCCACCCGAGCAGCCACCCGGTGGTCTGCAGCGGAGAGTGCGGGCAGCGTTCGCCCATGCGCCGCGGGTCGAGGTTCGACGCATAGGCGGCGTACAGGGGCACGCGCAGAGCGTAGTGGCTGTGCTCACTAGGCTGGCGCACGTGAGCGAGCAGTCATCCGGGACTCCCCAGCACTTCGACGTCATCGTCCTCGGCGCCGGCCCGGGCGGGTACGTCGCGGCCATCCGCGCGGCGCAGCTGGGCAAGTCGGTGGCCGTCATCGAGAAGAAGTACTGGGGCGGCGTCTGCCTCAACGTCGGGTGCATCCCCTCCAAGGCCCTGCTGCGCAACGCCGAGCTCGCGCACGTGCTCCAGCGCGAGAAGGACGTCTTCGGCATCGAGGGGAATGCGTCCATGGCCTTCGCGCCGACGCACGAACGCTCGCGGAAGGTCAGCGCCGGGATCGTTCGCGGCGTCCACTTCCTGATGAAGAAGAACAAGATCACCGAGATCGACGGATGGGGCACCCTGAACGGTCCCGGGAGGATCGACGTCGCGCTCAACGACGGCAACCAGTCGTCGTACTCCTACACCGACCTGATCATCGGCACCGGCGCGACGACGCGGCTGATCCCCGGCACGTCGCTTTCGGAGCGGGTCGTCACCTACGAGGAGCAGATCCTCGACCCGGAGCTGCCCGGCTCGGTGATCATCGCCGGATCCGGGGCGATCGGTGTGGAGTTCGCCTACGTGCTCGCCAACTTCGGCGTCGACGTGACGATCGTGGAGTTCCTGGACCGGATGGTGCCGACGGAGGACGCCGACGTCTCCAAGGAGCTTCTCAAGCACTACAAGAAGCTCGGGGTGAAGGTGCTCCTCGGCACCAGGGTCGAATCGATCCGCGACGCCGGCGCAGAGTCGGGCCAGAAGGTGCAGGTCACCGTGTCGAAGGCCTCGACCGGCTCGGCGGGCTCTGCCGGTGACGGTGGGTCCGAGGTGCTCGAGGCCGACAAGGTCCTGCAGGCCATCGGCTTCGCACCCAGGCTCGAGGGGTACGGCCTGGAGTCGCTCGGTGTGGCGACCGAGCGCGGCGCGATCGTGGTGGACGACTACTGCCGGACCAGCGTCGAGCACGTCTACGCGATCGGCGACGTCACCGGGAAGCTGATGCTGGCCCACGTGGCCGAGGCGATGGGGGTCGTCGCCGCGGAGACCATCGCGGGAGCCGAGACCATGCCGGTCGCCTACGACTTCGTCCCGCGCGCGACGTACTGCCAGCCGCAGATCGGCTCGTTCGGCTACAGCGAGGAGCAGGCGCGCGAGAAGGGGTACGACGTGAAGACGGCGACGTTCCCGTTCTCGGCCAACGGCAAGGCCCAGGGACTCGGCGAGGCCGTCGGGTTCGTCAAGCTCGTCGCCGACGCCGAGTACCACGAGATCCTCGGCGCGCACATGATCGGCCCCGACGTCACCGAGCTGCTGCCGGTGCTCACGCTGGCCCAGCGCTGGGACCTGACCGCCGACGAGGTCGCCCGCAACGTCTTCGCGCACCCGACGCTCACGGAGGCGATCAAGGAGACCGTCCACGGCATCGCGGGACACATGATCAACCTCTAGTCCCCGTTGAGTTGGCCTTCCGGGCTTGTTGAGTTGGCCCTGCGGGCGCGTTGACTTGGCCCTGCGGGCGCGTTGACGTGGCCCTGCGGGCGTGTTGACTTGGCCCTCGCGGCGGTCCGCGAAGCCCGGAGGACCAACTCGACGAACCGCGAGGGCCAACTCGACGAACCGCGAGGGCCAACTCGACGAACCACGAGGGCCAACTCGACGAACCGCGAGGGCCAACTCGACGGGGTGGCCCGGCTGCCACAATGACGTCATGCCCGCCCCGCCCTCCCACGTCGTGATCGTGGGTGGCGGGCCGGGGGGCTACGAGGCCGGCCTGGTCGCGGCCCAGCTCGGAGCAGAGGTCACCCTGGTGGACTCCGACGGCCTCGGCGGATCCGCGGTCCTCACCGACTGCGTCCCGAGCAAGACCCTGATCGCCACCGCAGAGCTGATGACCGATGTGGCGGGGGCTCGGGAGCTGGGTGTCGAGCTGACCGGTGACGCGTCCGACGGTCGGGCCGGGTCCGCACCGTCGGTGCGAGTCGACCTGGGCCGCGTCAATGCCCGGGTCAGGCAGCTCGCCCGGGACCAGAGCGACGACATCGCCCGCCGGCTCGAGAAGGAGGGCGTCCGGATCCTGCGTGGACGCGGGCGGCTCGACGGGGCGGACACGGTCGTGGCGGAGACCGGCGAGGGCGAGGAGCGCCTGGCCGCCGACGCCGTCCTGCTCGCGACCGGAGCCTCCCCGCGGACGAGCCGCGACGCGCAACCGGACGGCGAGCGCATCCTCACCTGGGAGCAGGTCTACGACCTGGACGAGCTGCCGGAGCACCTGGTCGTGGTCGGCTCCGGGGTCACCGGAGCCGAGTTCGCGAGCGCGTACCTGGCTCTGGGCGGCCGCGTCACCCTGGTCTCGAGCCGTGAGCGCGTGCTGCCCGGTGAGGATGCGGACGCTGCCGCCGTGCTCGAGGGCGTCCTCACCCGACGGGGGATGAACGTGCTGGAGAAGTCGCGGATGGCGTCGGTGACCCGCGACGGCGACACCGTGACCGTCACCCTGACCGACGGTCGCACCGTCCAGGGCTCACACTGCATCCTCGCTGTCGGCTCGGTGCCGAACACCTCGAGCCTCGGGCTCGAGAGCGCTGGTGTGGAGACCGACGAGCGCGGCTTCGTGGTGGTCGACCGCGTCTCACGGACCAGCGCCCGCGGGGTGTACGCCGCCGGCGACTGCACCGGCGTCCTGATGCTCGCCAGCGTCGCTGCGATGCAGGGCCGGATCGCCATGTGGCACTTCCTCGGCGACGCCGTGTCTCCACTGGACCTCCTCCACGTGTCCTCCAACGTGTTCACCGCGCCCGAGATCGCGACCGTCGGCTATTCCCAGCAGGCCGTCGACCGCGGGGAGATCGAGGCCAGCACCGTGATGCTCCCGCTGGCCGGCAACGCGCGTGCGAAGATGCAGGGCGTCCGCGACGGCTTCGTGAAGTTGTTCTGCCGGGCGGGCACGGGCATCGTGGTCGGTGGCGTGGTGGTCGCGCCCTCCGCCAGCGAGCTGATCCACCCGGTCGCGATCGCGGTAGCCGAGTCCCTCACCGCCGACCAGCTGGCGCAGGCCTTCACCGTCTACCCCTCGATGAGCGGTTCCGTCGCGGAGGCTGCGCGCAGGTTGCACGGGGCGTGACCGGCGTGGTCCCCTGGACGCTTGCTCCACCAGTCCCACCTGCCACACCAGCCACCGGAGACCGATGCCCATGACGCCGCACACGCGCGCCGCTCGCGCGGTGGCCGCTCTCGTCGTCACGGCCGTCCTGTCGGCACTCGGCGGCGGTGCACCGGCAGTGGCAGCATCCGGTCTCGTGGTGCCCAGGGGCGCGACCGTCGCCATCCACGGCCGCGGCTTCGGCCACGGGCACGGGATGAGCCAGTACGGCGCGGAAGGTGCCGCGGAGCAGGGCAGGACCACCGGTCAGATCCTGAGGTTCTACTACCCACACACGACCGGTGGTGACGTCGGCGGCTCGGTCAAGGTGCTGATCACCGGGAGCATCGGTCGGGCCACCAAGGTCGTGGCGCGGCCCGGGCTGCAGGTGCGCGACCTCGCCACCGGCACGACGCGCGCGGTGCCGACCAGCGGCCAGCCGTCGAAGGCGACGCTGTGGCGGATGTCGAAGGGCCGCGACGGTGGCACCGAGGTGGCCTACCGCACCGATGCCTGGCACGTGTGGCGCACGCTGAAGGGCAACGGCGAGTTCCGCTCGACGCGCGCACACCTCACGCTCGTGCTCGACGGTCGCAGCGTCACCTACCGCGGGACCCTGCGCTCGATGGGTCGGATCAGCAGAACCACCCATCGGATCACCGTCAACAAGGTCTCGCTCGAGGGGTACGTACGGGGCGTCGTCCCGCGGGAGATGCCGTCGTCCTGGCGCGCGGCGGCTCTGCGGGCCCAGGCGGTCGCCGCGAGGTCCTACGCCGCCTTCGAGATCGCCGACTCCAGCGATCCGCGCTTCAACCTGTGTGACAGCACCAGCTGCCAGGTGTACGGCGGGCTGTCGGCCGAGGCGCCGTCGACCAACAGGGCCGTGCGCGCGACCGCGGGCCGCGTCCGCACCTACCAGGGGGAGCCCGCCTTCACGCAGTTCTCCGCGAGCAACGGCGGTGAGCTGGCCCCCGGAAGCCAGCCCTACCTGGTCGGGAAGGCGGACCCCTTCGACACCGCGTCGGTCGATCCCTACACCTCCTGGAAGGTCAAGGTCACCTCCCGCAGGATCGCCCGCGCCTGGCCCGTGCTCGGCCGGCTCCGGTCGATCGAGGTGAGGAGCCGGGACGGCATGGGGAAGTGGGGTGGTCGCATCACCGCGCTGACCCTGCACGGCACCCACGGCGACCGCGACCTCTCCGGCGACGACTTCCGCGTCGCTCTCGGCCTCCGTTCGACGTACCTGGACTTCACCATCGTGCAGTCCCGAGAGTGAGGCCCGCGTCCACGCCTCCCGGCCCCCACGCACGATCGTGGTCGAGATGGCGCTGGCGCGCCTCCTCGACGACGGCCCAGGCTGGCGGCTGAACCGCCGTTCAGGATAAGGTGACGGCGCCATGCTGATGAAGACGACGCCCTTCCACCCACGGCTGAGCGAGCTCAACCAGACCGGCCTCTACGGTCACTGGGCCGGCTATCTCTCCGCGCTGCGGTACGACCTCTCGTCGAAGCACGAGTACTTCGCGGTCCGCAACTCCGCAGGCTTCTTCGACACCTCGCCGCTGTACAAGTACCGGCTCACCGGCCCCGACGCCGAGCGGTTCCTGGCCGGGATCATGACCCGCGACGTACGCCGGTGCCGGCCCGGCCAGGCGATGTACACGGTCTGGTGCAACGACGGCGGCTACGTCCTCGAGGACGGCGTGGTGTTCCGACATGCCGACGACGACTGGCTGCTGACCGCCGCAGACCCCAACCTGGGCTACCTCGAGAGCCTGGTCGGCCGCCTGCGCGTCTCGATCCAGGACGTCACCGCCGACTACGGCATGCTCGCCGTCCAAGGACCCCGCTCGCGCGAGATCCTCGCGAAGGTCGCCCCCGAGGTCCAGGACCTGTCGTTCTTCGGGCTCACCGAGGCCAAGATCGGCGGTGCGCCGGTGACGATCTCACGGACGGGCTACACCGGCGACCTGGGGTTCGAGGTGCGGGTGGAGGCCGACGATGCACTCGGCGTGCTCGACAAGATCATCCAGGCCGGCGAGGGGCACGGGTTCCGCCCGTTCGGCGAGGACGCCCTGATGATGCTCCGCATCGAGGCCGGGCTGTCCCTCATCGGCGTCGAGTTCTCCTCGGCCCGCTACGCCTTCACCGACGCCGAGCGCTTCACCCCGAAGGAGCTCGGCTTCGGCTGGATGCTCGGCAAGGACGGATCGGCGCTCGGCGAGGACCGTCCGTTCATCGGTCGCCGCGCCATCGAACGCGAGCTGCGCGACGGCACCTCTCGCTGGGCGACGGTCGGGCTCTGGGTCGACTGGCAGGAGTACGCCTCGCTCCACACCGACCGCGGCCTCCTCGTGCCCAAGGACGAGAACCCGGTCGGCTGGGAGTCGATGCTGTACGGCGGCCCGAACCGCGACGAGCGCGTGGGCTATGCGACCAGCCTCATGTACAGCCCGGTCCTCCAACGCCACATCGCGATCGCCCGGGTGCTGCCCGAATACGCCGCGAAGGGCTCGACGGTCCATCTGGAGATCACCGTCGACCACGAGTACCTGTCGGTGCCGGCCACCACCGACCGGCTGCCGCTCTACAACCCCAGCCGCAAGACGAGCTCGACCGCTCGCGAGCTGGTCACGATCTCGAACCGCTCGTCGGTCGAGCCGCTCGAGACCACGAGCCGGTAGGAGGACGCCATGCCGACCAACACCTACGACGCGATCGTCGTCGGCGGAGGACACAACGGCCTCACCAACGCCTGCTACCTCGCCAAGGCGGGCCTGAACGTCCTCGTGCTCGAACGCCGACCGTTCGTCGGCGGCGCCGCGATCACCGAGGAGCTCCACCCGGGCTTCTCGTTCACGACGTTCTCCTACGCCCTCAGCCTGCTGCGCCCCGAGATCATCCACGAGCTGAACCTCGTCGAGCACGGGTTCCTGCCGTTGCTGATGCCGACGTCGTTCTCGCCGATGGAGAACGGCGACTACCTGCTCTACACCGAGGACGAGCAGTTCAACGACCAGGAGATCGCCCGCCACAGCAGGAAGGACGTCGACGGCTACCACCGCTGGAACCACGACCTGGAGAGGGTCATCCAGGTGGCCAAGCCGTTGTTCGACAATGCCCCGCCCGACATCTTCAGCGACGACCCCGAGGACCAGGCCGACGTCGCCTGGATGATGAAGCAGCTGCGCGGGGCGGACCGGAAGACGCTGCACGACCTCATCCGCTTCCTCACCGGGAGTGCGGCCGACCTTCTCGACGACTACTTCGAGTCCGACATCGTGAAGGCGTCGCTCGCGTCGTCCTCGATCATCGGCAACAAGGTCGGGCCCATGTCCCAGGGATCCGGCCTCGTGCTGCTGTACCACCTGATGGGCGAGCAGGACGGCCACCACGGGGTCTGGGGCTTCCACAAGGGTGGCAACGGCGGGTTCACCCAGGTGCTGCAGCGCGCGGCGCAGGCCTTCGGCGCCACCGTGAGACTCGAGGCGCCCGTCGACCGCGTCCTCACCCGGGACGGCCGCGCGACAGGAGTCGTGCTCGCCGACGGCACGGAGTACGCCGCGCCCATCGTGGTCAGCGCGCTCGACCCACGGCGTACCTTCACCGAGCTGGTCGACCCGCGCGAGCTGCCGAGCGACCTGAACGAGGCGATCGCCCGCTACCGCTTCCAAGGCACCTCGGCGAAGGTGAACTTCGCGCTCGACGACCTACCGGTCTTCCCGGCACTCAAGGGTCGGATCGACCACTTCGGCGGCTTCGTGAACATCGGACCGTCCATCGAGTACCTCGAGCGGGCCTTCGACGACGCGAAGTACGGCTGGTACTCCCAGAGGCCGTTCATCGACGGCTCGATCCAGTCGGTGGTCGACCCGGACATGGCACCCCCCGGCAAGCACGTGATGAGCTGCTTCATCCAGTACGCGCCGTACGATCTCAGGGGCAGCGACTGGGAGACCGAGCGAGGGCCGTTCGCCGACACCGTGCAGGCTGTTCTGGAGTCGCACTTCCCGGGGTTCGGCGACCTGGTGCTGCACCGCGAGGTCGTGACCCCTGTCGACATCGAGCAGGTCGCCGGCCTCAGCGAGGGGAACATCTTCCACGGCGAGTTCCTCGCGCCGCAGATGTACTTCATGCGTCCGGCGCCCGGCTACGCCCGCTACAACACGCCGATCGAGGGTTACTACCAGTGCGGCTCCGGAACGCACCCCGGGGGTTGTGTCAGCGGCGGTCCCGCGAAGCTCGCCGCGATGCGGATCCTGGGCGACCGGGCGAAGCACGCATGACGACCTGGCTGCTGCTCGCCAGCGCCATCCTCAGTGAGGTCGCCGCCACCCTCTCGCTCAAGCGAGCCCTCGACCACCCGGCGCTCTACGCCGTCGTCGTCGCGGGCTACGTGGCCGCGTTCATCCTGCTCACCCTGACCCTCAAGCAGGGCCTGGGCATCGGCATCGCCTACGGCGTCTGGGCCGGGTGCGGCGTGGCCCTCACCGCCGTCGCCTCGCGGCTGTTCTTCGACGAACCGCTGACCCAGGTGATGGTGCTCGGCATCGGCCTCATCATCGGCGGCGTCTTCCTCGTCGAGCTCGGCGCCTCGCATTGACCGGGCTGGGGCAGAGTTGGCGCACGCCGGTCGGGGTACGCATCCGCCATGACTGAACAGGAGCCCGAGCGGACCGACGCACCGGCAGCCACCGGGAAGGACCCGCTACGGCGCTCGCGCACCAGCGGCGCCTGGTTCTCGGTCGTGGGGCTCGCGGTGCTCATGCTGCTCCTCATCGTGTTCATCGCCCAGAACACCCAGGACGTCGAGGTCTCCTTCCTGGGGTGGGACGGCCGGGCCCCGCTGGCCGTCTCCCTGCTGATCGCCTCCCTGGTCGGCATCGTGCTCGCCGTGGTGGCCGGGTCGCTGCGTATCCTCCAGCTGCGCCGGCGGGTACGGCGAGATCGCCGGTGACACGCGGGTGCCGCGCACCCGCCATCCCGGGCGGCCGTTCGCCCACTTCCTGCCCGCACGGGTCCGTCCGGACCTAGTCTGGGCACGTGAGCTCCGCGGCCCTGGACAGGCCGGGGGCTGGCCCCCAGACCTGGGCCCGCTCCGCCCTCGACCTCCTCTCCGACGTACCCGACGTCCGGCGGGTGGGGCTGGCGCTCGTCGAGGGCGGCGGTCGCCGGTTGTCCTTCACCGCCAGTGATCGTGGCCGGGGCGGCGACGACGACTGGTGTGGCGTGGACGCCTTCGAGGACGTTCCGCTGAACAACACGGTCCGCACCGGCAGGCTGATCCACGGGTCGCTCACCGATCTCGCAGTCCGCTACCCGGAGTTCGTCGGTCGCCAGGACAACACGATCCGCGCGTTCGCCTCGGTCCCCCTGACCGACTCTGGACGGCTCATCGGTGGCTTCGCCCTGTTCTACGGGTCCGGCCAGCGGTTCGACCGGGCTCAGCTCGACGAGCTCCGTCGTCTGGGGGAGCGTCTGGGTGCAGCACGCCGTCGGGACCGAACGGGCGAGACCGCGCCGAGGTGGTCCTGGGCCGCTGAGCCCGTGCCGGCAGGGGCGCAGGTGGCCACGCATCTGGTGGACGGCGATCTGCACAGTGTCGCCGTGGCTCGACAGTTCGTGCGGACCACGCTGACCGACTGGGAAGTCGACGCAGAACCGCTCGACGTCGCCGTGCTGTGCGTGAGCGAGCTGGTCACCAACGCGATCATCCATACCGACGCCAGCTGCGAGGTCCGCCTCCTCCTGCACGGGGGCGTCGTGACGGCCGGCGTGCGCGACAGTGGCCCCTCCGGCGGTCGCGCCACCGCTCCGGGCGGCGACCCGCTCGCGGTGCACGGCCGCGGCTTGCGCCTGGTCGAGGCGCTCTGCGCCAGATGGGGCTCGGACCGCGACCTCGAGGGCCTGACCGTGTGGTGCGAGATCGAGATCCCCTGAGGAGGATGACCGCGCTGCTCAGCGCTGCAGGAAGGGCTCGAGCAGTCCCGGGGTCGCGGCGACGCCGAGGGCGGTCGCGGCCGCCTCGTCGAGGTCGATGACCTGGACGCGCTGCCGGCCGCCGGCCGTGGTCGCCACCAGGTCGGTGAGGCCTGCGCGGCGCTGGAACCACGTCGCCCGGAGGTTCCAGCCGATCACCGACGGTGTGTGGAGCGCCTCACGGCGGCGCTCCAGACTGCCCGACCGCGCGACCAGGTGACCGTCGACGAGAGCGTGGCCGAGCCCGATCGCGCGGTCGTGGGCGAGGAGGACACCCACGACCAGTGCCGCGACGGCGAGCGAGACGAACCAGGAGGAGACGGCGTACGCCGCCACGAGCGCGACCAGCGAGACGGCTCCGCACGGGACCATCGCGCGTATCCAGCGGCGGCGGTGGGCTCGTGGCCCGTGGCCCACCAGGGGGCTGGTGACCGGTCCGGCGACGCCCAGCACCTCCACCGCGACCCGGTCGACCTCGGCTCGTGGTGCCGGCGGGACGAGCACGGAGCTCACCTGCTGCCTCCGGTCGAGACCGGTGACGATGGCCGCGAGGCGCGCCCCTCCCGCGAGCCGCAGGCCGAGCGGCTCGCCGATGCTCACCCCGCTCACCCGGGCGTCGTCGAGCGTCGTCTCGCGCGTCGTGAGCAGGCCGCGGCGCACGTGCCAGGAGCCGTCGGGACCTGAGTGCGTGAGCCGGAAGCCGAAGTTGGTGAGCAGGTAGCCCACCACTGCGAGCACGCAGGTCGTCCCGACGAGCGCGAGCACACCACCGACGAGGAGCAGCGCCAGACCGAGCCGCGCGACCCGGTCGAGGTCGACCGACACGTCGAGCTGCAGGGCATGGAGACTCTGTCCGAGGACGCCGAGGGCGGCGCCGGCGATGGCGACCCCCGTAGAGGTGAACGGCGCGAAACGAGCCCAGGCCAGGTCCAGAGTCAGGACCACTCGCGCCGCCGGTGGCTCGTCGCCGTCCCCGCTCTCGATAGCGGGTGCCAGGTGGAGCAGTCGGTCGCGCAGGCGGTAGGCCGCGGCGACGGCCAGCCCGTCCAGGGCCAGGCGCTCCTCGCCCTGGGCGCTCTGGCCCGTCCCGATGCGCAGGGTCACCAGGCCGAGCACGCGATGGATCGGGGACGCCGTGACGTCGACGGTCCGGACCCGGTCGAGCGGCGCGGAGAGCACCCGCTTGCTCACAAACCCGTGCCGGACCTCGACGCGGCCGGGCGTGATCCGGTAGCTGGTGGTGAGGTAGCGGGCCAGGCCGATCGCGACCGGAACGCCGACCCCGACCAGCCCCCACCAGCCGCCGCTGTCGGACGACCGGCCGAAGACCAGGATGCCGACCACCGCAGGCAGGAACCGGACCAGGTCGCGCACCGGATGCACCAGCAGCATGCGCGGGTCGAGCCGCTGCCAGTCCAGGGCGCCTTCGAGCGGGTCCATCAAGCGCCCGGTCAGGTCGCGTCGCCCGGAACGGAGTCGGCCATCCGGGTCAGCTCGTCGACGATGTCGAGGGCGCGCTGCTGGGCCAGACCCTCGATGGTGAGGGCGCCCGCGGACGACGCAGTGGTGACCCGCACGGTCGCGAGCCCGAAGAGGCGCGCCACGGCCCCCTCGCGATGGTCGACCGTCTGCACGCGCGACATCGGGGCGATCCGGCGCTCCCGGGCCCACCACCCGGTCTGCGTGTACACGGCGGTCTCCGTCACCTCCCAGCGGTGGACCAGGTAGCGCCACTGCGGCACGACGCCGCCGTAGGCGACGACGACGGCGGCGAACGCCACCCACCACCAGGGCTGGACGGTGAACCAGTGCCAGGGCCCCCCGCCGAGGGCGAGCAGCGCCGCGAGAGGCACGAACCGGAGCAGGCCGGTACAGGTCCACATCAGGCGCGCCCTCGGGCTGACCCGCTCGCGCGGGGAGCGCAACCGGACAGCGGGGGACTCCGAGGCGGGTCGGGACGAGGGCTCGTCCATCAGTCCTTGAGCTCGCAGATCACGGCGCCGTTGGTGACGGTGACGCCGACCTCTGCCTGGAGCCCGGTCACGGTGCCGGCCTTGTGCGCCTTGAGGGGCTGCTCCATCTTCATCGCCTCGAGGACGACGACGACGTCGCCCGCCGCGACCTGCTGGCCCTCCTCGACCGCCACCTTGACGATCGTGCCCTGCATCGGGCTGGTCACGGAGTCACCGCTCGCGGCGGCTCCTGCCTTCTTGCCCGTCGAGCGCTTCGGCTTCGTGGCGCCCGCCGGAGCCGCGCCGACGGCCGCGAGGCCGCCCGGCAGGCTGACCTCGAGCCGGCGTCCACCGACCTCGACGACGACGACGTGCCGCTCATCGACCTCGTCGGGCTCGGCGACGTCACCTGCGTACGGCTGGATCTGGTTGTCGAAGTCGGTCTCGATCCAGGTCGTGTACACGTCGAACGAGCCCTCTCCCGAGGGGTTCGAGGCGCCGACGTACGCCGGGTCCTCGACGACGGCGCGGTGGAAGGGGATCACCGTCGGCATGCCGTCGACCACGAACTCGGCGAGAGCGCGCCGCGACCGCTCCAGCGCCTGGGTACGGTCACGACCGGTCACGATCAGCTTGGCGATGAGCGAGTCGAACGAGCCCGGGACGGTCTCACCGTTCTCGTACCCGCCGTCGAGCCTGATGCCCGGACCCTGCGGCGGGTGCCACGCCGAGAGCGTTCCGGGGGCCGGCATGAAGTTGCGGCCGCCGTCCTCGGCGTTGATCCGGAATTCGATCGCGTGGCCGCGGACCTCCGGGTCGTCGTAGCCCAGCTCCTCCCCGGCCGCGATCCGGAACATCTCGCGCACGAGGTCGATCCCGGTGACCTCCTCCGAGACGCAGTGCTCGACCTGCAGACGGGTGTTGACCTCGAGGAACGAGATCGTGCCGTCCTTGCCCACGAGGAACTCGCAGGTACCGGCGCCGACGTACCCGGCCTCGCGGAGGATCGCCTTGGACGCCGTGTAGAGCCGCTCGACCTGCTCGTCGCTGAGGAACGGCGCGGGCGCCTCCTCGACCAGCTTCTGGTGGCGGCGCTGGAGCGAGCAGTCGCGCGTCGAGATCACCACGACGTTGCCGTGCTGGTCGGCGAGGCACTGGGTCTCGACGTGCCGCGGCCGGTCGAGGAACTTCTCCACGAAGCACTCGCCGCGGCCGAAGGCGGTGACCGCCTCGCGGACCGCGGACTCGTAGGCGTCCGCGACCTCGGACATCTCGCGGGCCACCTTGAGACCCCGCCCGCCGCCGCCGAACGCCGCCTTGATCGCGATCGGCAGGCCGTTCTCCTTCGCGAACGCGACCGCCTCGTCGGCGTTGTCGAGCGGGTCCTTGGTGCCGGGAGCGAGCGGGGCGCCGACCTTCTCGGCGATCTGCCGTGCCCGCACCTTGTCGCCGAGGCTCTCGATCGCCTCCGGTGGCGGACCGATCCACACCAGCCCGGCGTCGAGGACCGCCTGCGCGAAGCCGGCGTTCTCGGCGAGAAAGCCGTAGCCCGGGTGGACCGAGTCGGCGCCCGACTTCTCTGCGGCAGTGATGATCTTGTCGATGTCGAGGTAGGAGTCGGCGGGCGTCGCGCCCCCGAGGCTGTGCGCCTCGTCGGCCAGCCGGACGAACAACGCGTCCCGGTCGGGCTCGGCGTACACGGCGACGCTGCCGATGCCGGCGTCCTTGCAGGCGCGGATCACGCGGACGGCGATCTCGCCGCGGTTTGCGATCAGGACCTTCTTCAGCGGCTGCACGGGCGTGACGTCGGGCAAAGGGGTACTCCTGGCTGTCGAGACTCCGTCGAGCACACTATCGTCGTCGTCTCAGGCGCCGAACGGCGCTAGCGTGGCGCCGTGCTCGACGACCCCGACGAGATGACCGACTCGCCGACCCGCGACTGGGAGGGGTACTACGCCTGGGTCCGGGGGCGCGTGGTGCGCCCGCTGCTGACGCGAGCGCTCGACCACTACGGCGAGGTCTGGCCGGGAGCCGCCGCCGTCGACGTCGGCTGCGGTGACGGCACCGAGACCAGGGTCCTGCTCGAGGCGGGCTTCGCGGTGACGGCCATCGACTCGGCCGAGGGGTCGATGAGCCTGCTGGCGCAGCTTCCCTCGGCGGAAGGGCGGTTGACGTCGGTGCACGCGGCGATGCAGGACGCCGACATCCCGCCGGCCGACCTCGTGTACGCCGGGTACTCGCTGCCCTTCTGCCCGCCGGACGCGTTCGACGCTCTGTGGAGCCGGCTCCGGACCGCCGTCCGGCCCGGAGGGCTGCTGGCGTGCGACCTCTTCGGCGAGCGCGACCAGTGGTCGGGCACGGCGGACATGACGTTCGTGAGCCGCGAGCGGGTGCGGGAGCTGGTGGCGGGGCTCGACCTGCGGTCCCTGCACGAGATCGAGGAGGAGGGTCAGACCTACACCGGGCCCAAGCACTGGCACGCGTTCCAGCTGGTCGCGCGGCAGCCCGTGGTTGCATGACCTCATGGGTGTCTCTCCGGCAGCACTCGAGGAGCTCCGGTCCGCGCTGCCGGGCGACGTCGTCGTCACCGACGCCGATGCGATGGCGAAGTACCGGTACGACTGGTCGCGCGACCCCTTGGCCGGGACGCCCGTAGCCGTCGTCAGGGCCGAGAACGCCGAACACGTGCAGGCGGCCGTCCGCTGGGCCGCCGCACACCGCGTCCCGGTCGTGCCCCGCGGGGCCGGCAGCGGGCTCTCCGGAGGCTCGAGCGCGGTCGACGGCGGCATCGTGCTCGGCCTGGAGCGGATGACCGCGGTCGAGATCGACCCCCTGAGCCAGGTCGCGGTCGTCGAGCCGGGCGCCTTCAACGCGGACGTGAAGAAGGCCGCGGCCAAGGAGGGCCTGTGGTACCCGCCCGACCCCTCGTCGTACGAGATCTGCTCGATCGGCGGCAACGTCGCGACCAACGCCGGCGGACTGTGCTGCGTGAAGTACGGCGTGACGACTGACTACGTGCTCGGGCTCGACGTCGTCCTCGCCGACGGAACTCTGGTCTCGCTCGGCGGCAAGCGCATCAAGGACGTGGCCGGGCTGTCGCTGGTGAAGCTGTTCGTCGGAAGCGAAGGAACGCTCGGTGTCGTGACCCGGGCGATCCTGCGGCTCGTTCCTGCCCAGGGGGCGCGCTCGACGATGGTCGCGACGTTCGACACCGTCACCGCGGCGGCCGAGGCCGTCGTCGCGATCCGGACCACCATGCGGCCCTGCCTGCTCGAGCTGATGGACCGGGCCACGATCAACGCCGTCGAGGACTTCCAGCCGATGGGCCTCGACCGCCAGGTCGGCGCGCTCCTCATCGGACAGTCGGACGCCCCGGGTGAGGTGAGGTCCGGCGAGATCGCCGCGATGCGCGCCGCGTGCGCGGCCGCCGGTGCGGGAGAGTGCTTCGTCACCGACGACGCCGAGGAGGGCGAGATGTTCGTCCAGGCTCGGCGCGTGGCGTTCCATGCGCTGGAGGTGCGGGGTGCCCTGCTGCTCGAGGACGTCGGCGTCCCGATCCCGCTGCTGCCCGACCTGCTGACCCAGATCGTGGCGATCTCGCAGAAGCACGACGTCGAGATCCCGACCGTGGCGCACGCGGGCGACGGCAACACCCACCCGTTGATCGTCTACTCCGCCGACGACCCGGACGCCGAGCACCGGGCGCGCACCGCCTTCGGTGAGGTCATGGCTGCCGCGATCGCGCTGGGCGGCACCATCACGGGGGAGCACGGCGTGGGCCGGGCGAAGGCCGCCGCGCTGCCCGACCAGCTCGGCCCGGAGGTGATGGCGCTGACCCGCACGATCAAGGACGCGCTCGACCCCGACGGCATCCTCAACCCCGGGGCGATCCTGTCCCGCTGAGCTGCGTCGCCTCGGCCACGATCTGGGCCAGCTCGTCGCGCGAGGGCCCGGGATCGTAACCGCGCCGCCACCCAGCCGCGTACACCTCGCGTGCGATCGGCTCGGCCTCGCGCAGCGTGGCGGGCAGGGCTGCCATCGAGAGGTAGCCAGCCGCCGATCCCATGATCTCCGGGCGGACGCGCGCGGCGTCGAGGATCAGGTCCGACGGCAGGGGCGCCGCAAGGTCGAGGTCACGTCCCGACCAGCGCTCGACGCGGTCGCCGTCGATGTGGATGTGGTCCTCCACCCAGGGCCGCATGAGATCTGTTCCCCAGGCGTCCAGCGCGAGCCCGAGGCCGGCCAGGTCGTCGGAGTCGTGGTCGAGGAGGCTGAGCAGAGCCTCGCACTGCCACAGGGTGGTGGTGATCCCGCGGCCGAACGCGGGTGTCGTCGTGGCCACGCTGTCACCCACGAACACCAGCCCGGGCAGCACGAGGTCGCCCTCCTCGGTGCACTGGCCGCGGTAGACGTTCAGCAAGGGACCGCCGGGCAGCACGTCGGTGACGGGCTCGGCACGTTCGGGGTCCGTCCAGGCGTCCAGGCCCGGGATGGCGCGCGCGGCCGCGGTGAACGCCGCCTCGTGGCGCAGGTCGCGCAGGGCGGGGTCGTCGGTGGCGCGGACGATGACCACGGAGAACAACCCGCGCTCATGGCGGAACAGCAGGCACAGGTAGCCCTCGCAGTCGGCCTGCCAGGCGATCGGGGTGCTCATCGGCCCCGGCTCGGCGCCGGGAAGCAGGCGGTAGACGCGGTCGACGTACGCCTGTCCGCACGGACCTCCGACTCCTGCCCGCCGACCGAGCTGTCGGGTCACCCGGCCGTTCCGTCCGGAGGCGTCGACCACGAGGTCGGCGTCGTAGGTCGAGCCGTCCACCACGACGCCGGCGGCGGCACCTCCACGTTCGACCACGGCATCGACGTGGCCGGTCCGCAGGTCGAAGCCCGGCGTCTCGCAGGCCGCGGAACGCAGGGCGCGCTCGAACGTCTCACGCATCGACCGATGGCCCATCGGAGCGTCCGGCGCCCCGGGCATGCCGCCGCGGATCGGCTCGGCCCCGAGCCCGAGCCAGCCCTCGAGTGCGTCGGGCGCCTCGCGGGCGAGGGCATCGGCCACGGTCTGCCGGAACGCGTGCGCATGGTGGAACTGCATGACTCCGCGTCGCTCCCAGCGGTCCTCGCCGACGGGTCCCGGGTCCCGGTCGATCGCCGTCACGCTGTGTCCACGTCGGGCCAGGGCCGAGCCCAGGAAGAGACCGGCCGGCCCGCCTCCGATGATCGCGACGCGCATGTTCCCCTCCGTCTCCCGAGAGTCGATGCCTCGCAGTCTGGCGCCACGTCCCGACCACGTCCATGGAGTAAGGAGCACGAAGCCGGCACCGACGGACGTCCGATCTCGGCCTTCTTCACTAGGGTGTGCCGGGTGTCGGAGACCCGGTGGGAGCAGGCCCGGGCCCACGAGCGCGCGGCTGGGCAGGGCGGGTACGGCGCCCACTTCGCCCGGTTGATCGCGGACGGGGCGGACGTGGAGGGCGAGGCCAGGCTGGCCGACGTGCTCGCGCCGCGCCGCGGCCGGATCCTCGACGCCGGCTCGGGCATGGGTCGCGTCGGTGCCGCTCTGGTCGCGCGGGGGCACCGCGTGGTCGCGGTCGACTTCGACCCTGAGATCCTCGAGCAGTCGCGGCGCACCTTTCCCGAGCTGCCGGTGGTGGACTCACGCCTCGACGAGCTCACCCCCGAAAGGCTGTCCGACGCGGGACACCCCACGGCGTACGACGTGGTGGTGTGCGTCGGGAACGTGATGATCCTGCTGGCGCCGGACACCGAGCGCGCCGTGCTCGCCCGCCTCACCGGGCTGCTCGCGCCCGAAGGCCGGCTGCTCGTCGGTTATGCCCTCTGGGGAGCGCCGTCGGAGTTCTCGCGCGACTACCCGCTGGCCGAGTTCGACTCGGACTGCACGGCAGTGGGGCTCGAGCTGGTGCACCGGTTCGCGAGCTACGACCTGCAGCCGTTCATCGAGGGCGGCCCCTACGCGGTCCACGTGCTCCGGCGAGCGGGCTGACGTCACCCTCCGGGCCGGTAGACCATCAGCACGACGATGCCGGCGTAGAGCAGGCCGATCGCGCCTCCCGCCGACGCCACCCGGCCGACCAGGACCCGCGCCGAGCCGGTCGAGCCGATCGTGGCTGCCGCCTTGGTCAGTGAGGGCACCAGGACGCCGAGTGCGACGGCCATCGCGACCAGCCACAGCAGCAGGGAGAGCCAGATCCAGGTGTCGCCCATGTCGGCGGCCTCGTGATCGGAGTCCCCAGGCGCCTTCTGGGACATCAGGCCCATCCCGAGAACAACCACCACCACGGAGACATAGCTGTACAGCCGGATCGTCCTGGCGGCCGACGTCGCCGCCGCTGCGTCGGAGGTGCGCAGCGCTCGCGAGGCCGTCGATGCGGCACCGACGAGCGGACCGACGGCGAAGATCACGGTCAGCAGGTGTAGGAAGAGAAGGAGCTTGAACACCCGTCGAACCTAGCGACAGGCCTTCCGTGCCCTCGCCGAGGGCCTGTCGTCGCCGGGTCGGTGGCCGGTCGTGGACGCGGTTCCCGCTCGGCTGCCGGCCGGGCGTAGGACATCGGCGCCGCGTGCTGCTCGATGCATGCTCGATGCTCCGGGTGGTTAGCGATCGTTAACCACCTTGGCTACGATGTGCGCCATGACGTTCGAGCTGTCGCGCGAGCACGAGGAGTTCCGACGCGTCGTCCGCGAGTTCGCCGAGGGTGAGATCGCACCGCACGCCGCGCAGTGGGACCGCGAGCACCACTTCCCGACCGACGTGGTGCAGCAGATGGGCAAGCTCGGGCTGATGGGTCTGACCGCCCCCGAGGAGTACGGGGGAGCCGGCGCGGACGGCGACTTCACCAGCCTGTGCGTAGCGATCGAGGAGATCGGCCGCGTCGACCAGTCGATGGGCATCACCCTCGAGGCGGCGGTCGGGCTCGGCATCAACCCGATCCTCACCTTCGGAAGCCCCGAGCAGAAGGAGCGCTGGCTCCCGGACCTCGTCACCGGGCAGTCGCTGGCCGCCTTCGGGCTCACCGAGCCAGGCGGCGGATCCGACGCCGGCGCAACCCGCACCCGGGCCCAGCTCGTCGACGGCGAGTGGGTCGTCAACGGCGCCAAGCAGTTCATCACCAACTCGGGGTCCGACATCACCTCGTGCGTGAGCGTCACCGCCCGCACCGGCGAGACCGGCGACGGCAAGGCCGAGGTCTCGGCGTTCATCGTGCCGGCGGACGCGCCGGGCTTCGCCGCGGGGCCGGCGTACGACAAGCTCGGCTGGCACGCCTCCGACACGCACGGTCTGACCTTGGAGGACGTCCACCTTCCCGAGGGGAGTCTGCTGGGGGAGCGCGGGCGCGGGTACGCGCAGTTCCTCGCGACGCTCGACGACGGCCGGATCGCGATCGCGTCGCTGGCGGTCGGCTGCATCCAGGCGTGCCTGGACGCCTGCCTTCAGTACGCCGGGGAACGGCAGTCGTTCGGCGTCCCGATCGGCCGCAAGCAGGGCGTCGCCTTCCAGATCGCCGACCTCGAGGTGATGCTCCAAGCGAGCCGCCTCCTCGTCTACAGGGCCGCCGCCGTCAAGGACGCGATGCGCAAGGGCAACGGGCCGAGGCTCAGCGAGCTCAAGCAGGCGGCCTCCGTGGCAAAGCTCTACGCCACCGAGTCGGCCGTGACCGCGACGCGCATCGCGACCCAGGTCTTCGGCGGCTACGGCTTCATGGAGGAGTACGCCGTTGCCCGCTTCTACCGAGACGCGAAGGTGCTGGAGATCGGCGAGGGCACGTCCGAGGTGCAGCGGATGCTGATCGCCCGCGGCCTCGGTCTGCCGGTGGAGTAGTGCGGCTCCTGCGCGACCTCCCTCCCGAGGTGAGGGCACTGACCGGGGTCGGCTTCATGGTCGCCCTGGGCTTCGGCCTGGTCGCGCCGGCCCTCCCGCTGTTCGCGCGCGAGTTCGGCGTCGGCAAGGCGGCCGCGGGGGCCGTGGTCGGTGCCTTCGCCCTGATGCGACTCCTGATGGCGCCGTTCGTGGGCCGGATGGTCAATGCGGCGGGGGAACGCTTCCTCCTCGCCGCGGGGATCGGGATCGTGGCGGTGAGCAGCGCGCTCGCCGGGCTCTCGCAGTCGTACTGGCAGCTGCTCGTGCTGCGCGGCGCGGGCGGCATCGGCTCGATCATGTTCAGCGTCAGCGCCGCCAGTCTGCTGGTCCGAGTGACGCCGAGCCACCTGCGGGGCCGGGCCCAAGGAGTGTGGGCCGGGTCGTTCCTGATCGGGCTGGTCGCCGGCCCCGCGGTCGGCACGGTGGCGACGTTCTCGCTCCGCCTGCCGTTCTTCGTCTACGCCGGCACGCTCGTCGTCGCCGGCCTGATCGGCCTCGGCGCGCTCCGGCACAGCGAGCTCGCCGCCCGGCAGTCCGTACGGTCCGAGCCGATGCCCCTGACCGCGGCCCTGCGTCAGCGTGCCTACCTGGCCGCCCTGGCCGCGGCCTTCGCCGGCGACTTCGCGCTGGTGGGCGCGCGCTCGGCGATCGTGCCGCTCTACGTCCGGGAGTCTCTCCACCTCTCCTCAGGGTGGGTGTACGCGGCGTTCCTCATCGTGAGCTTCGTGAGCGGGTCCCTGCTTCTTCCCATCGGCAAGGTCGCGGACACGGTCGGCCGTCGCCCCGTGATCGTCGTCGGACTGCTCGTCGGCGCGCTGGCGTTCCTCGTGCTCCCGGCGGTCCCGGCCATCGCCGGTCTCGTGCTCGCCACCGTCCTGATCGGCGTGGCCGCTGCCTCCGACTCCGTGGCGCCGGGTGCCGTGATGGGGGACGTCGTGTCCGGCCGTGGCGGCACCGTGGTGGCGGTCTTCCAGATGGCCGGTGACCTCGGCGCCGTCATCGGCCCCGTCATGACCGGATGGGTGGCCGACCGAGCCGGGTACTCCCCGGCCTTCGTCCTCTGCGCGATCGTGTGCGCAGTGCCCGTGCTCGTGATCATCGCCGCGCCCGAGACCCTCCAGCGCGAGGGCCGGCGCTCGGAGGCTGTCTTCGAGGGCGAGGCGCGGGACACGGCGGCCGACGCGACCTGACCCCCGTCGTGGGCCGGACCTGGGTCCTGTTCGCCGGGCTGTTCCTTAGACTGCCCCCCGTGCCGTCGCGTCTGCCCCACATCGTCGAGGAGATCTGGCGCTTCATGGTCACCGGTGGGCTGGCGACGCTCACGTCGTTCCTGGTCTTCAACTTCCTCGCGCACGGGCTGTACCTGACCAGCGACCCGTGGCTCGCGTCGCAGCCGATCGGGGCCTTCGTCATCGCCAACGTCTGCGGCATGTTCGTCAGCTACCGATTGAGCCGGCACTGGACCTTCCGGCACCGGCCGCCGGTGCATCCTGACGGCGGTCGTACGGCGTTCTTCGTGATCAACCTGGTCACGATGCCACTCGCCATCGCCTGCCTCTGGGTGAGCCGGCACGTCCTCGGGCTCACCGACCCGTTCTCCGACAACATCGCCGGCAATGTCGTGGGTCAGCTCCTGGGCCAGGTGGCGCGGTTCTACCTGTTCCGAAGGTACGTCTTCCGCCAGCCGGTCAGCACCCTGGACATCACCCACCACCCGGTGTCCCTGCTCGGGCCGGCCCACCGGTTGCCGGATCCCGACCCGAGCTCCGAGGACCGCTTCTAGGTCCCACGCCGCCGTGGCCCGCCGTGGGCCGTCGAGGCGGCTGAAGGTGGCCGCGGGCGGGTTCGATCCCGGCC
>JBKPTA010000076.1:0-14715 GCA_046735295.1 Actinomycetota bacterium | reverse complement strand
GAGCGGCGCAGCTCGATCAAGCAGGTCGCGTCAGGACGGTTCGGGGTGACCGCCGAGTACCTCACGAACGCGGACGACATCCAGATCAAGATGGCGCAGGGCGCCAAGCCCGGCGAGGGCGGCCAGCTGCCGGGCCACAAGGTCTACCCGTGGGTCGCCAGGACCCGGCACTCCACCCCGGGCGTCGGCCTGATCAGCCCGCCGCCGCACCACGACATCTACTCCATCGAGGATCTCGCCCAGCTGATCCACGACCTGAAGAACGCCAACCCGGCGGCTCGGGTGCACGTGAAGCTGGTCGCCGAGGTCGGGGTCGGCACGGTCGCCGCCGGGGTCTCCAAGGCGCACGCCGACGTGGTCCTGATCTCCGGCCACGACGGCGGCACCGGCGCGTCGCCGTTGACCTCGCTCAAGCATGCGGGCGGCCCCTGGGAGCTCGGCCTGGCCGAGACCCAGCAGACGCTGCTGGTCAACGGGTTGCGTGACCGGATCGTCGTCCAGACCGACGGCCAGCTCAAGTCCGGCCGCGATGTGATGATCGCGACGCTGCTGGGGGCCGAGGAGTTCGGCTTCGCGACGGCGCCGCTGGTCGTCAGCGGTTGCATCATGATGCGGGTCTGCCACCTCGACACCTGCCCGGTGGGCGTGGCCACGCAGAACCCGGTGCTGCGGGAGCGTTTCAGCGGCAGACCCGAGTTCGTCATCACGTTCTTCGAGTACGTCGCCGAGGAGGTGCGCGAGCACCTCGCCGCGCTCGGCTTCCGCTCGCTCCAGGAGGCGGTCGGCCAGGTGAGCGCACTCGACGTCACCCGAGCCGTCGACCACTGGAAGGCCGCCGGCCTGGACCTGAGCCCGGTCCTCCACGTCGCCGAGGTGGGAGAGCAGCTCGCGGACCAGGACCTCCACCAGAGCCGTCAGCAGGACCACGGGCTCGATCGGGCGCTGGACAACGAGCTGATCCGGATCGCGCGCCCGGCCCTCGAGGGCGCCGAGCCGGTGCGTGCGCGACTCGGGGTCCGCAACGTGAACCGGACGGTGGGCACGATGCTCGGCCATGAGATCACCCGGCGGTACGGCGGCGAGGGGCTTCCGCCCGACACCGTCGACCTGACCCTGGTCGGCTCGGCGGGCCAGTCCTTCGGTGCGTTCCTCCCGCGCGGCGTGACGCTTCGGCTCGAGGGCGATGCCAACGACTACGTCGGCAAGGGACTCTCGGGCGGACGTCTCGTGATCCGGCCGGACCGTGCCGCGACCTTCGCCGCGCACGAGCAGATCATCGCCGGCAACGTGATCTGTTACGGCGCGACGTCCGGCGAGGTCTTCATCCGCGGTGGCGTCGGGGAGCGGTTCTGTGTACGCAACTCCGGCGTGACGGCAGTGGTCGAGGGCGTCGGCGACCACGCGTGCGAGTACATGACGGGCGGTCGCGTCGTGGTGCTGGGCCCGACCGGACGCAACGTCGCGGCCGGGATGAGCGGGGGTACGGCGTACGTCCTCGACCTCGCGCCACAGCGGGTCAACCTCGACCTCGTCGAGCTCGGCCCGGTTCCCGACCGGGACGCGGGCGAGCTCGAAGGCCTCGTCCGGCGGCATCATGAGGAGACGGGGTCGCGGGTGGCGGAGGCACTCCTGGCCGACTGGCCGTCGTCGTTGGCCCGGTTCACCGAGGTCATGCCGAGCGACTACAAGCGGGTGCTGCAGGCGCGCGAGGAGGCCTTCGAGGAAGGCCTCGACGAGGACGAGACCGGCGCTCGCATCATGGAGGTGCTCCATGGCTGACCCCCGAGGATTTCTCAAGCACCGCCGCGAGGTCGCGCCTCGGCGTCCCGTCCAAGAGCGGATACACGACTGGAAGGAGGTCTACGCCGGAGGCCCGGGCCGGGCCCTGCTGCCGATCATCGCCACGCAGGCGTCGCGGTGCATGGACTGCGGGATCCCCTTCTGCCACCAGGGCTGCCCCCTCGGCAACCTGATCCCGGAGTGGAACGACCTGGTGTTCCGCGACGACTGGGACGGCGCCCTGGACCGGCTCCACGCGACCAACAACTTCCCGGAGTTCACCGGTCGCCTGTGTCCGGCGCCGTGCGAGACCGCGTGCGTGCTCGGCATCAACCAGGAGCCCGTGACGATCAAGAACGTCGAGGTTGCGATCATCGACCGGGGCTGGGACTCCGGCTATGTCCGGCCGAGGCCCCCGGAGTGGCTCTCTGGCCGGACGGTGGCGGTGATCGGCTCGGGACCGGCCGGGCTGGCAGCCGCGCAGCAGCTGACGCGCGCGGGTCACACGGTCGCGGTCTACGAGCGGGCCGACCGGATCGGGGGACTCCTGCGCTACGGCATCCCCGAGTTCAAGATGGAGAAGGGAGTACTCGACCGACGGCTCGACCAGATGCGCCGCGAAGGCACGGTCTTCCGAGCCGGCGTCGACGTGGGGGTGGGCGAGCTCACCGGCACCAGGCTGCGCGACCGGTACGACGCGGTGGTGCTCGCGATCGGCTCGACCGTCGGTCGCGACCTGCCCGTGCCGGGACGCGAGCTGGGAGGGATCCACCAGGCCATGGAGTACCTTCCCCAGTCCAACCGGGCGTCGCTCGGGGAGGCCGTGTCCGAGCAGGTGACGGCGTCCGGGAAGGACGTGGTGATCATCGGGGGCGGCGACACCGGCGCCGACTGCCTCGGCACCGCGATCCGCCAGGGTGCCCGCTCGGTGACCCAGCTGGAGATCCTCGCCCGCCCGCCCGAGGCACGCCCCGCGCACCAGCCCTGGCCGACGTACCCGATGGTCTTCCGGGTGTCCTCGGCCCATGAGGAGGCTGGTGACCGGGTCTATGCCGTCTCGACGCAGGAGCTCCTCGGTGACCAGGACGGCGCTGTGCGGGCGCTGCGCCTCGTCGAGGTCGACGCGTCGTTCCAGCCGGTAGCCGGCACCGAACGGGAGATCCCGGCCCAGCTGGTGCTGCTCGCGATGGGGTTCGTCGGTCCGGAGCGCGAGGGGCTCCTCGAGCAGCTCGGCGTCGACCTCGACGAGCGGGGCACCATCGCCCGCGACACGTCGTACGCGACGAGTGTGGAGGGGGTCTTCGTCGCCGGCGACGCCGGGCGCGGCCAGTCCCTGATCGTGTGGGCCATCGCGGAGGGTCGCTCGGCCGCGGCCGCCGTCGACCGGTACCTCACCGGTGCGACGAGCTTGCCGAGCCCGATCGCTCCTACGGAACGGCCGCTGGTCGTCTAGGACGTCTGGACGTTCAGGAGACGGTCAGGTACGCGGCCTAGCGTCGCAGCTGGCCCTGTCGTCGACCGGAGGAGCGTGGGCCGTGTCGACCTTCCGCGGCCTCCTCGTCGCACTGGTGACCGTCGACCTGGTGCTGACTGCCTGCGGCAGCGGTCCGGACGCGTCGCCGCGTCCCGGGACGCCCTCGACGACGAGTCGCGGGGACGTCGCGCCCGGCCCGGGCCAGCCTCACGTCGCACCCCCGTTCCGGCACCGCATTCCCGGGATGCCGCGCGTGATCGGCAACGACGTGTACTCGCAGACCCGGGCGGGGATGCTGGCCCCGCAGGTGCGCCACGATCCCTCGCTGCTCTACGTCCCGGACTCGCAGGGCTCGCGGGTGACCGTGATCAGCCAGCGCACCCGTCGGATCGTGCGGGTCATCCCCACCGGCTACCTGAGCCAGCACGTGGTGCCGTCGTACGACCTGCGGACGCTGATCACGAACTCCAGCTATGCGGACCAGCTGGTCGAGATCAACCCGCACACGGCGCGGAGGACGCACACGATCTCGATGCCCCGGCCGTACAACCTCTACTACACACCCGACGGCCGGACCGCGGTCGTGATGATCGAGCAGTACGACACGATCAGGTTCGCCGACCCCACGACCTTTCGGACCGTCCAGGACATCCACGATCCCCGCTGCCGGGGCCCGAACCACGTGGACTTCTCCGGGAACGGACGGTTCTTCGTGGTCACCTGTGAGTTCTCCGGAACCCTGCTCAAGGTGTCGACGCTGACCCACCGCGTGCTGGCCGCGCTGCGCCTCGACCCGCATCCGACCGCGCCGCATGCCGACCCGTTGACGATGGGCCGCAGTGTCCCGCAGGACATCCGCATCTCCCCGGACGGCCGCCGCTTCTTCGTGGCCGACATGGGCACCAACGAGCTGCGGGAGATCAGCGCGAAGACCTTCACGCAGGTGCATGTCATCGGGATGCCGCAGATGCCGCACGGCGTCTACCCCAGCCGGGACGGGAAGCTGCTCTACGTCTCCGATCGTGGGGCGGGCGAGGTCAGCGTGGTCGACGTCGCGACCGACAAGATCGTCGACACGTGGACGATTCCCGGCGGTGGCTCGCCCGACATGGGCGGCGTCTCGGCCGACGGCAGGGTGCTGTGGCTCTCGGGCCGCACCGACGGCGTGGTCTACGGCTTCGACACCCGCACGGGCCGGCTGATCGCGAAGATCCCGGTCGGCGGAAGCCCGCACGGGATCTGCGTCTGGCCACAGCCGGGCCGCTACTCGCTGGGGCACACCGGGAACATGCGGTGATCCGGCGTGCTCGGAGGGTCCTGCCGGTGGCGGGGGTGGCCCTGTCGGCGCTCGTCGCCTGCGGCGGTGGGACCGGGTCCGTCGGTCCGGCCACCCCGTCGCCGGGCCGGCCGTCAGGGGTGACTCACACGCGTGCTCCCGGGCGGTTCGGGCCGCACACCGCGGTCGCCCGCATGGCGTCCTGGAACCTGCCCTTCGCAGCCGCGCGGCAGGCGGCCATCCCTCTCGGGCGGAGGCGCGTCCTCCTCGCCGGTGGCCTGCTCGCGGGGGACACGTCGACCGACCGGGTCGTGCGGGTGGACCTCCGGGACGGTCGGGTGGCAGCGATGCCGCCGCTGGCCACAGCGGTCCACGACCTCGCGGGAGGTCTCGCCGGGGGTCGGCCGCTCGTCATGGGGGGAGGGAACACCACGGAACGAGACGTCGTACAGGCGCTGCGCGGCACGGCCTGGCGGGTGGTCGGACACCTCCCGACGGCGAGGTCGGACCTGGGCGCCGTCGAGGACGGCGAAGACGTGCTCGCCATCGGCGGGTACTACGGGCGGGGCACGCCGAGGGCATTGGTCCGCGTGGCGGGGGACGGTTCCGTCCGGGTGGCCGGGCTCCTGCGCCGAGGAGTCCGGTACGCCGCGACCGCGGTCTCCGGCCACACGGCGTACGTGTTCGGCGGCGAGGTGCACGGCCGCGAGCTGGACGCCGTCCAAGCAGTGGACCTGCGGACCGGCCGCACCCGCCTCGTGGGGCACCTGACGGTGCCCGTCGGGCATGCGATGGCCGCGACCGTGGGCAGTCGCATCCTGCTCATGGGAGGCCGGGTGTCGCCGGATCGGCAGACCGGTGCGATGTGGTGGTTCGACCCGGGCACCGGGCGTCTCAGCGGCGCCGGGTCGCTACCGGTCCCCTTGAGCGACGCGGCGACCGCGACGCGGGGCCATCGGGTGTGGCTGCTCGGGGGCGAGAGCCCGGCCGCGACCGACCACGTCGTGTTCGTCAACGTCCGGTGAGAATGTTTGGAACGATCCAACACGCGCTAGGTTGAGCGTCGTGCGTAGAGCCAAGATCGTGTGCACACTCGGCCCCGCGGTCGACACCGCCGAGGACATCCGCCGGCTCGTCGAGGCCGGCATGGACGTCGCCCGCCTGAACATGAGCCACGGCAACCACGACGACCACCGGCGCCGGTACGACCTGGTGCGCCAGGCGTCGGACGCCACGGGGCACGGCGTCGGGATCATCGCCGACCTGCAGGGTCCCAAGATCCGGCTCGAGACGTTCGCCTCGGGAAAGGCCAAGCTGGCGACGGGTGACGAGTTCGTGATCACGACCCGCGACGTCGAGGGCGACGAGACGATCTGCGGCACGACGTACCGAGGCCTTCCGGGCGACGTCAGCGAGGGCGACCCCATCCTCGTCGACGACGGCAAGCTGCGGCTGCGCGTGGTCAAGGTCGAAGGGGGGGACGTCACGACGCGCGTCGAGGTCGGCGGAAAGGTCAGCGACCACAAGGGGCTGAACCTCCCTGGGGTCGCCTTGAGCGTGCCGGCCCTCTCGGACAAGGACGTCGAGGACCTGCGCTGGGCGTTGCGGACGTCGGTGGACTTCGTCGCGCTCTCCTTCGTGCGCTCGGCGAGCGACGTCGAGGACGTACGCCGGGTCATGCGCGACGAGGGCGTCATGCTGCCCGTGATCGCGAAGATCGAGAAGCCCCAGGCGATCGACAACCTCGACGAGGTGGTCGACGCCTTCGACGGCTTCATGGTGGCGCGCGGTGATCTCGGCGTCGAGTGCCCGCTCGAGGACGTGCCCTTCCTGCAGAAGCGGGTGATCGACAAGGCGCGGCGGAACGCCAAGCCGGTCATCGTGGCCACCCAGATGCTCGAGTCGATGATCTCGAACCCGGCGCCGACGAGGGCCGAGGCCTCCGACGTCGCGAACGCCGTGCTGGACGGCGCCGACGCCGTGATGCTGTCCGGCGAGACGAGCGTGGGGGAGTACCCCATCGAGACCGTCGAGACGATGGCGCGGATCGTCACCTCCACCGAGGACCACGAGCTGGGCAGCATGGCTGCGATCGACTGGCAGCCAGTGACCCGGGGCGGGGTCATCGCCAAGGCGGCCGCCGAGGTGGCCGAGCGGGTGGGTGCCCGTTACCTCGTGGCGTTCACCCAGTCCGGCGATTCCGCACGCCGCGCTTCCCGGTACCGAGGCCGGGTACCCCTCCTGGCCTTCACCACGGAGGCGAAGGTGCGCTCGCAGCTGTCGCTGTCCTGGGGAGTCGAGACGTTCCGGACGACACCGGTGGAGCACACCGACGAGATGGTCCGGCAGGTCGACGAGGCCCTGCTCGAGATCGGCCGGGTCGAGCAGGGTGACCTGGTCGTGATCATCGCGGGATCGCCTCCGGGCATCCCCGGCTCCACGAACGCCCTGCGCATCCACCGGATGGGCGACGCCATCAACGAGGTCGCCCCGGCGTACCGGCGGAGCTGAGGGCGTCGGGACGTCAGCCGATCAGCTCATCGAGCCGTGCCACGTCGTCACCTCGTGACACGGTGGTCGCTGCGCCGTCGAGGGAAGGTGGCCGACGAGGCTCGCACTGGTGCCGGGTGTGGGATTCGAACCCACACGTCCTTTCGGACAGTGGTGTTTGAGACCACCGCGTATTCCGTTCCGCCAACCCGGCTGGCGACGGCCCAACCTACCGGACCGTCGGTTGTCGCATCGGCCCGGATAGCCTGGCGCCGTGACCACATCCGACGCCCGGCGCGTCGTGATCGCGGAAGACGAGGCGCTGATCCGGATGGACCTCGTGGAGATGCTCGCCGAAGAGGGGTACGCCGTCGTCGGCGAGGCGGCGGACGGTGCCGCAGCGGTCGAGCTGGCCGAGCAGGAGCGCCCCGACCTGGTGATCCTCGACGTGAAGATGCCGGTCCTGGACGGCATCTCCGCTGCCGAGCGGATCGCCCGCGCCCGGATCGCGCCCGTGGTCATCCTGACCGCGTTCTCCCAGCGCGAGCTGGTCGAGCGGGCTCGCGACGCGGGGGCCATGGCGTACCTGGTCAAGCCGTTCACCCGCAGCGACCTGGTACCGGCGGTCGAGATCGCGCTGAGCCGGTTCCGGGAGCTCGGGGCTCTCGAGCAGGAGGTCGCCGACCTCGGCGAGCAGCTCGCCGCGCGCAAGGCGGTGGACCGCGCCAAGGCGGTGCTCCAGAAGGATCTCGGCCTCACCGAGCCGGAGGCCTTCCGGTGGATCCAGAAGACGGCCATGGACCTGCGCCGCTCCATGCGCGAGGTCGCGGACGGTGTCGTCGAGCACGGCGTCACCTCGTCCTGAACGCGCACCGGACGGCGTCGGTCACCGGCTGGACCGCCTCACGAAGCCGGGGACCTCGCGACCTGTCAGAACATCGGGCTGTTCGGGGCGATGACCGGGAGACCGCGGCGTACCGGGCGGACGTGGACCGGGCCTGGTAGCTGTCCCCACGGCTCGAGGAGACGGGAACCGGGCCGCCGGCCCGATGTCCGGCGGGGAGGAGCAGATGATCGGCATGGGCCGGTCGACGATGGGCCGCCCCACGCTGATCCTGCTCGGCGAGCCCTCGATCGGCGCCGCGGCGCTGGCGACAGGCAAGGCCGTCCGGTCCGGCACGGTCAGCAGCTCCGCGGGGGACGACGCGCTGAAGGCGGCGTACCTCGGCGAGACCTGCTAGCGGAAGGCCGCGACGAGCTGGACCAGCAGCGGCGCGACCACGAGTCCCGGGAGCAGGTCGGCAACGGCGATCTCGCGGATGCGCAGCAGCCGGAGGGCGACACCGACCAGCATCAGCGCGCCTGCCGCCGTGATCGCCGCCAGCTCGGCGTCGGGCAGCACGTCGCCGAGGGCAGCGCCCACGCCGGTGATCGCTCCTTGGACGACGAGCACCGTGAGCGCGCTCGCGGTCACCCCCCAGCCGAAGGACGCGGCGAACGCGATGGCGGTGAAGCCGTCGAGCGTGGCCTTGAGGTACAGCTGGTCGGCTCCGTTGCCGAGCCCGTCGGAGAGCGAGCCCAGGATCGTCAGCGGCCCGGTGCAGAACACGAGGGAGGCGGTGACGAACCCTTCGATGAAGCGCGCTCGCTCGGCCGAGCCGCTCTCGCCCTGCAGCCGCCGCTGGAGCCATCCGCCGAGCCCCTCGACGCGACGCTCCAGCCGCAGCAGCGAGCCGACGACGCCGCCGATCACGAGCGAGCCGAGCACGATCAGCAGTGGTGCGTGCGTTCCCACCTTCGCCGCCAGCGCCGGGTCGTTCACCGAGACCGCCGACAGCCCGGCGATCAGCAACGTCACCAGGCCGATGGCGTCGGTGACGAGGTCGCGCGTGCGGGTCGGCAGCCGGTTCCCCGCGAGCACGCCCACCGAAGAGCCGGCCAGCACGGTGAGGACGTTGACGGCCGTTCCTGAACCGGCGATCAACATTCCTCCTGGACCTCGGGACAAAGCCGGGTCTCGAAGCGTAGTCTGCCCGTGCGGCATCGACGGGGGGACCGGGTGATGCCGCTCCTTCGTCGACCCGGAGGTCAACGGATGAAGACGCCCCGCCTGCATGCGGCGTACCACGGATCCGGCACGGGATTCCTCGGGAGGGCCGCATGAGCCGGTCCCTCGTGACGCTGCGTGACGCAACGCTGGCAGATGTTCCGCAGCTGGCCGAGCTGTGGCAGCCGTTCCTACGTCGCGGCAGCGACGAGCAGCTGCACGATCTCGCCACGGCCATCGAGCAGCTCGGTGACCGGCCGGGCGAGCGGCTCGTCGTGGCCGAGTTCGACGGCGACTTCGCCGGCGCGGTCTACCTGCGTGCTGCGACCTACTCCCCGGTGAACCCCGAGCCCGTCCTCCAGGCGCACAACCCCATGGTGGTCGCGGCTCATCGCCATCGCGGCGTCGGCAACGCGCTGATGGAGTCCGCGGTCACCTGGGCCGAGGAGCTCGGCATCGGGCATGTCGGCACGGCCGCGTCCTCCGGCTCCCGCGAGGCCAACCGCTTCATGGCCCGGCTCGCCCTCGGCCCGCAAGCGGTCCTCCGGATGGCCCCCACCCCCGCGGTCCGTGCCAAGCTCGCCGCCCGCTACCCGGCGGCGCGACAGGTGACACAGGTCCTCGCGGTACGCCGCAGCCAGCGTCACGCCCGGTCGGTCTCCAGCCGCTGACGCGGGCGCCTGCCGACGGGTCTCGTCAGCCGCGATCGCGCGGCGGCAGGGCGCAGGTGATCCGGCAGGTGCACACACGACGGTCACGCTCGTCGGTGATGACGACCTCGTAGGTCGCCATGCTCCGGCCGAGGTACAGCGGGGTGGCGACGCCGGTGACCAGACCACTCCTGACCGCCCGGTGGTGCGTGGCGTTGATGTCGACGCCCACGGAGTAGCGGTCGGGATGGGCGTGGATCGCCGAGCCGAGCGACCCCAGGCTCTCGGCCAGCACCACCGAGGCTCCGCCGTGCAGCAGCCCGTAGGGCTGGGTGTTGCCCTCCACCGGCATCGTGGCGACCACGCGGTCGGCAGAGGCCTCCAGGATCTTGACGCCCATCTTCTCGTTGAGGGCGCCCATGGCGTCGTCGTCGCCCGCGACGAACCCCGCGAGCATCCGTTCCTCGTCCGCGGGAGTGCTCATGGCGTTCATCCTGCCCGAATCCGCCTCCGGCCTGCTGTCGGTGCCTCTGGGTAGAGTCGGCAGGTGCCCGACGCTGCCTCCGCCCCGACGACCACCGCCCGGCCGCGGCTGCTGCTCCTCGACGGCCACTCGTTGGCCTACCGCGCCTTCTTCGCCCTTCCGGTGGAGAACTTCTCGACCACCACCGGGCAGCACACCAACGCCGTCTTCGGCTTCACCTCGATGCTGATCAACGTCCTCCGCGACGAGCAGCCCACTCACATCGCGGTCGCGTTCGACAAGTCCCGGCAGACGTTCCGCCTTCAGGAGTACGCCGAGTACAAGGCCAAGCGGAACAAGACGCCGGAGGAGTTCTCCAGCCAGCTGCCGCTGATCAACGAGGTCCTGGACGCGCTGCGCATCAGGCACCTCGCCATGGACGGCTACGAGGCCGACGACATCATCGCCACCCTGGTGACCGAGGCCCTTGCCGAGGGCTACGAGGTTCTGATCCTCACCGGCGACCGCGACTCCTTCCAGCTCGTCACCGAGGACGCCACCGTGCTCTATCCGACGCGGGGCGTGTCCGAGCTGGCCCGGATGACCCCCGCGGCGGTCGAGGAGCGCTACGGCGTGTCCCCACAGCGCTACCCCGACTTGGCGGCGATCGTGGGAGAGAGCTCCGACAACCTCCCAGGCGTGCCCGGCGTCGGGCCGGGCTTCGCAGCGCGATGGCTCAAGGAGTACGACGGGCTCGACGGCGTGATCGCCCATGCCGACCTGATCACCGGCAAGAAGGGCGAGGCGCTCCGCGAGCACCTCGGTGACGTCATCCGCAACCGCCGGCTCAACGAGCTGGTCCGCGACCTCGACCTCGAGCTGACGCCGGCCGACCTCGAGGCCCGGTCCTGGGACCGCCAGCTGGTGCACACCCTGTTCGACTCCCTGGAGTTCCGGGTCCTGCGCGAGCGGCTGCTGGAGTCGTGGGACGTGCAGCACGACGACATCGACGACTCGGGGTTCGAGCTGTCAGGGGCCGTGCTCGGTGCGGGTGACGTCGCCGCCTGGCTCACCGAGCACGCCGGGCCCGACACCCGCACGGGCCTGACGGTGCACGGCGGATGGGGCGCCGGCACGGGCGAGGTCCGTGGGATCGCCCTCGCCGCGGCCGACGGCGCGGCGGCCTGGGTGGACACGACGACGGTGACACCCGATGACGATGCCGCGATCATGTCGTGGCTGGGCGACCCGGCCCGAGCCAAGGTGCTCCACGACGCGAACGGGCCGATCCTCGCTCTGGCGGCGCGTGGCTGGCCGCTGCAGGGGCTGGTGAGCGACACCGCGCTGGCGGCGTACCTCGTCCGTCCCGACCAGCGCTCCTACGACCTGGCCGACCTGACCCTGCGCTACCTCAAGCGCGAGCTCAAGCAGGGCTCCGCCGAGGGTGCGGACGCAGGCCAGGAGGAGCTGCTCTTCGACGACGGGTCGGCCGCCGGCGGGATCCCCGAGACCGCGATGCTCCACGCCAGGGCCGTGCTCGACCTGGCCGACACCCTCGACTCCGAGATCGAGCAGACCGGCGGCGCACGGCTGCTGGCGGAGGTCGAGCTTCCCCTGGTGAACCTCCTCGCCTCGATGGAGCAGACCGGCATCGCCGTCGACCTCGACCATCTCGAGTCGCTGGAGAGCCACTTCGCGACGGAGGTCCGCGACGCCGCCGGCGAGGCGTTCCGCGTGATCGGCAAGGAGATCAACCTCGGGTCGCCCAAGCAGCTCCAGGTCGTGCTCTTCGAGGAGCTCGGCATGCCGAAGACGAAGCGCACCAAGACCGGATACACCACCGACGCCGACGCACTGCAGGGGCTCTACGAGAAGACCGAGCACCCGTTCCTGATGGCACTGCTGCGCCACCGTGACGTCAGCCGCCTCCGGCAGACCATCGAGGGGCTGCTCAAGACCGTGCAGTCGGACGGCCGCATCCACACGACGTTCAACCAGACGATCGCGGCGACGGGCCGGCTGTCCTCCACCGAGCCCAACCTGCAGAACATCCCGATCCGCACCGAGGAAGGCCGCCGCATCCGCGAGGGGTTCGTGGTCGGCAAGGGATACGACTGCCTGATGACGGCCGACTACAGCCAGATCGAGATGCGGATCATGGCTCACCTCTCGGAGGACAAGGGGCTGATCGAGGCGTTCAGGTCCGGGCAGGACTTCCACTCGATCACCGCCTCCCGCGTCTTCGGGGTGCCGGCCGACGACGTGACGCCGGGGCAGCGGGCCAAGATCAAGGCGATGAACTACGGCCTCGCCTACGGGCTGTCGGCCTTCGGGCTGGGACAGCAGCTGCGGATCGACCCGAGCGAGGCGCGCGGCCTGATGGAGGAGTACTTCCAGACCTTCGGCGGCGTCCGTGACTACCTCGCCGGAGTCGTGGACGAAGCCCGGCGGACCGGGTTCACCGAGACCCTGCTGGGGCGCAGACGCTACCTGCCCGATCTCAGCAGCGACATCCGGCAACGTCGCGAGATGGCCGAGCGGATGGCGCTCAACGCACCGATCCAGGGCTCGGCCGCAGACCTGATCAAGGTCGCGATGCTGCACGTCGACCACGCGATCCGCGAGGCGGGTCTGGCGTCCCGGATGCTGCTCCAGGTGCACGACGAGCTCGTCTTCGAGGTGGCTGCGGGGGAGCGGGAGGCCCTGAACGACGTCGTACGCCGTGAGATGGGTGCTGCCGCTGATCTCGCCGTGCCGCTCGACGTCTCGGTCGGCACCGGGCGCAGCTGGCACGACGCGGCGCACTAGCGCCGGGCGGTTGACCGGCGTTCCGCAGCCGTCGTCGGTCGAGCCGTACAGACAACGACCGTCGCGGTCGTCGGTGGAGCCGGTCGAGCCACGGCCCTCCCGCTCTCCATCGGCGCCCTCCCGTTCTTGCCGAGGGCCTGACGCCTCACGACCCCAGTACCGCGGCGAAGACCGCCGTCCCCGGCGTCAGCCGGCCGCGGAGACGGGACCACCCGCCCCAGACCCGGTCGTGGTCGGCCGGCCACTCGGGCTCGAGCAGCATCACGATCCGGAGGTCGTGCCGGGTCAGCACCGACACCCAGTCGCCGAGCGTGCGGTGGTGCTCGACGTAGGAGACCTCCCCGGTCTCGTCGTCGATCTCGACGTAGGGCCGGCGGTCCCAGTACGACGACGTCGCGGTGAGCCCCGCCTCCGACGGGTCGTCGGGGAAGCTCCAGCGTGTCGGGTGGGTGACCGAGAACGCGAACCGGCCACCGGGCCGGAGCACGCGCGCCACCTCGGCGACGGCCAGGTCGAGGTCAGCGATGAACTGCATCGCCCCGAAGGAGCAGAACACCACGTCGAAACAGGCGTCGGCGTACGGGAGGGCGGTAGCCGTCCCGCGCACCGACGGAACGAGGATCCCGCTCTCCGCGTCGATCCGCCGCGAGTGCTGGAGCTGGCGCGCCGACAGGTCCAGCCCGTACGACCGGCCACCGTGCACCCGGACCCACCGGGAGCACTGGCCGGCGCCGGAGCCGACCTCGAGGACGTCTCGCCCGGCCACGTCGCCGAGCACGCCGGCCTCCTCCTCGGTGAGCCCCTCTGGCCCCCACACGAAGCCCGCGTCGCCGAGGAAGCCGCCGTGTGTCGCCTGGTACTCGTCGGCGTACCGGTCCCAGTCCGGGCCGTTCGCCCGGCGCGACTCCTCCTCGCTCACCGACCGGCGTTCGACCCGCACCCGTTGCGGCAGGTGGTCCTCCACCCCAGCGAGGCTACTGGCACCTGGCAGGGTGACGGTCATGGATGTCGGGGACCTGGTGCCGCTCGAAGGCGGGTGGTCCGGCCAGACCTTCGTCGGCGTGGTTGCCGGGGAGCGCAGCGTGGTCCGGATCTACCCACCCGGTCTTCGCGACGACGCGGCACCAGAGATCGATGCCGCGGTGCTCCGGCTGGTGCGTGGACTGGTGCCGGTCGCCGATGTGCTGGAGGTACGCCGTGGCGACGCCGCCGCCGACCGGCCCGGGCTGCTGGTCTCGTCGTTCCTGCCGGGACAGCGTGGCGACCTCCTTCTCCCCACGCTCGACGACACGCACGCTGCCATCCTCGGCGCCCGGTTCGGGCAGCTCGCCGCCGACCTGGCCGGGATGCCGACGCTGCGGGCCGGGCCGTTCGTCGACGCCGACCTGGCGATCGGGGAGTTCGGGTTCGCCGGCGGCCTGCCGGATTTCGTGGCCGACCACGCCGAGGGCCTCGGCTGGCCGAGCGAGCTGCTCGACCGGCTCCTCGACCTGTCCCGGACGGCCCAGGCGCGGCTCGACGACGTCGAGCGCACCTGCCTCGTGCACTCCGACCTGAACCCGAAGAACCTGCTCGTCGACCCCGAGGGCCTGACCGTGACCGGCGTGCTCGACTGGGAGTTCGCGCATGCCGGCCACCCGTTCACCGACATCGGCAACCTCCTCCGCTTCGATCGCCGCCCGATGTACGTCGACTCCGTGCTGGCCGCTTGGTGCGAGCGGCGTGGCA
>JBKPTA010000075.1:0-6927 GCA_046735295.1 Actinomycetota bacterium | reverse complement strand
CGAATCGCAATCCCGTCTGGATCTGGAACATCCATGCCAGCACCTCCCTGGAAGTGGTGAACGCCGGTGGTGCTGATCCCCAGCCGGTCGCAACGTTCAGCGAAGGCCTCCAGCGCCTCGAGCGAGACCATTTCGAAGTTGAGCAGATCGAAACCGGACAAGACCGGGTGGGAGCTGGTGTGAGCGCGGTCTCGAAGCGCGATCCGGATCCCTGTCTGAGGCTCCTCGAGCACCACGCCTCGCAGTTCGTCGTCCTCCACGAACTCCAAGACGAGTCGCATGTCGAGCAGGCGTGCATACCACCTTGCGCTCGTGCTGACGTCGGTGACCGGCACCTTCACTGCCAGAAGCCGATCTATCCCGAGGTCCTTGGTCATGACTCCTCCCTCCTGCCGATGCTCAGTGTGCGCTGAGCCCTACGTTGTGAGCCTGCAGCCGCCGCCACGTGACGTCGTATGCGAACGTGTCAGGGGCATCAGCGGAACGCTATGCCGTCCACGTCAGCGGCATGTGAGTGCGCTTCGGAACGGCGGCTTGGCTAGAGCGCAGGAGTCAGGTTCGCAGAGTCTTCGGGCACCCTGCACCGTCCTCGCCCGCCTGTCAGCCCGGAGTCGCAGCGTGCGCCGCTGTTCGGGTCCGCCTTCACACCTACCCACCTGAACGGTCCCGGATCGCCTGGTCCTCCTGGGATGAGGTTGGGGAAGGTCAGATCAGTGTCACGACCAACATCTGCCCCGATGCACCGGTACCTGAGGCCCCCCGGAACTTCGCGACCGCTGCCGACTCCTGAGCACCGTCCCTTTCTCTGATCGAGCCACACGAACAGCCGTGGCGAACTGCTCGCTCGTGAGGGAACCTCGGTCCTGAGCCGTAGGGCTGCTGTCGTACTTGTGATGACCTACCACCCAACCCCAGCGGCTACGAGCACGAGTGCAGCCACGAGGAACATGCCAACGGCGCTGGCACGCGACGGTCGTTGGCGCGTCGGCGGGTCGACCTGCGGGCAAGCACCACGAGTAGGAGGCAGAGCGATCACTCGTTGGGTCATCGGCAGGAGAGCGCGCCTCATCGCGGCATGGCCGGACGGGTTGACGGGTCTCGCCGTCCGGACTATCGGCCCTGGTAGCACCCGCGAGCCAGGGCCTACGGTGGCAGGCAGCCCGGGATCCCCCCGAACCGGGTCAGCGTCCCGCTTCGGGCCACGGGGCGCGCGCGCCGTGTTGATGACTCGCCGGCGACGAGCCGAACAGGCCCGGCGGCTTCCCCCGTTCGCTACCGCTCATCGGCATCAGAGCGACCCTGACAGCCGCATGAGGGGCGATACCACCAAGGGCTCGGTGGGTGCGAAGCAACGGTCCCGTAAGGCTCTGGTGGAGTAACATGCGGGGAGCGAGAAGCCCTCGCAGCAGACCCAAGGGTGGCACCATGTCGCGCCGCATCCGAGCCTCGTCGGCCAAACTCTCCGCGAAGGCCCGGGGCATGTGGCGGGCTCTCCGCAACACCCGCTGCACAAAAGCCTGCCAGGTCGACCGTGAGCTGATGAGCCTTCGAACCGACCTCACCCGGCAATCCGGCTGGAGCGCTGCCGGCATTCAGTAGAGGGCGAGGTCAGGGCTGAACGCAAGCCCGATGCCTGGGCTTCCCCGCTGGCCGTCATCGGCAGCATGTGCCCCGCGCGGCTTCAAGACACATCGCCAACGCTGGCCGCCGTGTCGCGTTGACCGCCCGAGCCCGCAGGCATGTGAGTGCGCGCAGCGGCGCACATACCGTGACTCGAGGGGACCGCTTCGCCGTGGCCATCGCGGCTCATATCAAGCGAGCCGCGGCTCGTTCGATCTCTTCCAGGACGGCGTTGACATGCGGTTCCACTCCGGCCTGCAGATCTTCGGGCCAGATGTTCTCCTCGGCGTAGGTAGCGGTGAGGTAGAGGTCGTGTGCATGTCGTAGCGGTGGTTGGTGCTCTGTGGACAGTCGCGTCAGCGCCCACGAGGCGGCTGCGTCCTTGCTGACGACTCGTCCCGTTGCGACAGTGGCCCAGACCCGGGCGAGTGTCAGCAACACGTTTCTGGTGTCGCGATGGAGATCCTCGAGGAGGCTGGGGATGGCGTCCAGGCTGCCGCGGATGCTGTCCGCCACGGGTACCTCGTCCAGCAGCGTGCGGGGGTCCGGACCGCTGAGCGTGTGCCCAACCGTCAGCAGCTGAGGGATCTCGACGGCGAGATTGGTCATCGGTCCCGGCGATGGCGGACCATCGGCCTCGATCTCCTCGCGCAGCCAGTCGCCGAACAGGAAGTCGGCCTCTGGTGGGTACTGCCAGGGTCGGACCCGAGACTGCACCACGACCGTGAGTTCTACAGATCGCCGATCCCTGGTGCTGGCGCCAGAGAGCGGAATGAGAGCGTCAACGAGAGCCCGCCGTTCGCTGCCGCTGAGACTTCGGGCGGCCACGACGAGCACGTCCAGGTCGCTTGCCGGCTTCAGGCCGCCATCGGTTGCGGAGCCGTGTAGGTAGATGCCGAGCACCTTTGACCCGATGGTTTGTCGGATCGCTCGTACAACATCCTGCACCTGACGCATGTGCCCAATCTGGCAGCATCACGCCGTGCACGCATCGCGTTTGATGCCGCAGGTGGGCTCTGCGCCTGCCCCGGGCAACAGCGTCTTCAGCGCTGCCCAACATGCGCACATCGGCATGAGCGAGTACCGGACAGCGGCATGAGCGGTAGGTCGTTCGCACCATTACGGGTGCCTTGGATACACGTCGGTCGTCAGGATTTGTCGTCCTGTCGATGCATTCAAGAACGTCCACTCGCGGCACTTGGGCGACTGTGCCAGGGCGACCTGCCTCGCACTCGGCCAGCCGTGGGGCTGCATGCATCCGTGATAAGTGAACCCCCACGCCGGGTCCACGTCCTCGTAGTTCAGCACTCCAAACTCGGCTGAAATGTCACGGGTGAGGTGATGGCCGTGCGCCCACCTCATCCATGCCTCGTCCGCCGTCAGGTAGTGCGCGTCAGTCGGTAGCGGCTTTGGGGTGAAGACGATTCCGTAGTCGAAGTGGGCAGGTTGGGCGGCGACCGGCTGACGTGCAGGGCTCGACCGGTGTACGAACTGCAGGACAGCGAGGACGGCCAGGAGACAGCCGAGAACCCCCAAGACGCCGGCGAGCGTGCGTCCACGGAGGCGACTCATGTGGTCATGATCCGCCTGTCGGCACGTTCTCGCGCTGCTTCGTCATCGACCTGTCATCGGCACGAGCGTGCATCGGATAGCGGAATGAACGTGAGCAAGGACGCCGGCAGATCAGTGCGTCAGATCGCTTCGATGCCGGCGGTTAGTTCGCCCCCTGCGTTGCCGGTGTTGGTCACGCCCGCTGGTTCAAGGAGCAGTGCCTTCACCTCATTGGTCGCCCGAGGGCAGTGCTCCACACCACGTGGTACGACGAAGAGATGGCCGGGTCCAATCGTGACGTCCCGGTCACGAAGTTGAATGGTGAGTTGCCCGTCGAGTACGAGAAAGAGCTCATCTGTGTCTTCATG
The DNA here is from genome assembly GCA_046735295.1 of Actinomycetota bacterium. Classification (GTDB taxonomy): domain Bacteria; phylum Actinomycetota; class Actinomycetes; order Propionibacteriales; family Nocardioidaceae; genus Nocardioides. The sequence continues at coordinate 3,388 of JBKPTA010000075.1, read as the reverse complement.
GGTGTGCCAGACGAATTCGCCCTCAATCTTGACTAGCTTGACCTCGTAGTCGTTGAGGCGTGCCACCAGCTTGGGTGACCAGTGCTCGGAGAACATGTCGAACTTCTGGTTGATGTCCACGGCGCCGTCTGTCATGGGACCAGTTTGCCCGAGAGCCAAGAGACGCCACGCGAGAACGGGCGCGCAGCGCGGCGATGAGGTGCAGAACGGCGCAGTGGCCTGCGCTCATCGGCGGATGTGCGCGCCTTCGTCGGAGACATGGGGACGCCCGCTGGGTCTCGGTCCACCGGCGAGCGTTGCGCGCGGACAGCGGCATTCCTGCCCGTCACCGTCCGGATCACCTTCTGGCCCGGCGTGGTCGGGCTCCACCTGATGACCACTCACCTGTCCGATGAGAAGGAACCGATGTACACACTCAACCGTCTGCTCCCGCTCGCCTCCTGGTGCTCGTCTCCCGCAGACGTGACGAGCGCGGAGACGTGCCCGGCTGGGGTGCTGGTCACCGCGATGACGGCCGGGCTGGTCAGCGCGCTGTCGGGATAGGGGTGAGGGCGTCGTTGAATGCCCCAGAGGCGCCCACGGTGAGATCCTGTCCCGGAAGATCCGTCGCCAAGCGCCCTCGCTCCGATGGCCCAGCCGACCTCGTTCGGCGCTGTCCGGCCGACGAACGGGGCGGCGAGAGCGAGCTCCCGGTGCGGTAGGAGGACAGCTCGATGTTCGATCGCTATCGCCGGATCCTGAGCGTGCCCGGAGCGCTCCGGTTCAGTGGCTCCGCCCTGGTCGCCCGGTTGCCGATCGCCATGGTCACCATCGGAATCGTCCTTCTGGTGACGGGGGCCGGCCGGTCCTATGGGCTCGCCGGGTCCCTGTCGGCGGCGTTCGTGCTCGCATCCGCCGCGCTGGCGATCCCGCAGGCCCGCTTCGTCGACCGGCTGGGTCAGGGACGGATGCTGACGCTCGCGGCCGTCGTCTTCGGGCTCGGGCTGTCCACCTTCGTCGTCGTGGTCCAGGCGGGCGGCCCGGACCCGGCCGCGTTCGCCTCCGTGGTCGTGGCCGGTGCCGCCCTGCCGCAGGTGGGCTCCGGCGTGCGTACCCGGTGGTCCCACGTGCTCCACGAGCGGGGCGACGTCGACACGGCGTACGCCCTGGAGGCGACAGTGGACGAGGTCGTGTTCATGACCGGCCCCATCCTGGTCACCTTCTTGGCAACGGGGTGGCACCCGATGGCCGGGCTGGCGTCGGCGGTCGTCACCGGGACCGGCGGCACCCTCTTCTTCGCCGCCCAGCGCTCCACGTCCCCGCCGCCGTCGCCGCGAGTGCGCGGCACCGGCCTCGCGGGCATCCCGAAGAGCGTGATGGGCCCCCTCAGCATCGCCGCGCTCTCACTCGGGACCCTGTTCGGGGCGGCCGAGGTAAGCACGGTCGCGTTCGCGGTGTCGCGGGACCTCGCCCGGTACGCCGGCCTGCTGCTGGCACTCTGGGCGGCCGGCAGCATGATCGCCGGCCTCGTCACCGGAATGGCGACGTGGCGCATGAGCGCGACCGTCCGCCTACGCCGGGGTTCGCTTGAGATGGTGGTGGCGATGCTGCCGCTGAGCCTGATCGGGTCGATGTGGGTGATGGGGGCCTGGTTGTTCGCCGCGGGCTTCGCCATCGCACCCACCATGATCGCGGGGTACTCGGTGATCGAGCAGGCCGTCCCTCCATCGAGGTTGACCGAGGGGATGGCGATCGGCGAGACGGCCTACGCGGTCGGGATGGCACCGGGTGCCGGCCTCGCTGGCCGGATCATCGACAGCCACGGCGCGTCGGCGGCGTACGCCGTCTCGCTGGTCGCGGCGCTCGTCGCCGCGGCGGCGGTCTTCGCCGTGCAGGACCACGGCTACGCAACAGACGGCTGACGGACTTCTCGTCCGACGGACACCCCCTAGCTCTGGCATCCGCCTGGTCCTCGGCTCTTGCAGCACGCGACGCCCGCCGGGACTCGGTTCGCCCGCGAGCGCTGCGCGCGACAGCGGCAGATGAGTGCGTTTTCAGACGCTCAAGAATGGGCTCACGTCGCGCCGGCGGCTTGGTCCACAGCAGCCAGCATGTCGGTGAACGTTCCCTTCAACATCTTGTCGATCAGCGGCCCCGTGAGTCGGCCAAGCGGGCCACCCCTGGGTTCGTATCTGTAGTCGAATCTGGCCAATGTCCCACCGCCAGCGGGCTCCAACGTGAGCGAGGTCTCCGCCTGTTTGAACGGCACTGATGCAGTCGGCTGATTCTGGGTGTCGATCCTGCGGCCCTTCTCCCAGACGGTTACGGTTTCATCCATGCCGCCCATTGGCTTCAGCTGGACGCGGCGCCGAGCACCCACGCCGCTGGTTTGGTCGCCGATTGCCCTCGTTTCTCGGAGTCCACTCCAATGGCTGGCCAGATTCGGAAAGTCGGCGAACAGTGCCCAAACCGAATCCGTGGGCGCCGACATGCGACGTTGCACGCTGATGTGACGTTCAGACATCAGCACCACTCCAGGTGTCGGGCCGGCTCCCGTGTAGTCCGCGTCTTTCGTCCATGATCGCGCCGCACATGCAGCCGAGCAATCCCCGATCCAGTGCTGGCAACTGTCCGAATCTCGGCAATCCGCCCACGGTTCGGGTGGGATCGCCCGGTGGTCGAGCATGCGGGAGTGCGGATCGAGCTTCACGCTGGACTGCTCGGTCGTGCATCGGGTGGTGGGCTTCTGGACGGCGGCGGCGGACCTGGTCGTGGAGGGGGTCATTGAAGGCGGGTACGTCGATCTCACTGGCCTCGAGTTCACCCTCACCCTGCGACGCGTCCCAGAGCCCAAGACCGCCAAGAATCGGATGCACCTGGACCTCCTCGTTGAGGACCTGGAGAAAGCGGTTGCCCGTCTCGAATCGCTCGGTGCCACGCGCCTCAGCGTGAGTGCGCGACGGGGGTTGGTCAGCGTTGGTATGTGCTCGCGGATCCTGAAGGCAACGAGTTCTGCGTCGCGCCTGACCATCCAGCCGACTCGGACTCAGGCCAAGTGATCAGGGGGTCCGCGGTCAATGAGACCGAGGATCGGGTCGCCCTCACATCGGCAGATGAGTGCGTGTAGCCCGACCCCCCATCCCGATGAGAGGGCTCGTGACAACGGTTCGGAAACGATCCTCGCGGCGCGCCCCCCGTGGCGTCATCCTGGCTGCGGAGGTACAAGCAGTGAGGACCACGCGAGTCATGGTGACGGTGCTCGGAGTCGCCCTGATCGCGAGCATCGCCGCGGCAGTGGGGATGGTCCACCACCGCCTGAACGCTTCTGACGCTGCCGACCAAGGGACGTTGACCACGTCGGAGTACGCCAGAGCGGTAGCGATCGCTCGGTCCGAGATCGCCAAGAGCC
>JBKPTA010000074.1:0-23771 GCA_046735295.1 Actinomycetota bacterium | reverse complement strand
GTACTGCCGCGTGTGCTGGCGCGTGTGCTCCCGCGTGGGTCGTGCGGACGGACCCGCTCGGCGGCGCGCAGCCGCACGGACCTGGCCCGCGGGTTGCGCGCGATCTCGTCCACCCCCGCCCGCTCGGCCCCTCGGGTGATGGTCCGCAGCTCCGGTTCCCGATCGGCCGGGACGAACGGGAGGTCGGGAGGGACGTCGACGGTGGTCGCTGCCGCGAAGGCCTGCTTGACCAGTCGGTCCTCCAGGGAGTGGTAGGACTCCACGACGATGCGGCCGCCGACCGCCAGGGTGTCGATCGCGGCGGGGATCGCCCGCCGCAGTCCACCGAGCTCGTCGTTGACCTCGATCCGGAGGGCCTGGAAGGTGCGCTTCGCCGGGTGACCGCCGGTCCGGCGGGCCGGCGCCGGGATCTGGTCGTAGAGCAGCTCCACGAGCCGGGCCGACGTCGAGAACGGCTTCCGCCCGCGCTCGCGGACGATCGCCGCCGCGATCCGCGGCGCGAACCGCTCCTCGCCGTAGTCACGCAGGACGCGAGCGAGCTCGCTCTGCGGATAGGTGTTGAGGACGTCGGCTGCCGTCGGACCCGTCGTCGGGTCCATCCGCATGTCCAGCGGCGCGTCGTCCCGGTAGGCGAACCCGCGTTCGACGAGGTCGAGCTGCATCGACGAGACGCCGAGGTCGAACAGCACCCCCTCCGCGTGCTCGAGCCCGAGCCCGGACAGGACCTCCGGAATCACGTCGTACGTCGCATGGACGCCGGTGAACCGGTCGCCGAACGGCGCCAACCGCTCGCCGGCCAGGCGGAGCGCCTCCGGGTCGCGGTCGATGCCGACCACGTGGGCGAGCTCGCATCGGGCCAGGAGGGCCTCACTGTGTCCACCGAGCCCCAGGGTCGCGTCGACGAGGACTGCACCGTCGCGGTCGAGCGCAGGCTCCAGGAGGGCGACGACCCGGTCGAGGAGCACCGGGGCGTGGGACGCGCTCGTCATGACGGTGCCTACCGGCCGGCGTGTGCGACGTGGGCCAGGAGGAGGAACCCCATGGCGACGGCGACCGAGGTCGTCGCCGAGAAGGCCATCAGCATCACCACGTCCCGGGCCTGGTGACGCACCCGACGCACGCCGGCCGTCCCGACGGACGGTGCGGTAGGAGTGAGACTCATCGGTTCGACCCCGCTCGTGGCACTGATGGACAGGAATGCTGCTGACTGGTGAGGCGGAACGGGACTCGCCCAGTCAGGTCCCTGCCCGCTCCCTCGAGACGCGCCTCATGGGGTGGCGTCGGCTCGATGATGGGGAAGGTCGTCTGGAGCCGGGGAAGGTGCCCCAGATGACGGGAGCGGGCACGAGACCTCGCTGTGCGAATCCCTGTTCTCTTGTCTGGCGGTCTTCTGGCGGTGCTCTGGCTGTGCTCTGGCTGTGCTGCGGTCGGTGTGGAGTCGGTGCGGGCGCTAGGCCGGGAAGACGTCCTCGCTCATGTCGGCGAACGCCTGGCTGTGCTCGTCCTCCCAGGCGGCGATCCGGGCCGGATCCCAGATCTCCACCCTGTTCAGCGCGCCGATCACGACCACCTCGCGGTCGAGGCCCGCGTAGTCCTTGAGCAGCGGCGGGATCGTGATCCGCCCTTGCTTGTCGGGCCTGTCCTCGCTCGCCCGCATGGCCAGGAACCGGCCGTACTCACGCGCCTGGCGGACGGTGAGGGGCGCCTCCTGGATGCGGTTGGTCATGGCCGCGAAGTCGGCGATCGGGAAGACGTTGAGGCAGAAGTCCTGGCCCTTGGTCACCACGAGTCCCTCCGCGAGCTGCTCCCGGAACTTGGCGGGCAGGAAGAGCCGGTTCTTCTCGTCCAGCTTCGGGGTGTAGGAGCCCACGAACATCGGGCACCTCCACCTGGCTCGACCCTGACCTCCACTTTGCGCCACTGTACTCCACTTCCCTCCACCGTCAACCACATTCACCCAACTCGGTGGGTGATGTCGCCACCGGGCTGCGGCCGGCCAGGGGTGGGCCTCGAGGCGCCGTCCGGCTTGCGTCCTCGGGCGCGGCCCTCGGGGCCACCTCGCGTCGGTGCAGGTCAGGGCGGGATCGTCCGGTGCGCCGTCGGGTCCAGGAGGCCCGATGCACATCGAGGGTGGAGCGGAGTGGAGCGAACCGCCCTTGGCGACCACGCCCGTGGAGGAGGATCGTGGGAGGTGGTCGTCCGAGATCACGACGAGGGGGACACGGCGGGACACGGGCACGGAGCGGAGACGAGGGTCGCCGAGACCCGACCGAACCGCAGGATCCGCAACCGAACCGTTACCCCGGGCGTCAGAACCTTGGTGGCGTCCGCCACGTAGGTTGTCCTGCACGACCTGTCGCGGCCGGCCGACCGAGTGCGCCCCGGAGGGCGGGTCGCACGGGTGGGTTCGCGGGCTTCCGCGGACGCGACAGTGGAGAAGGAAGGGACGGCTCGTGCCAGGTCCTGTTTCTCAGGGAGCGGATCTCGACACCCTGAGCAAGGTGGTCGACAAGGTCCGCGGGAACATCAAGCGCGTCATCGAGGGCAAGCCCGACGTCATCTCCTCGGCGATCACCGTGCTCCTCGCGGAGGGTCACCTCCTCATCGAGGACGTGCCCGGCGTGGGCAAGACGATGCTGGCCAAGTCCCTGGCCCGGAGCATCGACTGCTCGGTCCGCCGCATCCAGTTCACTCCGGACCTGCTGCCCTCCGACGTCACCGGGGTCTCGGTCTTCAACCAGGAGACGCGACAGTTCGAGTTCCGGCCCGGCGGCGTCTTCGCCAACATCGTCGTCGGCGACGAGATCAATCGGGCGTCGCCGAAGACGCAGTCCGCCCTCCTCGAGTGCATGGAGGAGCGGCAGGTCACCGTCGACAACACGACCTACATGCTGGAGGCCCCGTTCCTGGTCATCGCCACCCAGAACCCGATCGAGATGGAGGGCACCTACGCCCTCCCCGAGGCACAGCGCGACCGGTTCATGCTCAGGCTCTCGGTCGGCTACCCGGTGGAGGCCGCCGAGATCGCGATGCTCGACTCGCACACGATGGCCAACCCCCTGGACGACCTGGAGCCGGTCACCGACGCCCTCGAGGTCCGCAAGCTGATCGAGATCGTGACCCAGGTACACGTCTCCCAGGCCGTGCAGCGCTACACGGTCGCGCTGGCCGCAGCCACGCGGCGCAGCTCCGAGCTGGCCCTGGGGGCCTCGCCTCGTGCCTCCCTTCACCTGGTGCGAGCCGCGAAGGCGTCGGCCGCCATGCAGAACCGTGACTACGTCCTGCCGGACGACGTCCTCGGCCTGGCTCCGTCGGTGCTCACCCACCGCCTTCTGCCGAGCGTCGAGGCGGCCATGGGCGGTCGGACCACCACCAGCATCCTGGACAGCATCCTGAGATCGGTGCCGGTCCCCGAGGGGACCCGTGCGTGAGGCCCTCTCCGGTCTGACCGTCCGCGGACGGGCGTTCCTGGCTGCGGGCATCACCGCGGTCGTCTGCGCGATCCTGCTCGGCCAGCCCACACTGACCCGCGTCGGCGTGCTGGTCGCCGCGCTCCCCCTCCTCACGGCGTTCACCCTCGGCCGCAGCCGGTACCGGCTCGCCCTCGTCCGGAGCGTGAGCCCCCAGACGGTGACCGCAGGTCAGCCGGCCACCGTCCAGCTGACCATGACCAACGAGGGACGAACACCCTCAGGGGTGCTGATGCTCGAGGACCACGTGCCGTACGTCCTCGGCACCAGGCCGCGCTTCGTCCTCGACGGAATCGGCCAGGGCTGGCGCCGGCACGCGACGTACCAGGTGCGCTCGGACGTCCGTGGCCGCTTCGAGATAGGACCGATGAGCGTCCGCGTCAGCGACCCGTTCGGGCTGGTCGAGCTCGGCCGGTCGTTCCGCAGCACCGCGACCCTCACGGTCACGCCACGGACCGTTCCCCTGCCGCCCATCCCACTAGGAGGCGCGTGGACCGGCTCGGGCGACAACCGTCCACGCGCGTTCGCGGTCGGAAGCGCGGAGGACGTCACCGTGCGGGAGTACCGCCAGGGCGACGACCTGCGCCGGGTGCACTGGCGCAGCTCGGCCCGGGTCGGCGAGCTCATGGTGCGTCGCGAGGAGCAGCCGTGGCAGTCGCGGGCGACGCTCTTCGTCGACAACCGCCTGGCGGCCCACCAGGGACAAGGGGTCGCCTCGTCGCTCGAGGCCGCCGTGTCCGCCGCAGCGTCGATCGCGGTGCACCTCGGCCAGCGTGGCTTCACCGTGCGGCTCGTCACCTCCTCCGGTGACGACCTCAGCACGACCTGGCACACCCGTGACCCCGAGCTGAACACCCGGGCGATGCTCGAAGCCCTCGCCGTGGTCCAGCCGGTGACGAACGCGCGGCTCGACACCGGCTGGCTCGCCGAGTCGACGCACGGCGGCCTCCTGCTGGCCGTCATCGGCGCGATCACCGAGGCGGACGGCCCGATGCTGCGCCGGATGCACCACCATGCCGGCACCGCTCTCGCGCTCGCGCTGGACGTGACCGCCTGGGCTCCCAACAGCGGCGCAGGCCTCGGCGCGGTGACCCACACCGCTCGCCCGCTGCTGATCCGGCAGGGCTGGCGAGCCGTGACGCTGCGACCCCGGGACCGGCTCGACCTGGTGTGGCAGGACCTCGGTCGTACCAGTGCGCATGCCGCGCGATCCGGTGTGGACGAGATCCGCCCCGTGCTGCAGGGGACACGATGAGAGGGATGCCGGCGGACGCCCGCCGCGACCTGCCGCTGGCCACGGTCGCGTCTGCGACGACATGGCTCACGATGCTGTCCTGGCGCGGGTTCAGCGACCTGTGGGGCGAGTTCCTCGGCCCCCTCATCCTGGTGGCGGTCGTCGTCCCCGTGGCCGGGGTCATGCTCCGTGCCGCCCCGCTCTCCCGGCGCGTCGGGATCGTGTTGCACGTCCTCGTCGTGGCGGTGCTCGTCTGGCTCGTCCTGGGCGGGTCGCCGGTCCATCCCCTGTCGAGCAGTGCAGCCATCTCCACCGACATCGGCGACGCGTGGATGAGCGCCGAGACCTACCTGCCTCCGATCCCCCAGAACGTCCCGGCGGTCGCTCCCCTGCTGATCCCGTGCGGCGCGCTCGCCATCGTCACCGTCGACGTCCTCGCCTGCTGGCTGCGGCGGGTGCCGCTCGCCGGACTGCCGTTGCTCGCGGTCTACTGCGTTCCTATCAGCGTGATCGGCGACGGCGTCTCGCCGCTCGTCTTCCTGCTCGCCGCGAGCGGCTTCCTGCTGATGCTGTTCTTGCACGAGGCCGCGCACATCGTCCGATGGGGGCGCCCGCTCGGCGGCAGCGCGGCCGCGGCCGACCCCTACGGCTTCGGGGTGCGCACCGGCGCCAGTACGAGCAGCGCCACCACGGTCGGTGCCGTCGCGGTGGTCATGGCGGTGATCCTGCCGATCTTCATCCCGACCCTCCACCTCAACGGGCTGGGCCTGTTCGGCCCCGGCGGAAGTGGGGACGGCGTGAAGGTCGTGAACCCGATCGCCGACATGCGGCGCAACCTGCACCGGGGGAACGACGTCCGGCTGCTGACGGTGAAGACCAGCGACCCCAACCCGTCGTACCTGCGGATCGCCGTCCTGACCGAGTTCAACGGCGTGGAGTGGAGCACTGGCAACCGGGCGATCATCGCCGGACAGACCGCCAACGGGCTGCTGCCCTACCTCGAGCAGGGTCTCGACAACAACGTGCCGACCAACCCGTACACCTACACCGTCACGGCGACGAACAACTTCGACTCGCGCTGGCTCCCGACGATGTTCCCGGTCTCGAGCGTGTTCGCGCAGGGCGACTGGCACTGGGACGGCACCACGATGGACTTCATCGCGGCGAACGACTCGACGAACACCGCCGGCCTGAAGTGGACGATGACCGCGGCCAACCCGGAGCTCTCGAGCTACTCGATGATCAACTCCCTGACCGCACCGCTGCCGATCCAGAACGCCTACACCGCGACGCCCTCGACGCTTCCGCAGTTCGTGTTCGACCTGGCGCGACGGGTGACCAGGAACGCCCACTCCCGGTTCGCCCAGGCCGTGGTGCTCCAGGACTGGTTCCGCACCCACTTCCACTACAGCCTCAAGACCCAGTCGGGCGACGGCAACGACGCACTCCTGCGCTTCCTCGCGGCCGGGAACGGCGGCCGCGTCGGGTACTGCGAGCAGTTCGCATCGGCGTTCGCCGTGATGGCCCGGACGCTGGACCTGCCGGCCCGGGTCGCGATCGGCTTCCTGAGCCCCGAGAAGACCGCGAAGGACGAGTACGTCTTCAGCTCCTTCGACATGCATGCCTGGCCCGAGGTGTACTTCCGGGGGTCCGGCTGGGTGCGGTTCGAGCCGACCCCGTCACGCCGGACGGGCAGCGCTCCGTCGTACACGACCGGCCCCATCCAGAAGCCCGGCAAGGGTGGCCAGAACTCCGGTGGCCCCGGCGGTCACCTCACGACCGACCCGACGAGCGCAGCCACCGGCCGACCGCACGACCTCACGCCGACCTCGACCCGAGCCTCGAGCCGGGCGGTGCCCTGGTCCTGGATCCTGGGGACCCTGGTCGTGCTGGTCGTCCTCGTCGCACTCGCCTTCGTCCCCGGCATGATCCGTCGCGGTCGCCGGAACCGGCGCCTCGAGGCAGGCGCCGAGCAGGCCTGGGCCGAGCTGCGCGACACGGCCCTGGATCTGGGTGTGGCGTGGCCGGCGTACCGGTCTCCGCACGAGACCGGTCACGTGGTCGCGGCGTGGTTCGGACCGGAACCCGACGGTGCCCCGTTGGCACGACCACCACGAGGACGCGGTCTGGCCCCGGGGGCGGAGGACGCGCTCGACCGGATCGTGCTGACCTTGGAGCGTGTGCGCTACGCGCGGTACGCCGACGACACTCCGGGAGCCCTTGCCGAGGACGTGCGCATCTGCATCGCTGCGCTCGAGCACGGCTGCAGCTCGGGCACCCTGCGCCGGGCCAGGTGGCTTCCACGCTCCCTGTTCGGCTCACGTCGGCGGGCGGCGGCCATGGCCGAGCTGGAGCGCGAGCCCGAGGCCGTCGCAGCGGGCGGGCTCGTCGACCACGTCGGCTGAGGCCGGCTCAGCAGCGGTCTCGTTCGAGTCGGCGGGGACCCACGGCGGAAGACCGTCTGGACGTGCCGGAGCGGCGGCCCGGGACGCGGGACAACGGTGCGGTCAGGCCTCGTCGTCGTGGCGACGGCGCCACGGAGAGCCGAAACGGTCGAGCATCGAGCCCGCCTGCTGGTGACGGACGGCGGTGTTGTGGGTGCTCGCGGGGCCGCGGAGGGCGGCGAGAGCGACCGTCGCGGCGACCAGCATGATGACGAACCCCAGGACGCCGACCAAGGTGATGCGGCCGATGGCACCGGCCATCAGCACGCCCAGCCCGGCGACGAAGCAGACAGCCGCCAGGATCGCGCGACGTCGAGCGGCTCGGCGCAGGTTCGTACCGCGGAGGGTGGAGGCGAGCTTGGGGTCCTCTTGCACGAGAGCGCGTTCCATCTGCTCCAGCGCTCGCAACTCTTCCTCGGAGAGCGGCACGGGAACCTCCTCTCGCGCGATGACGCTTCACGGTCAGTGTAAGCAGCCGCATGGGCATCCGGTAGGCAGCCGAATGAAATTGTGACTATCTCTCCTGTGCCCCGGGGCATCGGTCCTATGCATGGTCCATACCGGGTCAGGTGAGCAGGCTGGCGGGCCGGACGGCGGCCGGACCGAACCGGCGTGCGACGCGGTCGGCGGCTCGGTCGGCCTCCGCCCAGCCGACCTCGCGCTGGCCGAGGAGCAGCTGCCGGTGGACGCGTTCGCGCGGCACCAGACCCTCGAGCCGTACGCCGACCAGCCGGATCCGGGCTCGCTGGAGCCCGAGCGCGTCGTAGGAACGGACCGCCTCACGGAAGATCTCCTGGGTCACGTCGGTCGCCTCCCCGAGCGTCCGCGACCGGGTGATCGTGGTGAAGTCGGCGAACCGGACGGTGATCGTGATCGTGCGGCCCGCCACACCGGCCACCCGCATCCGGGTGGTCACCCGGTCGGTGAGGCGGAGCAGCTCGCGGATGATCACGGCACGGTCGTCGGTGTCGTGACCGAACGTCTCGCTGGCGCCCATGGACTTGTCCGGATCGCCCAGGTAGGTGAACGAGCTGGCGTTGCGCGCCACGACCTGCCGGTCGTCGATGCCCCAGGCCAGATCGTGGAGGCGGTGGCCGAGGTGGTCGCCCACGGCGCGCTGGAGGGTGCGCACGGGCGTGTGCGCGATGTCGCCGACGGTGACCAGCCCGAGCCGGTGGAGCAGCTCGGTGGTCTTCTCCCCCACGCCGTACAGCTCGCCGACGTCGAGCGGGTGGAGCAGCGTGGTCACCGACGACGGCGTGCAGACGAAGACGCCGTCGGGCTTGGCCCAGCGGCTGGCCATCTTCGCCATCGTCACCGACGCCGCCACCCCGACCGAGCAGGTGATGCCCTGCTCGTCGTGGATGGTGGCGCGGAGGAGCTCGGCGATCTCGGCCGGCGAGCCGAGCCGCCGGGTCGAGCCGCGGACGTCGAGGAACGCTTCGTCCAGCGACAACACCTCGACCAACGGCGTGATCCGGCGGAAGGTCTCCATCACCGAGGCCGAGACCGTCGTGAACGTGTCGAAGTCGGGCGGGACCACCTCGGCGGCAGGACACATCCGGCGGGCGCGAGTCATCGGCATCCCGGAGCGGACGCCGGTCTGTCGGGCGAGGTAGTCGGCCGACAGCACGACTCCGCGGTAGCCGCCACCGACGATCACCGGGACGCCCCGGAGCTCAGGACGGTCGCGGACGACGATGCTGGCGTAGAACGCGTCCATGTCGACGTGGAGGATCGGCGTCCGGGTCATGATTGGCCTCCCGACCGGAAGGCCGGCGTACGCCGGACGGGCTCAGCCGCGGTGGGCGAGCAGGTGGACCTGGGTGGCCAGCGGGAGGTACTCGGGTCGGGTGGCGACGGCCTGCTCCAGCTCGACCAGTGCCGCCGAGGCACCCGGCTCGAGGTCGAGCAGCGAGCCTGGGACGAGGTCGGTGAACACGCGGATCGCATGGACCTCGTCGACGTCGAACCCGGTGCCGACCACCAGGGCGGTGAGCTCGTCGTGGGTGAAGCGGCGTCCGCTCCGGCTCGGCGTTGACTGGTCGGGCGCGGGGTCGAGCAGCGCCAGCGCTTGCTGGAAGTGGCCGGCCATCGCGCGGGCGACGACAGCAGCGTGGCGCTGGGCGGCCAGGAGGCTGAGCAGTCCGCCGGGACGGAGCACGTCGGCGATGGTGCCCAGGGCGGCGGCGGGATCCGGGACCACTTCGAGCACTCCGTGGCACAGCACCACGTCGGCGCTGTCTGGACCGACGACGTCGAGCAGAGTGGACACGTCGCCCTGTCGTCCACTGACCGCGACGTCGTGCTCGCGAGCACGGCGGTCGAGCGCCGCCAAGGCATCGGGGCTCGGGTCGACCACGACGACCCGGTGGCCGAGCCCGCCGACCCGGACCGCGAGACCACCGGTGCCGCCACCGATGTCGAGGACGTCGCACGGGCCGTCCGGCAGGACGCCCTCGAGCCCGGCCCAGACCACGGCACTGCGGGTGCTCCCTCGGCCGGCGGGCTCGTTCGCCATGCGCGCCAGCCTAGGGGGTGTCTGATGGATCTCGGCCGTCGCGAGCGACGTCCAGCACGTGCGATGGCAAGGCGGAGGAGCGAAGGCGATGCGGAGCATCGCCGAGGCGACGACAACGCAGCCAGCGTGCGTGCTGGGCGGCGCGCAGCAGGCCACGGATCCATCAGACACCCCCCAAGTGCCTGAGCAGTCGGGCGTGAGGAACGAACGCCCGGCGTGGGCGGAGGCAGGTCGAGCAAGCGCACGACCGAGCGTGCGAGGTCGTGTTCGCGCGTCGAGACCCAGTCGGGGATCGAAGCACTCCGGAGCGGTTCATCCCGGGCTCCCGGGACTGCGGTGCCACAGCTTGCGCGCGACGTCCTTCACCGACTCCCCGGACGGCTTCACGTCGGCGTACGGCGACATCTGGAATCCGCTGGAGTGCACCAGCACGCGATGGCGGACGACTTCCTCGCGGTGTCCTGAGCCTGTCGAAGGAAAGGCGGGCACCACGGCGAGGTGGCTCCGGACCGCGTCGATGCCCTCGCGTTGCCAACGAGCATGGAGCTCGGTCAGTGACCAGGCTCCGGTGGCGCGCAGGGAGATGCCGCGGTGACCGGTACGCCGGACCTCGCCGCGGACCACCAGCAGCCAGGAGCCGAACACGGTGGCGGCGTAGGGACCTTGGGCGTCCTCGAAGAACGTCGCGTCGACCGGGCCGGTGCCGTCGTCGAGGGTCAGGAACACCACACGCCGACCGGACCGGACCGGTGGCGTCTGGGTGGCGACCTTGACCCCGGCGACCAGGATCTCCGACCTGCTGCGTTGGCGGAGGAGGTCAAGGCTCCGGACCGCGCCGAGGGCGTCGAGGAAGTCGGCGTAGGTGTCGACGACGTGGCGGCTGGCGTCGAGACCGAGGATCTCCAGCTCGGCACGCATCCGCTCCTCGGCGGTCATCTCGGGCAGGCCGCTCACGTGCTCCTGCGGCGCGTCGCCGAGGTCGAGGGTCAGCTGCACCGAGGTGACCGGACGGGGGTCGGCGGCGGCGCGGGACTGGGCTGCGGCCCTGGCCCAGACGCCCTGGCCGGCCAGCGGATGCCGCTCGAGTGGCACCGAGCTCTCGCGAGCGCGGGGGTCGGTGCTGGTACGGGCGGCGGCCTCCTCGACCCGGCGTTGTGCTGAGCTTGTCGCAGTGACGTCGGCGGCCCGGGTCGGCGGCGTACGCCGCCGACCCGCGGCGAGACCTCGGGCCCGCCCGGCACGCTGGATCGCCCGGGCGTGCCGGTCGAGCTCGGCGACCTGGAGCAGCAGGTCTCGGCGGGTGACCTTGGTACGCCGACGGACGCCGGGCAGTGCTGCGGAGTCAAGGCCGTAGACGGAGTCGAACGCCCCGGCCAGCACCAGCCGCTCGACGATCGGCCGGGAGACCTGCGCGCGGTGCCAGAAGTCGGTCAGCGAGTGGTAGGGGCGGGAGGAGACGATGCGGTCGACCTCGCCTGCGTTGATGCCCTTGACCTCGGCCAGCGCCAGCCGGATCCCCCAGCCGCGGCCGTCGGGCCAGCCACCTTCCGTGGGGTCGGGGCGCGAGGTGGGGCCGGGCACCAGCGGGGGTGGTTCCTGAGGAGCCGAGGCGGTGTCCTGAGGAGGACGACGAAGGAGCCCGTCTCGAAGGGGACGAGGTGTCTCGAAGGGCTCGTCCAGCGACGACATCCGTGGTTCCTGAGGAGGTCGCTCTGCGGCCGTCTCGAAGGGCTCCACGACGTACTCCTTCTCGCTGGCGTTCACGTCGAGGCCGAGGATCGCGATGCCGCACTGGCGAGCGTCCTCGAGGATCAGTCGCTTGGGGTACATGCCCGGGTCGTGGGTCAGCACGCCGGCCAGGAAGTGCGCCGGGTAGTGCGCCTTGAGCCAGGCCGACTGGTAGGTCGGCAGGGCGAACGCCGCGGCATGGGCCTTGCAGAAGCCGAACGACGCGAACGCCTCGATCACCTTCCAGACCGCCTCGACCACGGGCAGGGAGTACCCGCGGCCGAGAGCGGCCGGGAAGAACCAGAGCTTGGTCTCGGCCATCCCCTCGACGTCACCGAGCGCCCGGCGCTTCTCGTCGGCCTCGGCGTTGGTGACCCCACCGAACTGGGCGATCATCTCGATCACCTGCTCGTGGAAGACCACCACCCCGTTGGTCTCGCGCAGGATCGGCCGCAGGTCGTCGTGGAGGTAGGTCACCCCCGACCAGCCGTGCTTCGCGTCGAGGTACGGCGTGATCATGTCGCTCTTGACCGGGCCCGGCCGGAACAGCGAGATGTCGGTGATGATGTGCTCGAAGGTCTCGATGCCGGACTTGCCGACCAGCTCGCGCTGACCGGGCGACTCGATCTGGAACACCCCCAGGGTGCGGGCCTGGCTGATCATGTGGAACGTCGCGGGGTCGTCGAACGGCACCTGGTCCTCGTCGTCGAGGTCGATCTCGATGCCGTCGGTACGCCGGACCAGGTCGACGGCATGAGCCATCGAGGACTGCATCCGGATGCCGAGCACGTCGAGCTTGAGCAGCCCGATGTCCTCCACGTCGTCCTTGTCGAACTGGCTCATCGGGAACCCGACGAAGCTCGCCTCGACCGGGGTTCGGTCGAGCAGGGTCGCATCGGAGAGCAGCACCCCGCAGGGGTGGACGGCGATGTGGCGGGGCAGCCCGTCGAGCCGCTCGACGAGGTCGAAGAACAGGTCGAGCCGCTCGTGGTCGAGCCCGGCGGCGCGGAGCTCGGGCAGGTCGCGCATCGCCATCCGGGCGTCGCGGGCACGGATGTGGGGGAAGGCCTTGGCGATCGCGTCGGTCTCGCCCGGCGGCATCCCGAGCGCGGCGCCGACGTCACGGACGGCGTGGCGGACACGGTAGGTGTCCATCATCGAGACGCACACGCAACGCTCGCCCCCGTAGCGGTCGAGGATCGCGCGGTAGATGTCTTCCCGCCGGGCGGACTCGACGTCGATGTCGATGTCGGGCAGCGAGGCGCGCAGCGGGGAGAGGAACCGCTCCATCAACAGGCCGTGGCGGATCGGGTCCACCCCGGAGATGCCGAGGAGGTAGTTGACCAGCGAGCCGGCGCCCGAGCCACGAGCGGCGCAGCGCACCCCCATCTCGCGGATCAGGTCGGTGACGTCACCGACGGTCAGGAAGTACGACGCGTAGCCCAGGCCGCGGATCATCTCCAGCTCGTCGTCGAGCCGTTTCCAGATGCGCTGTCGCGGGGCGTTGCCGTAGCGGTGGCCGATCGCTGCCTCGCAGCGGGCGCGGAGCAGGTCGTCGGCAGATCCCTCACCCCACACCAGGTCTCGCTCGTCATCGCGCGCCCCGAGCAAGCTCGGGCCGCGCGTGAGCTCGAACTCGGGGAAGTGCACCTCCCCCAGCCCGAGGTCGGCACGTGGGTCGAGGGCACACCGGTCGGCGACCTGCCGGGTGTGGGCGAGCAGTCGGTGCGCCTCGGCGTCGGTGTCACCGAGCCCGGACAGCCTGGCGATCTCCTCGGCCACCTCGAGCATCTGCTTGCCGGACTTGAGGAAGCCCTCGGCGTTGGCCCTGAACCCAGCAGGACCGATGTGCCTCTTCAGATCGGCAGAGCCGAGGGCGACCAGCCGGCGTGCCGCGTCGAGGACGTCGACGACCGGGGCGTCGCGGCGGTCGGCGTACCGCACGGCGTTGGTCAGCACCGTGCTCATTCGGGCACTGCGGGCGAACCCGGCCATCCGGGCGGCGTGGGGCGTGGTGCCGGGACCCCAGACGCTGCCACCGGTCTGGGGCAGCCGGTGGCTGACCAGCTCGATGAGGAGGTTCTCCGCGGGAACCACCTCGCGCCACGGCGCCAGGGCACGGTGGGCCAGGTCGTCACGACGGCGGGCCAGGGCGGCGCCGACCTCGGAGGCGGGCCCGAGCAGCACCACGACGTCGCCGCTCCCGAGCCACGGCGCGAGCACGTCCAGCTCGGCCACCGGGGCACCGCGCTCACCGGCCAGCTGGACCGCTGAGACCAGCCGGCACACCGCGGCCCACCCGGCGCGGCCGCCGGCGTGACTCGCGTCGGCCAGGAAGGTGACCCGCGGCACCAGCCGGTCGTCGCGGAAGGCACCGCCGCGCACCGGGGTGCGCGGTCTGCGCTCCGGGACCACTGCATCGGTCACCGGCCGGACCGCGAGGTCGACCCCGAGCACCGGCCGCACCCCTGCGGCCAGGCACGCCTTGGCATGCTTGACCGCACCGTAGGTGCCGTCGCGGTCGGTGAGGGCGAGCGTGTCCATCTCGTGCTCGGCGGCGCGCTCGACGAGCACGTGGGGATGAGAAGCGCCGTACTGACGGGAGTAGCCCGACGCCACGTGCAGGTGGACGAAGGGATCCATGGCGGGTGACCCTCGACAACCGATGTCGGGCCGTCAGCCGGCGCGGGTGCGGCGGGCAGGCTCGGCCAGGACGCACAGCTGGGGCGAGCCGGTGTGGGGAACCAGCCCCAGCACCTGCTCGACCACGGCCAGGAACCGGTCGGCGTCGCGGACCAGGTCGTCGGCCTCGCGTTCGGTGACCGCCCGGGTGGAGCCTGCCTCGGCGGCGGCCCGTTTGGCGGCGCCCGCGGCGAAGAACGTCGCCCATTCGGCGAGCTCGGGAGCGACCTCGGCCAGCAGCACCCACGCGTTCTTCTGCGGGCGACGCCGACCCGAGGACCCACCCGCCGGGCGTGCCCGGGCGGCCAGCAGCGCCGCAGCGGCACGCAGGGCGGCGACGTGGGCACAGGCGTAGCGGGTCGGCACGTCGGGCGCGACCACCGCCTCACGCAGGGACTCGGCGGCGCGGGTGAGATAGGAGTGGGTGGTTGCCGGCAGGGAGAACGGTCTGGTCGGCTCGCTCCGGCCGTGGGCGACCGAGCGGGCGGGGCTGGTGGTGGGCATTCGCGGACTCCCCCTTCAGTCCGCGCAGCCGACCAGCGCCCAGCGCCCGTCGCTCCAGTCGAAGGCGAGGTCGAAGACGCCGCCCCCGTCGACAGCCCCGTCGACAGCCCCGTCGACAGCCCCGGGTCGCCCTGGACCGCGACCGGCCTCGACCCGCCACAGCTCACGCTCGGCGAGCAGATCGGCCCCCGCCGGTCTCCCTTCGAGACGGCTCACCCCATGCCTCCTCAGGCCGCCGGAGCCCTGCCGACGATCGGTGTGCGGCTCGTCGGAGCCGATCACCGCCCGCGCCCCGCCCGACTGCCACCACGGCCCGGTCTCCACCCAGTGGGCGATCACGGCCCGGACCTTCCACAACCGGCCCCGCCACAGGAACTGCTCGGGACCCTCCACCCCCGACACCAGGCCCATCCGGGTCTCGACCGGGTCGTCGTACCGCCTCATGCGCTCTCCCCCCATTCTCTTCCTGGGACTTCTTTGGTGCTCGGTCGACCCCGGTGGACCCAGACCCGGCGCGAGCGGGGGTCGAGGTCGCCCGCTCCGGGCCTGGGTGATCGAACACATGTTCGAACACGTGAAACGGTACACCGGCCCACCGACATCGCGCCAGGGGGTGGAGAGCGGTCTGGGGAGAACGTCAGGGGAGACGGTCCGGCGGGCGTCCGGCCCACGGGTCCGGCCACGGGTCGGCCAGGAACCTGCGGGTCTCGCGGTGCCACAGGCCCAGGGCCGCCACGCCCTCGACCAGCAACGAGACCGCGGCCAGGACCACGAAGACCGGAGGCGGAGCGAGCACGAAGCCGAGGGCGATGCTGGCGTACGCCGATGCGACCACCAGTGCGAACAGGCCGAGCTGGCCCCACCGATGCCCCTGGCGGAGCACGGCGGCGAGCACCCAGACCACCATCGCCCCCACCACGAGCATGGTCGCGGCCACCGGCAGGAAGGACGGAGGCGCGAAGCCGGCTCGTTCCAGCGCCTCGCGCCCGCCCTGGTCGAACACCTCCCGGGCGCCTTCGTGGCCCGAGGCCCAGGCGCCGACCACGTCGTCGGAGAACACCGCGAGCAGGACCACGAGCGCGGCCATCACCAGGACCAGCCCCCAGACGGCCCCGATCGCGAGCTCCACCGACCGCGGTGGTGTGATCGGCGGGCCTCCCTGCCGTCCCGGCGACGGGGTCGCGGGCCGCTGATCCACGTCCGTCCCTTCCGGCTAGGGTCGGCGCATGAGCGCCTCCGAGCCTGCCGCCGTCGCCCGGTTCAAGGAGGCCCACACCGCCGCAGGAGGCGGGGGCCGCGTCGTCATCCTGCCAGACAGCGTGCACACCGCAGCCCTGGCGGCCGAGGCGCTGGGTTGCGAGGTGGGCGCGATCGCCAACAGCCTGCTCTTCGACGCCGACGGCACGCCGGTCCTGATCCTCACCTCGGGCTCACACCGGGTCGACACCGACGTGACCGCTACCCGCATCGGCGTACCCGCGCTGCGCCGCGCGTCTCCGGAGTTCGTGCGCGAGCACACCAGCCAGGTGATCGGCGGCGTCTCCCCCCTCGGCCACCCCGGCCGGGTCCCGACCTGGCTCGACACCGCCCTGCGCCGGTACGGCGAGATCTGGGCAGCAGCCGGTCACCCGGCCGCCGTCTTCTCCACGACCTACGACGAGCTGCTCACGATGACCGGTGCCACCGAGGTCGAGGTCGACTGACGCGGGACGCCCCTGATGGAGATCTGGATCAACCCGGCGTGCAGCACGTGCCGCACCGCCCTGACCGACCTCGATGCAGCCGGCGTCGAGTACACGGTGCGCCGCTACCTCGACGACCCGCCCACCCCGGCGGAGCTGGAGACGGTCCTCGCCCGCCTCGGCCTGGAGCCTTGGGACATCGCTCGTGAGAAGGAGTCGTCGCACGAGGGCCTCACGTACCCACGCGACGCCGACCACCGCGACGCCTGGATCCACGGGCTCGCCGCCCACCCGCGAGCGATCCAGCGACCGATCATCACAGCAGCCGACGGCACGACCGTGATCGGGCGCGACCCCGACTCCGTCGCGCGCGCGATCGAGCACGAGTCGGGGTGACGTCATGGGCACCGTGGCGTTCGTGTTCTCCAGCGGATGGGCGAGCGGGCTCAACTGCTATCTGGTCGTGCTCGTGCTGGGGATCGCCGACCGGGTGCACGACACCGAGCAGGTCCCGAACGTCCTCCAGCGGTGGGACGTCCTCGGTGTCGCGGCGTTCTTCTACGCCATGGAGTTCGTGGCCGACAAGGTCCCGTACGTCGACTCCACCTGGGACGCCGTCTCGACAGCGATCCGACCGACGGCCGGTGCGGTCGTCGGCGTGCTGCTGGCAGGCCAGGCCGACTCGCTCGACGGTGCGCTCGCGGCAACGGTCGGCGGTGGCAGCGCCCTGCTCTCGCACGCGGTGAAGGCGGGCGCTCGGCTGGCGATCAACTCCTCCCCCGAGCCGGTGACCAACATCGCCGCGAGCCTCACCGAGGACCTTGCCGTGCTCGGCGTCGTGTGGCTCGCCATCGAGCACCCCCGCGCAGCCGCGGGGATCGCCGCGGTCCTCCTGCTCGCCGGGCTGTTGTTGCTGTACGCGGTCGGCCGGCTCGTGCGCCGCGGCTGGCGGAGGTGGAAGGGCCGCGACCGGCTGCCCGACCCAGCCTGACCCGCCAGCCTGACCCGCCGGCCTGACCCGGCGTGACCCGGCCTGACCCGGCCCGGCCTGACCCGGCCCGGCCTGATCCACCGGCCTGATCCGAACGGCCGGACCCACCAGCAGCGGCCGGCTCGACGAGCCTCAAATAGGGTGCGCGCATGGCCCGCGTCGTGGTGATCGGAGGTGGCTTCGGCGGCCTCGCCTCGGCGCTGCGCCTGGCCAAGCTCCGTCACGACGTGACCCTGGTCGAGGAGCTCGCGCTCGGTGGCGTCCTCGTGCCGGTCACAGCCGAGGGCTTCGCGTGGGACACCGTGACCCATACCCTCCTCCCCGGAGTCGTCCGCGACCTGTTCCGCACGACGGGACGGCCCCTCGAGCGCGAGCTCGAGCTGACCCAGCTCGACTGCCTGCGCGAACACTGGTTCGAGGACGGGACCTCGCTGGTCCTCTCGGCCGGCAGGTCCGCCCAGCTCCGGGCCTTCGACGCGCTGGGCGACGGGCTGGGCGGACGCTGGCTCGCCCACGTCGACGCCTATGCCGACGACTGGGAGGTGATCAGACGGCAGTACGCCGAGGTGCCGTGGGACCCCCGTCACGTGGGTCGGGGGCTCGCCGCCCGACTGGACTCCCGGGAGTCGTTGCGCCGGAGGCTGCGGACGCGGCTTCCCGACGAGCGGATGCGGCTGGTCGCGGCCCATCCGTACGTGGTCGACGGGCATGACGTGCGCGACGTCCCCGCCTGGGCCGGGATGACGGCGTACCTCGAGCAGCGGTTCGGCGCCTGGGCCTTCACCGGGGGTACCGGCGCGATGCTCGACGCGCTGGTGCGACGGCTCGAGACGCGCAGGGTCGATGTGGTCCGGGGCCGCGCCCGGGACGTCCTCGTACGCAGCGGTCGAGCGGTGGCCGTGACGACGACCGCTGGCGAGCTGGACGCGGACGTCGTGGTGTGCGCGGTCGACCCGCGGCGGCTACCCGCGCTCGCTGACGCGGTTCGGCGCACGACGCCGGCGATCCCGGCAGCGACGACGTACCTGGGCCTGACCGGGGAGGTGCGCGACCTCCCTCACGAGCTGGTGATCCACGGAGACCCGACGTTGCGGCTGCGCACCAGCGGCCGCGCCCCCGAGGGGCAGCATGCCTGGACGGTGCAGACCCGTGGCCGGTACGACGAGGACGCGGTCGCCCTCCTGACGCGGCACGGGCTGGTCGGCCGCGACCAGGTCCTCGCACGCGTCGACCTCAGTCCCCGCGACGCGGTGGAGCGGTGGGGCGGCTCGCCGCTCGGAGTGCGGTGGGGCGGCCGCAGCACCGTGCGCCGTCGCCCGGGACCTCGCACCGCGATTCCAGGTGTGTACGCCGCCGGGTCGCACGCGACGCCCGGCTCGGGACTTCCCTACGTCGGCCTGTCCGCGTCGCTGGTCGCCCAGGTGGTGGGCCCCGCCCGGTGACCGTCAGCGCAGCTGGAAGGTCACCGTCACCGTCGAGGTCACTGACAGCTCGCCCGGCTCCAGGGCCAGGTCGGCGGACGTGGCCGCGGCGGCGCGAGCCTGTCCGACCAGCGGGACGGCGCCTCCTTCGACCACCTCCCGGGGCTCGCCGAGCACCGCGCCGGCAAGTCGGCAGAGGTGGTCAGCCCGCCCGACCGCGTCACGATAGGCGGCCTCGCGTGCGAGGGTCTCGGCTGCCGCTCGGTCGGTCACCTCCAGCGAGACACCCTCGATCTGCAGCCGGTCGCCGACGGACTCCGCGAGCGCCGCCAGCAGCACCCCGGCCGAGGCGATGTCGTCGCAGCGGAGCACCAGCGCGTGCCGCGCCTCGAAACCAGCGGGCATGCCCTCCCGGTCGTGCGCCGGCCAGATCTGCACGGAAGTCGATCCGATGCGCTCCCCGCTGATGTGCTGGCGCCCGGTCGCGAGGAGCTCCCGAGCGGCGCTGTCGGCCCCCGCAAGAGCGTCGGCCACGCCGTCCGCGCGGTGCACGGCCGCGACCCTCACGACTGCGGAGTCGGGGACGACCCGGGCCTCACCGTGACCAGTGACCGTCACCGTGCGCATGACGTCATCCTGCCGGAGGGATGGTGGCGCTAACGAGGGGTGAGGTGGCCGACGCCCCGCTGCTCCTCAGGCCGGGATCCTCAAGGCGGTGAAGATCTCCTGCGTGGCCCTGGACCGGTTCAGCGTGTAGAAGTGCAGCCCCGGTGCGCCCGCCGCCAGAAGCTGCTGGCAGAGCTCGGTGGCGATGGCGATGCCCTCGGCGCGCAGCGCCGAGGGGTCGTGCTCGAGCGGCATGATCCGGTCGAGGGTCTGCTCCGGCATCCGACGTCCCGACAGCCGCACCATCGCTTCCATCGAGCTCAGGTTCACGATGGGCATGATGCCCGGGACGATCGGAAGGTCGGCACCGACGTCACGGGCCCGGTCGACCAGGCCGACGTAGTCCGCGGCACGCAGCACCATCTCGGTGATGGCGAACTCCGCGCCCGCGTCGTACTTCGCCTTGAGCACGTGTGCGTCGTGCTCGAGGCTCGGCGCGTCGCGATGTCCCTCGGGGAACGCCGCCACACCCACACAGAGCCCGTGACCCTGCAGGAAGCCCACCAGCTCCGCGGCGTACTCCAAACCGCCAGGGGTCGGCGTCCAGGGAGTGCCGGGTCCGCCCGGGGGGTCGCCACGGAGAGCGAGCACGTTTCCGATATCGGCCTCGCTCAGCTCGTCGACGATGGAGCCGAGCTCCTCGGTGGTGTGCCCGACACAGGTCAGGTGCGCCATCGGGAGCATCGACGTCTCCGCCGCGATCCGACGAGTGATCGCGATCGTCCGGTCGCGCGTGCTCCCGCCCGCGCCGTAGGTCACCGAGACGAACGTCGGACGCAGCGCCTCCAGCTCGCTGATCGAGCGCCAGAGCACCTCCTCGCCCTCGGCGTCCTTCGGCGGGAAGAACTCGAAGGAGAACGAGCGCTCTCCGCTGCGCAGGAGCTGTCCGATGGCCGAGTGATCGGGCATGCCCGCGAGTCTAAGGAGAGAGGCCCCGTGACCGGGGCTCGTCCGGCTGCCGGCGGTCCTCCTCCTAGGCTCGGCCCGTGACCGACACCGTGTGGGACCCCTCCGTCTTCCGCGGGCGGGTGCAGTCGGCGCTCGACACCTTCCTCGATGAGCAGGCAGAACGGTTGGGCCCGCTCGGCGACGACGCCGCGCGGCTCCTGGCCGAGGGCCGGGCCGTGGTCTCGGGGGGCAAGCGTTTCCGAGCCGCGTTCTGCTACTGGGGCTACCAGGCGGTCGCGGGCCCGTCGTACGACGCGCGCACGGCAGGCGACGACCGCGCGGCAGGTCACCAGGGCGTCGCCGACGAGGCGCTCGTGCGGGCCTGTGCCTCGCTCGAGCTGCTCCACGCCAGCGCACTCGTGCACGACGACTACATGGACGCCTCGGACACCCGGCGAGGGCGCCCGGCCACCCATCGGGGGTTCGCCGCCGAGCATCGCGCAGACCGCTGGCGCGGCGACCCGGAGCAGTACGGCGCCTCCGCGGCCATCCTGCTCGGCGACCTGCTGCTGAGCTGGTCCGACGAGCTGCTGCGTCGTTGCGGACTTCCCGTCGAGCGGGTCGTCGCGGCCCTCGACGTCTTCGACCGGTGCCGGTCCGAGGTGATCACGGGTCAGTTCCTGGACGTGTCGGTCCAGGCGCGCGGCGAGGCCGACGTCGACGCCGCCATGACCGTGCTCCGCTACAAGTCCGCCAAG
Source organism: Actinomycetota bacterium (assembly GCA_046735295.1). Lineage (GTDB taxonomy): Bacteria > Actinomycetota > Actinomycetes > Propionibacteriales > Nocardioidaceae > Nocardioides. The sequence goes on along the minus strand of JBKPTA010000074.1, from coordinate 2,782 downwards.
TACTCCGTCGAGCGGCCCCTGCACATCGGCGCGAGCCTGGCAGGGGGGACTCCCGAGCAGCTGCGCCGCTTGAGCGCGTTCGGACTTCCGCTCGGGGAGGCCTTCCAGCTGCGCGACGACCTGCTCGGTGTCTTCGGCGACCCGTCGGCCACCGGAAAGCCGGCGGGCGACGACCTCGTCGAGGGGAAGCGGACCGTGCTCGTCGCGCTCGCCCTCGACGCCGCGCCTCCACCCGAGGCCGCCCGGCTCGACGGCGCGCTCGGCACCACCCTCACCGACGCCGACGTGGTCGAGCTGCGGCGGATCATCGACGCATCCGGCGCCCACCAGCAGGTGGAGCGGGTGATCGGTGAGCTCGCCGCCACGGCGACCGGCGCGCTGGCCGGCTCCGACCTCGACCCGCAAGCCCGCGACGTACTCCTCCAGCTGGCCACCGCCGCCACCGACCGGGTGGTGTAGCGCCCACCGCCCCGCGTCTTCTGTCCACAGCATCCATTGGTCAAGAACGGCATGCATTCCGTGCAAACTCTTGCCGTTTGGTGCCAAACGGCGACCACCTGGAGCCGTGCGCCGGCTCTGCCTTCAGTCCAGCGAGGGGACGCCCGGGACGTCGGGGCCGTCGCCGCGGAGGAGGACGGCGAAGTGGCCACCCTTGTCGGCGTTCACCCTGCCGCCGAGAACCGACAACGCGACCGAGAACGCCCGCGGATCCTCGCGGGCGAGGGGTCCCCAGCCGTCCCAGAGGACGATCCAGCCCTCGCTGTCGCCGGTGGTCACATCGCCCAGGCAGTCGGCGAGCGCGTCGAAGTTCTGGCCGTAGTACTCCGGGAACGACAGCGCCGCCCCGATCGCCTCGAGGAACTCCGCCTTCGTGGTGTGGTGCCAGCCGTCGACCTCGGCGAACTGCCAGCCGGCGTGCTCCACCGTGCGGCGTACGTCGTCCACCGGGAAGTGCCCGTGCCAGCGGTAGATGCCTGGCTCGACGTGGTGTGCCAGCAGGCCGGCCAGTCCGCTCATGGGGAGATCCTCTCGAACGATCGGTAGTGGTCGTCGGTCCAGTACAGCTCGCCTCCGGAGCCCACGATGATCCTCCGGGCCCCGCGGTCGGCCGCGCCCGGGGTCGGCACGGTGTACTCGTGGTAGTAGCCGGACGGCTCGGCCGGTAGCAAGCCCTCGCGGTTCCCGAAGACGATCCCGTCGCGGTCGTACGGGAACGGCCCGCCTGCCCGGATCAGGTCGACGGTGTGGACGGCCTCCGGCGGGAGATCCGAGAGCGCGACCCGAACCGGGGTGGTCGTGTCGGCGTCCCCCTCGCGACCGCCACCAGAGAACCCGCCGCCCTGGTTGACCGCCCAGGTGAGCAGGGCCATCGCGAGGACGGCGACGAGGCCGATCCACAGCCGGCCACGGGCCGGCGTGGGCTCAGAAGCCCATGGCCTGCGCACGCCGCTTGACCTCCGAGCCGCGGTTCTCGCGGAGGGCGTCGATCGGGCGACCCGGGAGGTCGGCGTCGAGGAACAGCCAGGCGATGCACTCGCGATCGTCGTACCCGCCGTCATGCAGCACGGTCAGCAGCCCGGGCAGGCCCTTGACGACCAACCCGTCGTCGAGGAACGCCGCGGGAACGCGGGGTCCGACACCCGGCGAAGGGCTGGCGGCGGCGAGCTCGTGGGACTTGACCATCGTGCGCACCTTGGCCTCGGACACCCCCAGGATCCGCGCGGTCTCGGACCAGTCCAGCCACTCGCCGACGAGCCGGGCCAGGTCGGCATCGGCCAACGACGTCATGGCCACACTCTGGCACGGGGTCCCGGCAGGCTCGAACGGCGGGCCCGGTGGTCTCGACACGCTCGACCGACGGGGCGGCTCGAGCGGCGCGCGGCTCGACCGGCGGGTCCCGTGGTCTCGGCAGGCTCGACCGGCGGGCGGCTCGACCGACGAGGCGGCTCGACCGACGAGGGCGGCTCGACCGGCGTCGGCTCGACCGGCGCGGGGTACGGCGCGCCGGTGCGCGGAGAGTGGGGTCCGACCACGCCGATCCGTAGGATGGGCGGACCTGGTCACTTCCCCGACCGGATATCTGGAGGGTCGACGTGGAGTCAGACACGCGCGCCCACGCGGGCGGCGCCACGGTCGCCGACCCCGTGACCGGGCACCTCCTCGACGGCAGGTACCGCATCGGCCGCCGCATCGCACGGGGTGGCATGGCCGGTGTCTACGAGGCGGTCGACACCCGGCTCGACCGCACCTGCGCGGTCAAGATCATGCACCGCGGCCTCGGCGACGACGCCGCGTTCGCCGAGCGTTTCAAACGCGAGGCCCGGGCGGCCGCCCGCCTCAACCACCCCAACGTCGTGAACGTCTTCGACCAGGGAGACGACCCGGCGATAGACGGGGGCACCCTCTACCTGGTGATGGAGCTCGTGCGCGGGCGCACCCTTCGCGACGTGATCCGCGACGAGGCACCGATGCCGCCCGTCAAGGCACTGGCCCTCATGGAGCCCGTCGTGTCCGCCCTCGCCGCGGCGCACCGGTCGGGCCTCATCCACCGCGACATCAAGCCGGAGAACGTGCTGATCGCCGACGAGCAGTCGGGAGGCCGGGTCAAGGTTGCGGACTTCGGCCTCGCCAAGGCCGTCAGCGCCGACACCCAGCACACCGCGACCGGCGGCGTGATCATCGGCACCGTCTCCTACCTCGCCCCCGAGCTCGTCGTCGAGGGCACCAGCGACGCCCGCGCCGACGTGTACGCCGCGGGCGTCGTGCTCTACGAGCTCCTCAC
>JBKPTA010000073.1:0-32151 GCA_046735295.1 Actinomycetota bacterium | reverse complement strand
GGTGCGCCAGACACGACGGGATGCAGACGCTGAGGGGAAGTCTTCCGCTCGGCGGCGTGGCAGCGCAAGAGAACGGAAGGCGTTCCAACGTTGGTCGGCTCGCGGCGGTGTGGAAGCACATCCCATGCGAGCCGTGGCTGAGGGTGTCACGGATGGAACAGAGCCCGGAAGGCCCATGGTCTTTGATGCCTGGCAGGTCTAGCGTCCCCCTTGGGTGACCACCACGTCGAGTCTTCCCGGAGCGCCATGCCAGGCGCGACCACGGCCATCTTCCGTGACAGAGCTCTGACATGGAACGCCTATCGAAAGGGAGCCGACATGGCCCACGGAGTTGTCCACCACTTTCCTGGTGGAACCAAGGAGCAGTACGAGGCATCGATCGCGGCCGTCCACCCGACGCCGGTCACGTTGCCGAGCGGGCAGATCTTCCATGCGGCCGGTCCGTCGGCCGACGGATGGACGATCGTGGCCGTCCACGAGTCGCGGGACAGCTGGGAACGCTTCCGCGACGACGTCTTGATGCCGCGCATGCAGCAAGGAATCGAGGGCGGGTTCGCGACGCCACCTGAGGAGTCGACGTTCGACGTCTACCAGTCGATGCCATAGGCAGATCGGAGGACGGCCGCGACGCTGTGGCCGACGTTCGTGCTCTGCGCGCGGTTGGCATCTGAAGAAGCGTCTGCTCATCGCGTCGGGTCTGGAGTGCTCACCAGCGATCGGGTCCGAGGCCACACGTCACTCGAGGCCCGGTCGCGCGGCAAGAGTCGGAGGGGACCAGCGAGCGGGCTGGCGTTGGCGGGCTCCTCTAGGAGGGATCGCGCAACTTGCCGCTCCTAGCGAGGTCCGGGTCGGTGCACGACGCCAGGTCGAAGCAGCACGGCCGCCGTCTGCCGCCCTCCATCTTCGAGATGCTGACCGCGACCCGTCGCTGCCTCGTCTGAGGGTTGCGCGTCGCCTGCACCCAACGAACCCACTCCCACCGCGACATCGGCGTGATGTCCTGCCACACCTCGCGGATCTTCGCAGAGGCCCCGGCCAACGCGGCGGCAAGGTCGTCCGGGATCTCCGGCTCCGGCCAGTCGGGGACCACCTGGAGCGTCACCTCGACGATGTCGCCCGATCGGACTCCCGCGACTCGTCGGAGGGCCTCGTCGACGCGGATCCAATGGCCACGCCGACCGTCGGGCTCCACCACGGTCTCGAACTGGTGCCCACCCAGCGAGGCGTGCGCGGCTACCTGCCCACGCGACGGCAGCCGCTCGCTGGCACCCTTCGGCAACCGCACGAGGGTTGTGTCCTCGATGGTGGACAGCTCTGCCACGAAGCTGATCGTGGCCTGTTCGGTCGGTCGGGTTCCGCTTGGCATCCCAGGTCTCCGTCGGTTTCGGCCTTGCGGCTCGGTGCACTGATCGCTGGTCGGGGCGTGCCCGGCACAGCAGAGCCTACGGCGGCCGGTTTCGCGAGATGGCCACAGCGAAGACCGGCGAATCGGGCCCTCCGCTCGCCCGGTCCGCGGCGACTGACGCGGGTGGACCCAGCTCCCTTGAGGTCAGGTCCCTGCGGGGCTCTCGAGGCGGGGCGGTGTCAGGTCGCTGTCTCCGGGGGACCTTCTACCTGGTGCACCCGCGGCCAGCCACGGTCGATGGTGAGCCTGTACCGCCGCTCCGCGCCGCCCACCGCTGGCACGCTGAAGAAGATCTGCCCCATCGTCTCCTCGAGCCTGACGTAGCGAAAGCCGGGGTCACGGTCCATCTCTTCGTAGGTAGATCGAAGAATGGTCCTCCACGGCAGGCCGCTCTGCAGACCCATCAACGCAGCCTGACGCTGGAACCCACGTTGCCAGGGTACGGCCCTGCGTCGTGGGTAGCACGAGGCCCGCGGGGATGGCGAAGGGACGAGGCCGGTTGGCGGCGGTGTGACTGTGCAGACTCGTCGGGTTCGCAGCGTGATGGTGCTGGGCTGTGGGTTGGTGGCTACGGGTGTGTGCGCGGACCACTGGCGCTCATGCCTTGGTGCGAATGTCCGCTCGTGGTGGCCGGCGTCGGACGTTTGGCGCCGAACGGCGGGCCGGGGGTCAGGCGCGCCGAGCCCTACGACAGCGGACTGCTGACCAGAGGTACTGGGACGACGCAACCCTGAATGCCCTCTCGTGTGGCGTTGCTCGTGCTCCTTCTGCCTGGGCTGGCCGCCCAGGGGACGTCTGTTCGCCCAGCGCACCGCGGTCATCACAGGCACACGACAGGTCGACTGTCGGTGCAGGGCTCTAGATTCGAGACGTGGGTGAGCTCACCGGACAGGTGGCCTTGGTGACTGGTGCGTCCCGTGGCTGTGGGAGGGGGGTCGCGCTCGTCCTCGGGGAGCGCGGCGCGACCGTATATGTGACCGGACGGAGCACCCGCGGCCGGCCCACCACACTCGGACGGCCGGGCACCATCGATGACACCGCCGACGAGGTCACCGCCCGCGGAGGGACCGGCATCGCGATCCGGTGTGACCACACCGATGACGCGCAGACCCGCGCTGTCTTCGATCAGATCCACGCTGAGCAGGGCCGCCTGGATGTGCTGGTCAACAACGCCTGGTCCGGATACGAGATGTCCCCGGACGGCGACCTGGACTTCTGGGACATCGAATGGCGCCACTGGGACCTGATGTTCACCGGTGGGTTGCGCGCCACCGCCTACGCGTCCTGGTGTGCAGCCCCGACGATGGTCGCTGCCGGTCGCGGCGTGATCGTCAACATCACCTGGGTGCTGGATCGCCCGCACGGGCATGCCTTCTACGAGACGGTCAAGAACGCCACCAACAAGCTCACCCAGCAACTCGCCGACGACCTGCGGCCGCACGGCGTTTCCTGCCTAGCGGTGTCCCCGGGTTTCATGCGATTGGAGCGCATGTCCTTGTCTCCCGAGGAGGAGGCGGCGACCGAGTCCGCGGAATTCCCGGGAAGGGCCATCGCCACCCTGGCCACGGACCCGCACCTCATCGCCAAGTCCGGCGGCGTCTACACCACGCCCGCGCTGGCGCGGGAATACGGGTTCACAGACGTTGACGGCAAACAACAGTCGAGGTTCTGGGATCTGCACTGGGCCGGGGAGGGGACGTAGAGAAACAACGCCCGTTGTCCGCCGGACGGCCCGCCGAGACGGACCCGTACCCCCGTGTCCACCACCAGGTTCGAAGCCTGGATCCGCCACCACCGCGCGAGGACCCCCGCCGCACCCCGAGCGGGGTCCTCGCGTCAGCGGGGCGGGTGGTCCTCGTCGGGTCCGCCGAAGCCGTTCGCGACGATCTCGTCGAACCGGCGTCGGGTCTGGGTACGAGGGGACACCCGCTCGGAAACCCTTCGGCGCAGGTCGCCGCGCGTCCAGCCTCTGGCCGCGGGCGAGGTGGCCAGCACGGCGGCAGCGACCGGGAAGGTCCAAGGACCGGTGAGGCCGGCGAGCCCGACGACGGCGAGCGCGGCCACCGACACCGCCGGCGCCACCCGCAGAGCGACGCTCCGCACGTCGAAGCCCAGCTCGGTGAGCACGCTCCACGTGACCGGCGCCACGGTGAGCTCGAGCACGGCCAGGGCGACCAGGAACATCGGCGGCCCCGCCCACAGGTACGCCGCGACGAGGCCCAGCCCCGTGACCAGGCCCGCCGCGACCGGCCAGCAGAGGTCGTACCAGAGATGGATGCTCGGTCGACTCACGCCGTCGAGGGTGCGCTGCGCGGGCGCGCCTCTGGCAGGGCCGGCGGTCCGTGGCCCGTGGGACGAACGTCCCGTCGATCCGGGACGATGGCCGGATGCGCCCGCATCGGGCTGCCGCCACCCTGACCAGGTGGGACAGCAGACCGGCGCCATCGTGGTCGGCGTGGACGGCAGCGCCGGCGCTGCCGCCGCGCTCGCGTTCGCGCTCGCCGAGGGCTGGGAACGCGGGTGCACCGTCGAAGTGGTGACTGCGTGGCTCGACAGCGGACACGTCGAGGCCTCGCCGGACGTCGACGACCTGGCAGAAGGGCGGGCGCGGGTTCACCACATGCAGGGAGACGCCGTCGCCCGCACCCTGGAGGAACGCCAGAACGTGCCGGATCTGGTCCGGGTCGTCGTCCACGACTACGCCGGCCGCGTCCTGGTCGCGCGGGCCGAGTCGGCCTCCATGGTGGTCGTCGGGAGTGGCAGCCCGAGCAGCGAGAGCCACCAGGTCCTGGGCTCGGTCGCCGAGTACTGCGTCCGTCACTCCCCGGTGCCCGTCGTGATCGTGCCCGCCCCGGCCCGTCTGGAACGCCGCGCCGCAGCCGGGGTCGCCGTGGTCGGCTGACTCTCGGCCCGCTTGCCGGCCGTCCGCGCGGGGCTATCGTCGGGGCGTGGCGGATCACGGGGGCGTCGCGGGACACCGGCTGCGGGCACTGCTCGACGCCAACCGCAGCATCGTCGCGGACCTCGACCTGGCGCTCGTCCTCCGCCGGATCGTGGAGTCCGGGATGCATCTGGTGGGCGCCGACTACGGCGCGCTGCTGGTCATCGGAGACGACGGCGCCCTCGAGGGCTTCGTCCACGTCGGCATTGCGGAGGGTTCGGCGCGTGCGATCGGCCGGCTTCCCGAGGGACGAGGGCTCCTGGGTCTGGTGATCGCCGAGCAACGCGCCGTCCGGGTCGAGGACGTCCTCGAGCACGAGGGCTCGGTGGGCTTCCCGGACGGTCACCCGTCGATGCGGGCCTTCCTCGGCGTCCCGGTCAGGGTGCGCGACGAGGCGTACGGCCACCTCTACCTCACCCGCACCGAGGCCGTTGCGTTCAGTGCCGGGGACGAGGAGCTCGTCCAGGCGATGGCGGCCACGGCGGGGGTCGCCATCGAGAACGCACGACTGTTCGAGGAAGCACAGGCGCGCCAGGAGTGGCTGACTGCCTCCACCGAGGTCACCCGGCGGTTGCTCGCAGGCGACGAGGCGGCCCTACGGCTCATCGCGCGCAGCGTCCACTCGCTCGCCGACTCCGACCTGACCACGGTCGTGCTGCCGGTCGACAGCGAGCTGCGGGTCGCCGTCGCCGAGGGGAGGGACGCCGCCGGCATCCAGGACACCCGCTACCCCGCCGCCGGCACGTTGAGCGAGCACGTGCTCCAGACCGGGAGGCCGGTGCGGCTGGTCGACGCCGAGGACACCACGTTGGTGGACGGCCGCACCATCTACCTGGCCGGCCACGTGCGCGTGGGACCGGTGATGGTGCTGCCGCTCCTGGGCCGTGAGGAGGCACGCGGCACCCTGGTCGTGATGCGGGGACCCGGGCGGCCTGCCTTCACCCCCCTCGACGCCGAGATGGCCACCACCTTCGCCAACCACGCAGCCGTTGCCCTGGAGCTGGCAGAGGCCCGTCGCGACCAGCAACGGGTGCTGCTGCTCGAGGACCGTGCTCGGATCGCGCGCGACCTGCACGACCTCGTCATCCAGCAGGTGTTCGCCGCCGGGCTGGTCCTCCAGGCCACCGCCGCACGCGTGCGAGACGTCTCAGCGGTGACGGCGCTCCAGGAGGTGGTGGACACCCTCGACGACGCCATCAAGCAGATCCGTACGTCGATCTTCCAGCTGCAGCCCCCCGTTCCTGGCGGGCTGCGTGCCGCCGTCATGGACGTCGTCGCCGAGATCCAGCCCGCGCTCGGTACCGCGCCCAGGGTCGAGCTGGACGGCCCGCTCGACTCGGTGACAACCGCCGACCTGGCGCGCGACGTCACCGCAGTGGTCCGTGAGGGTCTCTCCAACGTCGCCCGGCACGCCGCCGCGTCCGCCGTCGAGCTCAGCGTGTTCGCCACCACGACTCGGCTCACGGTCACGATCAGCGACGACGGGCGCGGCATCGGCGACGTCGTCCGGCACAGCGGCCTCGACAACCTGCGCCGGCGCGCTGAGGACCGCAACGGGTCGATGGCGATCGCGGAGGTGCCGGACCTCGGTGGCGCCACGCTCGTGTGGACCGTGCCCATCATCTGAGTGCCGGGATCGGTCTCCGGGGCTCCCGCCCGGTAGTGGATCATGTCGCGGTGACCGAGCAGATCCACGACATCGGCCGGCGCCGCGCCTGGGTCATCTGGCTGGTCGGGCTCTCGGTCTACGTGCTGGCGATCTTCAACCGCAGCTCGCTCGGCGTAGCGGGCCTGCTGGCCACGCAGCGGTTCGGGGTCTCGGCGACCCAGCTGTCGGTGTTCACCGTGCTCCAGCTCGTCGTGTACGCCGGCCTGCAGGTGCCGATCGGGATCCTCCTCGACCGTTACGGGTCACGGGTCCTGATGCTCTCCGGGCTCGTGCTGATGACCGCGGGGCAGCTCGCCTTCGCCTTCGCCACGGCGTTCCCGGTGGCCGTGCTCGCCCGGGCGATGATCGGGGCAGGCGACGCCACGATCTTCGTCAGCGTGATCCGCCTCGTGACCGTGTGGTTCCTGGTGCGGCAGGCTCCGCTGGTCACCCAGCTGACCGGCCAGCTCGGTCAGCTCGGGGCGGTGGCGGCTGCCGCGCCGCTCTCGTTGGCCCTGCGGCACCTCGGCTGGACCCGGTCGTTCGCCGTGGCCTCGACGCTGGGTGTCGTCGGCATGGTCGTCGTGGTGCTGCTGGTCAAGGACTCGCCGTATGCCCGCGAGCAGGTGCTCCGGGTCAAGATGGGGGCCCTGGCCCGGACGCTGCGGCTCGTCTGGGGCAACCCCGGCACGCGCCTCGGCATGTGGTCGCACTTCACCTCCCAGTTCAGCGGCACGGTCTTCGCGTTGCTCTGGGGGTACCCGTTCCTCGTCCGTGGCGAGGGTCTCTCCGCCGACCACGCGAGCGCCCTGCTGATGGTGATGACCGGCTGGATCATCGGCAGCGGTCTCGTGCTGGGCACGCTCGTCGGCCGCCACCCCTTCTACCGGTCCTGGATGGTGCTCGGCATCGTCACGGCGATGGCCCTCGGCTGGGCGCTCGTCCTCGCCAGGTCGACGCCGGCGCCACCGTGGATGCTCGTCGTCCTGGTCTGCCTGATGGCGACCGGGGGACCGGCGTCGATGGTCGGCTTCGACCTCGCGCGCACGTTCGTGCCGCTGGAGGCATCCGGCCGGGCGAACGGCTTCGTCAACGTCGGCGGCTTCTCGGCGAGCCTGGTCACGATGGCCCTGATCGGGGTCGTGCTCGACCGGCACAGCGGCGGCGGCGGAGCCGATCACTACGACCTCGGGGACTTCCGTGCGGCCATGTCCGTCCAGTTCCTGCTGTGGGCCTTCGGTGCGGTCCAGATCGTCCGCTACCGGCGCAAGGCGATCTCCCACCTGCGGCGCCTGCACCCGGGGGCCGTCGAGGCCCTGAGACGCGGGGAGGCGGTCGTGCACCTCGGCTTCCACGAGCGAGAGGGCGTCTGAGGCTCCGGTCAGGAGGCGACGGCGTCCGCCTCCATCGCGGCCACGTAGTCGCCCTTGACGCGACGCCACGCCTCGTCGCTCATCGTGCGGCGCCAGTACGGCGAGCAGGACAGATCACGCCGGCTCAGGCCGCGCTCGCGAAGCAGGTGTCGGCGTACGGCGCGGATCTCGTCCGCCTCGCCGTGCACGAAGCACGACGGCGTGCCCACGCCTAGGTCCAGGGCCTCGACGGCGGCGACCAGCAACGACCCGTCGCCCGGATCGCCGCGCCGGTGCCGCCAGACCAGGTCGACGTCGGCGGGGCTCACGAGCTGGAGCTCGTGCTCGGGTCCGTCGCAGACGAGGCGGACGACGGCTCGCGCACCGGCGGGGAGCACCTCGAGCGAGGCGGCGATCGCGGGCAGGGCGGACTCGTCGCCGACCATCAGGTGCCAGTCTGCGGCGGGGTCGGGACGGTAGCTCCCGCTGGGCCCGGTGAACACCAGCACGTCTCCCGGGCGCGCGCCGGCGGCCCAGGGTCCTGCCACGCCGGTGTCCCCGTGGACCACGAAGTCGAGGGTCAGCCGTCGCGACGTCGGATCCCACGCCCGCACGGTGTAGCGGCGCCGGGCCGGCTGCTCACTTCGCGGATGTGACTCGTGAACCGACCGCGGGTCGAACACCTCGCCGTACGTCGCGCCCTCGGGGCGGAACGCGACGTTGATGTAGGCATCGGTCGCGTCCGGCATGTCCAGGTCGGCGAGGTCGCCGTCCGCGAGCACGACACGCACCAGGCTCGGCGTCAGGACCTCGATCGAGAACACCCGTCCATGCATCGGTCCGCACCTTTCGTCGATGGCACCGGGGTCGACCGAGGCGAGCCTAGCTGGGCGGTGGCGGCTCCTCCGGCGAGCTCCCTCCCGTACCTCGGTTGAAGTCCGATTCCTTCCGGCTGACCATGTCGAACCGCTCGTGCGAGGTCAGCGCCTCGATGAGCGGTACGACGTCGAGCCCGAATCCGCTGACCTCCGGCGCCTCGGGCACGGGTACGACGGTGTGCACGACGCGGTCGGCGTAGACGTGCACCGCGTTGACCGACTGGTGCCCGTCGACGGCCGAGATGAACCGTTCCCGCGGCGCGGGATCGGCCAGGTAGCAGGTTGCCGCAGCGACCGAGACCGGCGTACCGGCGAACGTCGAGTGCGAGCTGAAGTGGTAGTGGCCGCCCAGGATGGCCCGCACGTCGGTGCCGTGGATGACCGCGGCGAGCCGGTCGGTGTCCTGCAGCTCGATGAGCTCGGCGGCCGGCACCATCGGTGAGGGGATGGGTGGGTGGTGCAGCGCGAGGACCGTGCCGTGCTCGGCCGGCGTCGCCAGCACCTCGGTCAGCCAGGTGAGCTGCTCGTCGCTGACCTCGCCGTGGTGCCACCCCGGCACGCTGGTGTCGAGGCTGACGATCCGCAGCCCCGCCACGTCGTGCACCCGGTCCTGCGGCGCCTCCGACTCCTCGCCGAAGAGCTCACGCGAGTACGTCGCGCGCTCGTCGTGGTTGCCCATGCACCAGACGACCTGCGCACCTGTCCGGCCGCCCAGCGCCTCGACGCGTTCCTTGAGGAGGCGGTACGCCGCGGGCTCGGCCAGGTCGGCCAGGTCGCCGGTGAACACCAGCGCCTGGGCGGGCGGGTCGATGCGGGCGACCCGCTCGAGTGCGGCCTCGAAGCGGGCGAGGGTGTCGATCGCGCCGTACTGGAGTGCGTCCGGCGCAAGGAGATGCGTGTCGCTGATGTGCGCCAGGACATGCGTCGGCGGTGGCAGCTGGCCGTACTGGATCACGACGCGAGGGTACGGCGGCCGTGCCGTCCGGCAGGCCGGGGGTGGGCACTGCCGGACACCTCGGCCGACGCGGCCCTCCGGTCCCCGCGGGGTACCGAGGGCTCACGGGTGAGATGGTGGTCGTGCGGCGCCTCAGATGTCGGCCGGCATGATGCGGCCCGTCACCTCGCCGAGCGTGACCCGGCTGCCGGAGGTGCCGGTGGCGGAGTAGCGCAGGGTGACCTCGTCGCCGTCATCGAGGAACGTGTGACCGCCGGCGAACGGCTCCTTCCCGCCCCAGCTGAGTTCGAGGAAGGAGCCGCGCTGTCCCGGCTCGGGGCCGCTGATCGTGCCCGAGGCGAACAGGTCGCCGGTGCGGGTGCTGGCGCCGTTGACCGTCAGGTGCGCGAGCATCTGCGCCGGCGACCAGTACATCGTCTGGAACGGCGGGCGGCTGACGACCTCCCCGTTGAGGACCACCTCGACGTCGATGTCGAACGCCTGGCCGCCGCTCCCGGAGGTCGAGCTGCTCCCCGCGGTCGAGCCGCTGTCGCCGGTCGAGCCGCTCCCGGCGGTCGAGCGGGTCGAGACCAGGTACGGCAACGGCGGTGGATCCTGGGCCGGCAGGACGGTCCGAGCAGCGGCCAGTGCAGCGAGCGGGGTGACCCAGGCACTCACCGAGGTGGCGAATGACTTGCCGAGGAACGGGCCGAGCGGGACGTACTCCCAGGCCTGGATGTCCCGGGCGCTCCAGTCGTTGAGCCCGACCACGCCGAACACGTGCTGCTCGAACTCGTCCACGCCGATCCGGCTGCCGAGCTCGGAGCCGACGCCGACCACGAAGCCCAGCTCCGCCTCGATGTCGAGTCTCCGGGTCGGTCCGTACTCGGGCGTCGGGGCTTGGTCGGTGGTCGTGCTCGTCGAGAGCCGCTGCCCACACGGGCGCACGACCGGTGTACCGCTGACGACGACGGTGCCGGCGCGGCCGTGGTAGCCGACCGGCAGATGTCGCCAGTTCGGCAGCAGCGGCTCCTGGTCGGGGCGGAAGATCCGGCCCACGTTCGAGGCGTGGTCGAGCGAGGCGTAGAAGTCGACGTAGTCGCCGACGGCGAACGGCAGGTGCAACGCAACAGCGTCGAGCGGGAAGGAGGGCAGTGCGTCGGCCTCGACCAGGCCGGCGATCTCGGCCCGGGTGTCGTCCCATGCGGCCGGCCCGAGGCTCATGAACGCGTTGACCACCGGCCGATCGAGCTCCGGCCGCACGGTCGACACGTCCACGACGGCCTCGCCGTGCCGGACGCCGACGCGAGGCGCCGAGCCCTGGGTCGAGAAGACGCCGTACGGGAGGTGGTCGAGCCCGAACCCCTCGCTCATCCGGGCTGCTCCAGGAGACCCAGCCCGACGAGGTCCTCCACCGGCTCGGTGACGCTGCACGAGCCGTACGACGTGAACCATCGGCGGGCAGCTGGGACGTCGCTCTGCCGCGCCATGGCGACCAGGTCGTTGGCGTAGTGGTCGTCGAGCACCTGGGCGACCTCCTGGACCGATCCGCCGTCGAAGGCGACGCGCGTCGCCAGGAGGACGTTGAGGAACCCGAGGTGCTCGAACCCCGTCTCGTGGTCGCGATGGCGAACCGCGTGGTGGAGTCCTGCGGTGCACTTGAACGAGGTCTCACGGTCCAAAGCGGCGTCGATCCACGCGGCCACCGTCGCGGCGGTCGGGAAGGCCTGGGCCTCGACGCCGCCGGTACGGAACTTCAGGGCGTGCTCGGCCTCCGCGACCGCGTCGGCGGCGGCTAGCCAGTCGGTGGTCGGGTCGGTCTGCGGAAGCTCGACATGGATCCGGGTGTCGGCCAGGCCCCCCTCGTCACGTGCGGCGTCGACCGCGGTCGTGATCCGACGGACGTTTCCGGCGAGATCGTCGAGGTCGCGCACGGCCGCCTCGAGGCCGACCAGCCGGTGTCCTCGGCGGGCCGCCAGGGAGGCGACCCCGGCGACGGCGCCGGCGCCTCCGGTCAGCACGACCGAGACCGGGATGTCGGTCGGTACCTCGGGCAGGTCGGTGTCCCGGACCACGAGCGGGCCGACCAGGTCGGCGTACCAGGCGTCGCGACGTGCGGCGTACGCCGCCACAGCCTCGGGAAGCGGCACGTCACCCGGGGGGAAGATCGCGGCGTCGTCGACGAGTCCGGACCACGCGGCGGGGACGCTGCTCACCAGCTCAGCCAACCACAGCGCAGAGCGGAGGTCACACGAGCGCCGCCCGGCCCCGCTTGCCCAGCTGAGCGGCGATGATCGACCTCTGGATCTCGCTGGCACCCTCCCAGATGCGCTCGACGCGCAGCTCTCGATAGAAGCGCTCGGCGACGTTCTCCCGCATGTATCCGCGACCACCGAAGACCTGCACGGCGCGGTCGGCGACGCGGCCCGCCATCTCGCTGACGTAGAGCTTCACCATCGAGCACTGGGCGTGCGAGACCTTCACCTCCGTGCCCAGGTCGAGTGAGCGCGCGACCTCGTAGGTCATCGCCCTGGCGGCGAACAGCTCGGTCAGACTGTCGGCGAGCATGCCCTGCACCAGCTGCTTGTCGGCGAGGTACTCGTCGCCGACCCGCCGCTGCGACGCAAAGGCCTGCATCTCGTCGACCAGTCGCTCGGCCGCGCCGAGGCAGCGCGCGCCGATCATCAGCCGCTCGTAGCGGAACCACTCGTAGACGAAGGACATGCCGTCCTCCTCCGAGCCGATCAGGTGGGAGGACGGCACGCGGACGTTCTCGAACGCCAGGATCGGGTGGTGGTGGGCGAAGGTATGGGAGTACGCGGGCGTGCGCACCACGCGGATCCCAGGGGTGTCGGTGTCCGCCACGAACATCGCCTGCTCGCCGGCGTGGACGCCGGTGGTGAGCACCGCCTGGAAGAAGACGTGGTCGGACCTGTTGAACGACGTGACGTGCCACTTCTCGCCGTTGAGGACGTACTCGTCACCCTCGCGCGCCGCTGTCGCCTTCAGGTCAGAGACGTCGGAGCCGGCGTACTCCTCGGTGATGGCGTAGCAGCCTTCACGACGGCCCTGGATCGTCGGGATCAGGTAGGTCTCACGCTGGTGCTCGTTCGCCACTGCCGGCCACCAACCGGGGGGTGTGGTCAGGCACCAGGCCAAGGCGTTGGTCACGCGACCACCCTGCTCCTGGACGAGCACCTGCTGGAGCGTCGAGCAGCCCCGGCCGCCGAGCTCGGCCGGGATGTTGGTCGCGGTGAGACCCAACTCCACGGCCCGCGCCTCGAGCCGGTGCTGCACGTCCTCGGGAAGCTCGCCGCCGTGCTCCTCGGCGTACTGCTCGTGGCCGATGAGCTCGTCGGCGAACCCCCGCGCGCGCGCCTGGAGCTCGAGGTCCTCTGGGGTCAGTCCGTACACGTGCGCTCTCCTTCGAGGCGGCCGAGCTCTTCCGGAACGTTGACTGACCGTTCAGTCTATGTCAGCGTGGCGGTCGTGACCACTGTGCCCAGGGAAGCGGACGTCGTCGTCGTGGGCGGAGGCACCGTCGGTGCCTGGACGGCATGGTTCCTGAAGCGGTCGGGCGCCGGCGAGGTGCTGCTCGTCGAGCGCGACACCCTCGGCCAGGGTGCGAGCTCACGTGCTGCCGGGATGGTGCGCGCGCAGGGGGGTACCGAGGCGGCCGTCCGGCTCGGGATGTTCAGCCGGGACTTCTACTCCGGACAGCAGGAAGTTCTCGGCATCGACTCCGGCTTCGTGGCGCAGGGCTACTTCATGCCGTGCTTCACCGAGGCGGACGTCGCGACGACGCAGGCACGGATCGCGATGCAGCAGTCGCTCGGGCTCGACGTGCGCTGGGTCGGGCCCGACGAGGTGGACGCGATGAACCCGGCCATGGCCCCTGGGCAGACGCTGGGCGCGTCGTACGCCGACGAGGACGGGTACATCGACCCGCCCCGCAACGTGCTCGCCTACACCGCGGCCGTTCTCGGCGCGGGCGTGCAGGTGTGCGAGCGGACGGCGTTCACGGGGCTGCACCTCGAGGGCGGGCAGGTGACCGGCGTCCGCTCGTCGGCCGGCGACGTGGCCACGCCGCGCGTGGTCCTCACCGGGGGACCGACCCTGGCTGGTGTCGGGCAGTCGGCTGGGGTGCGCATCCCGTCCGGAGGCGTGCGGCACCAGGTGGTCGTGACCGAGGCGCACCCCGACTTCGCGGCCGACAGGCTGCCGATGGTCTTCGACCTGGCGTCGGGGATCTACTGGCGGCCCTGCGAGGGCGGGGTGCTGTGGGGGATGAGCAACCCCGACGAGGAGCCGGGGGAGGCCACGGAGTTCGACACGGCGTACTTCGAGGTGATGCGGGCGCGGATGGCCGCCTTGCTGCCGACCACCGGCAAGGTCGGCCTGCGCAAGACCTGGGCGGCCACCATCGACTTCACCCCCGACCACCTGCCGATCCTGGGGCCGGCGGTCGGCCCGGACGGCGTGATCGAGGGCACGACCGTCGCAGCGGCCGGTGGCCACGGGATGATGTGGGGGCCCGGTGTCGCGAAGGCCGCCGCCGACCTCTGCCTCTTCGGCGCCACCGATGTCCTGGACGTGCGGGACCTCGGGCTCGACCGCTTCGACGAGCAGGGTCGCAGCCGCCTCGCCCCCGACCCCGTCGCCCTCCCCTTCCCCACTCGTTGAGTTGGCCCTCCGGGCTCGTTGAGTTGGCCCTCCGGGCTCAACGAACGGGCTCAGCGAGGGAGGACCAGGGCGTCGACGACGAGGGCGGAGTCGGGGCCGACCATGACGGGGTTGAGGTCGGCGCCGGCCAGGTGGGGGCCGAGCTCGACGACGAGCTGGCCGAGGGCGACGACGGCGTCCACGAGGGCGTCGACGCTCGCGGGCGGGGCACCCCGGAAGCCGTCGAGCAACGCCGAGACCTTGAGCCCGCGGATCATCTGGTACGCCGTGTCGCGGTCGACCGGGGGAAGGGCCAGGGCACGGTCGGCGACCAGTTCCACGAGCACGCCGCCGGCTGCCACCATGACCAACGGGCCGAGCAGCGGCTCGTCGACCACGCCGAGCGCGACCTCGACGCCCGACGCCTGATGCTGCACCACGACCTGCGAGCCGAGCCGCCCCGCGACATCGGCGTACGCCGCCGCCACGGCCTCCGGGTCACCCAGGCCGAGGCGTACGCCGTCGGCCTCGGTCTTGTGGTGCATGTCAGGGGCGTCGCTCTTGAGCACCACCGGGTAGCCCAGCCGCTCCGCGGCCTCGACGGCGGCACCCGACGACGCCACGCTCTCGCCCGGCGTGACGGTGATGCCGTAGTCGCCGAGCAGAGCGCCCCAGTCGGCGGTCGACAACCCACCACCGGCCGACAACCGCGCGACCCATCGGGACTGCCGGTCGGCGTCGACGACCACCTGGGGTCGTGGGCGCGGCGGCTCGGCCATCAGGTGGCCGAGTGCGCGCAGCCCGGAGGCGGTCCCTTCGAGCACCGGGATGCCCTGCGCCCGTAGCCGCTCGGCGAAGGTCGTCGAGATGGCCGCGGTGATGTGGGCGAGCACCGCGATCGGCTTGTCCGTCCGCGACAGGAGGTTCTCCATGGCGACGGAGTAGCTCTCGTCGCCGTCGTACTCCTCGGCGAGATCGACGGCCAGCACCACGGCGCCGGTCCCGGGGTCATCGGCCAGCGCGGTGAGGCACTCGGTGAACAGCTCGACCGTGTCACTGCCCCTGCCCCACACGTCCAGCGGGTTCATCGGGACGAGTCCCGGGTCGAGGGCAGCGGCGAGCCGGGACATGGTGGGTTCCGCGAGGTCGGCGAACCGGACGTCGAGCCGTTCGGCGACATCGGCGATCAGCACCCGCTCGGCGCCCGAGTCGTGCACGGTCGCGATGCCGCGGCCGGTTCCCGGGACGTGGCGACGCCCGATCGCGAAGGTCTCCAGGCTGTCGGTGAGATCGTTGAGGTCGCTGCAGCGATGCACGCCGTACGCCGTGAACAGCGCCTCCCAGCCCGCGTCCGACCCCGCGATGGCACCGGAGTGGGCGTCGACCAGGACCCGACCGCCTGCCGACGTGCCGACGGTCAGGGCACAGACAGCGACGTCACGCGCCGCGGCCTCCGCCAGGCAGGCCTCCAGCCGCGGGGCGTCCCGCATCGTCTCGAGCACGAGCCCGATCACCCTGGTCTCGGGCAGGGACAGGGCGTACTCGAGGTAGTCGGGCGTGGTCGTCACCAGCTCCTGACCGGACGAGACCGCGAGCGTCCAGCCCAGAGCGCGTCGCGTACGGAGAATGGCGGAGAACACCGACCCGGAGTGGGTCACCAGCGCGATCGGACCCGTCGGCAACGGGTCACGCTCCAGGTAGCCGATCGCGCGGACGCCGGTGGTCGTGTTGATGAAACCCATGCATCCGCCGCCGACGACCGCCATGTCGCCCGCGGCCGCCACCACGTCGTCCTTGAGCCCGGCGAGCAGGCCGAACGTCACGGCTCCGGCGTCACCCCGTCCCGACGCGATGGCCAGGGTCGGGGCGACCGCCTTGTCGGGTACGCCGCAGAGCACGAGGTCGACGGGTTCGGGGACGTCTGCCAGCGACGGCACGCACGGTCGGTCGAACACCGAGGTACGGGTCGGATGCACCAGGTGCACCCGCTCGATCCCGGGACTGCGCAACGCTTCGGTCGTCAGTCGTCGACCGAACGAGTCGGGCCGATCGCTCGCGCCCACCACCGCGACGGACCGGGCGGACATCATCGCCCTGACCCGGGCTCCGGAGCTGGTCATGCGTCACCGATCTCGAGAAGTCCTGACTGACTGTTCAGTCTATGGTCGTGCTAGCCTGCGGCACAACGACGACACGGGACAGTGCCAGAACGTCGGGAGGGCGACATGGCAGCGCGTGAGCACCATGATGCCGTGGCAGATGCACGCCGTGACCAGATGCTCGCCGCAGCGTCGACCCTGATCGCGGAGCGCGGCTTCAGCGACACCCGCATCGCCGACGTGGCCAAGCGGGTCGGCGCGAGTCCCGCCCTCGTCATCTACTACTTCGGGACCAAGGACAGCCTCCTGACCGAGGCCCTGCGCTGGTCGGAGCGCTCGTTCTACGCCGCCACCGAGGAGATGCTCCAGTCCACCGAGAGGCTGCGCGACCGGCTGGAGACCCTGGTCGAGTGGACCCTGGTCGCGGACAAGCAGCAGGATCTCACCGGTGACTGGGGTCTCTGGTTCGACCTCTGGGCGCAGGCATTTCGCCACCCGGAGGTGAAGAAGGACCGCGCCGAGCTCGACGCCCAGTGGCGCGACCTGATCGCGCGGATCGTCCAGGAGGCCGTCGACTCCGGCGAGATCCAGAAGGTCAACGTCCAGGAGTTCGCGATCATGTGGGGCTCCCTGCTCGACGGCCTCGTGGTGCAGGTCTCGCTGGACGACCCGGTCGTCGACGCCCCGCTGGCGCGGAGGATCGCGCTGGAGATGGCCGACAAGGAGCTCGGCCTCGGCTCGGTGCGCTCACGGCGTACGCCGTCCGGGTCGTGACGAGCTCGGCCTCGAGGTCCACGGGTGCCTAGCCATCCGGGGCCGGCGTCCCTAGTGTCGTGAGCACGAGACCACCTCATCCGGAGATGGCCTGCCAGACAGGAGGCCAGGACGTGTTCATCCAAGTGATCCAAGGCAAGAGCTCCCGGGCGGACGAGCTGCGCGCGCTCGCGGAGTCGTGGCGCGACGACGACGGGGCAACGGCGGTCGGCTACCTCGGCGGCACCTACGGCGTCACCGACGACGGTGACTTCCTGGGGATCATCCGGTTCACCTCGCGCGAGGACGCGATGGCGAACTCGGCGCGTCCCGAGACCGGTGCCTTCGCCGAGAAGATGGGCGCCCTGATGGACGGACCGGTCGAGTTCCACGACTGTGGCGACGTCACGGAGTGGCTGGGCGGTGGGTCCGACGACGCGGGGTTCGTCCAGGTGATCCGCGGGCACACCGACAACGCGGCGCCGATCAAGGAGATGGCCACGCGCGACACCGAGGACCTGCGGGCGATGCGCCCCGAGATCATCGGTGGCACGCTCGCGATCACCGATGACGGGACGTTCTTCCAAACCGTCTACTTCACCGACGAGGAGAGCGCCCGCAAGGGCGAGCAGGTCGAGCCGCCCGAGGAGATGCGGGCCGAGCTCGAGTCGATGATGGACGGAGCGTCGTTCTACGACCTCCGCCGGCCCTGGTTCACCTCGCCCTGACCGGTCGACCTTCCGCCCATGAGCTTCGACGTCCCTGCGGACGACTACCTCCGGTTCATGGGCCGGTACTCCGAGCCCCTCGCCGAGCAGTTCGTCGATCTGGTCGGCGTCGGGTCCGGTGACCGGGTGCTCGACGTGGGGTGTGGTCCGGGAGTCCTGACCGCACCCCTGGTCGCCCGGTGCGGCGACGGCAACGTCTCGGCCGTCGACCCGTCATCGCCGTTCGTCGAGGCGGCGCGAGACCGCCTCCCCGGTGTGGACGTGCGTGAGTCAGCCGCCGAACGCCTGCCGTACGACGACCACGCGTTCGACGCTGCCCTGGCACAGCTGGTGGTGCACTTCATGACCGACCCGGTCGCGGGGCTCCACGAGATGGGGCGGGTGACCAAGCCGGGGGGCACGGTCTCCGCCAGTGTCTGGGACAACGCCGGCCCCGGTGGACCGCTGTCGCTGTTCTGGCGGGCGGCCACCGAGCTGGACCCGGGCGCTCCCGGCGAGGCCCGGCTGGCCGGCAGTCGGCACGGTGAGCTGGCCGGGCTCGCCGAGCTGGCCGGGCTGACCCATATCCGCTCGACCTCGCTGACCGTCCACATCCGGTTCGCGTCGTTCGACGAGTGGTGGACGCCGTACCTGCTGCGCGTCGGCCCCTCCGGTGACTACGTCAGATCCCTGGACGACGAACGGCGCGGCCGCCTCGCCGAGCGGTGTCGCGCACTGCTCCCCGACCCGCCCTTCGAGCACGCCGCCACGGCCTGGGTGGTGCTCGCCGAGGCGCCCTGACCTCAACCGAGCCCGAGAAGGGAGTCGGTGAGGTGGCTGAAGTTGGCGACGAAGCGGTCGACGTCCTCGTCGGTGTGCTGCACCGACATCAACCACTGCTCGACCTTGCCCCACGGCGGGAGGAACGCCCCTCGGTTGTGCTGGACCAGCCAGTGCGCGTGGCCGTACCGCCCGTCGAGGCCCCGGAAGTCGCGGAAGTTCCGGATGCGGTCGGGCATGAACGAGACGCACCCCTTGGCGCCGGCCGTCACGACCAGCCACGGCGCGTCGTGTCGGTCGATCACGGCTTGCAGGCCGGCGCGCATCCGCTCGCGGAGGTGGTCGACGTGGGCGTAGGCGTCGTCGGTGAGCACCTCGGTGAGCATGGCCCGGGCGGCGGCCATCGCCAGCGGGTTCCCGTTGAACGTGCCGACCTGCTGGTAGTCGCCTCGCGCCACCAGCTCCATCACCTCGCCGCCGCCGATCGCGGACGTCGACACACCGCCGCCCATCGCCTTGGCCACACAGACCAGGTCGGAGGTGACCCCGAGCAGGCCCGACGCGCCGCCGGGCCCGACGGTGAACCCGGTCTTCACCTCGTCGAACGTGAGCAGCGCGCCGTGCGCGTGGAGGAGATCCTTCAATGACTGGAGGTAGCCGTCGTCGGGGTAGATGATCCCGGCGTTCATCATGATCGGCTCCAGGATCATGCCGGCGATCTCTCCCGGGTGGCGCTCGAGCGCGGCCTCGACCGCGGGGAGGTTGTTGGCGGGGACGATGACCGTGCCGTCCATCGTGGCGCGGAGGAGCCCGGTGTTCTCCGGGATGCCGATCGGGGCCTCAGCCGGGCCGAGGTCGCCCACGCTCTCGGGCTGCACCGACACCATCACGGAGTCGTGATGGCCGTGGTAGCCGCCCTCGAGCTTGATGATCCGCTCCCGTCCTGTGAACGCCCGCATGAGGTGGACGGCGTCCATCGTGGACTCGGTTCCGGAGTTGCCGAAGCGCCACAGCGGCTGGTGGTACCGCGCCGCGAGGTTCTCGGCCACCACGATCGAGTCCTCGGTCGGCTGGGCGAAGTGGGTGCCGAGGGCGACCCGGCGGCGTACCGCCTCCACGATCGCCGGATGGTTGTGACCGGCCAGCGAGACGCCGTACCCGCCGTGGAAGTCGGAGTACTCGTTGCCGTCGACGTCGTAGAGCTTGGACCCGTTGCCGTGGCTCAACCACACGGCGTGGGGGTCGGCCACCTGCCAGCTCGAGGTGGCGCCTCCGGCGAGGGCCGTGGCCCGCACGGACATCGCCCTGCTGCGACGTTGACGACCCACAAAGGCCTGGGTCTCGTCCTCGATGAGGGAGTCGAGACGGGCGGACAGCTCGGATGCGATCTCGGTCGCGGTCATGGGGGCTCCTGCCCGAATCACCAGATCATTGACTGATCGTTCAGTCTAAGCGAGCCCCTCGACCAGCGGCAAGGCGGATGTCGAGCGCCACCCAAGCCGGTGGTGCACGAGCATGCACGAGCCTGCGCCGCCGCACGTGGACGGGAAACCGCCCCGCCCGCGCTCGTGGCAATTGAGACCGTCTCGCCCTCGACATTCCCGGCCACCCCGGGAACAATGTGGTTGGCTGAACAGTCAGTTAGGGCAGGTTTTCCGGAGCGGATCAGGTCGGCGGAACTGTCGACCGTGAAGAGGTTGAGATGAGCTTCGACCCGAACGACCCAGCACTACGTCATCGGCGGCCGCGGCCTCAGCTGGCCCGACGAGATGTCCTGCGAGGGGGCCTCTGGCTCACCGTGGGGCTGGGGACCGCCCCGTGGCTGGCGGCGTGCGGCAACGACTCCTCGGGGCAGGCCAGCGGCGGCGCTCCCTATCCCTTGGCCCGGCCCGATCACCCGGTCACCCTCGCGATCAAGGACAGCAACCCTCCGATCGACGACGGCCTCGACCCGGAAGAGGGCGGCACCTTCAACATCCTCAACTACTCCCAGTACATGGCACCGGGCGTCATGAAGGACTTCGGCAAGAAGCACAACGTCTCGGTCGAGGTGACGCCGTACAACAACTACGACGAGATGCTCTCGAAGATCCGCCAACCGGGGCAGGCGTTCGACCTGGTGTTCCCAGGGCCGAGCGTGCTCAGCAAGATGGTCTACACAGAGCTGATCCAACCGCTCAACCACTCCTACATCCCGCACCTGAAGAACGTCTGGCCGGAGTTCCAGGACCCCTGGTACGACCGGGGTGCGCAATACACGGTCCCGTACACGATCTACGGCACCGGCGTGATGTATCGCGCCGACCGGGTGAACAGCGTCCCCGAGGTCGGCTATGACCTCTTCTGGGACAAGCAGTACGCCGGCAAGGTCTATCTGTTGGACGATCGGCAGGAAGCCATCGGCATGTCGCTGCTGCGCAACCACATCACGGACGACATCAACACCTCGAACGCCGACGACGTCAAGAAGGCGACCGACAGCCTGATCGAGCTGATCGACCTCGTGAACGTCAAGGTCGACATCAATGCGTTCTCCGAGGTCCCCGAGGGCACGGCCACCGTCCACCAGTGCTGGTCGGGCGACCCGATCGCCGGGCAGTACTACCTGCCGAAGGACGAGACGCCCGAGGTGCTCGGGTACTGGCGGCCGGACAGTCCATCGGACTATGTGATCGGCAGCGACAACATCGCCATTCCGAAGTCCGCCGCCAAGCCGGTCCTGGCGCACATGCTCATCAACGACCTGCTCGACAACCAGATCGGGCTCCGGAACTTCGGCTGGAACGGCTACCAACCGCCGCTGACGAAGCTGTCCGCGAAGTACCTGACCGACAACGGCTACATCCCCAAGAACCTCGCGAACTCCGTGGTCGTGCGCAGCGACCTCCAGCAGGGACACACCTTCTACGAGGTCAGCCCGAGCACCGAGGGGCTCTGGCAGACGAACTGGGCAAGGTTCAAGGCCGGTGCCTGACAAGGCGTCCGGCCACGACCGCGCGACGCGTCGGCTGTGGCCGGCACTGGCCCTGCCCGGCACGCTCTGGCTGATCGCTCTGTTCGTCGTGCCGTTCTACGCGGTGATGGCGGTGGCGTTCAGCGGTCGGATCAACATCTTCAACGAGCCGATCCCGGCGTGGAACCCGCTCGACTGGGAGTCCTCGACGTTCACCACCGTCGTCACCGACTCGTTCACACCGTCCGGCGTCTACCACGAGGTGTGGCTTCGCACGGCGATCTACTCGTTCTGGGCCCTGGTCATCTGTGTGGCGATCGGCTATCCGGTGGCCTACTACGCCGCGCGGCTGGCCGGGAAGCGCCGTGGGCTGATCCTGGCCCTCATCCTGGCGCCGTGGTGGATCAACTACATCACCCGCATGCTCGCCTGGGTCAACCTGCTGCAGGACGACGGCTACGTCAACAAGGTGCTCGGCTGGTTCGGCATCCCGCCGCACGCCTGGCTGTCCGGGAGCTCGTTCACGGTCGTGTGGGCTCTCGCCTACGGCTACCTGCCCTACTTCATCATCCCGCTGTTCGCGTCACTCGACCGGATCGACCAGCGCCTGCTGGAGGCCTCGCGCGACCTCGGCGTCGGGGCAGTGCGGACGTTCCTGCACGTGACGCTTCCGCTGTCGCGGATGGGCCTGATCACGGCGCTGGTGATCACCGCCCTGCCGATGGCCGGCGACTACTACACCAACACCATCGTGTCGGGGTCCCCCAACACCAACATGGTCGGCAACCAGATCGAGCTGTTCCTTCTCGAAGGGCCGCAGAAGAACATCGGGGCCGGCTTGGTGCTGGTGCTGTCGCTCGTGCTCATGTTCTTCATGTTCTACTACCTGATCCTCACGCAGCGGGCGAGCAGGGAGGCGACCCGATGACCGTGACGGAGCGGCCGGCCGTGGCCGTGGTGTCCGCCCCGATCCGCACCCGCACGCCGCCGTGGCGCAACCCCTGGCGTCGTCCCTACGTGCTCGCGGCCATCACCTGGGCGTACATCCTCTGGTCCCTGCTGCCGGTGCTGATCGCCATCCAGTTCTCGTTCAACGACGGCCGCTCGCGCAGCACCTGGCAGGGCTTCTCGCTGCAGTGGTACTGCTGCAACGAGGGCTCGGTCCACGAGGACCCCAGCATGTTCCACTCGCTGCGCAACAGCCTGATCCTCGGCGTCGCGACGGTGATCGTCGCCACTCCGCTCGGAGTCGCGCTCGCGATGGGACTGACCCGGTGGCGCTCGCGGGCGAGCGCGGTCGCCAACGGCATCTCCCTCGTCCCGCTGGTGACGCCCGAGATCGTCGTCGGCTCCGCGCTCTATCTCGTGGTGGTCCACCTCTACCAGTTCGTCCCGCTCGGACGGCCGGCCATGCTGCTCGGGCACGTGACGTTCACGGTCTCCTACGTCCTGGTCATCGTGCGCTCGCGGCTGCTCAGCATCGGCGGGGAGTACGAAGAGGCCGCCCGTGACCTGGGGGCGAACTCCCTCCAAGCCATCCGCACGATCCTGTTGCCGCTGTTGATGCCGGCGGTCTTCGCGTCGGCGATGATCGTGTTCGCGACCTCACTCGATGACTTCGTGGTCAGCCAGTTCCTCTTCGGCAAGGCCCAGAACGAGACAGTGCCGATCCTGCTCTACAACGCCGTGCGCGCCGCGCCCACACCGGCCCTCAACGCGCTGGCGAGCATCCTGCTGGTAGGTACGTTCCTTGCTCTGCTCCTCGCCGTGGTCGCACTTCGAGCGCGACGGCGTGGCGACGAGGAGTCTGCGCTCGAGACGCTGGCGGACTGGGGCTGAGGGTCGGCGGATCAGCCCGTCTCGGCGTAGGCGACGTGCTGGTCGGGCGACGAGGCCAGCACTCGCAACGCGTCCGGCGGCAGGCACACCGTGACCGGCTGTCCGCTCGCGAACGTCTGGCTGCCGGCGTTGTTGGTGATCAGCGACTGCACGACCGCGCCCTGCGGCAGCCGCACCATGACCTGGGTGGTCGAGCCGAGGAAGACCGTGCGGTCGACCATGCCCGGCAACCGGTTGGTGCCGGTGAGCCCGGCCTCGGCCAGCTCGACGCACTCCGGTCGGATGACCGCGCGGCCCGGCCCGGCGTCGTGCCCCGGTGGCGCCTGCGCCTCGAGGGTGAACTCGCCGTACCGGATCGTGCGCATGAACCCGGTGTCGGACATGCACTCGATGTCGAGGAGGTTGGCGACGCCGAGGAAGTCTGCGACGAACTCGGTCAGCGGCTCGCGGTAGACCTCCTCAGGGGAGCCGAGCTGCATGATCCGGCCGTGGTCCATGACGACCAGCCGGTTCGACATCTCGAGTGCCTCCTCCTGGTCATGCGTCACGAACACGAACGTGATGCCGATCTCGCGCTGGAGGCCCGTCAGCTCGGCGCGCAACGAGTGCCGAAGCTTCGCGTCGAGGGCACCGAGCGGTTCGTCGAGCAGCAGCACGGCGGGCTCCAGGACCAGCGCCCTGGCCAGCGCCACGCGCTGCTGTTGCCCGCCCGACAGCTGGTGGGGACGACGCTTGCCGTACCCCGAGAGCTGCACCAGGTCGAGCGCCTTGGCGACCCGAGACGCCCGGTCGCGCTTCTCCATGCCCTTGCGCCACCTCAGCCCGTAGGCCACGTTGCGTTCGACGTCGAGGTGTGGGAACAGCGCGTAGCTCTGGAAGACCGTGTTGACCGGCCGCTTGTGTGCCGGCGTGTGCGCGACGTCGACGCCGTCGATGACGATCTGCCCGTCGCTGGGCTGCTCGAAGCCCGCGAGCATGCGCAGCGTGGTGGTCTTGCCGCATCCCGAGGGGCCGAGCAGCGTGAAGAACTCGCCCGGCTTGATCTCGATGTCGATCCCGTCGACCGCAGTGACGTCGTCGAAGTCCTTACGCAGACCCACGATCGAGATGGACCCGCCGGTGTGCTGGGTTCCTGGTTCGGCTCGGGCCATGCGCCGAAGTGTAGACAGCCCTGACGCGCGTACGGAACACATGACTGAATATTCAGTTAGCCACGGCGTCCGGCCCTTTGCGGTCGCGGGCGATCCGCCACCGGAAATCCCGGTGTCGACGGCGCGCGGAAGGGGGCCGCCGTGCCCTAGACTCACTGAATCACTGTTCAGTCGCCGCCGGCGCTGCTTCGCCGTGGGCCCGACATCGCCGGAGGAGGCGAGAATGACGACGACGATCCCACCTGCACCGCTCGACCCCGAGCAGGTCGCGCTGGCGCTGGCACCGTTCGGCGAGAGCCGGCTGCTGCCGCGTGACGCGTACGTGTCGGACGAGGTCCTGGAGTGGGAACGTCGATATCTGTTCGACGGCTGGATGTGCGTCGGACGCTCCTCCGACGTCCCTGTGACGGGTCTGCGGGCGGAGTCGGTCGGCGGCTACGGCGTCCTCCTGACCCGCGACCCGGACGGCCTACTGCGGGCGTTCGAGAACGCCTGCCGGCACCGCGGCCACGAGCTGCTCCCGTGTGGCGGATCGGCGGAGGCACCGCGCGCGATCGTGTGCCCCTACCACGCATGGTCCTACCGACACGACGGCAGCCTGATCGGTGCGCCGAACTTCAGGGACATCGATGAGCACTACGACCGCTCGACGCTGAACCTCGTCCCGGTGCGGGTCCACGAGTGGCACGGCTGGATCTTCGTCGACCGCACCGGCGCGGCCAAGGAGTTCGGGGAGCACATCGGCGAGTTCGAGGGCATCGTCGCGCGGTACGACGCGGAGTCGCTGGTGACCGCGGAGTCGCACACCTACGACGTCGACGCCAACTGGAAGGTGATCGTCGAGAACTACCAGGAGTGCTACCACTGCTCGATGATCCATCCCGAGCTGTGCCGGATCTCCTCGCCGAGCAGCGGCAACAACATCGAGCTCGAAGGCAACTGGGTCGGCGGCTGGATGGATCTGCGCTCCGGCATGGAGACGATGTCGATGGACGGCCGCAGCGGTGGGGTGGCGATGGCACGGCTCGACGAGCACGAGCTGTCGCACGTGATGTACGCCGCGGTCCTCCCCAACCTGCTGATCTCACTGCACCCGGACTACGTGATGACGCACCTGCTGGTGCCGTTGTCACCGAGCCGGACCCGGATCACGTGCTCGTGGGCCTTCCCGCCGCACGTCGTGGCGCAGGACGGCTTCAGCCCGGCGTACGCCGTGGACTTCTGGGACCTCACCAACCGCCAGGACTGGGCGGCTTGCGAGGGTGTCCAGCGCGGGCTGGGCACCCCGCACTACGACGCCGGGCCGCTCGCACCCGACGAGTCGGGCGTCTACCACTTCACCTCCACCATCGCCCGGGCCTACCAGGGCCGCCCCTGAGCCCCACGCTGACCTGGCGAGCGCGTCACGTCGTACGACACGTCGTTGGGTGCTGACCTGGCGGTCGCCGGGTCAGCTGGTCCAGGCGTGCCAGAGGGCGGCGTACTCGCCGTCCCGGGCGACCAGCTCGTGGTGGGAGCCGAGCTCGACGATCTCGCCGTCGATGACGACAGCGATGCGGTCGGCGTCGTGCGCGGTGTGGAGACGGTGGGCGATCGCGACCACCGTGCGGCCCTCGAGGAGGACGCTCATCGAGCCCTCGAGGGTGCGAGCCGTGCGCGGGTCGATCAGGGACGTCGCCTCGTCGAGCACCAGGGTATGTGGGTCGGCGATGATCAGCCGGGCCAGCGCGACCTGCTGGGCCTGGGCAGGTGTCAGCGCCTGCTTCCCGGACCCGATCACGGTGTCGAGCCCCCTCGGCAGGCGCTCGACCCAGTCGCGGGAGCCCACCGCCGACAGCGCCGCCCACACGGCGTCGTCGGAGGAGTCCTCCCGCGCGAGCACGATGTTGTCGCGCACGGTGCCGACGAAGACGTGGTGCTCCTGGGTCACCAGCGCCACCTCTGTCCGCAGGACCTCGAGCGGCAACGCGACCAGGTCGACGCCACCCACCTTCACCGAGCCGGTGCGCGGCCCGTTGATCCCGGAGAGCAGCCGACCGAGGGTCGACTTGCCCGAGCCCGACGGCCCGACGATCGCCAGCCGTTCGCCGACGACCAGGTCGAGCGAGACCCCGTGCAGGACGTCGTGCTCCTCGCGGTAGGCGAACCGGAGGTCCTCACCCACCAGGTGGGGTCCGTCGGGTCGCTCCTTCCCCGCGACGCGGTCCTCCGGCACCTCCGCGATGCCGAGCAGGCGGCTCGTCGACGCCGCCCCGACCTGGAGCCGGTCCATCTCGCCCACGAGCCGGTCGAGTGGCCCGCTCAGCGACTCGACGTAGAGCAGCGCAGCGGTGATCTGTCCCAGCGAGACCCACCCGTGCGAGTACCCCCACGCCCCCACGAGCAAGGTCACCACACGGGGACTGTTGAAGCTGATGTCGATGACGCAGAACAGCAGGTTGCGCAGCGTCATCGTGTAGCGCTCGGCCTGAGCCGACACCTCGATGTCGTCGTCGCCCGCGCGCACCCGCAGGTCGCGCAACCCCAGCGCCTCCACCGTGCGGGCGCCCTCGACGGTCTCGGTCAGGGTCGTGCTGATCCGTGAGTACGTCGAGCCCTCGGTGATGTACCCCTTCGAGGCCCGCTCGAGGTAGCGCCGCACCTGCAACCCGGACGCACCGATCAGCAGCAACGAGGGCACCGCCAGCACGACGCTGTTGAGGAGCATGGCGACCACGGACAGACCGACGGTGAGCCCGGAGATGATCGCCTGCGGCAGACCGAACTGCACCGACCGGCTCATCGTGCCCACGTCACGGGTCACCCGGGTGACGAGGTCACCGGTCGACGCGCCTTCCACGCGGCCCAGCGGCAGCCGGAGGACCGTCGAGACGATGTACTCGCGAGCCGACGCCAGCAGGTCCTGACCGAAGACGGTCGAGATGCGCTGCGCCAGGAACGTGAGCAGCGACTGGGCGCAGACGACGCAGACGACCAGCAACGCGAGCCGGTCGAGGTCATGGGCGACGCCCGGGCCGCCCGCCTGGACGGTGTTGACCAGGTTGCCGAGCAGACGCGGCACGACCAGGGACGCGCCGGCCGCCAGTGCGTTGAGCAGGACCAGCCAGACGAACGGCGTCCTCCGGTCTCGGAGCAGCCCGCGCAGGAACGCCAGCACCACCCGGTTGTCGGCCACCGGCCAGCCGCGTTCCGGGCTGCGCGACGCCGCGTAGGTCGCGCGGGCCCGCTGCTCGCGCAGCAGGTGCCGCCGGCGCAGCGCGGACAGCCGCTCGCGCCGGGTGGCTGCTCGTGGCGGGACGAGCTCCACGGGCACGACCGGCTCGGGGTCGCCCAGGTCTCGCCACGTCTCGGCCGAGGTGACCAGCGGGTCAGACTCGAGTGTGCTCATGGCCCGACACCTCCTCCACGGGTGCGTCCATGGACCGCGCGACGACGCGTCGGTATGCCGGGCTGTCGCGCAGCAGCTCCTCGTGCGTGCCGTCGACCGTCACCTTGCCGTCCTCGAACAGCACCACTCGGTCCGCGTGGTGCAGCCACAGCGGCGACACCGTCGAGATCACCGTCGTGCGGCCGCGTCGTACGGCAGCGACCCGCTCCGCGATCCGAGCCTCGGTGTGCGCATCGACCGCGGACGTCGGCTCGACCAGGACCAGGATGGGAGCCTCCACAGCGAGCGCGCGAGCCAGCACGACCCGCTGCCGCTGGCCACCGGACAGACCGCGTCCGCGCTCGTCGAGCACACCCTGCCAGCCTCCCGGCAGCGCGTCGTACACGTCCTCGGCGTTGGCCACCCGAAGCGCGTGCTCGGCCTGCTCGCGGGTGAGCCGACCGTGCGGGTCGATCGCGTCCTGCAACGTCCCGGCGAACAGCTGGCTGCCGGTGTCGCTGACCAGGATGTGCCGGCGTACGTCGTCCAACGAGGCCGCGCCGAGGTCCACGCCGCCGAGCCGAACACCCCACTCACGGCTGGCCAGCTCCTCGTCCATCGCCGCCAGCCGCGCACGCTCGGCGAGGCGCTGTGCGCGCGCCCGACGGGCGGCCCGGCCCTTCAGGCCCTCCTCGAGCTCCTCGCTGACCGGCTCCGTGTCCGCCGGGAGGTAGCGCCCGAGGCGGTCGGCGAGGGCAGCGGTGTGCTCGGGGACCGCCGAGACCACGACCGTCAGCTGGCCGTCGTGAGCGGTGAAGCCACTCAGCTCATCGCGCAGGTCGGCCCGCTCGGGCAACGGCGTACACGACTCGAGGTCGGGCCAGGGCGGCTGCTGCTCGAAGATCGCGATCGCCTTACGCGCCGAGACCATCGCCCGAGTGACCTTCTGTGCGAGCTCGAAGAAGGTCTGGATGGGATAGATCATGAACAGCGCGTAGCCGAGGAAGCTGATCAGCTGCCCGATCGACAGGTCTCCGTCGATCACCTCGTGGGTTCCGAGCCAGACCAGCAGCACGATGAAGACGCCGGAGAACAGCACGCCGACGGCCTCGATCGCCGCCTGCCAGATGCCCGCCGAGACGCCCGCCTGCCGGGCGAGCTGTGACTGCACGTCGTAGTTGCGGCCGAACGTGCGCTCACCGCCGATGCCGCGCAGGATCCGCAGACCCGCCACGATGTCGGTCGCCATCGAGGTGAGGTCGGAGTTGCGGCTCCGCTCCACCTGTTGCCGGCGGTGCAGCGGACGCAGCAGCGGCAATGCCGCCCCGACCAGGACCGGGGCTGCGAGCAGGATCAGCACGCCGAGCCTCGGGGAGATGCTCAGCACGATGAACGCGACGACCAGGTAGGCCACCACCTGTGAGGCGGCGCGGGCGATGATCTCGGTGAGGGCCCCGAACTCGTCCGAGTCGCTGGAGGCCACGCTGAGCACCTCGCCGGTCGGCGTACGCCGGGGCAGCACATGGCCCATCTGGACGACCTTGCGCGTCACCATCTTCATGGTCCCGTACAGGCCGATCAGCCAGCTCCGGACGATCAGCGTGTGCTGGGCGATGCCGGACGCGGCGCCGAGCACCGTGACCAGGAGCAGCAGGCCCGCCCAGAACAGGGTGCCGCTGGTCGAGTGCGCGACGATGCCGTGGTCGACCGCCATGCCGAAGAGCAGCGGACCCACGGTGAGCGGAAGCTGCCACGCCACCGCGAACAGCGTCGACAGGGAGATCACCGGCCACTGGAACCTCAGGAACCACCAGAGGAAGGCCGCTGGTGTGCGCGTGTCCGGCGCGGGTCCCGGCTTCCGACCGGCCGCGCTGTAGAAGACGGAGATCTCCGGAGGGAAGTCGCGCATGGCTCGACGAGCCTACGGTCGCGTGTCCTCGGCAAGCGACTCGTTTAGGGGCTGGCGAAGACCTCTCGAGGACGCCTCCGTCGCGCCCGAGCCCACGTCCTAGTCTGGCGTCATGCCCTTCTACCGGAGTGTCGGCGCCGTCCCACCCAAGCGTCACATCCAGCACCGCGATCCGGACGGCCGCCTCTACCACGAAGAGCTGATGGGCGAGGAGGGCTTCTCCTCGGACTCCTCCCTCCTCTACCACGTGGGAGTCCCGTCCGGCATCGTCGACTCCCAGGTCTGGCACCTGCCCGACCAGTCACGAACGCCCAACCACCCGCTGAAGCCGCGACATCTTCGGCTGCACTCGCTGTTCCCCGAGCCCGGGGAGGGTGCCGGAGCGTGCCCGGTGGATGGTCGGCGTCTGGTGCTGGGCAACAACGACGTGCGCATCAGCTACGTGGTGACCGGCACCGATCCGTCGCCGCTCTACCGCAACGCCATCGGTGACGAGTGCGTGTACGTCGAGTCCGGGAGCGGCGTCGTCGAGACGGTGTTCGGCGTCATCCCGTTCCGCACCCAGGACTACGTGCTGATCCCCCGGTCGACCACCCATCGATGGGTGCCCGGGGAACCGTGCCGGCTCTACCCGATCGAGGCGAACTCCCACATCGCGCCACCGAAGCGCTACCTGTCACGGTTCGGGCAGCTCCTCGAGCACGCGCCGTACTGCGAGCGCGACCTGCACGGGCCGGACGAGACGTTCGTGCTCTCGACGGGGTCGACCGACGACCCGCGGGACGTCGACGTGCTCGTCAAGCACCGCGTCGGCGGCCAGGTCGTCGGCACCCGGATGACCTACGACACCCACCCGTTCGACGTGATCGGGTGGGACGGCTGCCTGTACCCCTACACGTTCAACCTCGACGACTTCATGCCGATCACCGGCAAGATCCACCAGCCCCCGCCGGTGCACCAGGTGTTCGAGGGCTGGAACTTCGTGATCTGCAACTTCCTGCCGCGGAAGGTCGACTACCACCCGCTGTCGATCCCCGTGCCGTACTACCACTCGAACGTCGACAGCGACGAGATCATGTTCTACGTCGGCGGCGACTACGAGGCCCGGAAGGGCTCGGGGATCGGGCTCGGCTCGATCTCGGTGCACCCCGGCGGCTACGCGCACGGTCCGCAGCCCAGCGCGATCGAGGCGTCTCTCGGCGCCGAGAGGTTCGAGGAGACCGCGGTCATGATCGACACCTTCCAGCCGCTCGAGCTGGGGGAGGCCGCAGTGGCCTCCGAGGACCCGGCGTACGCCTGGACGTGGGCCGGACGGAACGCCGGGGAGACCGCGACCGGCGAGGACGGCGGCCCGGCGGTCTACTCGAACTCCTGAGACACTGGAAGCCCCCGACCCAGAAGCACGAGAGATGACGGAGATCCTGGAGCCACGCGAGGTGCCGCTCGGCGGCCTGCGTGCGATGACGGTCCGGCGGACGCTGCCGCAGCGGCAGCGCTCGCTCATCGGCGCCTGGTGCTTCCTGGACCATTACGGTCCGGACCGGGTCGACGAGACCGGCGGCATGGTCGTTGCGCCCCACCCGCACATCGGGCTCCAGACGGTGAGCTGGCTGTTCGGCGGCGCCATCGAGCACCGTGACAGCGTGGGCACCCATGCGCTGGTCAAGCCGGGCGAGCTCAACCTGATGACCGCCGGGCGCGGCATCTCCCACTCCGAGGTGTCGACGGACGACGTCTCGGTGCTCCACGGGGTGCAGCTGTGGGTGGCGCTCCCCGCGGCGTACCGGGACACCGCGCCGGCGTTCCGTCACCACGTGCCCCCGGTCGTGCACGGCGATGGCTGGGACGCGCAGGTCTTCCTCGGCTCGATGTTCGGCAGCGAGTCGCCGGTCGAGACCTTCAGTCCCTTGGTCGGTGCCGAGCTCATCGTCGACGGCGGCACCCGCCTCGCCCCCGACACCCGAGGCGACTTCGAGCACGGCGTACTGGTCGACTTCGGGCTCGCGCGGGTCAACGGCGAGGAGGTCAAGCAGAACCAGCTCGCCTACGTCGGGCCGGGTGAGTCGCTGGAGATCGAGGCCGCTGACCTCTCACACCTGCTCGTGATCGGTGGCCGGCCGCTCGAGGAGGAGATCGTCATGTGGTGGAACTTCGTCGGTCGCGACCACGACGAGGTGGTGAGCGCGCGCCAGGACTGGATGGCCCAGATCACCGACAACTTCGGCACCATCCGGGACAGCTCGGAGATCTACGACGGCCGCTTCGGCATCGTCATCGGCGACCACCTCCCACCCGTGCCGGCGCCCTCCCTCCCGAACGCGAAGCTCAAACCTCGCCGCTGACTCGGGGTTCTCGTGGTCGCCGTTTGGCACCAAACGGCAAGAGATTGCACAGAAAGCGTGCCGGTTTTGACCAATCGGCGGGTGTTTGGACTGCTCGGTCAGGCCGCGGGCAGCCCCGACGTGGGTGGCGGGCCAGGGCCCCTCAACCAGCCCGCAGGGCCAACTCAACGAGCCCGCAGGGCCAACTCATCGAGGCGGGTCGGCGGGTGATGCCATGATCGCGGGCATGGGACCGGTCGTGGGGGAGGACGGGCTGGCTCGGTGTCCGTGGGGTGACGGCGACCCGGTGCTGCGCGCCTACCACGACGACGAGTGGGGGCGTCCGGTCGAGGGAGAGTCGTCGTACTTCGAGCGGCTCACGCTGGAGGCGTTCCAGTCCGGCCTGTCGTGGCGCACGATCCTGACGAAGCGGCCGGCCTTCCGCGCGGCCT
>JBKPTA010000072.1:0-12888 GCA_046735295.1 Actinomycetota bacterium | reverse complement strand
TGGGACGCCGACGTGCTCCAGGAGTTCGCCGTCGACGACGAGGCGCGCGCCATCCCGCGGCAGCTCGTCGACCGGATGCGTGCCGCCCGTGACTTCGCCAAGGGGCTCAGCACGCGCTCCCAGATGTTCTACGCCGCGATCTCGTACGCATTCCACGAGGAGCCACCGAGCGACGCCGCCGGACTGGACGCGCTCGAGGCCCGGCTGCAACGCACCTACTCGATGCTGCAGCGCGTCGACGACACCCACCTGTACGCCGGGTTCGGCCACCTTGCGGGCTACACCAGCGGCTACTACACCTACGAGTGGTCACTGGTGATCGCCAAGGACCTCTTCTCGGCGTTCGACCCCGACGACCTGTTCGAGCCGGAGGTAGCAACGCGGTACCGCGACCGGATCCTGGCTCAGGGCGGGCGCAAGGACGCCGCGGACCTGGTCGAGGACTTCCTCGGCCGGCCGTTCGGCTTCGAGTCGTTCGCCGACTGGCTGGCGACCTAGCGTTCAGCTCGGCGTCTGCGGTCCGGCTAGGTGATCGGCTGGTGGATGACCGCCCGGAACCGGTCGACGATCTCCAGGCTGCCGGCGAGGTGGGTGCCGGCACCGTCTGCGCGCCGCCAGAGCCGCGCGTCCAGCGCCTCCGCCGTGCCGGAGATCACCGCGTCGGGCTCGACCCCCGGGTCGGTGACGACGTGGATGTCGTCCTCGTCGTGGGTGATGCCGTCAGGGTCGGTGCCGTGGAAGCGACCGAGCTGGACCCAGATCCGGTCACCGGTGTCGGTCAGGTCGAGCCGGAGGTAGTGCGGGAGGGGTGAAAACTCGCCCCAGGGCGGGCATCCGCCGTACATCACGTCGAGCACCTCGTCGACGCCGTCGGCCGCGAGCTCGCTCGGGAACGGCGTGAACGTGCCGGCGGCGAGCTCGGCGTCACGACGGTGGATCAGTGCCTCATGCGCCTGGCGGCGGGAGATGAAGCCGACCGTGTGGTCCTGCGCCCACGTCCAGGCGTCCTCGGCCGGCTCGGCGTTGCGCAGGGCCTCGGCCAGGGCGACGTGCTGCTGGTCGTAGAACGCCAGCAGCCCGGCGTGGTCGCCGGGCCGCTGGGGCGCGTCGTACTCCTCGGGGTCCTTCGGGCGGTTGATCACCACCCAGGTCCAGAAGTGCTGCACGTCACCGAGGTGCCACAGCAGGTCATCGGCGCGCCAGTCGGGACACGACGGGACCTCGGCACGTGGGTCGCAGTCCTCGAGCACGTCGCGGAACCGCTGGGACTCGTCATGGAGGTGGTGGAGGTACGTCGAGTGGTCCAGTCGCGGCATGGAGCGAACCTAGCGACAGGTGCCGACGTTCGCATCCGGGCCCGGGTGCAGGTGCGCGCAGGTCGGTGCCACGGGGTCAGGCGAGGGCGTCGCAGACCGGACCGAGGCCGTCCGGAGCGCCGGCTCCGCAGCAGCCGGGGATGCGTCGAGAACCTGGGCCCCCGAGGCCTCCTGCACGAGACGATCGTGGTCTGGCCCGACGGCCAGGGGCGCACGCTCCGGGTGCTGTTCGTCCGGAGCCCTGGCCAGGACTTCGACCAGAGGGACCGGTTCGTCCTCGAGCTGCTCCGGCCGCACCTGATGGCGGCAGCCGGACCGCGGCCGCGACTGCGTCCTGGCGGACGAGGAGCTGCGTCGGCTCGGTTAGCATGAACATGCTGATGTATGTATGCTCATGCAATCATGAGTCCGATCAGGGTGGCGGTCGCCGGAGCCAGCGGGTACGCCGGTGGCGAGCTGTTGCGTCTCCTCCTGGCGCACCCCCTCGCCGAGGTCGGCGCGGTCACGGCCGGGAGCAACGCCGGAGAGCGGCTCGGGTCCCTGCAACCGCACCTGGCGCCCCTCGCCGACCGTGTGCTGGGCGACACGGTGCCCGCGACCCTGGCCGGCCACGACGTCGTGTTCCTCGCCCTGCCGCACGGGCAGTCTGCCGCGATCGCGAAGGACCTGCCTGAGGAGACGCTCGTCGTCGACTGCGGTGCGGACTTCCGGCTGCGGGACCCGGCGCAGTGGACGGCCTTCTACGACGGGCCGCACGCCGGCGCCTGGCCGTACGGCCTGCCGGAGCTGCCGGGCCGGCGTGCTGCGCTGCGTGGTGTGCGACGGGTCGCCGTTCCCGGCTGCTACCCGACCGTCTCCAGCCTGGCCCTCGCGCCCGCCGTCGCGGCCGGGCTGGTCGTCCCGGACGTGGTGGTCGTCGCGGCCTCCGGCACCAGCGGCGCCGGTCGGGGCGCCAAGGCGCACCTGCTCGGGAGCGAGGTGATGGGCAACGCCTCGGCGTACGGCGTGGGTGGGGTCCACCGGCACACACCCGAGATCGTCCAGAACCTCGGCGACCTCACCGAGGCTGCGGTGACCGTGAGCTTCACGCCGGTGCTGGTCCCGATGCCGCGCGGCATCCTCGCGACCTGCTCGGCGCCCCTGTCGCCCGGGGTCTCCGACCTCGAGGTGCGGGAGGCCTACCTGAAGGCCTACGACGCCGAGCCGTTCGTCCAGGTGCTGCCCGAGGGCGAGTGGCCACAGACCAAGGCGGTCCACGGGAGCAACGCCTGTCACCTGCAGGTGACCGTCGACGAAGGGGCGGGCCGGCTCGTCGCGGTCGGCGCGATCGACAACCTGACCAAAGGCACGGCCGGGGGAGCGATCCAGTCCATGAACCTCGCCCTCGGCCTCGACGAGACCCTGGGCCTCAGCTCGATCGGGGTCGCGCCGTGACCGTCACTCACCCGCAGGGCTTCCGGGCGTCCGGCGTCGCCGCCGGGCTGAAGACGAGCGGCGGGAAGGACGTCGCCCTGGTCGTCAACGACGGCCCGTCGTACTCCTCGGCGAGCGTGTTCACCGCCAACCGCTGCCAGGCCAACCCGGTCCTGTGGAGCACTGAGGTCGTCAAGGACGGAGTCGTCCGAGCCGTCGTCCTGAACTCGGGAGGAGCGAACTGCTACACCGGGCCCGACGGCTTCCAGACCACCCACGCCGTCGCCGAGCGGGTCGGCGAGCACCTCGGCGTCGGTGCGGTCGACGTCGTGGTGTGCTCGACCGGGCTGATCGGCCTGGCCAACGACCGCGGGCAGATGCTGGCCGGCGTCGACGCGGCGTACGCCGGGCTGGCCGCGGCCGGCGGGCCGGACGCGGCCGCCGCGATCCTGACCACCGACACGGTGCCCAAGCAGGTCGTCGTCGAGGGACCCGGATGGTCGGTGGGCGGCATGGCCAAGGGTGCCGGCATGCTGGCACCCCAGCTGGCCACCATGCTGGTCGTCCTCACCACCGATGCCTCGGCCGGCGCCGACGACCTCGACGCCGCCCTTCGCGCGGCGACCCGGGTGAGCTTCGACCGGCTCGACTCCGACGGGTGCATGTCGACCAACGACACCGTGACCGTCCTGGCGAGCGGTGCCAGCGGGATCACCCCGAGCCTGCCAGACCTGACCGATGCGCTCACGAGCGCGTGCACCGACCTCGCCATGCAGCTGCTCGCCGACGCCGAAGGGTCCGACCACGAGATCGCGATCACGGTGGTCAACGCCGCGACCGAGGACGAGGCCGTCGAGGTCGCCCGTTCCATCGCGCGCAGCAACCTGGTCAAGGCCGCAGTCTTCGGCAAGGACCCCAACTGGGGTCGGATCCTGGCCAGCGTCGGCACGACGCGGGCGGCGTTCGACCCCGCCGACCTCGATGTCGCCATGAACGACGTCTGGGTCTGCCGGCACTCCACCCCGGCCGCGGACCCCGCGACGGTGGACCTGGCGCCGCGCGAGGTCACGGTCACCGTCGACCTCAAGGCCGGGAACAGTCGGGCCACGGTGTGGACCAACGACCTGACGCATGCCTACGTCCACGAGAACTCGGCCTACAGCTCATGACGACGACCGAGACGGCGCACCAGGACGCGGTAGGCCCCACGAGGGGCCCGGACCCGGCCCAGGCGGGCACCCTGGCGGGCGCGCTCCCGTGGCTGAAGCGGTACCACGGCAAGGTCGTCGTGGTGAAGTACGGCGGCCACGCGATGACCGACGAGGGCCTCAAGCGTGCGTTCGCCGAGGACGTCGCGTTCCTGCGCTTCGCCGGCTTCAAGCCGGTCGTGGTCCACGGCGGCGGCCCGCAGATCTCGGCGATGCTCGATCGGCTCGGCATCGCCTCGGAGTTCCGCGGCGGACTCCGGGTCACCACCCCCGCGGCGATGGACGTCGTCCGGATGGTGCTGGTCGGTCAGGTCCAGCGCGAGCTCGTGGGGCTGGTCAACGAGCACGGGCCCCTGGCCGTCGGGTTGTCGGGGGAGGACGCCGGCCTGTTCACCGCCCGGCGTACCAACACCGTCGTGGACGGGGAGGAGGTGGACCTCGGCCTGGTCGGCGAGGTCGCCGAGGTACGGCCCGAGGCGGTGCTGGACCTGGTCGACGCCGGGCGCATCCCGGTGATCTCGAGCGTGGCGCCGGACCAGGACGGCGTCGTGCACAACGTGAACGCCGACACGGCGGCTGCGGCCCTGGCGGTCGCCCTCGGGGCCGAGAAGCTGCTCGTCCTCACCGACGTCGAGGGGCTCTACCGCGACTGGCCGGCCAGCGACGACGTGATCGGCGAGATCAGCCCCGAGGGACTGGCCGAGCTGATGCCCACGCTCGCGGCAGGCATGGTGCCGAAGATGGGCGCCTGCCTGCAGGCGGTGCACGGTGGGGTGCCGCGCGCGACGGTCGTCGACGGGCGCGAACCGCACGCCGTCCTGCTCGAGCTGTTCACCGACGAAGGAGTCGGCACCCAGGTGCTGCCCGGCGTCCCCACCAAGATCCGGAAGGCGCGCGCGTGACCACGCAGGTGGCCGGCACCCGTGAGCGGTACGCCGCGGCGCTGATGAACACCTTCGGCCCCCCTCAGCTGGTGCTCACGCGTGGCAGGGGAGCCCGCGTCTGGGACGAGGACGGCCACGAGTACGTCGACCTCCTGGGCGGCATCGCCGTCAACTCCTTGGGACACGGCCACCCTGCCGTCGTCGAGGCCGTCTCGCGACAGCTCTCGACCCTCGGCCACATCTCGAACTTCTTCACCAGCGACCAGCAGGTCACCCTGGCCGAGCGCCTCCTCGGCCTCATTGGCCCCCCAAGGGCCGAGGAGGACGCTCACCTGGAACCGGGCCGGCCGGCCGGCAAGGTCTTCTTCACCAGCTCCGGCACCGAGGCGAACGAGGCGGCGCTCAAGCTGACCCGGCGCACCGGGCGCACCCATCTGGTGGCCGCCGAGGGGTCGTTCCACGGGCGGACCATGGGCGCCCTGGCGCTGACCTCCAAGCCGGCCTACCGCGAGCCCTTCGAACCCCTGCCGGGACACGTGACCTTCGTGCCGTACGGCGACGCCGAGGCGCTCGCCTCCGCGGTGACCGAGGAGACGGCGGCCGTCGTGCTCGAGCCGATCCAGGGCGAGGCCGGCGTCATCGAGCCGCCGAGGGGTTACCTGGCCGCGGCTCGACGGCTGGCCACGGCTCGCGGAGCGCTGCTCTGGCTGGACGAGGTGCAGACCGGCGTCGGGCGCACCGGCTCCTGGTTCTGCGCGGCGGCCGACCCGGAGGTCGCGCCGGACGTGGTGACGTTGGCGAAGGGACTCGGCGGAGGCTTCCCGATCGGCGCGTGCGTCGGCATCGGGTCCGCCGGTGACCTGTTGGGGCCCGGTCAGCACGGCACGACGTTCGGCGGTAACCCGGTGGCCTGCGCGGCGGCCCTCGCGGTGCTGGACACCATCGTGGACGACGGTCTGCTCGATCGTGCGTCGGCGTTGGGGGATCGGCTGCGGCGCGGCGTCGCCCGGCACCCACGCGTCACGCAGGTGCGAGGACGAGGTCTCCTGGTCGGGATCGAGGTGACGGTCGACGCGTTCCGGGTCGTCGCCTGCGCACGCAGCCGTGGTTTCATCGTCAACGCCACCGGTACGCACACGGTGCGGCTGGCCCCGCCGCTGGTCCTCGGCGACGATGATGCCGAGGCGTTCCTGGCCGCGTGGCCCGCGATCCTCGATGATGCAGACGAAGCAGCCGACGACTCTGCAGGACTCAAGGGGGCCCCCGCATGACCCGACACTTCCTCCGCGACGACGACCTCAGCCCCGAGGAGCTGCAGGAGGTGCTGAGCCTGGCGGCCTCGTTGAAGCAGGCACCGTACGACTCCCACAGCCTGGCGGGGCCACGCACGGTCGCGACCATCTACGACAAGCCCACCTTGCGGACGCAGGCGTCGTTCGCGGCCGGGATCGCCGAGCTCGGCGGCAACCCGATGATGGTCGACGGGTCATTGGCCGGCATCGGCAAGCGCGAGTCGGTGGCCGACGTCGCCCGCGTGCTAGGACGGCAGGCGTCCGTGATCGTCTGGCGCACGTTCGCGCAGGCCGACCTGGAGGAGATGGCCGAGCATGCCGGGGTCCCCGTCATCAACGCCCTCACCGACGAGTTCCACCCCTGCCAGCTGCTCGCGGACCTGCTCACGATCCGTGAGCGCAAGGGCGAGCTGGTCGGTCGCACGGTGGCGTTCGTCGGCGATGGTGCCTGCAACATGGGCAACTCGTGGCTGCTCGCGGGCGCCACGGCGGGGCTCCACGTCCGGATCGCCGCGCCCGAGGGGCATCGACCCGATGAGCAGTACGTCGAGCGGGCGCGCGAGATCGGGGCGCAGACCGGGTCGACGGCCGAGGTCACCAGCGACCCGAAGACCGCTGTGGCGGGCGCGGACGTCGTGGTGACCGACACCTGGGTGTCCATGGGCAGGGAGGAGGAGGCAGCCGAGCGGCTCGCCGCGTTCGCGGACTACACCGTGACGTCCGACCTGGTGAGCCTCGCTGCGCCGGAGGCGATCGTGATGCACTGCCTGCCGGCGTACCGCGGGAAGGAGATCGACTCCGAGGTCCTCGACGGCCCCCAGAGCGTGGTGTGGGACGAGGCCGAGAACCGTCGGCACGCACAGAAGGCGATCATCACCTGGCTGCTCCGCGACAGCACGCACCTGGAGGAGGTGCCGCTGTGAACCAGGCGGCCCGTCGTCCCTCCACCAAGAACTCCCGGCACCAGCTGATCGTCGAGCTGCTCGCGGGGCACGAGGTGCGCTCGCAGCCCGAGCTGCTGGAGCTGCTGGTCCGCCACGGCATGCAGGTGACCCAGGCGACGTTGTCGCGCGATCTCGTGGAGCTGGATGCCTCCCGGGTGCGCACCCAGTCCGGGGCGCTCGTCTACGCCGTCCCGGCCGAGGGTGGCGACCGGCGGCCCGCTGCTCCCGGGGAGACGGCCGCCTCCGGCCACCGGCTCAGCCGGCTGCTGGCCGACCTCCTCGTGAGCGCCGAGGCGAGTGCCAACCTGGTCGTCCTGCGCACGCCGCCGGGTGCGGCGCAGTTCCTCGCCTCCGCGATGGACAAGGTCGAGTACACCGACGTGCTCGGCACCATCGCCGGTGACGACACGGTGCTGGTGATGAGCCGCCGCCCCCAGGGCGGCGACGAGATCGCCCGACGACTCCTGGCGCTGGCCCAGCATCCGGCGCCCTGATCCCAGCGTCCCTCTCGACGGTCGCCCTTCCCGGCGCCTCTGTCGGCTCCTCGGGACCCGCCCGAGAAGATCACGAACTCCGAGCAGAAGGGCATCTCGTGAGCAAGGTCCTCACCTCACTGCCGGTCGGCCATCGGGTCGGTATCGCGTTCTCCGGCGGCCTGGACACGTCGGTCGCGGTCGCATGGATGCGCGCGAAGGGCGCGGTCCCCTGCACCTACACCGCCGACCTCGGCCAGTACGACGAGCCGGACGTCGACGGCGTACCGGGGCGGGCCGTGGACTACGGGGCCGAGATCGCGCGCGCCCTCGACTGCAAGGGGCCCCTGGTGGAAGAAGGCATCGCCGCGCTGGCCTGCGGGGCGTTCCACGTGCGTTCGGGCGGTCGCACCTACTTCAACACCACCCCCCTCGGCCGAGCGGTGACCGGCACCATGCTCGTCCGTGCGATGCACGAGGACGGCGTCGACATCTGGGGCGACGGCTCGACCTTCAAGGGCAACGACATCGAGCGGTTCTACCGCTACGGCCTGCTCGTGAACCCCGACCTCCGGATCTACAAGCCCTGGCTGGACGCCGCTTTCGTCAGCGAGCTCGGTGGCCGGCACGAGATGAGCCAGTGGCTCACGGCACGCCGGCTGCCGTACCGGGACACGGCGGAGAAGGCCTACTCCACCGATGCCAACATCTGGGGTGCCACCCACGAGGCGAAGACGCTGGAACACCTCGACATCTCGCTGGAGACCGTCGACCCGATCATGGGCGTCCGCTTCTGGGACCCGTCGGTTGGGATCGAGCCGGAGGACGTCACCGTCCGCTTCGACCGCGGGCGACCGGTAGCGGTGAACGGCACGACGTACGACGGGGTCGACGGCCCGGTGCGTCTGGTCCAGGAGGTCAACCGGATCGGCGGTCGCCACGGGCTCGGGATGAGCGACCAGATCGAGAACCGGATCATCGAGGCCAAGTCGCGCGGCGTCTACGAGGCGCCGGGGATGGCCCTGCTGTTCCTCACCTACGAACGCCTGTTGAACGCCATCCACAACGAGGACACGCTGGCCAGCTACCACGCGGAGGGGCGGCGGCTCGGCCGGCTCCTGTACGAGGGGCGGTGGCTGGACCCCCAGGCCCTGATGCTGCGCGAGTCGCTGCAACGCTGGGTCGGCTCGGTGGTGACCGGCGAGGTCACTGTGCGACTACGCCGCGGCGAGGACTACACGATCCTGCGCACGGACGGGCCGGCGTTCTCCTACCACCCCGACAAGCTCTCGATGGAGCGCGTCGAGAACGCCGCGTTCGGACCGCGCGACCGGATCGGCCAGCTCACGCTCCGCAACCTCGACATCGCCGACTCGCGCTCCAAGCTGGAGCTGTACGCCGAGCAGCCGCTCGACCAGGGGACCGTGCTCGTGGAGCACGGCATCCTCCTCGGCGACCTGCCCTCCGGCGGGGCCCGCCGGATCGCGGCCAACCCGGCCCTCGAGGGGAGCACGGAGGACGAGGCTCTCGACAACGCCGCCATGGAGGCCGGCACCGACTGAGCCGGTGCGCATGTGTGCGAAGACCACGCCGAGCGGCATCGGGGCGACCCGGCGGCGGCCGTGACTGATAGGAAGAGGACGTGACCGAGCCGATCCCGCGCGCGAACGTCCGGGTGTACCGGGTCGACCAGGGCGACGACCTGCTGCTCGGGTGGCCGGCCGTCCTCGTGGTCCTCGGGGGGCCTCGATGAGCACAGGCGAGGGCAAGCTCTGGGGCGCGCGCTTCGCCGGTGCGCCTTCACCCGAGCTCGAGGCGCTGTCACGCTCGACGCACGTCGACTGGCGTCTCGTGCCCTACGACCTCGCTGGGTCGGTCGCACATGCCCACGCCTTGCACCGCGGAGGCCTCCTCACCGACGCCGACCACGACGCCCTGGTCGAGGGCCTGGCCGCTCTCCGCGAGGAGTACGACG
The DNA here is from genome assembly GCA_046735295.1 of Actinomycetota bacterium. GTDB lineage: Bacteria > Actinomycetota > Actinomycetes > Propionibacteriales > Nocardioidaceae > Nocardioides. Next base: position 3,383 of record JBKPTA010000072.1, on the reverse strand, counting down.
CGGGGTCGCTGCACCCGAGCGCCTCCGACGAGGACGTCCACGGGGCGCTCGAGCGCCTCCTCATCGAGCGCGTCGGGCTCGAGGTGGGTGGTCGGCTCCGCGGCGGCCGCAGCCGCAACGACCAGGTGGCGACGCTCCTCAAGGCCTACCTCCGCGACCAGGCGCGGCTCCTCGCCGCGCTGGTCCTCGACCTCGTCGATGCGCTCTCACGCCAGGCGCACGACCACCTCGGTGCCGTGATGCCGGGTCGGACCCACCTCCAGCACGCCCAGCCCGTGCTCCTCTCGCACCACCTGCTCGCCCACGCGTGGCCGCTGCTCCGCGACGTCGACCGCCTGCGCGACTGGGACGCCCGGGTGGCCGGCGACTCGCCGTACGGTTCGGGAGCCCTGGCCGGCTCGAGCCTCGGTCTCGACCCTCGGGAGGTCGCCCATGAGCTCGGGTTCTCCGACTCCAGCGCCAACTCGATCGACGGGACCGCCGCTCGCGACTTCGTCGCGGAGCTGTGCTTCGTGACCGCGATGGTGGGCGTCGACCTCAGCCGGCTGGCCGAGGAGGTCGTGATCTGGACGACGGCGGAGTTCGGGTTCGTGCGGCTCGACGACAGGTATGCCACCGGGTCGAGCATCATGCCGCAGAAGAGGAACCCCGACGTCGCGGAGCTCGCGCGCGGCAAGAGCGGTCGGCTGATCGGCAACCTGTCGGGGCTGCTCGCGACCCTCAAGGGGTTGCCCCTCGCCTACAACCGCGACCTCCAGGAGGACAAGGAGCCGGCCTTCGACTCGATCGACACCCTGCTCGTCGTGCTGCCGGCATTCACCGGGATGGTGGCCACGTTGACCTTCGACACCGATCGCCTCGCCGCGCTCGCGCCCCAGGGGTTCTCGCTCGCGACAGACGTGGCGGAGTGGCTGGTCCGGGCCGGCGTGCCGTTCCGGCAGGCGCACGAGATCGCCGGCGCCGCGGTACGCCGGTGCGAGGATCTCGACTGCGACCTGCCGGACCTCTCCGACGAGCAGCTCGCCGAGGTGTCGGCGTACCTCACCCCGGACGTGCGGAGCGTGCTCAGCGTCGAGGGCTCCGTGGCCTCCCGCAGCGGCCGAGGCGGCACCGCCCCCGATCGCGTCGGGGAGCAGCTGGCCGAGCTCACGGCCCGCGCCGAGGATGCCCGTGCCGAGCTCGGCTGAGCTCCGCGTGCTGCTCCACCGCCCGGTGCTCGAGGTGGCGCCGCTGCTGCTCGGTGGTCTGCTCCGGAGCGGCGACGTGGTCTGCCGGCTCACCGAGGTCGAGGCGTACGACGGCCCGGACGACCCGGGCTCCCACGCCTACCGCGGACCGACCCGGCGCAACGCGGTGATGTTCGGACCGGCCGGCCACCTCTACGTGTACTTCGCCTACGGCATGCACTGGTGCGCGAACGTCGTGTGCGGGCCACCGGGCCGCGCTGCCGCCGTCCTGCTGCGAGCGGGGGAGATCGTCGAGGGGATCGACACCGCTCGTGCGCGGCGTGCGTCGGCCCGGTCCGACCGCGATCTGGCCCGCGGTCCCGCACGGCTCTGCCAGGCGCTCGGCATCGGGCGTGACGAGAACGGGCACGACCTCACCCGACCTCCGCTCACCCTCGAGCCGGCGGAGGCGGCCACCGAGGTGCGGACCGGGCCCCGGGTCGGTCTGCGCGGGGCGGCCGACCGGCCCTGGCGCTTCTACCTCCCGGGCGAGCCGACGGTCAGCGTCTACCGGCCCGCAGCGCGGCGACGGACCGAGCCGTAGGGTCGCGCGGGTGGGGGTCAGAGGACTGCTGGCGGACACGACTCCGCTGTCCACCCCCTCGTTCCGCCGGCTCTGGTCCGCGAACATCGTCACCGTCGTCGGTGCGCAGCTGACGGTGGTCGCGGTGCCGGCGCAGATCTATGCGATCACCGGCTCGTCGGCGTACGTCGGCCTCACCGGTGTCTTCGGACTGGTCCCGCTGGTGGTCTTCGGCCTCTGGGGCGGGGCTCTGGCCGACGTCCTCGACCGGCGCTCGATCCTTCGCGTCACCACGCTCGGGTTGATCCTCTCCAGCGGGGCGTTCTGGGCCCAGGCGGCTGTGGGAGCCGACGACGTGTGGCTCCTCCTGTCCCTGTTCGCCGTGCAACAGGCGTTCTTCGCCATCAACCAGCCGACCCGGAGCGCGGTGCTGCCGCGTCTGCTGCCGGCCCACCAGCTCCCGGCCGCGAACGCCCTGAACATGACGGTGATGCAGGCAGGAGCGATCGCCGGCCCGCTGGTCGGGGGTGCCCTGATCCCGGTGCTCGGCTTCTCGGTGCTGTACGCCGTCGACACCTGCACGCTGTTCGCGACGCTCTGGGCCGTCATCCGGCTCCCCGCGCTGCCGATCGAGGGCGCTCCTGCCGGTGCTCCCGGTCTCCGGGCTGTTTTGGACGGATTCACCTACCTGCGCGGGCACCAGGTCCTGCTGATGAGCTTCGTCGTCGACGTCGTCGCCATGGTGTTCGGGATGCCGCGTGCGCTCTTCCCCCAGGTGGCACATCAGAGCTTCGGAGGACCGACCGACGGGGGCCTCGCCTTCGCCCTGCTCTTCGCGGGCATCCCGGCCGGCGCCGTGCTGGGCGGGATCCTGAGCGGCTGGGTCTCGCGAGTACGCCGGCAGGGCCGGGCCGTGCTGGGCGCGATCGTGGTCTGGGGCGTGGCCATGGCCGGGTTCGGCGGCGCTGTCGGCGTGGCTCCCCACGATCGCGGCACCCTGCTGCTCGTGGCCGTGCTGATGCTGGTGATCGGTGGGGCAGCGGACATGGCGTCGTCGGCCTTCCGCAACAGCATGCTGCAGAGCGCCGGCGCGGACGCGGTCCGCGGACGGCTCCAAGGGGTCTTCATCGTGGTGGTCGCCGGGGGTCCGAGGATCGCCGACGTCGTCCACGGCGGAGCGGCGTCCCTGGTGGGGACGGCGCTGGCTGCCGGCGTCGGCGGCCTGCTCGTGGTGGTGCTGGTGGCAGGGTGCGCGAAGGCCTCGCCGGCCTTCCTCCGGTACCAGGTGGAGGTTCCGCAGAGAACCCGCTGAGCGCGGGCTTGGGCTCTGCGCCGAGCCTGGGTAGCCTGGGCCCCCGTTGCGGCGCGACCCTTGCCGAACCGGGCCATCGCGCGCAACGCGGCGAGCCGATCTGATTTGACGCCCTCGGGCACGGACCGGTAAGTTTTCGAAGGTTGCCCCCGAGTACGTCTCGATGAGGCCGATCTGGTGTGCGTCTGATTTTTGAGAACTCAACAGTGTGTTTGTCGATGATTTGGTTTGTATGTTGAACCTCCGTCCGCCTGGCCTTTTGGGGTTGGGTGGTTGGTTTTTTTGAGTTGACGGACAGTGATTCTGGTGATTGTTTGCTAGT
>JBKPTA010000071.1:0-14440 GCA_046735295.1 Actinomycetota bacterium | reverse complement strand
ACGAGGCACGCCGCCCCGCAGGCGGCCGCCCGCGACCGCGGCCCCGTCGCACAGGAGCCGGAGGACCTCGTCGGCGACGCGAGCACCAATACCGGCACCCGTCGGCCGATCGCGGGCAAAGCTTCCGGCGTTCCCGGTACGACGTGGGGTGGCGTATCGGACCATGACTCCCGCGACGCGTCGCCCGTCGTCGGCCGTTCTCCGGCCCGGCCCGCGGTGCGCGACGTAAGTGGGGCTGAGACCGGACCTCAGCCCTTGACCGACATCGGGCCCGCCCCCACGGGGCGGGCCCGATGGGCCCGGTCAGCCGGCCGGGACGGGATCGTCGCGGCTGATCTCCCTCTCGCGGGCGTGGGGGCGCCGGAACCGGTCTTCCCGCGGATCCCGGCCACCGAGCCGTGGCCCCGAGCCCATCGAGCGCACGCTGGGACCTGCCTCGGGGACACCGGTAGGTGGGGCCGGGCTTACGGCCGACCGCGTCCGGCAGCCGAGAATGCGGGCGACAAACCGATCGGCTTCGGTGATGCTGACGGCCCGTGCGACGTCTGGTCCCGGCCGTGCTGCGGGAGGAGCCCCAGTACCGCCTGCTCCTGGGCAGCCAGGTGCTCAGCGTCCTCGGCGACCGGGTCACCAGCGTGGCGCTGCCGTTCGCAGTGCTGTCGGTCGGCGGCGACGTCGGCGACGTGGCGCTGACCTCGACGGCGCAGTTCCTGCCCTTCGTGCTGCTGGCCGTACCGGCCGGCGTGTGGGCGGACCGATGGGACCGGAAGCGGATCCTGATCAGCTCGGACGTCGTACGCCTGGCGACGCAGACGCTGGCCGCGGTACTGCTGCTCTCGGGGAACGCCGAGGTGGTCCACCTCGCGGTGCTGGCCGCCGTGTTCGGGTCCGCAGACGCCTTCTTCGCCCCGGCGTTCAGCGGGCTGCTGCCGACGACCGTCACGCCCGGCAACCTGCAGCCGGCCAACGCCCTGCGAGGGCTGACGTTCTCCCTGGCGAACGTGGCAGGCCCGGTCGTCGCAGGCGTACTGGTCGGGTACGCCGGCGGGCCCGGCGCAGCCCTGGTCTTCGACGCGGCGACGTTCCTGGTCTCGGTCGTGCTCCTCGTGCCCCTGCGCCCGGCGATGGTCGACCGAGTCGTGGCGGCGGAGGAGCAGCCGCACGCGTCGTTCAGGACCTCGCTGCGCGAGGGTTGGCGTGAGGTGCGCTCGCGCACGTGGGTCCTCGGCTACCTCGGCGGGTTCGCCGTCTACCACGCGGTGGTGCTGCCGGCGATCTTCGTGGTGGGGCCGGTGCTGATGGCCGACCACTACGACGGCGCCCGGTCGTGGGCGGTGATCACCGCCCTCTTCGGCGTCGGCAACATCCTCGGCGACTTGCTGCTCCTTGTGTGGCGACCGGCGTACGCACTGCGCGTCGGGGCCTTGATGCTCGTCGGTGCCTCGTGCCAGGCGGCGATCATCGGCAGCCACCTGCCGGTCTGGGGGATGGGCCTGCTCGAGCTGCTGACCGGCGTGTGCGTGACCGGGACCTTCACGCTCTGGGAGACCTCGCTCGGTGAGCACATCCCGCCGGGCTCGCTGTCACGAGTGTCCAGCTACGACTACCTGTCGAGCACCGGGATGATCCCGCTCGGCAATGTCCTCGTCGGCGCCTCGGCGGCCCTCCTCGGTGTCTATCCCACCTTGCTGGTGATGACGGTCCTCGGCATCGGCGCCGCCCTGCTGGTCCTTGCCGTCCCCGCCGTCCGCCACCTTCCCCGCGGCACGGAGACACACCGGTCGCCCGCCTGAGGATCCACTGGAGATGGCCGACCCCGGCAGGCCGACTGTCGGCGGGGTCGCCTACGGTCGGGGAGCATGGACATCATCCTGGTCCCGGGCCTCTGGCTGACCGCACGATCGTGGGACGACGTCGTCCCACGGCTCGAGAAGGACGGCCATACGACGCACGCGTTGACCCTTCCCGGCATGGAGTCGGTCGATGCGGACAGATCCGGGGTGACCCGGCAGGACCACGTCGACGCGGTGGTCGGCGCCATCGATGCCGTTGCGGGTGAGGGGAAGGTCCTGCTGGTCGGTCACTCCATGGGTGGCGTGCTCGCCTGGGCCGCCGCAGACGCGCGGCTCGACCGGGTGGCGGGTGTCGTGTTCCTGGCCAGCGAGCCCGGCATCCCCGAGCAGTCGGAGTCGATGTTCCCGGCCCAGGGCGACGAGGTGCCTCTTCCGGAGTGGGACTTCTTCGACGACGAGATGGTGGCCGACCTCGACGCCGACCTCCGGGCGCGCATCCGTGAAGGCTCGGTGCCGTCACCGCTGCGCGCCGTCACCGACGGGCTCGCGTTCGGACAAGAGGCATTGCACGACCTGCCGGTCACGATGGTCACCGCGGAGTACGACACCGAGCAGCTGCGTGCCTGGACCGACGCCGGCGAGTCGGGTACCGAGGAGATCGCCCGGCTGCGCAACGTCGAGTGGGTGGACCTGCACTCGGGGCACTGGCCGCAGTACAGCCGCGTCGACGACACCGCTCGAGCCGTCCTCGAGGCAGCCGCTCGCACCTGAGCGTCCACGGAGCGTGGACGCGGTCAGACCGGTGACTGGAACAGGCCGGCGGCGAGCGCGCCGTCGGAGGCGAGGGCCAGCACCTCGTCACCGGCCGCCAGGGTCGTCCCGCCCCTGACCTGGACCATCCGGCCGCCCCGGCTGACGATGCTCACCCAGACGTCCTCGTCCATCGGCAGGTCGCGCAGCGTCGCGCCGTCGGCAGGAGAGCCGCGCTCCACGATGTAGCGGTGCAGCCCCTCGGGCTGGTCACGGAAGCGCATGCCCATGGCCCATGGCTCGGGTTCGACGACGCGCATCGGCACGTGCCAGTGCCGCGCGAGGGTCGGCACGAGCCCGCCCTGCACCATGACGGAGACCAGGACGACGACGAAGATCACGGCGTACAGGCGGTGGGCGTCCTCGACCCCCTCGGCCACGACGTAGGTCCCGAGCAGGATCGGGACGACGCCCTTGAGCCCCGCCCAGAGCACGAACGCCCGTTCCCCGCGTCGCAGGCGCACGGGTACCAGCACCAACCCGACCAGCACCGGCCGGACGACCAGGACCAGCAGCGCGGCGAGCCCGACGGCGGTCCCGGAGTGGTCGAACGCCGACGAGATCGGGATGGAGAGACCGAGCAGGGTGAACGCCACGATCTCGGCGAGACTCGCGAGCCCCGCGGCGAAGTGCTCGATCTCCCGCTTGTACGGAGCGCGGGTGTCACCGACCAGGATGCCCGCGAGCAGCACGGCCAGGAACCCGGAACCGTGGGCCGCCGTCGTGACGCCGTACAGCAGGAGCGCGAAGGCCACCGTCCGCAACGGGTAGAGCGCCTCGTTCGGCATCGGCAGGTGACGCAGCAGCCAGCGCAGGGTGTGCCCGCCGGCCACGCCGAAGGCCACGCCGACCAGCAGCTGCAGCACGAACTCGAAGGCGCCGTGGGCGACGGCATCGAAGCCACCGCCCGTCGTGCCGAGGATCGCGATCATCAGGGCGATCCCCACCGGGTCGTTCGCTCCCGCCTCTCCCTCGAGCAGCGTTCCCGAGCGTCCGGTGACCTCGCGCCGTCCGAGCACGGAGAAGACGGTGGCCGGGTCGGTCGGTGCGAGCGCCGTCCCGAGCAGGAGCGCCGGCCGCCAGTCGAAGCCGAACGCGTAGTGCGCGGCGGCGGCCAGCCCGGCCGCCGTCGCGAAGGTGCCCGCCACTCCGAGCCACAGCACCGCACCCGCCACCGGACGGAAGCGGGACAGGCCGATGTGCATGCCACCGTCGAACAGGATGACGACCAGGGCCACGGTCACGATGCGCTGGTCGGCCTCGATACCGAGCCCTCCGAGACCGGGGAAGACGTCGGCCGCGATCGAGGCGACGACCATGAACAGTGCCGGACTCGGGATCTGGGTGACGGCGGTGATCCGGCTCGACCCCACGGCGAGCAGTAGCGCGACAGACGCGACGACCACGACCGTTGCGAAGGGGATCACGTCGTGCATCGGGCCTCCGGAGTCGGCGACGGGCTCGCCGACCAGACTTCCCGGCACTCCTAGGGCTCAGCCTAGCGGGCAGCGGACCCGCGCTGATCGCGGATCACGAATGCGGGACGCAGCGGTTCGCCCACGGTCGTGCCTCGAGGCGGCGGTCGGGAATGGGTTCGCCACACACCTCGCAGGTGCCGTACGTCCCGTCCGCGAGACGGCGTTGCGCGCGACGGACCTCGTCCAGCATCGCGAGCAGGTGCTCCTGCGCGGACACCGCAGCCAGCCGGTCCACCGCCATGGACGTGCCTTCTCCGACCCGCTTGCCGAACGAGATCGTCCCGAGCTCGCCCGGCGGCTTCGTGAGCTCGGCCAGCTGCTCCTCGAGCTCGGCCTCCCGCTCGGCGAGCACCTGGCCGGCGTCCTCGTGCATGCCTCCAGCCTAGGTCGGTCGTCGTCGGGTCTAGCCTGAGCGACGTGAGCCGAGACCCCGCCCAACCCTGCTCGCTGGTCGTCGACGGTGAGCTGACGGCCTCCGATCCCACCCCGGGCATGCGCCGCCGGCTGGCGATGCACGGTGAGGGGATGTGGACCGGCACCGTCGACACCGAGGCTCACGCCACGTCGGGCTGGCACCACCACGGCGACTACGAGACGACCCTGTACGTCGTCAGCGGCACCATGCGGATGGAGTCCGGGCCAGGGGGCCTGGACGTGGTCGAGGCCGGGCCGGGCGACTTCCTGCGCGTGCCCGCCGGCGCGATCCACCGCGAGTCGAACCCTTCCGACGAGCCGGGCCGGGCTGTGATCGTCCGCTGCGGAACGGGGGATCCGACGTTCAACGTGGACGGACCCGCGCGGTGACGGACCCGGTTCTCAGGTCCCTGGACTTCGTCTACTGCCCGAGCGACGACGCCGCGGCAGACCTGGCGCACTGGACCGAGCGGATCGGTGCCCCCGTCGTCTTCGCGGTCGAGCGGTTCGGGACCAGGGTGGCCTGCGTCGAGCCCGGAGACGGCCCGGCCGTGCTGTTCGCCGAGCACCTCGAGGGTGACCGGCCCGTGCTGCTGTACCGGGTGGCCGACCTGGTCGCGGCGACGGCCTCCCTGCGCGAACGCGGCGTCGAGGTGGATGACCAGTTCCAGTTCCCCTTCGGTGACGGTGCGGAGCTGCGCAACCCCGGCCCGCAACGGGTCGCGATCTACGAACAGACCATGGGCGAGCGCGGGGAGTCCCTCCGCGGACGCCGCGACTTCTGACCTCGCAGCCAGGACGACGCATGCGCACGATCACCCTTCCCGACGGACGCGAGCTGGAGCTGGAGGTGAGCGGGCCCGCCGAGGGGCCGGTCATCGTCTCCCACCACGGAACTCCCGGCGCGTCCGCGCCGTTCCCGCGGCACGTGCGCGCGGCGGCCGAGCGCGGCCACCGGTTCGTGACCACCTCCCGCGCAGGGTACGGCGCCTCGTCGCGCGACCCCGGACGGACGGTGGCCGACGTCGTCGCCGACACTGCCGCTGTTCTCGACCACCTGGGCGTCGAGGCCTGCCTGACCTTGGGCTGGTCCGGCGGGGGTCCTCATGCCCTGGCCTGCGGCGCCCTGCTGCCGGATCGGGTCCGGGGCGTCCTGGTGATCGCCGGTGCCGCGCCGTACCGGGCGGACGGGCTGGACTTCATGGCCGGGATGGGGCCGGAGAACGTCGAGGAGTTCGGCGCGGCCGTCCGCGGTGAGGACGCACTCCGGCCCTACCTCGAGGCACTGCAGCCCGAGCTGGCGGCGATGACCGCGGAGGAGGTCGCGGCGTCGCTCGGCGGGCTGGTTCCGCCTGTGGATGAGGCTTCCCTGACCGGCGAGCTGGCGGAGTGGCTGGCCGCGGAGTTCCGGCAAGGGCTGGCCAGGAGCGTCGACGGGTGGCTCGATGACGACCTCGCCTTCACCCGGCCGTGGGGCTTCGAGCTCGCCGACATCGCGGTCCCGACGTACGTGTGGCAGGGCAGCGAGGACCTGATGGTCCCCTTCACGCACGGGGCGTGGCTCGCCGAGCACGTTCCCGGGGTCGTGGCTCATCTGGAGCGTGGCGAGGGGCACCTCTCGATCGGTGTCGGCGCGACCGACCGCATGTTCGACGAGCTCGTGGCGAGCTGACCTCTCCGTCCCAGTGGTGCTCCCCCTGGACGGTTCCGGTGGTGGAGGAAGGCGCCCTGGCGATTCGAGACGGTCGCAGAGCCAGCTCCTCAACCAGCGGGAGTCGGCGCGACCTCCTCGACCAGCGGGTCTCCGATAGGTCGAGGTTCGGCGTGCCATGCTCCCGGCATGCTGTGGCGGGCGGGGGTCATCCTCATCGGTGGTGGCTACGTCGCCTACCGGCTCGTGCTCGCGGTTCGGATCCTCCAGGCGAAGCGGGCGGGTGATGTCGAGCGGGAGCTCAGACTCCGTCGGCGTGCGTTCGGCTTCTTCCACTGGGCCATCGGCATCCTGACGGTCTTCACGGTCCTGTTCACCCTGCTCGTGTGGTCGAACTCCCGTTGATTCTCCGCGTGGCCGCGGTCGAGGGCCACGGATGGGTGCCGTCAGCTCATGCACGCATCCGCGGGCCCCTCCGCGAGCACGTCGGCGAGTGCCTCGCGCCCGGCGTACAGACCACGCAGACAACGCTCGCGCATGGTCTCCCAGTAGTAGGGAAGTCCCATCACCGCCAGGGCCAGGACCCAGCCGCGGGCCAGTCGCCAGCTGGCCGGATCGACGGCGAGCGCGGCACGGAACGTCGTTCGCGCGGCCGGGTCGAGCACTTCCCAGGCGACGACGAGGTCGATGGTCGGGTCGCCGACCGCCAGGCCCCCGAAGTCGAGCACGGAGACGAGCCGCCCGTCGCGGACGAGCAGGTTCTCGGCGTTGAGGTCGCCGTGGTACCACCGCGGCTCCACGACCCGGTGCGCCTCCGGCATCCGCATCGTCTGCTCCCACGCGGACTCGACGACGTCGAGGTCGATCTCCAGCTCGGGATGACCGACGAGACAGCGGGAGTCACGAAGGTGCTCCCGCATCGCGTCGTCCATGGTCGCGAGCGGGCGGCCGCGGTACGACGCGAGGGCCGGGTCGTTCCGTGCCTCGTCGGGGACGGCGAGCGCGCGCAAGACGGCGACGACGGCAGCGAGGTCTTGGGCCAGCTCGTGCCGCGGGGCCTCCCCCGGCCGCGGTACGACGGGCCGGTCGCCGGGCAGGAAGCCGACCACCGACCACTTCTCGGGGTAGCCGAAGCCCGGTTCCCCCACCACGGCGACCTCGGGCACCCGCACGGGAAGCTGCGGCGCGAGCGAGGGGAGCCAGCGCTGCTCCTTCTCGATCGTCTCCGTACCGCCGGGCTGGCGCGGCACCCGCACCAGCAGGTCGTCGCCGAGCCGGAACAGCGCGTTGGTCGAGCCCGACGCCTCGAAGCGCCGCAGCGGCAGGTCGTCGTACGCCGGCGAGACGGTGCCGAGCAGCCGACGTACCAGCGCCTCGTCGACGTCGAGCTCGTCGTCGTGCAAGCGGGTCATACCAGCACTCCATCGAACAGAGCGCGTGCTGTCGACCGACTTCTGTCCGGGTGCACGCAGGCCCGGCCGGCGTACCGGACGGCCCCCCCGGTCGCTTGGCGCCGCCTCGCTAGTACGCGCTGGAGCGGATGACCCCAGGGTCGCCAGCAACGGGCGGGAACTCCTTCGTCGCGTGGTCGGCGATGCGCTTCATCATCCAGACGTCGATCCCGCCCCCGACGACGCCGCCGGCGAGCGGAACGCCGCGGCCCAGCCTGGCGAACGCCTTCTCCCCGACGCCGCGGAGCAGCCGGAAGCCGATGGCCTTGTTCAGCATCAGCAGGGCCGCCGGTGGGAGCTGCTGCCCGACCAGCCCGAGCACCTTGCCGCTGCCTCCGGTGAGCCCGGCCCTCGCCAGCACCTCGTCCGCTTCGGAGCCGATCAGGGTCAGCAGCACCGCACTCCGCACCTGCGGGTCGTCCACGTCGTAGCCGCGCAGCGTGGCGATGGCGGCCACCATCCTGGTCGCGCCGATGTAGAACTCCGCGACGTTCGCCGGCAGCGCCACCGGCATCGTCACGAAGCCCCCGACGCCGGTGACGAAGCCACCGATGCCGCCCTTGACGACGTGTGAGCGGATGATCTTCTTCACCGCACCTTCGGGGGTGCGGGTCTCACGTCGGGCAGCGTCGACCAGCTCCCGCGCCGACTTCAGCGGGCCGAGCCCGTCGATGCCGGCGTCGAGCAGGAGCTGGATCAGGTGGCCCACCACGCCCTCGTCGCCGCGCGGGGTGGGCACGGGCAGACGGTCGCTGTTGCCCGAGCGTCTCAGCGCCACCGGGTCACCCGTTGCTCGGGGGTACGTCGGGCCCGGCGGTCCCGGTCTCGTCGGTACCGTCGCCGCGCTGGTCGGCGATCTTCTCGACGCCGCGCTCGAGCGAGCCCCGCACCTGCTGGATCCGGTCAGCGTGCCTGCCCTCGGTACGACGGTCCACCGCGCTCGCGGCCTTGTCGATGAGCCGCTCGATGTCTCCGCGGTGCTCGTGGGCGAACTCTCCTGCCTTCGCCACCCCCGTACGCACGGCCTGCTCGAGCGTCGAGGCGAGGTCGTTGAGGTGTCGTTCGACGTCGTACTCGTCCATCTTGGCGCGGATCTGCTCGGCCATCGGCGGACGGCCCGACGAGCCCTCCGTGGGCGGCTGCTCCGGCTTCTCGGTCATGGCACCTCCCGGGTGTCTGAGGTACCCATCCTGCCTGTCACCGGGCCCCCGCCCAACCGGGCGGGACCATGACGTCGACCGGGGCGGGCCGTGGCCGGGGCAGCGCCTCAGGACCGGACCAGGCGGGCGATCGCCGCCGACGCCTCACTGAGCTTCTCGTCGGCGCCGTCGTCGGCAGCGACGGCGTCGCGGACACAGTGGGCGAGGTGGTCGTCGAGGAGGCGCAGTGCGACGGCCTGCAGCGCCTTCGTCGTCGCCGAGACCTGGGTAAGGATGTCGATGCAGTACTGCTCCTCCTCGACCATCCGTTGAAGCCCCCGTGCCTGTCCCTCGATGCGACGGAGTCGTTTGAGGACGTCGTCCTTGTCACTGACGTATCCGGGATGATCCATATCGTCACTGTACCGGGGAGGGGTATGGCTGGACCGGACTGGCAGGGGCCCACGCTCAGCCCGTGGAACGCCGATCCCTTCCAGCCGTTCGGGTCGGTGACCATGGGGGCATGCCCGTGGAGCAACCCACCACACCGGACGCGTCAGCCGACACGTCGCCCGACCGAGAGCTGCGTCGCGACATCCGGCGCGTGACGTCCATCCTCGGCGACACCCTGGCCAGGGTCGAGGGCCCCGAGCTGCTCGCCCTGGTGGAGGAGGTCCGGGCGCACGCCAAGGAGGACCGGCTCGACCAGCTCCCCGACTTCGACCTGGACACGATCACGCGCTTGGTCCGCGCGTTCACGGCGTACTTCCACCTCGCCAACATCACCGAGCAGCTCCACCGCGGCCGGGCGTCGATGCAGGCCAGGGCCCGGGAAGGGGGGTGGATCGAGCAGGCGGTGGCTCGGATCGCCGACGCGGCCGTCGACGCCGACGAGGTCGCCGAGATCCTCGAGCACGTCGCGCTGCGACCGGTCTTCACGGCTCATCCGACAGAGGTCGCACGGCGTTCGACGATCGACAAGCTGCGCCGGGTGGCGTCACTGCTCGAGGAGCCGGAGAGCCCACGTCGGACCCGCCGGCTCGCGGAGGCCGTCGAGCTGCTCTGGCTCACCGACGAGATCCGAGCCGAGCGGCCCGAGCCCGACGACGAGGCGCGGAACGTCGTCTACTACCTCGAGGGTCTCTCGGCCGGCGCGCTGCCCGACGTGCTCGAGGAGCTGCGCGACCGGCTCGCCCCGCTCGGCGTCGAGCTCCCGCCCGAGGTGCGGCCGCTGCGGTTCGGCAGCTGGGTCGGCGGTGATCGGGACGGCAACCCCAGCGTCACGCCCGCGACCACCCGCGAGGTGCTCGTCCTCCAGGCCGTGCACGGCATCCGCCTGCTCCGCACCCTCGTCGACCACCTGCGCCGCGACCTGTCGGTGAGCAGGCGGATCGGCGCGGTCTCCCCCGACCTGCTCGAGCGCCTCGAGCAGAGGGTGCCCGAGCTCCCCGAGGTCGAGCCGCGCTACCGGCGACTGAACGCGGAGGAGCCGTACCGGCTGTTCCTCACCTGTGTCGACGTCCGGCTCAGGCTCACCGCTGAGCGCCTTGTCGGGGGCGGCAGACACGTTCCGGGCCGCGACTATGCCGACGACAGCGAGCTGCTCGACGACCTGCTCCTGCTGCACCGGTCGGTACGCGACCACCAGGGGCCGGTGGTCTCGTCCGGAGAGGTGGAGCGCCTGGTCCGCACGGTCGCCGCCACCGGGCTGACCCTCGCCACCCTCGACGTGCGCGAGCACGCCGCGAAGCACCACCACGCCGTCGGTCAACTCGTCGACCGGGTGGGAGAGCTGGGGACGCCGTACGCCGAGCTCGACCGGCCGACCCGCGCCAAGGTGCTCAGCGAGGAGCTCGCTGGACGCCGACCGTTGGCGCGCAGCCCGCTTCCCCTGGACGAGGACGGCACGGTGACCGTCGACACGTTCCGGGCGATCTCCTGGGCTCTGGACGAGCTCGGTCCGCGGGTGGTGGAGAGCTACATCGTCTCGATGACGCGCGACGCCGACGACGTCCTCGCCGCGGTCCTGCTGGCTCGTGAGGCCGGACTGGTGGACCTGCCGTCGGGAGTCGCCCGGATCGGGTTCGTCCCGTTGCTGGAGACCGTCGAGGAGCTCGAGCGCGCGCAGATCGTTCTCGAGTCGCTGCTCGCCGACCCGTCGTATCGCGAGCTCGTCCGGCTGCGAGGAGACGTGCAGGAGCTGATGCTCGGGTACTCCGACTCCAACAAGGCCGGGGGGATCACCACGTCGCAGTGGCAGATCCAGCTGGCTCAGCGGAAGGCCCGCGACGTCGCCCGGCGGCACGGCGTACGCCTGCGGTTCTTCCACGGCCGCGGCGGCTCGGTCGGGCGCGGCGGCGGCCCGACGTACGACGCGATCATGGCGCTGCCCTCCGGCACCGTGGACGGCGAGGTCAAGATCACCGAGCAGGGCGAGGTGATCAGTGACAAGTACGCCCTGCCCAGCCTTGCCCGGCAGAACCTCGAGCTCGCTCTCGCTGCCACCGTCGAGGCCAGCGTGCTCCACCGCACCGACCGGCGTACGCCGGAGCAGGCCGCGCGCTGGGACGCCACGATGGACCGCGTCTCCGAGGCCGCGCACACCCGGTACCGGGCCCTGGTGGAGCACCCGGGCCTCGCGGCGTACTTCCTCACCGCGACACCGGTCGACCTGCTCGGCGCCCTCCACATCGGCTCGCGCCCGGCTCGACGTCCCGGGGCGGATTCCGGCATCGAGGATCTGCGCGCGATCCCCTGGGTCTTCGGGTGGACGCAGTCGCGCCAGATCGTGCCCGGATGGTTCGGAGTGGGAACGGGGCTCGCCGCCGTGGAGGACCGCGACGTCCTGCAAGAGATGTACGCCGCGTGGCCGTTCTTCCGCACTTTCCTCGGCAACGTCTCGATGACGCTGGTCAAGACCGACCTCGGCATCGCTGCGCGGTACGCCGCCCTCGCGCCGCCGGAGCTGCGGCCGCTGCTCGACGAGATCCGGGAGGAGTACGACCTGACCGTCGACCGGCTACTGGGCGTCACCGGCGATCAGGCGTTGCTGGACCGCGAGCCCACACTGCGCACGACGTTGGAGATCCGGGACAACTACCTCCAGCCACTGCACCACCTGCAGCTCGAGCTGCTGGGCCGGGTCCGTCGGGGGGAGGACGACCCGCATCTCGAGCGGGCTCTGCTGCTGACGGTCAACGGCATCGCGGCCGGGATGCGCAACACCGGTTGAGCCCTCCCGGCTCGGTCGAGAAGGGGCTTGTCCGGACGCGAATCCTCGCGTACTGTCGCGATATATCGCGAGCGTTCGGTGCGACATCGCCAGCGGTCGGGAGCGGTGACTTCTCTACCAGACAGAGCGAGGAGCAGGAGATGGGACGTGACTGGGGACGCGACTTCGAGTCCCTGTTCCAGCAGCACGGACGCGGCGGTCACGGCAGCTGGGGCGGAGGGCACGGAAGTCGTCGTGGCGGCGACTGGAGCGGGCCGTGGGGAGGCGGGCAGTGGGGCCCGCCGAACCGCCGCTCGGGCCCGCCGCCGTGGCTGGTCGGCCTCTTCGGCCTGGCGTCGCAGGAGCGCGCTCGCGCGCCCCGCGCTCGCCGCGGCGACGTCCGGGTCGGGATCCTGGCCGTGCTCGCGGACGGTCCGCTCAACGGCTACCAGGTGATCCAGGAGATCGCCGACCGCACCGGCGGGGCGTGGCGACCGAGTCCAGGGTCGGTCTACCCGACCATCTCCCAGCTCGAGGACGAGGGGCTGGTCGAGGGGGACGACGACCGGGGCCGGCGTACCCTCCGGCTGTCCGACGCCGGCCGTGAGTATCTCGACCAGCACGAGCACGAGGTGGCCGAAGTCTGGGCGCCGTTCGCCGAGGGGGCGGCCAGCGGCTCGGAGGACGAGGGCGGCCTCGACTTCGCGAGCCTCAAGCCGGAGCTCGGCCGGGTGATGAACGCCGTCTGGCAGATCATCACCACCGGCACCGACGAGCAGCGTCGAGCCGCTGTCGGCGTCCTGGTCCAGGCCCGGCGGGCGCTCTACCAGATCCTGGCCGACCATCCCGGCGACGAGGTCGACGATCTCGGCGACCAGGGAGACCGGCCCGACCCGGAGGAGGACTGGTGAACGACCGACTCCGCATCGGCGACGCGGAGCGCGATGCTGCGGCTCGTGAGCTCGGCGAGCACTTCGCGATGGGGCGCATCACCGCCGACGAGCACAGCGAGCGGCTCGAGCAGATCTGGGCCGCCCGGACGGCTGCCGACCTGACACCGGCGTTCCGCGACCTGCCGCGTCCCCGCGTCGGCGCGCAGCCACGGCCAGCGTCGGAGCCGACGCGGCGCGACCCCGCGCGGGAGTTCCCGCGGGTGCCGTTCCTGTTCAAGCTGCTGCTGGCCGTCGTCGTGATCTGGTGGGGCTTCCACCACCCGTTGTTCCTGCTGGTCGCCGCGGTCGTCTGGTTCGTGTTCGTCCGGCGGTTCATCCACCACCGGCGGCACTGGCAGGGGCGGTCCGGCCGCCACTTCTCGGCCGGCTGGCACGGACGCTGACCTGGCGAGGGCGTCACGTCGTAGGCGGTCGACCCGGTCGGGGCCTCAGACCCCGATGGCGCGGTTCAGCCATACGTCGACGACCTCCATGCCGACCTTCTCGTAGAGGCTGAGCGCCCCCGTGCGCGAGTCGGTCGACAGCGCGGACCGGACGGCGCCGTGCTCCCGCCCCCGCGCGAAGGCGTCGACGAGGAGTGCCTGGGCGAGACCGCGGTGCCGCTGGTCCCCGCGGACGGCGAGCCGGTCTACGTAGGCCTCCCGGCCGTCCTCGCCTGCGGCCATGATCACCAGGGCCACGCCGACGACGTCCCCGTCGGCGTCCGTGGCGACCCGGAGCTGCCACGGCTCGAAGTTGGGCCGGCCGATGACGGAGGACTCGAAGTCCTCGAACGACTGGCGGGCCCGGACCGACCACTCGAGGAACGCGTCCTCGATGACGTCGTGGACGGCCGGGTACTCGTCCGGCCGGGCGTGGCGGATCTCGTAGCCGTCAGGCAGGTCCCGCCGCTCGATCTCCTTGCCGTCGGGCAGGGCCAGCACCCAGCTCGTGTGGCGGACCCGGTATCCGAGCTTGGTCAGCAGCTGGTCTCCCGCCGAGCCCCTGGGCACCGGGGAGCCGTAGCCCTGGCCGCCGAGGCTCTTCGCGGTCTGCTGCATCCAGCCCGCGATGGCCGTGCCGATGCCGCGACGACGGTAGTCGGGATGCACGGCGGCGTCGCCGCGGTCGTGGCCGGTGATCTCGCCGTACGCCACCATCCGGTCGCCGTCGAAGACCCCGATCGTGTGCGTCGCGACGTCCCAGCTCGGCCGGCTCCAGTCGGCGACGATGTCCTCGGGCTCGATCTCGACCCGGCCGACGTCGAGCAGCTCCTGGGCGGCGGCCACGTCGTACACGGCCCGGGCGTCGTCCATGGTCAGGACGCGCGCCGTCAGGCCCTCCGGCAGGGTCAGGGCGGTCACGAGGCGGTATCAGATCATCGACCCCGCCGTGGACGCACCTGAGTTTCGGCGAGTCGGCCCTCCGGGCCGCTACTGCAGCCCGGAGGGCCAACTCAACGAGCCCGGAGGGCCAACTCAACGAGCCCGGAGGGCCAACTCAACGAGCCCGGAGGGCCAACTCAACGAGCCCGCAGGGCCAACTCAACGAGGTCGAGGGG